>JAABRD010000009.1 GCA_011391085.1 Thiotrichaceae bacterium | reverse complement strand
CAGTCATATCAAGATAGGAGACGTGCAAGTTCAACAAGGCAACACCCCTGCGGCCTTGGCGGCCTATCAGAAGTCGTTGGGGATTGCGGAAACCCTGGCCCAGGCCGACCCCAGCAATACGCAAGCCCAACGGGATTTGTATGTCAGTTATGACAGGATAGGAAGGGTGCAAGTTCAACAAGGCAACACCCCTGCGGCCTTGGCGGCCTATCAGAAGTCGTTGGCGATTGCGGAAACCCTGGCCCAGGCCGACCCCAGCAATACGCAAGCCCAACGGGATTTGTCGGGCAGTTATAGTAGGTTAGGGAGAGTTCAAGAACTACTAGGCCACTCTGACGAAGCCAAGCACTCTTTACAACAAGCCATCACGCTTGTGCAACCGTTGACGGTACAAGACCCCCAAAATCAGATTTTACAAAATGATTTGGCCGAATATCAAAGCGTCCTCGCCCGTTTGCAAGGCAATGAACAATTGCGCCTCCAACAACCCCAGGCCGCGGTCCAGAGTTATCAACAAGCCTTAGCCATCAGCTTACGTCTGGCCGCTGTAAATCAGGACGATATGGACGTGCAACGAGATGTCTATCTGCATTACCAAAAACTAGGGGATGCGTATGCTGCGTTGCCAGACCACCACGCCGCTAACACGGCCTATCAAGAAGCCCTGCGACGCCTCGAAGCGGTCTGGCCCACTGTGCAAAGTTTCCCCGCATCGTCCTTGGCGCGGCGGGAGTGGGAGGAGATACGGGGGAAGTGGGAGGGGGTGTAGGGAGGCGTAAGTTAAGGTACGGTGGAGTGGAGGCTTTAGCCGGTGGGGGTGGTATAGAATTAAACGTTAGGGAAATGCTACCAGCTAAAGCCTCTATTCCACCGGCTAAGGCCTTTATTTCGACGATTAAAGCCAATAATGGTGGGCAAATGAAAAGACGTTTGCCTACTCTACTTTATATAGGGAGGAAAATCTTTATGCAAACAGTTATACTAAATTCTCGAACTGACCACGATGGTTTTTTACGTCTCCAAGTGCCAGTAGCCTTACCCAATGCGGAATTCAAAGTCATCATCACCTTTCAACCGATTCCCTCAGCGTCGGCCCATCGAACCCTGACAGACTTGGGTTGGAGTCCTGATTTCTTTGCACAAACCGCAGGGGCGTGGGAAGGCGAACCTCTCAGCCGGGAGGGACAAAGTGAATATGAGGTACGGGAAGAATTATGGATTCCCGCAGCACAACGCCCCCCACGGGACTAGAGGCTTCAGCCGGAGAAAGAATTGAATATTATGAAAATTTTTGGCATTGGTTTAAATAAAACGGGCACGAAGACGTTAGGTGCCTGCTTACGACACTTTGGGTGTCGACATACTACGTTTGATTTAAATGACTTGAGGAACTTTAAAAAAGGTCAGTTGCAACCGTTGTTAGATAAATTGCAACACTTTGACAGTTGCGAAGATTGGCCGTGGCCCTTGTTGTTTGAAGTGTTAGATGACCATTTTCCAGAGGCGAGATTTATTTTGACCACGCGCCTATCGCCTAACGTGTGGTTTGAAAGTTTATGCAAACATGCCGAGAAAACGGGTCCCACGGAGGGACGCTTATTGGCGTATGGATATGCGATGCCACACCTATATCGAAAGTCTCATCTGAATTTCTATCTTGAGCATAATCAAAGAGTGAGAGAACACTTTCGGGGACGTGAAGGGAAGTTATTAGAATTATGTTGGGAACAAGGAGATGAATGGATGAAGTTATGTGAATTTTTAGGGTGGCAAGTGCCAAAGATTCTGTTTCCGCATGAGAATAGGTCAAAAAAGTAAATATCGTTTTCATTCTGGTTCTTGTCCATGACTCCAAAGCGTAACAAGGTGGTGATGCCATCTGGGTAAAATATCGAGAAGTGTCTCTTCGGTCTTGAACTATGATTTATATGATTAAATGAGGGCTATGAAAGGAGGCTTGACTAATCATAGTCCATCTAAAAATCATTCTAATCATAGTTCAGACAGTTCACCCTCATTACCAATATTTTATTATAATCAAGAAATTAAAATGGATAACTCTATGATGACCCTCTACCCGTCTTTCCAAGAAGCCTTTCAATCTCATCAAGCAGGCCAATTGCACTTGGCCCAAACTCTCTATCGTCAGATTTTACAAGAAGATTCAAAAAACAGTCAGGTCCTGCATTTACTGGGAGTGGTTGAAGCCCAACTTAAAAATTATACGGAGGCCCTTGACCTGATCAATCAAGCCATTCGACTCCATCCTACCGTTTCCGATTATCATACTCATTTGGGGAACGTTTTGTATGAAATGGGTGACTTGGATCAGGCCGTCGCCTCTTATCAACAGGCATTGAGTCTTAATTCCAATGACAGTGAAACGTACAATAATTTGGGTAACGTCCATCATCTTCAAGGTCACTTGGCGGAGGCTATCACTTGTTACCAACAGGCCCTCAGGTTGAATCCCAACCATGCCGAAATTTATAACAATTTAGGTTATGTTCTGCATAAACAAGGGCGTTTTCAAGAGGCTTTGACTTGTCTTCAAGAGGCGGTGGCGCGACCACCGACTTCTCCGAAAGTGTATTGCAATTTGGCCAGTACCTTGACTGAATTAGAGCACCTGGAAGAGGCGGTAGCCGCGTATCGACAGGCCCTGTCTCTGCGTCCTGAATCTGTTGAAGCGCAACTTGGTTTAGCAACCACCTTGACTCAGATGGGGCACTTGACGGAAGCGGTAGAACAGTTTGAACAGATGTTGAGGAATCATCCTGATCATGCGGAAGTTCATAATAATTTTGGCACCACTTTGTGTTGGCAAGGTCGAACGGAGGAGGGGATTGCGCATTATCGACGTGCTTTAGAAATCAATCCAACGGATGCCAAAGTGCATAGCAATCTGATTTATCTGCTGAATTTCTCACCCAATTATGATCGTGCCGCTATTTTCCAAGAACATCAGCGGTTCAATGAACAACATAGTCTCCCTTTGATGGCGACTGTTAAACCGCACCTTGCCAACGACACTTCACTGCGGCGTCTGAAGATTGGCTATGTCTCCCCAGATTTTATGAGACACCCGTTGGCAATTTTTATGGAATCGGTTTTTATTCACCATGATCATCGGCAATTTGAGATTTTTTGCTATTATAACAACACCACCGTGGACGAGGTAACACAACGTTTTCAACGGTATGCAGACCATTGGCAATGTTGTTCAGAACTGTCTGATGAGGCGTTAGCGGAAGTGATTCGGGGCGATAAGATTGATATTTTGGTTGACTTGGCCGGTCACACCGCCAATAATCGAATCCTCCTCTTTGCCAGAAAACCGGCGCCGATTCAAGTATTTCACACAGTAGGATATGCGAATACGACGGGGGTGTCTGCCATCGCTTATCGTATCACAGACCGTTATGCGGACCCGCCAGAGGTGGCCGAAGCGTTCAGTGCCGAAGCGTTAGTGCGCCTGCCTGCCAGTTATTATTGCTATTACCCAGAAGTGCCCACACTGCCTGTCAACGACTTACCTGCTTTGCAAAGTGGCTATATCACATTTGGTTCTTTCAACAATGCCGCTAAATTCAATCCTTCTCTCTTCGCTTTGTGGGCCAACGTGTTGCACGCAGTTCCTCATTCCAAACTTCTGTTAATGACTAAAAGTTTTAAAGATTCTACGGCACGCCAATTGGTCTTGGAAGCCCTGACAGGGTTGGGAATCTCGTCTGAACGAGTGATATTGGATTATGCAGTGACCACGGAAGACACTCTGGTTGCTTATCACCGTGTCGACGTGGCCCTGGACGCTTACCCTTTCAATGGTGCAACAACGACTTGTCAAGCCTTGTGGATGGGCATTCCGGTCATTACTCTGGTGGGTCAAACTCCGGCGGCACGGGCAGGGTTAAGTATTCTAACGACGGTGGGATTTAAGGAATGGGTTGCGTACACGCCAGAGGAATATGTAGAAATTTGTCGAAAACTGACTTCGAGTCTCGATTCTCTGCGCCAGTTGCGGCAACAAATCAGACCACAAATGCAGTCTTCACCGGTGTTAAATGGGTTGGCTTACACTCGTCATCTGGAACGGGCTTATCAACAGATGTGGGAAGGGTGGGGGAGAGGCGGTAGTCTGTAGTCTGTAGGGTGGATTAAGCGAAGCGTATCCACCAACTTTAACAACGGCTGGTGGATACGCTTCGCTTAATCCACCCTACATGAAATGCCATGACTTACTCAGGTTGAACAGTTGGAATCCCAAAACAGGTTTTGGGACTCCGTACTCCAGGTACTTATTTATTTACCATCTGACAAATTGCTGATGCGTTCTTTCGCACCTGCCGCAGCATCTGTAACTGACTTCATGACGCCTTCTAAACCGGCACCCGTCTTCAGTGACGCTTGATTGGCCAGGTCTTGCATCCACGGTTGTTGAGGCAATAGGTCCTTTTCAGGCGCCTCTTGAATCTTCTTGAGGGCCGCTTCTTGTGTCATCTTCGCACGCCCTTGAAGAGCGTCTGGTTTCGCTGCCACAATAGCGGCTGGCACATTCGCTGTCTCAATTTGTTTGGCGCCACCACCCAATCCAAACCATTTGGCATTCTTGACCGTCACCGGTTTGATGCGGAACGTTTCCCCAAAGGTCAACATATCAGGGTCAATCACGCCCATGATGACCAAACCAGAGTCGTTGATGGAAGCGAATAACGAGTTAGTGGGATTGGGAACTTGGGCAATAAAACCGAGTTTCACTTCCCCAGATTTCACGGCAGCAACCAGTGCAGGACGGTCAGCATACATCTTGACCTGTAAATTGGCCAAGGGTGAACCTTCGACACTCTTGAGAGAGTTAAACACTGCGGTATCTCCAGACAGTTCGCCAGGTAAGCCAATACTCAAGAGAAACGCATTTTCCCGCACACCTACCCAACTGCCTACCGCTTGTAACACCTCTGGTTTGCCAAAGACAAACAGGGATTCGTCACCAATCCGCCGCGCAATGAAGAACTTACTGGCAAAAGTAGAGTCCTTCATCCATTCTTCTGCAACGTTGCTTTTGGCCAAACCAAAACTGACCTCACCATTTTCCAACCGTTTTTTGTTGTCCAGCGTGCCACCTGTTTCGATGGCTTCACATTGGAACAGTTGCCCCAAACTCGGGCATAGTGCTTTGGCGATATTTATGTATTCGCCCGTTTTCGGTCCTCCTGCAATTTTGACGACGTTGTCATCCGCCGCTGAGGCGAGAAGAGGAATCAGTGAGTAAATCAAAAGTAGTAGGGGTCGTGTTGTTTTCATCATTAAAATACCTTCTGGATGGTTTGTTAAGGTTGTAAAGGATTATTCAACTTTTGGTGGTGATGCAATCTGGGTCAAATATCGAGAGGTTTCTCTTCGTCTGGAACTGTGATTTATATGATTAAATGAGGGCTATGAAAGGAGGCTTGACCAATCATAGTCCATCTGAAAATCATTCTAATCATAGTTCAGACATTGTACCCACATTGCATCACTACCCAAATTTTTATAAAGAAACTACGTTTGCTTTTCGAAACTTTAGTTTCTGATATTGAATAATCAACTATTATATGCTAACATGTTTTAATATGTATAGCAACTATTCATTATCCACTATCTGTTATCTTATGACAATACCTAAAAATGTACTTTTAATCGCCAGCCTGGCGTTCGGATTGACTGTCAGCGCGGTGGCCGATGACAACCCGCCGGCACAAACACAGCAAGAAACCGTCCCGATTCAGCAAATGATGCCTCCCCCAGACTCCCCCCGTTTGGAAATCGGTAAAATCAAGACTTTTTCGGGTAAATTGGAAAAAGTCAATTGGCAAAAAAGTGGGGAAAGTTACTGTCAAGGTGGCGCCGAATATTACGTGTTAGTAATCAAAGGCCAACGTTACACGTTGGAATCATTACGCGATCCCAAATATGACCAAAACCCGGAGGCTTTTGATGTCATCCAAC
Organism: Thiotrichaceae bacterium; assembly: GCA_011391085.1. Lineage (GTDB taxonomy): Bacteria > Pseudomonadota > Gammaproteobacteria > Beggiatoales > Beggiatoaceae > JAABRD01. The sequence continues at coordinate 127,352 of JAABRD010000009.1, read as the reverse complement.
AACGTCTGGCAAAATGGGTGGGACGTACTGTCACTTTGAAAGGTCAAGAAGTGGTGCGTTATTTCAGCGAACAAGAACATTGCCCCGACCCTAACATGCAGTGTATGGCGGGAGACATTGTATGTAATTGGATTCGGGTATTAAAGATAATTAAACCGAAGGGAAATGGAAAATAAATAATGGTTTCCATCATGGTGGACTAGAGGCTTTCATGGTGGACTAGAGGCTTTCATGGTGGACTAGAGGCTTTAGCCGGAAACGTGCCCCTCCCACCGGCTAAAGCCTCAATGCTATTAAGTTAAGGTACAGTGGAGTGGAGGCTTTAGCCGGCCGGCGGCCGGCGACCCGCAATTTTAGTGGGGGGTGATGCCTACTGCCGGCCGGCTAAAGCCTCCACTCCACCGGGATTTTCCTTAACTGAATGGCATTGCGGCTAAAGCCTCTAGTCCACCTTGGTTTAATTCTTTTTCGATTCCAACCAAAACGGGCTATTCACTACTCAACAACGCCCGATAAATCATCCCTTCCATTGACCAATCCACTAAATTGCCTATCTCTGTTAACTGACAAATTTCGACATACGTGTGTTCCGTATCCTCCGCAACTCCAAATGTTTGCCCCGCTTGAACAAGTTCTCTGGCCGCCTCCATTTCGGCTTTTTCCAAAGCAATTGCATATACGTCGGCAAAATGTGTGGACCAAGTCGCCGCAATTTGTTTTGATCCCAAATATTTGAACCGAGTGGCGGGGAACTGAAGACTGGTTTCTTCATATAATTCATGACTGGCCAATTGCAATGGATCGCCTTCTTTAAAAGAGGAACCACCAGGCAATTCATGCACAAATCCGTCGGCAGTCCGGGCTGGTGACCGAAATTCTTTGATTAGGATAACTTCACTTTCCATCCAGTCTGTGGGATGTTTCCAATAGGCCACGACCACTGAAATATCGGGACGACTGAGAATAAATTCGTTGCTTTTCACTCGATTTTCCGCGGCAATCCACACGTCCACATGCAGGGCGTAGGAGAAGAGAAAATCGACTTTGTGAATCATAAAAGTCCAGAGGACTTTGGCCGCCACCAGTTGATTTCCAGCACGTCGTTGCGATTGATACCACTGTTGAAAGAAGTGATTACCCCAGAGAGTTAACGGCACCCAACGTTCGCCTCCCTGTCGAATTTTCTGAGGACACTGGGCGAGATGAGTTTGTAGATCATTTAACACCTCCTCCGTTAATTGTAGCAACGTAGTTGCAGGCGTTCTGGTCGTAGTAGAACTGTATAACCAATCTAAATATCTAATCTCGTCAGCATGTTCAGGTCTGCCATAAAATAATTTACCCGAATCGACATATTTGCCAAATTCAATATTGGTGGTCAACCCTTTTAAAGATGTCTTCATATCGCGTGGCACCCAGACTAACAGGGCATCCGCCATTTCCAAATACTTCTTCTCCCATTCCACTTGGTCAAGATAGCGATAAACGCCTCCTTCTCGCACTTCTGGAATGAAGATGGCTATGGCTAATGAATCAATCTCAACTTGGTTAAAAACGGTGGCAATCATTTTAAGGGCCTCAGGTCGCCAGGACGTTGCCTCATCTCCTCTGGGTGTGGGACCAACTAGAAAAATCGAAGCACTGTAAGAGTGAGGTGCTTCTTCGTAAGCATAGACTTCGGTTATCATTTGGTGTGAATGAATAATGAATAATGAGAGGTGAACCTATCTCTAAAACAGCACCGGTGGAAATGAGAGGTGAACCTATCTCTAAAACAGCACCGGTGGACTGGAGGCTTCAGCCGGCCGGCGGTAGGTACCCCGCAATTTTAGTGGAGGGGTGATGCCTACGGCCGGCCGGCTAAAGCCTCCAGTCCATCAGCCGGCCGGCGGTAGGTACCCCGCAATTTTAGTGGAGGGGTGATGCCTACGGCCGGCCGGCTAAAGCCTCCACTCCACCGGGTTTTCCTTAACTTAATGGCATTGCGGCTGAAGCCTCTAGTCCACCAGTGTCCACTCACTCCAATTGCCAATTCCCAACATCCGCGCCGACCCCTGTTCCGCCCGGTTGACCATCGGCACCATAAGACCAAATATCAAATTCCTTATGTTCTCCCGGACTCAGGTAATTATAAGGGAAACCCCACGGGTCCTTTGGTAAACTGTCTAAATACCCGCCTTCTTTCCATTGACGCGGTTCAGGCATTCCAGAAGGTTTCGAAACTAACGCTTCCAAACCTTGGTCCGTGCTAGGATAGACATAATTATCCAGTCGATACAACTTTAATGCCGCCTCTATCGTGCGAATATCCTGTTTCACTTTGACCAGCCGCACCTCGTCAGGACGTTCGATAATTTTGGGAACAATGATGGCCGCTAAAATACTCAAAATGACCACGACCACCATCACTTCAATGAGGGTAAAACCTTGAATGGTAATAGGAACTAACTGCCGCATTGACAACCTCCATCGACAAAGAAAAAACGACTCAGCAGATAGGCAATCACTAACAAGGTTGCCCCGCCATAAAACATTCCCAAGGTAAACGAAAATAGGGCATTCCAAATGGTTTGACCTTCCGTTTTGAACCGCGCCGGGTTTAAACTATATAAGTCAGTCAAGTCATTCATCCGATGTTGTACCACCCATGTATACAGTTTTCGATACAGCCGTTCATGTTGTAAAAAATAGGCATCTAAAAACCAAAATAGCATAATGGGGATAACTACAAAATACACGGCACTATTATCTGCCTTAGCGGCCAAAATAATGCCAACCATCGTCACCGTCCATCCCTTAATTAGAGAGGACGTATTGGACATGCGTTTGATAACATCCTGAATTAAATCTATTTCTTTCAGCAACGCCGCCCGCCGTGCTTCAAACGTGTCCATCTGTTTGCTAAACTCTATTTGAGGTTGAACCTCTGGTTTCTCTTGAAGTTGCATTGGAATATCTCCATTTTGAGTGAAAAAGCACCGGTGGACTAGAGGCTTCAGCCGGTGAGGGATTGGCACATGACCAAAAGAAGGGGACCGCCTCTCACCGGCTGAAGCCTCTAGTCCACCGGTGCCTTCTGAAGCCTCCAGTCCACCGGTACCACTTTGGAATAAATTATTGATTCAAATAATTAGTTTAATGAGTTATAATTTCCAAAACTCAATTCTTCACTATTTTAACAAAACTCGATCTCGTGTGCAAATTTCAATTTGCCCATTTACCAGGAAAATTATATCACTTTCATGCAACTATTTGCTTTTGGTCTAAACCATACCACGGCCCCCGTAGAAATTCGCGAACATGTGAATTTTTCGCCGACCCGCCTTACGCAGGCATTGCGCGAGAGTATTGAACATGAATTGGCCAAAGAAATTGTCATTATCTCTACTTGTAATCGGACCGAATTATACTGTCATATCGAATCTGATACCAGTCAAGGCATGATAAATTGGTTAAGTCACTACCATAATATTCCCCGCAAACAATTAGACGAACACTTATACACTTATCACAACGAAGAGGCTATCCGTCACCTTTTACGGGTGGCTTGTGGACTCGATTCCATGATTCTGGGAGAACCGCAAATTTTGGGACAACTCAAAGTCGCTTATCACGCCGCCCGTGCCGAAAAGACGACTGGCCGACTGCTAAATAAACTCTTTGAACACAGTTTCACTGTTGCTAAACAAATTCGGACTGACACTGCCATTGGTTCGAGTCCCGTTTCGGTGGCTTTTGCCGCGGTGCGGTTGGCGCAACAGATTTTTGGCGATTTGAGAAATATCACCGCGTTACTCATTGGCGCAGGTGAAACCATTGAATTGACTGCCCGCCATTTGCACGAAAACCGTTTAGGCCGCATGATTGTGGCCAATCGCACAGTAGAACGGGCGCGACAATTGGCCAAAGAATTTGCTGGTTATGCGATTACCTTGCCTGAAATTCCCGTCCATCTTGCCGAAGCCGACATTGTGATCTCCTCTACCGCCAGCCCCACTTATTTGCTAACTCAAGCGGAAGTGAGACCCGCCATTAAGATTCGAAAACATCGTCCCATCTTTATGGTTGACATTGCGGTCCCTCGCGACATTGACCCCCTCGTGGGAGAGTTGGAAGACGTGTATTTATACAGTGTGGACGACCTCAATGAAGTCATTCAAGAAAATTTACGGTCCCGTCAACAAGCGGCCCTGCAAGCCGAAGAAATCATTGATACCCAAGTGACCCACTTTATGGGTTGGTGGAAATCGCTGGACACGGTAGAAGTTATCTGTAGCCTCCGGGACCGTGCCCAAGCCACTCGTCATCACCTGGTCACGCGGGCCAAACGTATGATTGATAATGGTAAATCGCCTTATGAAGTCATTGACTACCTCGCCCATACGTTGACTAACACGTTAATGCACACCCCCTGCGTACAACTGCGGCAAGCGGGTTATGAAGGACATGAGGAGATGGTAACAGCGGCTAGACAATTGTTTCGATTGAATGACGAAGATTAGGAAGAGAACGCGGGACTAGAGGTTTACGCCGCAATGCTATTAAGTTAAGGAGTTGAAGTGGCAAAGGAATTAAAATAGCGGTGGACTAGAGGCTTTAGCCGGTGGGTGGGGCACTGCAATTTCAATTATGTTCCGCCCCCACCGGCTAAAGCCTCTAGTCCGGCGTTGTTTCCGGCTAAAGCCTCTAGTCCGGCGTTGTTTCCGGCTAAAGCCTCTAGTCCAAAGCCTCTAGTCCACCGCAGACTTGATAAATTTTACCACCTCACATATAATCAGTTAACCTTAAACCGTCTAGTTCCTTATATCTAAATGACTACTACCACACCCCTAGACATCCTCAATACTAAATTTGGTTTCCATACCTTTCGTGGTGAACAGGAATCCATTATCAATCACATTCTGGCAGGTGGCAATGCCCTCGTCCTCATGCCCACCGGCGGAGGTAAATCGTTATGTTATCAAATTCCTGCCCTCCTCCGACCCGGCGTGGCTATTATCATCTCGCCCCTGATTGCCTTGATGCAAGACCAAGTGAGTGCGTTACTCCAATTTGGAGTTCGGGCCGCTTTTTTCAACTCCACATTGTCCCCTGAACAGGCGCAACGAGTCACTTGGCAATTACGACAAGGGGAATTAGATTTACTCTATGTCTCCCCCGAAAGATTGATGACGACCTGGTTTTTAGAATTTTTAGAATCCCTAAACATCGCGTTATTTGCCATTGACGAAGCCCATTGCGTCTCCCGCTGGGGACATGATTTTCGTAAGGAGTATACGCAATTATCGGTGATTGCCCAACGTTTTCCAAATATTCCCAGAATCGCCCTCACCGCGACAGCAGATGAACCGACCCGACGCGATATTATTTTACATTTTGGACTGGAGAATGCCAAGATTTTTATCTCCAGTTTTGACCGTCCTAACATTCGTTACACCGTCATCCAAAAAAGCGATAACATGCGGCGTACACTCCTCAATTTTTTGAATACCGAACATCGCGGAGATGCGGGAATCATTTATTGTTTGACGCGCAAAAAGGTGGACGAGATGGCTACCTGGTTACAGGCACAAGGGTGGAATGCGTTCCCCTATCATGCCGAATTGCCGACTCAAATGCGTACCCATCATCAAGAACGCTTCTTGCGTGAAGAAGGCGTCATCATTGTCGCCACGATTGCCTTTGGCTTAGGCATTGATAAACCCAATGTTCGCTTTGTGGCCCATTTGGACTTACCTAGAAGTTTGGAAGCATACTATCAAGAAACGGGCCGGGCGGGACGCGATGGGTTGCCAGCTAATGCGTGGATGGCTTATGGTCTTCAAGAAGTGATTATGTTGCGCAGATTGATAGGTGTGTCAGACGCGGAAGAACAACATAAACGAATTGAACAACGCAAACTGGAGGACATGTTAGGTTTTTGCGAACTGGCTACCTGTCGTCGCCAAAATTTGTTAGCGTATCTGGGGGAACAATTAACGCAACCGTGTGGGAACTGTGATAATTGTTTAGAACCTGTTGAAACTTATGATGGTACAGCAGTGGCCCAAAAAGCATTATCTTGTATTTATCGCACTGGGCAACGCTTTGGCGTTCATTACCTGATTGATGTTTTGTTAGGCAAAACTTCTGACAAGATAAAAAAATTTCGCCATGACCAGGTGAGTACCTTCGGGATTGGCCAAGAATTAAGTATGGAACAATGGTTTTCAGTCTATCGTCAACTCATTGCGGCCGGTTTTGTCAAAGTCGATGTGGAAGGCTATGGCGGTCTGCAATTAGTCGAGAAAGCGCGTCCATTGTTACGGGGAGAACAGCGGATTTATTTGCGTAAAGACCTTGCCGTGAAGAGGCCGAAAAAGTTGGACAGGGCGGAGAGGAAATATCAACGGACGACCCTGTCGTCTGCCACTTTTATGGGGACGGATAGACTCTTATGGGAGGCGTTACGGACGCGGCGGTTAGAATTAGCCAATGTCCAAAATGTACCACCTTATATCATTTTCCATGATAGCACATTGACTGAAATTGTGCAATATCGTCCGCGCACTTTATCAGAATTTGCCAAATTATCGGGCGTGGGCGCACGGAAATTGGAGTTGTATGGACTCACGTTTATCGATGTGGTGGAAGCGCATATTTTGAAATATGGGGAACCCTCTCCTCCACCCATAATTAATCGGGTGGCGGAAGAGGGAGAGAGGGACAGGGAGGACATGGTGTCACCAGAACGAATCGAGACGATTGCGGTGTCTGAAATCGTGCTTCCAGAACGGATCGAAGTCACCTTGGACGCTTTACGAAACGGACTGTCGCCCGCTGAAATTGCCCAACAACGTGAGATTCAAGTATCGACGGTTTATAGCTATTTATCGGAAGCGATTGAGGCTGGTCGATTGGAATTAGGAGAACTCATTAATCTCTCAGCGGGTGAAATTGAGGAGATTGAAGACGCTTTCTTGAGTTTGCCAGAGGACTTGAAACAGAGTGTTAAACCAGTGTTTGAGAAATTTGCAGGGCAATATAGTTACGATGTGTTAAGATGTGTGCGGGCGAATTTGTGGAGGGAAGTGAAATGTGAGTGAGATTTGACAATTTTCGAAAAGTTGTCAAATCTTATAAATGTGGTTGAGATTTGACAACTTTCGAAAAGTTGTCAAATCTTATAAACTCACCTTACGCAAGAGGCGGTAAGAAACTAAGTTTTTTAAAGAAATTTAGTTTCTGTCGTGCCGTTGCGTAAGGTAAGTTTCGCAGATATTCCATTTAGTTTCCCCAATGGTTTCATAGAGAATTATTTTATTAAGAACTAACAACTGGTTGACTAGACCAAATGAGTTCTGTTACATTGTTGAAGTTGTACCAAACGAACGTAGTCTCTCAGCAAACCTTCTATCTAAGGTAAAATTTTTTATGAATTACCAACATATTATTACTATCGAACCGGGTAAACGTGGTGGCAAACCCTGCATTCGTGGTATGCGAATCACCGTTTACGATGTCCTTTCTTATTTGGCCGCAGGGATGACACCTCCAGAGATTCTGGAGGACTTTCCCTATTTAACGGCTGAAGATATTAGGGCGTGTCTAAGTTACGCGGCCCAGCGTGAACATCAAACATTGGTGGAAAGTGATGAAGTTACTATTTGACCATAATTTGTCACCCCGTCTAGTTTCACGGTTAGCGGATTTGTTTCCGGGTTCAACCCAAGTTTATCTACTAGGGCTTGATCAGGCATCTGATATAGAAATTTGGCAATATGCAAAGGACCATGATTATCTTATTGTCAGTAAAGATGCTGATTTTAGTGATCTGAGTGTGTTGCGAGGTTATCCTCCTAAACTGATTTGGTTACGTCGTGGCAATTGTACTACCAAACAAGTTGAGTCGATGTTGCGTTCTAATTATCAAGTGATTGAGAAGATGAACCAAGAACCTACATTGGGTTTATTGTTGTTATTTTAGCCTGTATAGAATGGGCAAATGTCCTTTTGTGTGTCCACCACTCCTTTACTTCGACGGTAGTTAACGTGGTGGACAATGTATCACTAAATTATCAGGCGTGGGCGCACGGAAATTGGAGTTGTATGGGCTTACGTTTATCGATAATGGGGTCTTGCCACATAATTAATTCTCCGGTAAGAGTTTGTCCGAAGCGCAATAATTCTTATTGCGTTCCAGATGAGATTGAGAATTTTATTCTAAATACCTCTTCCCTGGTTTTAACAATTCCATATCGATATCTTCTGTTCCTCCCACCAGAAAAGGGCTGTTAGGGTCATGTAACTGTTTGTTCTTAATAACAATATTACCATTAGAGTTGGCATAGCAATAGCTACAACCATGTGAACAAGTATTATACTGCCCGATGTCAACACTCTTAACACAACCGCATTCTTTCCTTTGATATTTATCCTTTTTTGAATCCAGTGGTAAATCAAACACCTCCTTCAGCAATTTGTCATCAATACATTTGCCATGTTCGATACCGATATTGGCAAGTTCTATTGCTTCGGCGCAACTTTGTATTTCCATCTGGTTCGTCTGCGCTATGTCAACCATATACTTTGCCAGGTCCAGAAGTGTCTTGTTATCGCTAATAAGATCACGATATTGCAGATCTTTTACCTTGTTTAAATTCCTTTCCGTTTTTTTGTAAAAATCGGCAAAACTGATAACCACCCGTTTGGTTTTACCCTTGAGTGAGGTTGCGATTTGACTAAATAACTGTTTATGTTCATTTATATCAACCAGATTTGAAACCAAGATAGGGTCATATCGCCAGATGACTCGACGAGAACCAATCCTCTCACTTAATTGGCAAAAAGTGTCGATGGCTTGGTATTGATTTGGAACTGACTTTTCAAGAATCCTTGGGTAGCCAGTTATAGTATATTGGAAATAATATTTAAATTCTTTTGAGTCGAGTTCAGGTAAATACTGGATTAATTTTTCTGCATTTCTAGTCCAAAATACGATAGCTTCAACCTCTTTTGGACAAAGAGAGACTCTCTTGATTTGAAGCGCATTAAATGGATTTCTGGTGAGAAGAAAGCCCGCTTTAATCCGATTCATAAACCAGGGAGTATAGAAAGCGGGTATATCGGTTCGACGACTGGCACTAATTATCATAATGGAAAACCCAGGAGGAAAACCCAGGAGTCCAAAGCGTAGCTTTGTCACCTGGCAAAGCTTCGTTTTGGACTCCTGAAGAATAGAGTCTTGATGTAAAGTCAAGAAGGTCTAAATCGGTTAAGAATATTTGATAATATTCGCCTTATCTTAGCGAAGATACCCAAGGCGGGTTTATCACTTATCAATATCATATATCGCCCAGATTTAGTTTTAAGTTTGGGTTTCACATTCATAAGTATATGATATGGAAAATCAAACCCGCACCATCTAACTGCATCACTGCTGACGGAAGTTTCATATTCCAGTGCCTTTAGCAACCTTTCAATCTTTAATTTTACGTTGTCTCGTTTGCTATCATTAATTAGCAAGATTGACCCTTTCATCAATGATTTCTGCACATTCCTGATGAATATGGGCATATCCCTATCCGGCAGTTCCGAAATCAAATATGAAATGCTAACGATGTCATAACCAGGTTCAAGTGTCATTTCCGTGGAAACAATATCAACGTGACATTTGTGATACTTGAATTGATACTGGTTAGAAGAAAAGGTACGAACCACTTCGCTTGAGAGATTATCCCACCCGGTTTCCTTGTCAAGACGGACAAGGTGAATGGTTAGGAAGTTGGGGGCGACTTGGTTACGTTCGATGAAATCCATAATGACCTTTTTGATAGCCGCTATATCTGAACCAGGTCCCCCTCCCAAGGATAAAATCCTGACGACCTCTTTTGACAACATGGTTTTGAGTGTATCCGCAGGAATTTCCTTGGCCGCTAAATAAACCTCGCGGAGATGTACTGGCAAATATCTTAATACATAGATTTTTCGTTTTTGTTCGCAACGATAATCAATTTGATTGCCAGGAAAATATTGTTCTCCACCGCATTCGATACAGCTAGAAGCAGTTTTAGTCATATTTTCGCAACCCTTCCATTTGTTGAAATCGATTGAAGCATGCAATGAGGTGATTAGGTTTTCTAGTTCTTGCATTTTAACTCTCAAAGGGTTGGTCCAGAACAAACCAGATGTCGTGCTAAGGTTGGCTGACTGAGGCCCTGTTCATTAAGAACTTCCAATAGGCATTCCCATGGCGGAATGGCCATGTCAGAATGTCGAGATGGATTAGTCGTCATAATGTTTACTTACCTCTTCAATGCGCACAATTTCTAACGTTTCACCTGTCAAAGTAAAGATAAGACGATAAAATCCATTGAGATTAATTGCGTATTGTCCAATTCGTTTGCCTTTCAGTGGATGGCAACGTAAGCCGGGTAATTTCATCAATTCTTCTAAATTTTTAGTATGCTTGATGATATTGATGCGTTGAATGTATTTTCTGGCAACTTCTTGACCGAAAGTACGTATTGCTTCTTTAGACTCACGATATAGTGATATTCATCTACTTTTGTACCTTCTCGGTTTCCCTGTAGGGTGGATTAAGCGAAGCGTATCCACCAAATTCTATAACCCGTGGTGGATACGCTTTGCTTAATCCACCCTACATTTTAAATCAAAATAGTACAAAGGTGAATGAATATTACTATAACATTGTTCAAGCTGTCTAGTTCGGAATGTGATAATCAAACAAAATACCTCTATGCCAAACTAAAGTTTGGCATTCCTAATCTTTGTCATGAAGTTCCTGATTGATTAAGTATAGCACAAGGTTAGAAGATTGCGAAGTGAATGGCAGTGGGCAATCACAGGACGATATTTCATAATTTCATAATATTCTTAATCATACCTATCCGCATTCTGTCAGCCCTTTATCCATTTTTAAGATTCTAAAATATAAATTTATAAATCAATTAATTAGATGTTTATACACAGATTCACAGAAATATATATCGCTAAAAAAATTCCCGCCCCTCTTTTCTTAGTTGCTTTATTCTGTTAAAGTCAATTACTTTTTCAACCACACGGATGATGAAAATAACATGCCTCACTATACAACAAAAGACATTTGCAATATTGCCTTAGTCGGTCAAGGTAGTTCCGGTAAAACGACGCTAACAGAAGCGTTATTACACAAAGCTGGGGTCATTAGCACCCTCGGTAAAGTCGAAAGTGGAAATACCGTCTGCGATTTTGACCCCCTTGAAAAGGAATATCAACATTCGTTGAGTGCTTCCTTGGTGCATTTTGATTATAACAAAACTCACATCAACTTGATTGATACCCCAGGTTATCCCGATTTCATCGGTCATTCCCTGAAAGTATTGCCCGCCGTGGAAACCGTGGCGGTAATGGTCAATGCCCAATCAGGAATCGATATGATTACGCGGCGCATGATGGAACAAGCGACCAAACAGAAACAATGTCGTTTACTTATCATCAATAAGATTGACGTGCCAGAAATTAACTTGCCTAAATTGGTGGCCGATATTAAGGCCGCCTTTGGGGACGAGTGTTTGCCTATCAATCTGCCTGCGGAGAAAGGGCAGAAAGTGGTAGATTGTTTCTTCAATACATCTGGCACGTCGGATTTTGGCCCCGTGTCTGACGCGCACACCAAAATTATTGACCAAGTGGTAGAGGTGGACGAAGAGTTGATGGAGAAGTATTTAGGAGGTGTGGAAGTGACGCCCGACCAACTCCATGAACCCTTTGAAAAAGCGTTGCGAGAAGGCCATCTGGTGCCTATCTGTTTCGTCTCGGCCAAAACCGGGGCGGGTGTACCAGAGTTGTTAAACGTGTTGTCTCGTCTTATGCCTAATCCTTTGGAAGGGAATCCGTTACCTCTTTTAAAAGGAACCGGCGAAGCGGCTACCCCGCTGTTTGCTAAACCAGATACCTCTCTCCATCTGATAGCCCATGTCTTTAAAGTGACGGCGGACCCGTTTGTGGGTAAATTGGGCGTGTTTCGCATTCACCAAGGGACGGTCACAAAAGACAGTCAATTATTTATCGGTGAAACCCGCAAATCTTTTAAAGTGGGTCACTTGTTTAAACTCCAAGGGAAGCAACAGGTGGAATTAGACCAAGGTATCCCTGGAGACATCTGTACCGTCGCTAAAATCGATGCCATTTATTTGGATGGAATCCTCCATGATTCTCATGATGAGGACGCTATCCATTTGCAACCCACGGCAGATTTTCCAGCACCAATGTACGGATTGGCGGTGTTGCCTAAGCGTCAGGGAGATGAACAGAAAGTCAGTATCACCATGCACAAATTGGTGGCGGAAGACCCCTGTTTGAAATTGGAACACAATGCCTCGTTGAATCAAACCGTATTACGTGGTTTGGGTGAGTTCCACCTGCGCGTCATTATGGAAAAGATGCAGAAATACTACAATGTGGAAGTAGAGACCAAACCGCCGAAAATTCCTTATCGCGAAACGATTGGCGCCAATGCGGAAGGACATCATCGGCATAAGAAACAGACGGGTGGGGCTGGTCAATTTGGTGAAGTCTATTTGCGGGTGGCACCCCAGCCGCGTGGTGCCGGCTTTGAATTTGAGAATGCGATTGTCGGTGGTGCCATTCCAGGCGTCTATCTGCCGGCCATCCAGAAAGGTGTCCAACAAGTGTTGGAGGCAGGCGCCATTGCGGGTTATCCTTTACAAGATGTGAAGGTGACGGTCTATGATGGTAAATACCATCCCGTCGATTCTAAAGAAATCGCTTTTGTCAGCGCAGGGAAGAAGGCGTTTTTGGATGCGATTAAGAAGGCGAAACCGATGGTATTGGAACCGATTGTCACCGTCGAAGTGACTACGCCTGATGATTTTATGGGGACGATTACGGGCGATTTGTCCAGTAAACGCGGTCGGATTCAAGGAACGGATATGCGTCCCCCGAATATGGTATCGGTGAAAGCGGAAGTGCCCTTGAGTGAGTTAAGCAATTACCAAACGGTGCTGAAATCTGCAACGGGTGGACAGGGGTTCTTTACCATGGAATTTAGTCACTACGAACCGGTACCGCATAACATTCAACAACAACTGATGGCGGAGTTTAAACCTTCGGAAGCAGAGGAGTAGGAGAGAGTGGAGAGTGGAGAGTGGATAACGGAGAGTGGAGAGTGGATAGCGAAAAAATCGAGGTGGACTAGAGGCTTCAGCCGGAAACGTGCCCCTGCCACCGGCTGAAGCCTCTAGTCCCGCATATTATCATTCTCCACTCTCCGTTATCCACTCTCCGTTATCCACTCTCCACTATAACAAACATGTCCACCAACATTTTCTTAGTCGGCCCCATGGGCGTCGGTAAAACTACGATTGGTCAGATATTAGGAAAGACTTTGCATCTAACCTTTAAAGACAGTGACCATGAAATTGAAGAACGGTCTGGGGCATCGATTCCGTTGATTTTTGAATTAGAGGGCGAAGCAGGTTTTCGGAAACGCGAAAAAGCGATGATTGCAGAATTGACCGCCTTTAATAATATTGTGTTATCCACCGGCGGCGGGGCCATCTTAGACCCGGACAATCGCGCCTATTTAAAAAGTCGTGGGTTTGTGGTTTACTTACAAGCTTCTATAGACGAATTATTGAAACGCACAGCCCATAGTCGCCATCGTCCATTATTGCAGACCGAAAACCCCAGGGAACGGTTAGAGAACTTGATGAAGATACGGCATCCATTGTATCAAGAAGTGGCGGTGGTGACGGTTCGAACTGGACAGCGAACCGTACATCAAGTCGTGAAGACGATATTGAAACAGTTAAACGAAGACCGCAAGATGACCGGAAAACCGATTTTACATTCCCAACTTACCGATTCTTCTGACCCCTGAACCTAAAATTGTCTTACCACCTCTCCAGAGAAAATTATTGGAGGATTGAAAAAATTAACACCATGAACACGTTACAAGTTGAATTAGGAATCCGTAGTTACCCCATTTACATTGGTCAAGGACTGTTGGGACGACCAGAATTAGTGACGCCACTTCTCAAAGGTCAACAAGTGTTAATCGTCACCAATGAAACCGTGGCACCCTTGTATTTGGAAAAAGCCTTAGTGGCTTTTCAAAATTTTCAAACCGCTTCAGTCATTTTGCCAGATGGCGAAGAATATAAAACGTTGGAAGTCGTCAATCAAATTTTTGATAGTTTATTGACCCACCGTTTTGACCGTCAAGCCACGTTGGTCGCGTTGGGCGGTGGTGTAGTAGGTGATATGACTGGCTTTGCTGCCGCTTGTTATCAACGGGGAGTCCCATTTTTGCAAATTCCGACCACCCTGCTTGCGCAAGTTGATTCTTCCGTGGGAGGCAAAACGGGAGTCAATCACCGTCTCGGCAAAAACATGATTGGTGCATTTCATCAACCGCAAGGGGTGCTGATAGATACCGATACGTTATATACCTTGGATAATCGTCAACTCAGTGCCGGTCTGGCCGAAGTGGTAAAATATGGTCTCATCAACGACCCCGAATTTTTCGATTGGTTAGACACTCATACCCAAGCACTGTTGGCGAAAGATGCCCAAGCACTCAGTTTTGCAATCACTCGTTCTTGCCAAGATAAAGCCAATATCGTGGCCATCGATGAACGTGAATCAGGTCCCCGGGCCATCCTCAATTTGGGTCACACTTTTGGTCATGCGATTGAAACAGGATTGGGTTATGGAACATACTTGCATGGTGAAGCTGTCGCTATCGGAATGTGTTTGGCAGCCCAATTATCGGAAAAAATGGGATGGTTACCCCCCTCAGAAGTGGACCGTATCACCACGTTATTGGAACGAATGGCCTTACCCACTCGTGTCCCCGCGGGTTTAAAAAAAGAAGAAATGTTGGAACTGATGAAAGTAGATAAAAAGGTTCGCCAAGGAAAAATACGCTTGGTCCTCTTGGAAGGAATTGGAAAGGCGTTAGTGACAGAGGAGTATGAACCGCAGTTATTGCAAGAAGTTCTTTGGTAATACAGAAGAACGCTGGACTAGAGGCTTTCGCCGGTGAGTGCGGAACATAATTGAAAACGCGGGGCCCCGCCCCCGGCTAAAGCCTCTAGTCCACCACCACTTTCACCACTTTAATTCTTGGGCCTCTTTAATTCCTTATCACCAGTTCGTTAACCAGTAGGAGTCAGAAGTTCATTCCCTGACTCCTGATTTAGAGACCTAATTTAAATGCCCAATTTAGCACCTTACGCCGCTTGCCCAGAGTTCTCTCTAGGACGAAAAATTAACGAACCTCCCCCGGCTTCCTATCGAACCGAATATCAAAGAGACCGGGACCGAATTATTCATTCCAATGCGTTTCGACGGCTGGAATATAAAACACAAGTATTTGTGAACTCCGAAGGCGACCTCTTTCGCACGCGCCTGACTCATACTTTAGAAGTCTCCCAAATCAGTCGCACGATTGCCCGGGCTTTACGTCTCAATGAAGACTTGACTGAAGCGATTTCGTTAGGACACGATTTGGGACATGCCCCCTTTGGTCATGCCGGCCAAGACATTTTGAATCATTGCATGAAAAGCTATGGCGGGTTTGAACACAACCTGCAATCGTTGCGCATTGTCGATGAATTAGAAGAGAAGTATCCTCTCTTTCGTGGACTCAACTTGACTTATGAAACTCGTGAAGGCATTCTCAAATATTGTTCTCCTAAACAAGCGAAATCTTTGGGTCAGTTAGGTACTCGCTTTCTTCATGAAGGACAACTTACGCCACCCTCTTTAGAAGCACAACTGGCTGATTTATGTGATGAAATTGCTTATGTCACACACGACATTGATGATGGCTTGCGGGCGAAACTTATCACCATTCGACAACTCCGGGACTATCGTTTGTTTGATGAACACTTTTCTTACGTTCTTAAACATTGGTCAACCGTGTCACAACGGCGCATGATTTATGAAACGATTCGTCGTCTGATTGGTGAACAAGTGACCAATGTGATTGAGACCAGTCGCGCCCAGTTAGATGCGGTACAGCCCAAAAATATTGAAGAAATCCGCATGTTAGAGGAACCGTTGATTACTTTCAGTGCCATGTTGTATGAGAAGCATTTAGAGTTGAAACAATTTTTACAAACGCAACTCTATCAACATTATCGAGTGCGCCGCATGGGGTTTCGGGCCCATCAGATGATACGACGTTTATTCGAAGCCTTCTTCAGTGACCCCACGTTGTTACCTTTGGAAGCCCAAGTGGAAGTGCAACGGTTACAGGGCCAGTTAGGTGGAGATGCCGGCCGGGCGCGGGCGGTGGCGGATTATATTGCAGGAATGACCGACCGGTATGCAATTTTGGAGTATGAAAAGTTGTTTGAATTGACGACGACGGTGGTATGATGAATAAGTAGTGAAGCAAAATCTTTCTGGTATAACGACGTCCTTACCCTCACCCCCGGCCCCACGCCCGTAGGGTGCTGGGAGAAAACCACTGGTGCCGCCTGTCTCCCCTCTCCCTTTGGGAGAGGGGCCGGGGGTGAGGGAAAATACGGTAAAATTTCTGCTTCGGTACTTAAATGAGTCAGGAGGAGAGACAGGAGTTTAAAGTGGCTTTGGACTCCTGACTCAGTATCAAGCGGGCAACCATAAAGTGTCATCCAGGTATGTTCGTGAATTAAGACACCAAGCCGGCGCTTTGGATTCCTGAATCAATCTGCCAAATCAGAACTTTTCGGCGTTCTTCATTCAATACTTTCGACTGGCTTTCCACTAACAGCAACAAATTCAATGATTGCATCAACCATTTCAGTTGTCTATCATGTTCTTCCGTCTGTAAAGCACCAACTTCGTAGCCTCGAAGCGTGGTACTTTCCCAGCTGAACAATTCACTCACTTCGATTGAAGTCAAACCAGAATTTTCGCGCCACCGCCGAATCTCCTCGGGTTGCAACAATTGGTGACGCTTTCGATAGTTGCGGTAAGCCTCATCTAAAGGGTCATGGTCGAAACTGCTGGTGAAGGATTCACCACATGCCGGGCATTGATAAAACTCTTTAGTGACTTCAAATTCTTCTCCGCGTACTGTTATGGTAACGGGTTTTCGGCTAAGTTCGAGTTCTTCTTCATAATCGCAATGTAAGCAATATTCTGGCATAAGTGACTTTTCCAAAGAAATAGATACATTCATAGGACTTACGCAACCGTTTTTGTAACTATTTGATTTTACACACCATCCCCCCCCCTGCCCCCCGTACACGGGGGGGACTCCCTCCCCGCGTGCGGAGAGGGTTGGGGAGGGTTGGGGTAAATACCGGCGGTTGCGTAAGTCCTGATTCAAATGAAACGACGATAAATTAACGATGATAAGGATACTTCAAAGGTTTGGTAGATTCGTGAAAAGAGATGCAAACAGCCATTTTTCGCTTCTGTTTTTCTACTATGGTTGGTTTAATATAAACTTCTTTCCTCTTGATGAGTTGACCAAAACTCCAGGCGTTAGAAAAGCCCTCTTGGTATAACGGCCCCTCAATATAATCGGATTGGGTCAAATTGAGTAAAATTTGGATAACTTCAGCACGATTTAATTCTAACATATTCATCATACTTTCGTTTTCTGGTCGTTCCCAGAATTTTACGCCATTGGTTTTGGAGAGATTTTGAAAATCGGAGAGGAATTGTTGAACTTTGTCCATAGATACCGTGCTGTTCTTCTTTTGTCAGAATCAGAATTGACAGAATCAGAATTGACAGAATTTTAGAATTTTCAGAATGACACACAGCAGTAACATAACACACGGGACTAGAGGCTTTAGCCGGAAAGGGGGCACAATGATTTAAGTAAGGGGTGTGTGGGCCACCGGCTTACGCCTCTAGTCCGGCGTGTTCACTACATTCCACAAATTAATGGTGGTGGGCAACTCAGAGACGTTGCCCACCCTACAGGGCTGAATCCATATAGTTAACTCATGTTCTTCTCCTCAAACCCCGATGAATTTAAGGTGGGTGGCTGAATATACCGTGGTGGTAAAGAGACCACGGGGATATGATACGATTGTTGTGGTGCCTTGCAATATTCTCCCCAGGCACGTATATCATAGTTAAATTGGGCAGCAATGTTTTTGCGAATCGCGTAAAGTTCTTCTAAAATGGGGTCGGTCAACATGATTATTCACCTCCGAGTAGTTCTTCTGGGGTACAGATGATTGGGGAGACATAGTTGTGGCTGGTACAGACCCGTTCTATGTCTCCACGTTTTTTAGCATGGGCCAGGCGCGGGCGATAATAATCGATGGTCTGCCTGGCACAAACGGTCACTCTTCTCATATAGATATTCGGGATCCAAATCCAGACCGTTGTTCCATTCGATGGTGTCGAAGGAAATCCGCACCGTTTTGAAGATTTTTATCTCTTTCAGTTCCGCAAATCGTCCTTTCGTCAAAAGTGGCTTGACATCGAAGCGACGACACTCGTTATTGTCAAAAACGAGGTCTAGTTGGTAATCATCGGTAGCAGAGACTTGTTTGATTCCTAGATACATAAAAACGCCCTTGTTGAGTTTATCGTAGCGGTTCAATTTTATAAGGATTTTCGCCATTCATGGCCATTTGCCAATTCGCTTTTAATTCATCCAAATGTAGTTCCGCCCATGCTTGTACCAAACGTAGTTGTCTTCGAGGAAGAGAACCCTCCATGAGTTCTAGCGTGTCTAGTCGAAAGGTTGCCTTGAACTCGTTATAATAGACATGGAAATGAGGTGGGTTGTGTTCATCTGGTGCAAAATACATACGGATAATGATTCCGTGAAACATGGATAGGGTTGGCATCGGCACCTCCTAGAAATGATTTAAGTAAGGGGGATGTCGGCCACCGGCTTACGCCTCTAGTCCGGCGTGTTCACTACATTCCACAAATTGATAGTGGTGGGCAACTCAGAGACGTTGCCCACCCTACCGGGCACGAACCGATCGGGAAAGGCGCCGGTAGACTAGAGGCTTCAGCCGGTGGTGTATCGACTACCCATTCGCCCGTTTCTTAGCATTCGCAAACGCTTCTGCCATAGCCCCCACAAACGCCGGCTGTTGTTGCCGTTCCTTCTTTTCTGTAGAAAAGGTTTTGGGAAGCGGTGGCGTTTTGACGGAGGGTGACGGTTGCGGACTGAAAGGTTGAGTACCACTAGCAACCTCTCGTTTCCGCGCCCCTGCCCCTCCCCGTTTGGTTTCTTCTAAACGCATTGTCAAAGCAACCCGGCGCCGTTTCAGATCGATTTCAACGACTTTGACTTTGACGACATCGCCAGCTTTGACGATATTTCGAGGGTCTTTAACATAGTCGTGTGACAGGGCCGAAATATGTATCAAACCATCCTGGTGAACCCCAATGTCAACAAACGCACCAAAGTTGGTGACATTAGTAATGACTCCCTCCAAAATCATATTCGGTTGCAGGTCCTCCAGTTCATTGATGCCTTCCATAAAGGTCGGCGTTTTAAACTCAGGACGCGGGTCTCTGCCAGGTTTTTCCAGTTCTTTCAGAATATCCGTGACCGTGGGCCGCCCAAACACGTCATCGGTAAATTCTTCAGGATTGAGAGTGCGTAAGAAGTCCGTATTACCGATCACTTCGCGGATAGGCTTGCTACACTTGGTCAATAGACGTTCTACGACTGGATAGGCTTCGGGATGCACAGAAGAGGCATCTAAGGGATTGTTACCGTTGAGAATGCGTAAAAAGCCCGCCGCTTGTTCAAACGTTTTCTCCCCCAGCCGCGGCACTTCCAGTAATGTGGTACGATTCGCAAAGGCGCCATGTTCGTCACGAAAAGTGACAATGTTTTTGGCCAGATTGGAACTTAATCCAGAAACACGACTCAATAGTGGTGCGGAGGCAGTATTGACATCTACGCCGACGGCATTGACACAGTCTTCTACGACGGCGTCCAAACTCCGGGCCAGTTCTGGTTGACTGACATCGTGTTGATATTGACCAACGCCTATCGATTTGGGGTCAATTTTAACCAGTTCTGCCAACGGGTCTTGTAAGCGTCTCGCAATTGAAACTGCGCCGCGGAGGGAAACGTCCATTTCGGGAAATTCTTGGGCAGCCAGTTCGGAGGCAGAATAAACGGAGGCGCCGGCTTCGGAAACGACAATTTTGTGCAGATGTAATTCAGGATGCCGTTTCATCATTTCGGATACCAATTTATCCGTTTCCCGTGACCCGGTACCATTGCCAATGCTAATGAGTTCCACTAGATGTTTTTTGGCCAACGCAGTCAATCTAGCAATCGAGTCTTGCCATTCATTTTTAGGTGGGTGCGGATAGAGAGTGGTGGTATCCAACACTTTACCCGTTTTATCAATCACGGCCACTTTCACGCCAGTCCGCACCCCTGGGTCTAATCCCATGGTGACGCGAGGACCTGCGGGGGCTGCTAAAAGAAGGTCTTGCAAATTAGTGGCAAAGACCTTGATGGCTTCCGCTTCCGCACTTTCACGAAGCCGCGTCATCAATTCCGTATCGAGGTGTAAACGAATTTTGAAACGCCAGGCCACTCGCACGGTCTCCAATAACCAAACGTCGGCGGGACGATTTTGGTTTTCAATATGAAAGTACTGGGCTATGGTGTGTTCACAAAGATTCGTGGCTGGTGGAGAGGAAGACGGGGAGGTAATGTCAGTGGAATCGGCATTCTCCTCTGGGTTGACATCGTCTTCCGCAGTATTCCCAATGGCCAAGCTGAGATGTAAAATGCCTTCCTTGCGACCCCGGAAGAGGGCGAGGGCCCGGTGCGAAGGAATATTTTTAATAGGTTCGCGACTGTCAAAGTAGTCAGAGAATTTAGCACCGGCGTCGGCCATGCCTTCTACGACTTTTGAAATGAGTTGGGCATTGTCCCAAACGTACTCCCGTAATTTTTCTAACAAATCCGCTTCTTCGGCAAATTTTTCCATGAGAATTTGTCGGGCGCCTTCTAACGCCTGTTTGCGGTCATTGATACCTCTTTCGTTATTCAGATAGATGCCGGCTGCTTCTTCAGGAATCAGGATAGGATTGGTCAACAAGTCCAGTGCCAAGGGTTCCAGTCCTGCTTCTCTGGCAATTTGGGCTTTGGTGCGACGTTTGGGTTTATAAGGTAAGTACAAGTCTTCCAGACGGGTTTTGGTATCGGCAGCAGAAATAGCAGTCTCTAATTCAGGGGTCAGTTTGCCTTGTTCACGGATACTGTTGAGAATGACTTCACGACGTTCATTTAGTTCGCGTAAGTAGCGTAACCGGTCTTCCAATTTCCGCAATTGGGTATCATCTAACCCGCCGGTCACTTCTTTACGATAACGGGAGATAAAGGGCACCGTGGCGCCATCATCAAGTAAGCGAACCGCCGCTTGAACTTGAAGTTCTTGCACAGAGAGTTCTTGTGCAATACGTTGTGGGACATTAAACATATTGTTGTTATCCTAAATGTTAAGTTAAAAAAGTAAAGTTGAAGAAACTAAGTTTCTTTCAAAGTTAAACGTGTTTCCAAAAATGCTGGACTAGAGGCTTCAGCCGGTGGACTTACGGCTTTAGCCGGTGGATGGCACCCCTTCTTTTGGTGGCGTGCCCCCCCACTGGCTAAAGCCTCTAATCCACCGGTGTAGTTTCCACTCTTCTCACCACCCTTTAAGTCAGGTGAGTCAAATAATTCTTCGCCGGACGTTGAGTCATCAAATAAAAACCTTGTTCAGCAATTTGCCGCCGTTGTTGAAGAAGACCGAGGTATTGTACACACGTTTTTACCAGGTCGTCATAATTCACGAAGACCACGCCGCTAGAAAACGGGGCTTCTTCAAACGCATTGCTACTGGTCTCGGAAATGACGAATTTGCGGTTTGCCAGTAGGTAAGAAATACGGACGATTTCAAATAACTTGGTGTCATAAAAATGGATATTGAGAACGATTTTAGCCCGCGCAATCAGGGCATCGCGTTCTTTACCATACACCCCAAAGACCGTTTCGACCTTGACTCCTTGATTACGCAACGTGTCCAAAATGCGTTGGCGTCGTGGATTGATGGAACCATAGAATAGCACGTCAATGTCTTCAAACGTCTGAGGAATACGAGTGAGTTGGGGAACGTAACCGATGGGAACCTGTTGAACTTTCATGATGCCGAAGCGGGCCAGTTGTTCAATATTCTGTTGGGTACAGTCCCAAATGGGATATTCTTTATAGAGAGTCAAGAGGTGAGATTGAAACCAGGGAGAGTTGACATCCACTTGTTCCAAATTGTAGAGAATGGACTGGGCAGGAGGTTTGAACGGGGCCGAATGCAATAGGTTGGCACCCAAGATGATATGAGTACGGTCCGACACAAAATCCAGTTGGGAAGAAATGAGGGTTAGCGTGGTATCATATCCCAATTCCAACAGACCATAATAAACTGTTTCAGCAACTTCCCGAAAGGCTTCACTATGCACATAATTAGGTGGTGAGATAATCGCCACCGCAAATTTGACGGTAGGTGTGACCTTGGGCAGTGGAGGTGGCGTGGCCGGCAAGATTCTAGAACGTTGCGTGACTTGCTGTAGCACCAATTTATCTTTCTCATTGAGAAACACCTTGTGCATTTTGACGTGCATGGAATCCACCGCCCGCGGGATTTTCAAAATCTCTTCTGGAGACCGTCCCTGCTTTCGAAGTTCTTTGCCCAACGGACTGAGTTCAAACCCCAGTTCTGTCAATTCAAACCGTGCTTGGGTCCATTCCAGATACCAAAACCATTCGGTGTAGTACAACCAACTTCTTTCATTGAAAGCATGAAGATGAGTCGGGTCCTGCCAGGCCCCATAAGAGAGGTCGTAAGGGACGATAATATCAAATTCGCCACCCACTTCTAAGAGATCCAGACAGCTTTTCATAAACACGGTGAGGTTGAAAATATGTTCAAGGACATCATGGGCGATAATCTTTTTGAAAATATTTTGGGCAATGACAACTGTACCAAACCGGGCCGTCTGAAAAGTTTGAGTGTCACCGTGTGGAAAGGGTTGGTTTAAATCCACGACGAGGTCGGGGGCCCAATAATCTCGAATATCTATATTCAAGCATTCTTCGCGAAAACTTCTACCACTGCCGAGGTTTAATTGGAGGGGGTAATTGTGATTCATGGGGTTATTAAGTGACTTGTAAGGTTTTGGGTAGTCTATATTGGGTTAAAGAGGTTGTCAAGAATTTCATGTAACTGACAGGCACTATTTTGTTCTGTTAATAGCACGTTTACTAGGAAACTCTGCTATGAGTCCCTCTGTTTTTATACACTCAAAACGGTGTTGCAAACAGGGTAGGAGTGGGTAATGACTGGATAATATTAATATTTTCTATATAGAAAATTTGCCGTGGGTATTTAGGTTTATTACACACTAAAAATAATGTTTCCGATAAGAAAGTGACCATGATAAACTGCCTAAAACCTGAAAACAAATAAACTTTACATTTTCTAAACAAAAATCCAATGTTCACCACACTCAATCCCTTTTGGCACGGCACGCCCGTACCACCAGAACAATTTAAAGGTCGAGACCAAGAACTGTGTCAAGTTATAAGCCGTATTCGGACCGGTCAATCGACTGCCATCACCGGTTCCCCAAGAGGGGGCAAAACTTCACTGCTGAATAACTTAGCCGCACCCATCAAACGGCACGAAATTTATGAAAAAGATGCCGATTCATTGGTTTTATCCTACTTAGATGCCTATAATTGGGGCACTGAATTTGGGGCGGTTCGATTTTGGGAAACGGCATTTCGCCCCCTTTTGGAATCCACTGAAACGACTTGTCTCGTTCCCACGCGCCCGCGTGGGAATGCCGTGGGCAAAGCGTTGCGGGAACGGAACGCTGGCGCGTCCGCACCACATTCCCACGCTGGCGCGTGGGAACGAGATAATTAAGCCCCCAAACTAATTCCCACCAGCCTCGCTGTCTCTACCCAAGAATGATGTAGTGGAATCAGTTTACGCTTTCCAACCACCTCCTCCAAGGGGACCGGCACAATACGTTCTCCTTGAACCGCCAACATGACGCCAAACACACCGTCGTTAATCATGGAAGTACAGGCCGTTCCTAAGCGCGTGGCCAATAAACGATCCGCCGCCGAAGGGGTGCCACCGCGTTGTAAATGTCCTAAAATCGTTACCCGTGATTCCAAACCGGTGAGTTGTTCCAATTCTCTGGACAATCGTATCGTGTTATCGGTCAATTGTTCCCCTAGTTCATCCAAAATGACCTTGGCCTGTTTTTTCTGCTTTTTCGTTTCTGCCGTCGCTTTGGCTTTCAGCGACGTTTGCCACTGTTCCGTATCTTCCTGTGACCTCGCCCCCTCAGCGATAGCGACGATGCTGAAATTTTTGCCTGCGCGACTCCGTTGACGAACCGCATCTGCAACCACATTAATGTCATAAGGAATCTCTGGAATCAAAATGACATTGGCCCCGCCGGCAATTCCTGCACCCAGTGCTAACCAACCGGCATTGTGTCCCATGAGGCCGACAATGACAATCCGGTGATGACTGTGGGCCGTGCTATGTAAACGGTCAATGGCTTCGGTCGCGATACTCATTGCCGTATCAAAGCCAAACGTCATGTCCGTCATCCCTACATCATTGTCAATGGTTTTGGGGAGAGTAATGACATTCAGTCCTTTTTGTGCCAAACGCAGTGCATTCTTCTGCGTACCTCCTCCTCCCAGACACACCAAGGCATCTAAATGATGTTTATGATAAGTATCAATCATGGCTTCCGTCATGTCTAAGATTTTGTCACCGACCCACATTTTATTAGGTTTATCCCGGCTAGTGCCTAACATTGTGCCACCTACGGTTAAAATGCCAGACAACGTGGTTTCATCTAAACGAATAATACGATCCGCCATCAGACCGCGAAAGCCGTCTCGAAATCCAATGACTTGCATTCCATAAGAACCAATAGCAGACTTACCGACCGCACGAATCGCGGCATTGAGTCCTGGACTGTCACCACCTGCGGTTAAAATACCGATGAATTTTGCCATAGAGAATTTAATGTATAATGTATAATGGAAAATGGAAAATAGGTACCGGACTAGAGGCTTCAGCCGGTGGAAGTAGCATGTCACCCGGTTGAAGCCTCTAGTCCAGCCTTTTCATTTTCCATTCTCCATTTTCCATTCTCCATTGTCAATATATGCAACACGAACTTAAACATCAAAAAAATTTACAAGTGGTTTTAGAACAAGTCCTAGATTTGTTGAAAAAACAGCAATTAGTGGAAAGTTTGGTACACAAACAAGCAATGCCACGCCATGATTTAGTGCAGTCTCTGGTGGAAAGACAACACTTGGTAGAACTGCAAAAAAAATTGGAACGTCTGCACCCGGCCGACGTGGCGTTTATTTTAGAAAATCTGCCGTTAGCACAAAGAAAAATTGTCTGGAACTTGGTGAAGGTTGAAAATGATGGTGCCATTCTTCTGGAAGTTTCTGACGCGGTCCGCGAAACGTTAATTGAAGAGATGGAAAATAGCGAAATCATTGGGGCTGCCAAGCATTTAGATTCCGATGAAATTGCGGATTTAGTGCCTGACTTGCCTTCCGATATGGCATTGGAATTATTAACTTCTTTGGACAGTCAACATCGGGCCAAAGTACAATCCGTCTTGAGTTTTCCCGAAGGGACAGCGGGGGCCTTGATGGACTTTGATTTTGTGACCGTGCGGGAGGACGTTAGCTTAGATGTGGTGTTGCGTTACTTACGCATCCGGGGCGAATTACCTGAACAACTAGACCAACTGTTTGTGGTGGACCGTTCGAATGTATTAAAGGGATTGTTACCCTTGCGCGAGTTACTGATACGGGATGCTGACCTGTTAGTCAGCGACGTGATGAAAACAGAACCGATTTTTTTCTACACTGACGATTCGGCCCGGGAAGCGGCTTTAGCGTTTGAACGTTATGACTTGATTTCCGCACCGGTGGTCAATTTACATCATCAATTGGTCGGTTGTTTAGGCATTGATGTGATTATGGATTTCATTGATGAAACCTCGCAAAAGGAGATACTCAGTCAAGTCGGTTTACAAGAAGAGGAAGACTTATTTGCATCCGTCTGGAAGAGTGCCCAAAATCGCTGGGCGTGGTTAGCCCTCAACATTCTGGTCGCCTTCATTGCCTCCCGCGTCATTGGTTTATTTGAAGGTACGATTGAAAGAATCGTCGCCTTAGCCACCTTGATGCCGATAGTTGCCAATATTGGCGGTAACACCGGCAATCAAACCATTGCATTAATTATTCGTGGATTGGCATTGGACCAAATTCATCCCAATAATTTTTGGCGCATGTTGTACAAAGAAGTCGCAGTCAGCTTCCTCAATGGCATCCTCTGGGGTAGCGTAGTCGGTTTATTTGCCTTTATCCTTTACCATAACGTCTCCTTGGCCATAGTGATGATTACTGCCATGATAGGCAACTTATTAATCGCCTCCCTCGTCGGCGTCTTCACACCCTTGTTATTACACAAACTGGGACGTGACCCGGCGATAGGAAGCAGTGTGATATTGACGGCGATGACTGACAGCATGGGATTTTTTATTTTTTTGGGGTTGGCGACGATATTTTTGTGAGTCACTATAGTGATATTCACTTATTCTTGTACCCCCCCAGCCCCCCCGTACACGGGGGGGAGTGACCCCCCCTGCGTGCGGGGGGCTGGGGGGGTACAAAAATGAATGAATATTACTATATCACTTACACTACCCAGGAGTCCAAAGCGCAGCTTTGTCCGGACAAAGCTACACTACCCAGGAGTCCAAAGCGCAGCTTTGTCCGGACAAAGCTACGCTTTGGACTCCTGAATGATTGAATGCCCCGTGCCGGCCTCAATTAAAATAGATACCTAACTGTTTTAAGTCAATAATCGCCCCCGCCTGAATAAGAAAATTCATCCCAAGAATGCCATTCAGGTCAAATCCATAGTCCATCTCGCCCACTTCCACTTCAAATGGTTTCAGTTGATAGTCATCCAACCTAAGTGATTCAAGGACACGGGAAAATACCACTTCTCTACCACCCACACCGCGTATCACACGAAGTTTGTCAGACAGCATGGGCACAATATTAATTTTCTTCACCTGATCTGCCGCAAGCAAGGTCGTCGTGGAACCGGTGTCTATCAATATCTTATTGAGAGTTAAAGTCTTGCCTTGATAATCGATGCTGATAGTGGTAAACAATAAATTATTTTTCAGTATGAGTGGCATGATGAGTATGAATCCCTAACCAATAACGTTCTTCAATATCAAGCGTATCGCGGCCAGTATGTACAAAATATAATTCACGTTGTGGGTAGTGACGATGAAATTGACGATACTGTTGAAACGCCTCCTCACCATCCAAGCAACGGGAAATGACGGCTAGTTGTTCAAGGTGCCGTTGTTGATCAGCGGTGGTGTGGGCCGAGAGTGCTTCTATCAGTAACCATTGGTTCGGATAAATTTGGCGAAGTTCAGTCCAGTTCATAAAGTTAGTCATGTAAGGTGGGCAACAGATTTTTCGTCGCCCACCACGAAGAAGAGTGGATTGATGGGCAAATAAACACCACCTAGCTAGGCTTCACCAGCCCTTTGCAACAAGTGGTCATAGAGTGCGTGGTTCACCCAAAAGCCTTTTTTAATTAAACTATCTAGGATTGGCTTAACCATTTGAATGAGTCCTGTTTGTTTCGCCTCCAGCAACACGCCAAGAATACCGCTAGTCGTCAATCCTAATTGTTGCGCCACCAGACGGCCTCGTTTTTCATCGATGAGAAGCAAATCGGCTTGAATTTCGATAGCCGTTGCGATAGCTTCAGACTCTCCCCAGTCCAACTGGGTACGCAACGAATTAACGGTAGCCACGTTTTGCACGACATGGGTAGAAATCCACGGCCACGTTTGCACTTCTTTCGAACCTGCCTCTCCTGCACCAATCACCGCAATTTCTTGAAAAACAGCGCGTGGAATAATGAGGTTGCCGTACAACAAATTCAATAACTGAAGTTTTTCAACATTGGCCAGGTTAATAATAGGTGAGGTATTACTAACCACTTTCATACTATCCTACCCAACTTTCTAAGTGCCACCAAATCTTGTTCAAAGTCTTCTATGTCATAATGAACAGGAATGGCACGACTGGCGAGGAGATGTTGGAAACGTAACTGACTCATTTCTGCCAATTGCGCTGCTTGTCCAAGGGTCAGTTTATCTTTTTGAAATAGCAGAACCGCCAATTCTTGTTTTAATTCCTGTGGCGACATTCTTGTCGCTTGTGCTAATTCTTTGGAAATGACGACATTCATTGAATTTTCCTCTGATTTTAACCCAGAATCACTTGATTTTAACCCATAATAACTCATGGAGTTCAAAGCGTAGCTTTGTCCGGACAAAGCTACGCTTTGGACTCCTGAATAACTGAATGACCCCCTCCTCTACTCCTTTCTCCCCTTCGGTTTCTCTGACAAGGGCGCCTCAAAATGAATATGTACGTCACCTGTAACTATATTTTTTAATTTATCAAAATAAAAATAACGTTCTATATGAACTACACCTTCCATAGGTAAAGACCCCTCTGGTCGAGATTTCAATGAAGAATGAGTCTCCCGCGGTCTCTTATATTTCTCCAACCAGTCCGAAATTTGACCATGATTTTGGAGTTTCTCATGTCCCGTCAACTCCTTGACATATTGATAAAGCGTTCGAGACAAATAAGAAGTCAAACTTTTTGGCTGACGATAGACTTTCTTAGCCAATTCCTCAGGTCCGTAACCACATAACAAGCCACGCAAATAGCGTTTCTCGGTATTTCGCAACGGTTGACCTTTGACGGTGGCCAAATCTTGATACAGGCGTTCGAGTTCCCAAGTGAGGTCGGCGTCTGCAAAAGGGTCGGGGGGAGAAGAGGAAGGGGAGGTCATAACAATTGAAAAAGTATCTATGGAGTTTGCCGCGCCGCGGCCATTTTCTGTTTTAATCTGGCCACGACTTCGGGACGCAATTCTGGTTCTGGTTCGACAAGTTCTCGTGTGGCTAAGATTTCTTCCACTTTAGCCGCAGAAGCCGGTTGCCATTTTTGTAACAAGGCAGTATAATCGGCTTCTTGTTGGGCGATTTCAGCGGGGGATAGCATTCGCATGGTGTAACCAGCAAACTCCTCCGCTACCTGTTTTTGGATATTCCACACACAGTCAAATTGTTTTGGTTTTTTCAGCCCTTCACAACCTATTTGGCCAAGGTTTTCTTGACTCAAGGTCTTTGAGTTTATCATAAAGAGTATCCACTGTTTCACCTTCAAACAACTGATTTTGAATGTTCAAATAATCGCTATCATCTCTTTGCCATGCCGCTATCAAACGGGCCATTTTTGCGAGGCTGAGATGGTTTAGCAAAATGACAGTCGCTTCTTTTAGCACTTCCATAGTTCTTCACTTTGATAATGCCTTTAACACCGCCCTGGTATCATTGGCTACGGCCTTTAACAACCGCAATGCAGGTCCACGAGGAGTCCTGTCGCCGCGTTCCCAATGTCGTAACGTATTCACCGTCACACCCAAAGTTGCCGCAAATTCAATCTGGTTCATGCCAATTTGATGGCGTAAAGCCTTCACTTCAATAGGTCGGATTTGGTGAACCACCGCGGCAATCGGTTTACCTGACGCATAGTCAATGGCTTCTAAGATTCCTTGTTTGATACTTTGGTAGGCTTTACTCATGATTCACCTTACATAGTTTTGAAAGTTAATTCGTCACTTTACAACCCAAAATCAATCCATTTTACAACCACGGTTGCTTGTGTTTAGAAAATCATCCCGCACCTTATAGGGTTAGCCTCTCAATTCGCCTCGCACCAAACTTGACAACCCAAAATCAACCCATTTTACAACCATAGTTGATTGTTTATGGGGCAAACTATTCATATTATAGAGTTGTTTTTTGAAAACACAAGAGGAATTTTTTATGAAGAAAGTAAGGTACTGTTTTATCAGCACTTTTTTTGAGGCATGGTTGCTGTTGCTGGGACCAGAAGCGGCGGTGGCGGCTAACTTTGATTTAGGGATTGCTACATCTCCAGAGGGTACAACATTGGGAGAAAACTTGAATATTGAAGCAGATGAAACCAACGGCGTCAAGTATCTCTCTGGACTTAAAGGTGGTGGCAGACTAGATATTCCGATTCAACTATCGACCAATTTTGAAATTACCATGGTAGGCAATTGGGACCCTTCCATAAAATTTTTTCTAACCACTGAAAATGAGAACGACATTTGGTTATGGGATTCTTATTACGATGAGGTCAAGGGTTTTGGAACGGAATTGCTTAATTTATCAGAGTGGGACTGGCATTCTTCCTCAGCGAAAACCAAAAATACGGTTAAATGGTCTGTTGAAGGAGACCGTGCGAGTTTGTCTATCAACAATATGGTTGCGGCCCAAACCACTTGGTCAAATTCTGACATTTATACGCAGTTGGTTATTAGTGGTATTGATAATGCCGACCGTATTTACGAATTAACTGGCAACGATAAGTCTGAGGATACGACAGAACTTTCCTCAACCGTCCCTGAAGACACTACTGACCTTTCCACAACGGATTATTTTGAATCTGGCAAACAAGCCGGCATCCAACAATGTGTGAGTGACCCTGCCTCCTGTGGAATCAACGTGACGGGTACTAGCACGAATGGGGCACATGCCGACTTTAATCCAGGCACCGGGGAATTATATATCCCCATGGTAGATGTCCCAGGCGCCTTTGGCATCATGCAGACTTATGAAGTCTATATGGTGCAACAACCGTCAACGTTCACATTTGATTTAGATATGACTCGAGTCAAAGTGGTGCAATAAGACCGATGAGTTTAGAAGACCTTGAAGTGGTGAAAAACCTTCAAGGTCTTTTTTTTTGAGAAAGAAACTAAGTTTGCTTTCCGAAACTTAGTTTCTCTACTATTCAGGGTGGGCAACGACAACCCAGTTGCCCACCCTAGTTGGCTGGTTAAAGAATGGTCCAATCAACTAACTTCAAATGTGGTACTTGCGCAAAATCTTTCCAATTTCGAGTGACTAGCACCCCGTTGACGGCTAACACGATTGCGGCAATCCGTAGGTCGTTAGTGCCAATTCGGATTTTTTGTGGACGTAAAGTTTCATAGCAAGCGTTGGCAACTTGGTCAAAAGGTAGCACTTGGATAGAATTGAAGTACGTCACTCTATCCTGTAAGGCGGCGTATGCACGAATGAGTTTTTCTCCAGAGGTGGCTTGGTTAATGACGGCCAGATAACCTCTAATTTGTTCCTCTACCGTGACAATAGTGACCGCCAAGGAGTTGAACGCCACCGTGGCCAGGTGTTGCACCACTGACGAATCGTTACGTTGAAACAGTGAAACGTGGTCTGTATCAAGAATGTATAAACTCATCCTCTTTCTCCATGGATGGCATCCATTTCACGCCGATATTCGGCGATGGCCGCTTGATATTCTTCCCAATCCTGGTCATCTTGAGACATCCCTGCGAATTTTAACCACGGATGTTCCCCCGATGCCGGCGGCCGAGACGCTGTGAACGTCGAGTTATTTCTCCCCATGATAGCTTCCGAAAAATGTAGGAGAGTGGGTAGCTGTTCGGAGGGCATTTGTTCAATGAGTTGATGAATTTGCTGTTTTAAATGAGTGGTAGTCAGAGAAGGAGTGTCCATGATGTAATCCTCTAAGTTAAGGGTCCCCAAATAGATTTTGGGGATCACGCAGGTAGTATCTATTTCAAGTTAAGTTTATCATATAGTAATATTCCTTCTCATTTATACCCCCCCCAGCCCCCCCGTACACGGGGGGGAGTGCCCCCGTACACGGGGGGAGTGCCCCCGTCCATGGGGAGAGTGACTCCCCCCCGCGTGCGGGGGGGCTGGGGGGGGTACAAATGAGAAGGAATATTACTATACTATATCATTCTCCGAATCTCATCCCGCACCTGCGCCGCCTTCTCAAATTCCAACAGTTCCGCATATTGATACATTTGCTTTTCCAACTGTTTTATCTGCTTGGCTAACTGTTCAGGAGATAACAAGGTCAATTCAGTAGGAAGCAAATCGATTCCTTTGGCAGATTTTTTCGATTTACCGGTATCCAATCGATCAGGTTCCAAAATATCTTTAATCGCCTTCTCGACACTGCGAGGCGTAATCCGATGTTTCTTATTATAAGCCAACTGTTTCACGCGCCGCCGTTCCATTTCTGCCAACGCCCGTTGCATCGCCGTGGTCACTCTATCTGCATACAAAATCGCCTTACCATGTAAATGTCGGGCCGCCCTCCCCACGGTTTGAATCAATGACCGTTCCGAACGTAAAAAACCTTCTTTATCTGCATCCAAAATAGCTACCAAGGAGACTTCTGGCAAGTCTAATCCTTCGCGGAGGAGATTGATACCGACTAACGCATCAAAAACACCTAACCGCAAGTCGCGAATAATTTCGACCCGTTCCACTGTGTTCACATCTGAATGTAGATAACGCACTTTCACGCCATGTTCGGTTAAATATTCGGTCAAATCTTCCGCCATCCGTTTCGTCAAAGTGGTGATGAGAACTCGTTCCGACCGGGCCACTCGTTTGTTGATTTCGGAAAGAACATCGTCGACTTGAGTCGCAATCGGACGAATTTCTACTTCTGGATCCACAAGACCAGTGGGACGTACCAATTGTTCGACCACCTGCTTCGTATGTTCATACTCATACGGTCCAGGCGTGGCCGAAGTGAAAATCATTGGCGGGGCTAATTTTTCAAATTCTGCAAAAGTCAACGGGCGATTATCCAATGCCGAGGGGAGGCGAAAGCCATATTCTACCAGCGTTTCTTTACGAGACCGGTCACCCCGATACATTCCTCCCAATTGGGGAATGGTGACATGACTTTCATCCACCACCAGCAACGCCTGGTCTGGCAAATAGTCAAATAAAGTGGGAGGTGGTTCCCCAGGTTGCCGTTGCGACAAATAACGTGAATAATTCTCAATACCACTGCAATAACCAATTTCGGTAATCATTTCCAAATCAAATAACGTCCGTTGTTCCAATCGTTGGACTTCCACCAATTTATTTAACGCATAGAGTTCCTCACGCCGTTGTTTCAGTTCACTTTTTATCTCCTCCAAGGCTTGCAAGAGGACGTGACGCGGGGTGACGTAATGCGTTTTGGGATAAATGGTCAACCGCGACGTGCGCCGTAACACCTGCCCCGTCAACGGATCAAAATAACTTAATCCCTCAATCTCCTCATCAAACAATTCCACGCGAATTGCATCCCGTTCCGATTCCGCCGGATAAATATCAATGACTTCCCCCCGCACCCGATAAGTCCCTCGTTCCAAGACCGTCTCATTGCGAGTATACTGAAGTTCCGTCAGCCGTCGTAAGAGAAAACGTTGGTCAATCTTCTCGCCACGAATGAGGTGGAGTACCATTTGCATGTACCACTGCGGGTCGCCTAAACCATAAATCGCTGACACCGTGGCGACAATAATGGCATCAGGTCTTTCCAGAAGGGCCTTAGTCGCTGACAACCGCATCTGTTCAATGTGGGCGTTAATAGAAGCGTCTTTTTCAATATAAGTGTCAGACGCCGGCATATACGCTTCTGGTTGATAATAATCGTAATAGGAGACAAAATATTCTACCGCATTATTCGGAAAAAAATCACGCATCTCACCATACAATTGGGCGGCCAACGTTTTATTAGGTGCGAGAATTAAGGTTGGCCGTTGCACCGCTTGTATCACATTCGCGATGGTAAAAGTCTTGCCAGACCCGGTGACACCGAGTAAAATTTGATGGCTATTCCCACGTTGCAACCCTTCTATCAATTGCGCAATGGCTTGCGGCTGGTCGCCGTTGGGGGGATAATTAGCCTGTAGTTGAAAAGTTTGAGTCATTTGAATAGAATATGGAATATTGTAGGGTGGATTAAGCGAAGCGTATCCACCTGAATTTCGATAAAGATGGTGGATACGCTTCGCTTAATCCACCCTACCTTAATTTAATAGCGAGAAAATTAACATGATTACTTTTGATGAAGTGACCCTTGGTACACACCGTTTCCCCGTTCATACGCAACCGTTTGATTTGACCCTAGTTCCTTACGATAGTCAAGGTCAGAAAAGAATGGCCTTGCACATTTTAGGTACGCATTTTTTTGAAATTGTTAACGAGGCAGATTTAAATGGTCTGATAAATTATAGAGAACAGTCTTTGGTTTCGGAATCTCCCAAAGTCTATCGAGGCGAATATTTGGCAGCTTCATTGTTATTCAAATATTTGGAAGGAACCGACGTTGGCAGTTTTGAAAATCTCCAAAGTATCATTGCAAATTATGTCACTGACCATGCTGACGAAGGCTATGAGTTGGGTATTCATGATGTTGATGCAACCCGTATTTTAGAGAAATTATGGCCACTTCTCACCTCCGTGGGATTGCTTCGGTTCCCCCCCTTATGTCGCAGTGTTGCCCAACTTTTTTGGGTTTTCTCGGCGACTCAAGAAGACTGTAAAAGATGGGAAAGAACGGTCAAACGGTTATCGCAACTGCACGCACTATTTGGAGGAGACCGTGAACCTCTGTTGGCCAATCCACTGTTGAAAGACTTGACTCCCGCACTGGTGACATTTTTGCGCGAACAACCCATTTTTAAAGAAGAAAACGTTTCTCCTGAATGGAACGAGTGGGTAGCATTACGTGCCAGTGAATATCTAGTGGAAGAGTTAAAAAATGACTCCTTGTCTTTCACGACCAGCACCCAAGCGCAGCAATGGGTGGACGGCTTTTGGCAAGCGTTAGAGAAGCACGATAAACGTCGTCAATTTGAGGACGATTTACGCGCTTTCAAACATGTGTTACCTCAACAATTGGCCCTTGTGCAAACTTGGTTAACCAGTTCTGCCAGTGCGCTTGAACAAGAGGTTAGCTATTATCTTCCAGAAGCCGTGACCATCTTGATAACAGGCAAACGAGTGACGCGCCGAGTCAGTTCTGCACCTTTGCCGGTGGCAGTAACCGATATGAAAGGGACTCATCCGCGCCTCCAAAATCAGACCCTCACGGTGCAATTGGATGAATTTTTTGACCGCTTACAACATTTTAAAAAGGTTCACGTTCCCGCTTTTCAGGCTTATCAGCAATGGCGTCAAACGTTTCTGGAAGGTGCAACGCAACGGTTACGTGTGGAACAGTTCCACAGTCAACCGCTTCCAACTTTCGTCTGTAACCATTTACTCCGGGCAGTTCATTTGCCAATCATTGGTGATAATCTAGCCAAACAATTGGGTACTGTGAATCAACCACCACACCCAGAATGGATTCCTTTCTTACTCCTACTCTCTCCCCCTGGTTTTGGCAAAACTCAGCTAGTGGAATACCTCGCCTGGCGTCTTGGCTTGCTACTTGTCACCGTCAATGGTTCTCGTTTAGGAACAGCAGTCACTTCCCTTGACCCCGTCATCGCCCCTCACGTTTTTGCCCGGCAGGAATTGGAGAAACTTCAGTTCGCTTTGGCTATAGGCGATAATGTGTTGTTACTGGTCGACGACATTCAATATTGTCACCCGGAGTTTTTACAGGCATTGGTTCCTTTGGCCGACCGGCGCCGGCCCATGGAAGGTGTTTGGCCAGGACAGATTCGTACTTATGATTTGCGAGAAACCCGTTTTGGTCTGATTCTGGCTGGTAGTTTGGATTTACAGGGAACCATACCTAACCTCCCGCCGGCGTTGCTACAACGGGTCGATATTTGTTCTTTGGGGAGGATTCCTCAAGGTCAAGAATCGTTGTTTGCACTTAGTTATTTGGAAAATGCGTTGGCTTCCCATCCTCTCCTCGGCCCGTTGATTCTTCAGGATGAAAGTAATATGGATAAATTGATACAGTTGGCCCAGTTTCAGCCGGCTGAAGCCTCCACTCCAAAGTTATCTTCTTCTCTGCCGGAGGAGGAGGATATTTGGGCCATTTTGAAAAAATTATTACGTCTTCAAGACATCATATTCAAAGTTCACCAGCATTATTGGACCTCCATGCAGGAATCGGACACTTATCGCATGACACCGCCTTTTCA
Source organism: Thiotrichaceae bacterium (assembly GCA_011391085.1). GTDB lineage: Bacteria > Pseudomonadota > Gammaproteobacteria > Beggiatoales > Beggiatoaceae > JAABRD01. The sequence continues at coordinate 91,224 of JAABRD010000009.1, read as the reverse complement.
ATTGCTAGGTAGTTATCGCACCATGAATCGGTTGACTGCCCAAGTCACGGCAGAAATGACGGATGAGAACGTAGAAAAATTGGTGATGAACCATTATACCAAAGAAGCCCAGTTATTGACTACGGGTAGGGAAGAAAATTTGTTGAAATTGGCCGAAATATGTGGCAGACAGACGGCCACTCAAGCGGCCCGGTGGGCGGAAATAATGGGCACGTTCCAACGTTGGCAAACTCTGTCTGAAAGTACCGCAGACCCAGTGAGTCGAGTGGTCAATCAGTTGAGTGTGTTGGGAGAACGTTTATACCATATTCAAACCACTCTGTCATCTGCTACTGACATGAAGCAATTGACTACGCATTTAGCCGCTTTACCCAATTTAGTTCAGGCCCTTTCGAACAGTCAACTGGAGGTCAATGTTATCAATCAACTCCCGTCGGGTTTGGAAGACGGTTTAAAAAGCATGATTGAGATGGTGGAGAAGACGCTGTTACCGATTGTGCAAGACTATGAACGAAAATCCAAGTTAGATTTGATTATTTTTGAACGAGTCAAGGAAATGGCGGAAACGTTAAAAGAGTTGCAAAAGGAATGGCTGGTGAAAGGGAAGGTGCAGAAGCAGTATAAACCGTTGAGTTTTAAGGATTGAGTCGGTCTGTTGGAGTACGGAATTTATTCCGCCTGACGACACGGAATAAATTCCGTACTCCAACGGAATAAATTCCGTACTCCAACGGAATCAATTCCGTACTCCAAGAGATACGGAATAAATTCCGTACTTCAAGAGATAAATGTTATCACTATTCACTATCTTTTTTGATTTTGGTAAAATAGAAAAATCTTTGCTATATGACTAAATTGTTTGGCAAAGATATACTTGATTTTAACTTCATTCAAAGGTTAATTAACATTATGAATAATTTCAGAAAAATTTGTATTTCCATCGCGTCAGGTGTGTGTCTATTAGGTGTTGGCCACCTTGCCCAGGCCGCGGATACTGCGACGGTTGTAGAGGGCACGATGAAGACGTTGGGCGATAAAATCAACGTGCGGGCCGAAGCAAAGGCGGGTACTAAGGCAGTGGGTACGTTGGATAAAGGCGTCGATGTGACCGTCATTGGACGTTCGAAGGAACCGCAGACGGTGGATAAGGTGGTTGATTATTGGTATCAAGTGAAAACTGCCGATGGTAAGACTACCGGGTGGGTGTTTGGTGGCTTCTTAACCGAGACTGGCGAAGGCATGACTCTCGGTGAAGGCGTGGTGGTACGTTCCACTTCCAGCAAAACGGGGACTCAGATGGCAAAATTGGCGAAACAGACCACCGTGGAAATTTTAGATCGCACCAAACAACAGGAAGTGATTGGGAAGGCAAACGATTACTGGTATCAAGTGAAAACCGAAGACGACAAAACGGGTTGGGTGTTCGGTGGTTTTCTGATGAAAACAGGGCCGCGGGTGACCCTGGGTGATAAAGTGAATGTGCGGGCTGAACCCAAAACCAGTGCCACGGTGGTTGAAACGTTGGCAAAAGGTGCAATGGTGTCGGTGTCAGAACGTACCAAGGAACATGAAAAAGTGGGGACCGTTGAGGATTATTGGTATAAAGTGGAGACTGCCAATAAGAAGACCGGATGGGTGTTTGGGCAGTTTTTAATGTCGGTGGTTGAGTAAGTGTAGTCGCAGTTTTTCGACGATTGGTACTCAAGAGAAACTAAGTTTCTTCAAGGGTAGTGATGCAATGTGGGTGAGAGGTTCACCCTCACCCCCGGCCCCTCTCCCAGGGGGAGAGGGGCCGGGGGTGAGGGCAACTCTATGAATATCACCCACATTGCATCACTACAGTCCGTTTCTTATGTTTCATGGACCAACAAAAGGTTGAGATATTGTCCATAACTGCTTTTTGACAAAGGTTCAGCCAATTTGGCCAGTTGGTCAGAATTGATATATCCTTTGCGCCAGGCAATTTCTTCTGGGCACGCAATCTTGAGTCCTTGACGTTTTTCGATGGTTTGGACAAAGGCAGAGGCTTCCAAAAGAGATTCATGGGTGCCGGTGTCTAACCAAGCCATTCCGCGTCCCATTTTTTCTACCGCCAACGCATTTTTCTGTAAGTAAATGTTGTTGACATCTGTAATTTCTAGTTCGCCACGGGCTGACGGTTTAAGATGTTTGGCAATATTGACCACCTCGTTGTCATAAAAATAGAGACCTGTGACCGCATAGCGAGATTTAGGTTGTTTGGGTTTTTCTTCTAGGCTAACGGCCTTACCATCTTTATCAAAAGCCACGACGCCGTAACGTTCTGGGTCTTGGACGGCATAGGCGAACACGATGGCACCGTGTTGCAGTTGGGCCGCTTGTTGAACTTTTTTCTGGAAGTCGTGACCATAGAAAATATTATCTCCTAACACCAGGGCGCAAGGGTCTGTACCAATGAAAGTTTGGCCGATAATAAAGGCTTGTGCAAGACCATCGGGAGAAGGTTGGACCACATAACGGATGTTGATACCCCATTGTTCACCATTCCCCAACAGTTGTTCAAAACGCGGTGTGTCTTGAGGAGTGGAAATGAGGAGAATGTCTCGAATATCAGCCAACATCAGGGTGGTCAAGGGGTAATAGACCATCGGCTTGTCGTAAATGGGGAGAAGCTGTTTGGAAACAACTTGGGTGACCGGGTGGAGGCGGGTGCCGGCGCCGCCGGCGAGAATGATACCTTTCATTATATTATTTTATAGTGGATAGTGGATAGTGGATAGTGAAAAATTTTAGGGTGGACTAGAGGCTTTAGCCGGTGATTTGCCAAGACTTCCGGCTAAAGCCTCTAAGTTTCTGCTGTTTTGGACAAGGTCATCTATTTTCCTAATCCTAATCGTTCCCCGCGATAACTGCCATCTCGTACTCGTTGCCACCAGGTTTGATTTTCCAAATACCATTGAACCGTTTTGCGTAACCCTGATTCAAAAGATTCGCGTGGTTTCCAATCTAATTCGCAAGCAATTTTGCAGGCATCAATGGCATATCGGAGGTCGTGACCGGGGCGGTCTGTCACAAATGTGATGAGTTGTTGAAAAGGACGACGAGGAGAGTTGGGTAACAGGTCATCCAGTAGGGCACAAATTTGATGCACAACTTCCAAATTGGTTTTTTCGTTATGACCTCCGATATTATACGTTTCGCCGATTTGTCCTTGGGTGAGAACCACGTAGAGGGCGCGTACATGGTCTTCCACATATAACCAATCACGGATATTTTGACCCTTACCATAGACTGGTAGAGGTTTGCCTTCAAGACCATTGAGAATCATCAAGGGAATGAGTTTTTCAGGAAATTGGTAGGGACCATAGTTGTTGGAACAATTGGTGGTGACAACGGGCAATTGATAGGTATGATGCCAAGCCCGTACCAGATGGTCAGAGGAGGCTTTGCTGGCGGAATAGGGAGAGTTGGGACGATAGGGAGAGTCTTCCATAAACAATCCTTTTGCACCTAAGCTACCATAGACTTCATCAGTGGAAACATGGTGAAATCGGAATGCTTGTTTCGCTGGACTGTTTAGTGTTTGCCAATAACTACGGGCAGTTTCTAAGAGGGTATAGGTGCCAACGATATTGGTGTGAATAAATTCAGCCGGTCCGTCAATGGATCTATCCACATGCGATTCTGCCGCCAAGTGCATGATGGCATCAGGTTGAAATTCCGCAAAGAGAGATTGAAGGGCTTTGGCATCACAAATGTCAACTTTAGCAAAATGGTAACGTGGATGAGAAGAGACCATCGTCAGTGAATCGAGATTGCCTGCATAAGTCAATTTGTCGACATTCATGACAATAGTTTCGGTCTCATTAATAAGATAGCGGATAACCGCAGAACCGATAAAGCCTGCGCCGCCGGTGATGAGGAGTTTCATAATTTTTTAAGTTAAATGGAGAATGGAAAATACTGGAAGAATGGAAAATATTGGGGTGGACTAGAGGCTTTAGCCGGTGGCCTTGGTGGACTAGAGGCTTTAGCCGGTGGCCTTGGTGGACTAGAGGTTTTAGCCGGTGGCCTTGGTGGACTAGAGGCTTTAGCCGGTGGCCTTGGTGGACTAGAGGCTTTAGCCAGTGACGGCCACCGGCTGAAGCCTCTAGTCCACCATAATTTTTTCATGATTCATTAAAGAAAAGGTTCCGGTTTGGCAATTCCATATCCTTGTGCAAAATCCACTCCAATAATCTGTAAGACGGCTAAAGTGGCATCATTTTCTACCCATTCGGCAATGACTTTGAGGTTCATGGCATGACCGATTTGGGTGATCGATTCGACTATCGCCCGGTCCATCGGGTCGTTGACTAGGTCTTTGACAAAACTACCGTCAATTTTTAGGTAACTCACGGGCAGTTGTTTTAAATAGCCAAAGGAGGAGACGCCACTGCCAAAGTCGTCGAGGGCAAAACGAAATCCCAGTTGGGTCATCTCTCGAATAAATTCTGCCGCTTTGTCCAGAGAAGAAATCGCCGCAGTTTCGGTCACTTCAAAACAGATAGATTGGGTGGGCACGTTTGAAAGACTCAGTTCTTCACGGATAAATTGGGCAAAACTGGAGTCGTTGATGGTGACACCGGAGAGGTTGATAGCAGTAAATTCATTTTTCAAGACAACTGGCGGAAGAGTGGCTAAATGTGTAAAGACTTTGTGAACCACCCAGCGGTCAATTCTGGGCATCAGGTCATAACGTTCAGCCGCCGGTAGAAAACTGCCGGGGGGAATCAGATTGCCTTTTTCGTCGCGCATTCGAATGAGAGTTTCATAGTGAATGTGGGTTCTCAAATGCCGTTCCACAGGCACAATTTGTTGTTTGTACAAAACCATACGATTTTCTTCGATAGCCTTCAAAATGCGAGTGACCCAGTGCATTTCCCGTTGGCGAATAGACACGACTTTGCCATCACCTCCAGTATGAACATGGACACGATTGCGTCCTTCTTCTTTGGCAGCATAACAGGCCAGGTCTGCTTCACTTAATACCGAGGCAACACTTTCGCTATTTGCATTGATGGGGACTGCACCAATGCTGACGCCGACTTCAAAGGTTTTATCTTCCCAGACAAACCGAAAACTGCGTACTGTGTTGAGAAACGCTTCAGCTACCATCGTGGTGCGTTCGGGAGGACAATTTTTCAGTAAAATCCCAAATTCGTCTCCTCCTAACCGGGCAAACGTGTCTCCCCCCCGGACCCGGCTTTGAATAACCGTGACCAGTTGTTTTAGCAATGCATCACCGGCGGTATGTCCACAGGTGTCATTGACAATTTTAAATTGGTCTAAGTCCAAATATAGTAACGAATGTGAACTACCTTCCGTTTTGGCGTGATTCAAGAGGGAACTTAATTGGTATTCAAATTCACGACGGTTATATAGACCCGTTAAAGCATCATGTTTGGCTTGGTGAGTCAATTGTTCTTGCAATTGGTGTTCTTTGCTAACATCATGGAAGACGATAATCACCCCTTCAATTTTACCATCTCGATTGCGAATGGGTGCCGCCGAGTTTTCAATCGCGATTTCTTGCTTCTCACGATTGACCAAGAAACTTTGACGCGGCGCACTGACTACGCCACGTAAACAGCGGGCCACGGGATTTTCGTGTTCTCGTTCTTGCGTGGTACTTTTTATCCAAAATACTTCCGCCGTCGGCTTTCCCATCACTTCTGATAGAGACCAACCTATCAATTCTTCCGCCACGGGGTTGAGATAAGTGACCTGACCGCGGTCATTGGTGGTAATGACGGCATCCGCAATCGAATGTAGCGTCGTGATAGCCAATTCTTTTTCACGATACAGATTTTCTTCGGCATGACGACGTTCACTGTAGGCCGCCGCCACCAAGTATGCGGTAAAGGAGGTGATACCGACAAAACCGATTTCTAATAACAATTCTCGCGTACCTGCAAATTCGCCCATGGGGTAGATGCGATTCAATCCCCCATTCAATAAAATTCCCGCGATTAACAAGGCCCCCAACGTTGCCCCATGTTGTTCAAAGCGTACTGCCGACCAGACGGCAAAAGGTAAAATCATGTATAGCAACATGAGGCGATTACCATAGTCGGTCTTCAACGTTAAACTGCTGACCACTGCTAAACAGAGGAGGAGAAGGCTCCATTCTAGTAATCGTGTCCAAGAATAAGATACGGTTGGCAAATTTCGCCACACCAATAAACTAGATGTTAACACTAACATCCCCACGCCATCACTAAACCAACTGGTTGCCCAAATTTGAATAATATACTCTCGTGGAATCATTTGGGAAGCGACTAGCCCAATTCCTGAAACGCTGGCACCTAAAAAGGGACTGAGGAAAACGACAATGATGGCAAACAGTAATACGTCTTGAACTTTCGATAGAGAAACTTGAAACTGGAATTTTTGCAATAACCACGTTGCCACCACTGCCTGTAAAGCGGCACCGGCGGCTTGGAAACCGTTGAAAAGAATAGGAATATCCATTTCTATTTTGTTGAATGCCAATAATCCAATGGCAATTCCTGGCCATAAACGTACCCCAAAAAGTAACAGTGCGGCTAAAGCGACGCCTGCGGGTAATGGAATTGGCATCGCCCCCCGTTGCCCACCTTCCAGAAATAATCCGAAACTCATGACGGCATAATAGGCAAGGGCAAGCAGACCCATTTGCAATAGGTAACGTAAGCCGGCTTTCCCTGATAATTGAATGGCCGTCGCCGGTGGTTTAGAGATTTTCGAATCTTTTTGCATAATTGTTAAACCATATTTTCTGTAAAGAGGGTCATAGTGTCATGTTTAACGCAAATATTAACTCATAACCGTTTCTAACTAGATGATCTTATAAAATAATCTGGATTAGCAAGAGTACCAGTTTTGAGTGAATCGGTCCTACCATTGTCAAATGATAGCACCTTTACAGAAAAAAAATAGTGGTAGTTTCCCCACTTGTAAGACTGAGGGAAAGGGGGTAAAATTAAACGTTTTGTGGTTAAAGGCCTCTAAACGTCAAAAGAGTATATAAATTTGGGTATAGAACTGAAGTTTTGTTATTATTATCTTTCTATTGGAGAACATTTATAGTAATATTCATTCAAATCTGTAAAATTTCCGCTTACGCGCAATCAGAATTATTGCGCTTCGCGCCGTCGCATAGCGGGCGCAGGGGGCGCAATAATTCTGATTGCGCGTAAGCGAATATGTACAATTTTATATGAATATCACTATAATTTGACGAACTATAATTATTGTTAATCATAACAGATTAGAGAATACCATGATATAGTCACGATAGTGTTACAGAAGTAATAATGAATAATGAATAATGATAAAATCAAAATTGGCCCGGCGGCGAAAATCTGATCTCCAATCTAGTCCCCATTATTCATTCTATTTTGCCAGAAAACTTTTGCTTCAATACTCATTACCTTAAACCGAATTAAGACTCTTCAATCCTAAAGGAATCCAATATGGATAATAAAATGATGAATCCCTACCAACCGCCTAAAAGCGCGATCGAAACACATGACATTGCCATTCCATCTGTGTATTTTTTTACAACATCAACACGCAAGTTGGTATGGATGTCAATTTGCACATTTGGTATATATCAGCTTTATTGGTTTTATAAAAACTGGGTTTTAATAAAACAACGGACTGGACAACCTTTGATGCCGTTTTGGAGGGCATTTTTTTCAGCCATTTGGGCATATAGTTGCTTTAGGCACATCAAAACCGTGGCCGTAGATAACAATTTTGAAGTATCACTGCCGATTGGTTTTCTGGCGTTGACCTATTTTGTTCTTGGAGGAATGGGACTGCTTCCTAACCCATATTGGGTTGTCTCATTCCTGTCTTTTATCCCTCTTCTGCCCGTCAATAACCTCGCATTAACTCTAAACAAACAGCTAGTTTCTGGGTTTCAGAATAATGAAGAATTCACTGGTTGGAACTGGGTCGCTTTGATACTCGGTGGGTCATACACCCTATTGATCATTTTATTGATCATTTTTATGCAATTCGGTATTCTGGAAAAATTTATACATTATACCTAACATTGCATTGTAAGTGACAGATTGGAACTGTGATGTATGTGAATGAAAGAATAATAGAAAAGGCATATACCTATCCACTCGACATCTCTCATTCTCATCACAAACATCACACTCATCCCATACATCACAGTTCCAACGCTACCCACATTGCATCACTCACCCACTACTTAGGCGTCACTTTCACCAATTCAAATTCCAACGGTGCCGAATTAGGCACCAACCCCATTACCACTTCATACGTGGTAATCTTTCCCGCAGTGTCAATGGCCTCCACCATAGGCAGATGTAACAACCCTGACTCGAAGGAGAAATAAATACAAGACGTATTCTGGTCAGTCACCTGTGAGGCATTGGTCAACTGAAATCGGAAGTTGCCATCTGGAAGCATCGTCAAAGTAGCATTGAAATTTCCAAAGCCCGGCACCTGCACAACGGGGATGTCTAACACTGAAGTGGTAAAATCAAAGGAGGCACGCCGCGTCACATTCCCCCGCGCAAATATATCAAAATTGCCGTTCGTATCACCCTTCACCAAATTCGTTGAACTGGAAGTAAACGCCGTATAGCAACCGTCCATCGATACTGCCGCCGGTAACTCAAATAAACCAAATTCACTTTCTCTTCCCAACGCATCTACATTCATGCGAAGGACTTGACCCGTCTCCCGGTTAGCCAGGAAGACATCTAACAGCCCATTGCTATCATTGGAAGCGAAATTGGAAGCAAAGGACAAAAACGTCACCAGTTGGCCATTCCCTGAAATCGTCGGTAAAAAGGAATCGGCATTGCCGATTTCACCTTCGGCTGTGAGGCTGACCAAAGCAGTTTCCTGAAAAGACAAGTTACGAATAAAAATATCCGTGACACCATTCGTATCGTTGGCCACCAGGTTAGTGGCATCCGATTCAAATACCACATAACGCCCATCACTGGAAAGCGAAGGAGAAAAGGCACCACCATTGCCTACCTCCCCTGACGTGGCTACACTTGCGAGAGTGGTTTGACCCGTTTGGAGATCATGCACAAACACATCAGAAAGTGAATTAGTGTCTTGAGAACTCAAATTAGTGGCGACGGAATCAAACGCCACAGCATTCCCATCGCTAGACAGGGCGGGGGCAAAGGAGGCGCCATTACCTGCCACGCCATTGGAATCGACACTGACTCGTTGCAATGTTTGCGTTTGAGTGTCATAAACAAAAATATCGGAACCATTGTTCGTGTCATCTGCCACCAAATTACTGGCTTCCGATTCAAATGCGACATAACGTCCCTCTTTAGAAAGGACGGGGTTGAAAGCAGAACTATTCGCTTCTACTCCTGGAGAATTGACATTGACGCGCTGGATTTTTTGAAGCACCCGGTCATAGACAAAAATGTCCGCCACTTGATTGTTATCGTTGGCAACTAAATTGGTTGCCATCGAACTAAAAGCAACATAACGCCCATCCGCAGAAATAGCCGGCATAGAGGAATTTTGATTGCCTGACTTGCCCTCCGCATTGACGCTGACCAGGCTAATTTGTCCTAACCAGCGGTCATAGACAAACACATCAAACGCATTGTTAGTGTCATCAGGAACCAAATTAGTTGCTTTAGAAGCAAAGGCCACATAACGCCCATCTCCTGACAGGCCCGCCGCCGACAGAAAGGTATCGGCATCACTTTCTTGGCCATCCGTGGTGACATTCAAACGGGTTGTCAGTCCCTCAGACCAAAGTAAGGGAGAAGCAGTGGAAAAATGTAACAGAGTGAATAGGAACAGTGTGTTTTTCATAATTGTGAGTTGGTGGAGTTGTATAAGTAATAAAGAGGTAATGAGACAATATGGTAACAGATTGGAACTGTGATGTGTTATGATGTATATGATAGAAATAAGAGAAGCGGCAAGGCTGGCACACGCGCTTCCTCCCATTCTGTCTATTTTTTCGACACGATAAACCAATCGATGTTCTTTGTCTATGCGTCGACTCCAACACTTTTTCAAATCAACGTGTAACGCTTCAGGTTTGCCAATACCATCATAAGGAGAACGCTGAATTTCCTTGATAAGTTGATTAATTCGTTTGAGTGTTTGGCGGTCCTGCTGTTGCCAATAACAATAGTCTTCCCAAGCACGTTCATAAAAGAGAATTTTCATTCCTCTTCCACCAGTTGACGTTCTACTCCCTGTCGTTTCTGAAAACCCTCTAAACTTTCCTGTAACCGCTTTGCCATGGCGGGACTCCCTAACAAATAAGCAGTTTCCTCCAAAGAGGAGTAATCTACATAAGACATCATCACCACTTTCTTGCCATTTTTACGCAGGATGATAATCGGTTCACAGTTATCGCATACGGTGTTCATCACCTTTTGGGGATTTTTGCGAAAGTCGCTATACAAAATAGCGTCCATTGTTTGTACCTGTTGAGTATAAAAGAGATAACCAAAGTTACGGAGTTATAACAACCTACTCCGTGAATTTTTTAGTAGCGGAGGAGATTTGACAACTTTGAAAAAGTTGTCAAATCTTTGCATCCCCATGACAGGTTCTAACCCTTCACCGTAATCACAATGGCATCACTGCCATCCATATCAATGTAATCATCTTCATCTACGGTCAAGTAAATCTCCAACTTCTTACTATTCGCATCCCATTTGAACTTCTCCTCACCTTCAAAGGTATGGCACCATAACACCTGACCATTTTGCACCACCCGCAATTCCCGTTTGGCAGGTGCTTGAGGAACGACTTCCTTCTTCGGGGCCGCAGGCTCCATTAACGCGGGATTTTCCAAAAACTCCTTGGCTTTCAGCATGACCTTTTCAGCCAATTCGGCTTCCCAACCGCCTCCATACACAGCAGCCCCCAAGTCGCTGGGACGAGACGTTTTGTACTTATGTCCCACGCTAAAACCGACAATGCCACCTTGGGGGAAACCCTTTTGAATGCTTTTGGCCAAAATCATAGCCAAATCAGCTTGTCCTGCGTCACTTTTAGCAATGAGGGCGCCAGCAGGATTACTCACAAATAACGGTTCCAACAAAATGGCAGGCATGTTGGTATATTTAACGTTACCATCACCACGCCCATTGAACCCGCCGATCAACAGTCCTTCCGTGCCACCTATGGGCAGACCAAATTTTTTAGCCACTTCCTGCGCATACCAACGTCCCCAATTCTTGCTGGCATCTGACGCATTGCTACCCGTGATGATCACGACATAGTTGCTGTTCGGACTAGGGGAACTGTTGAAATGGTGTTCCACGTAAGCAATACATTTATCTTTATTGGCTTGATTTTGCCGGGCAGTGTAATCACCCTTGTAAAAACGAACTTCGTAAGGCATATTTTTTCCTCTTTTAGTTAAAAAAAAGTTAATTCAGTGTCTCTTCAAACCTGACAAGTCTTCAAGACCGGTAGTGTTGTACAAGTAATGGTATAGCGGTTTTGGAGTACGGAATTGATTCCGTTGGAGTACGGAATTGATTCCGTTGGAGTACGGAATTGATTCCGCTTGAAGTTGGAGTACGGAATTTATTCCGCTTGAAACGGAATTAATTCCGTACTCCAAAACCCATAACCATTACCTTTGCAACACTACCGAGTTATCAACCTAGCTTTCCTACTCATTGTCAACCATCCCGTCCCAGTTGTCAAGAGTCTATTCGAGATTCCCTTGAACAGGCCGTTGAATGCCTAAAGTATCCAGCAGTCTGCCAACGCTGGCCAACACCCTGAAGAGACTTAACAATTCCGTATATTGTCCCGTTATCAGCGAAGTTTTGGCATTAAACAATTCATTTTCAGAATCCAACACATCCAACAGGCTGCGGTGGCCCAATTTGAACTGTTCCTTGTAGGATTCAACCACTTGCGCAGTAGCCTGAACATGTTGTTGAAGGTATTGAAGACGGGCCCGAATGGTTAATAGACTGTTCCAAGCCCGTCGCACTTCTTCCTCCAATAAACGTTGAGTACGCCGTTTCGTTTCGTTAGCGGCTTCCACTTGTTCGGCTGCCTCGATGCGCCGGGCTTGGTCGGCGCCACCTCGAAACAGATTATAGCGCATTCGCACCATCGCACTCAAGTCGTCATTGTCACCTTCAATGCCATCGATATTTTTATGTTGGTCAATACCGACCTCTAAATGAATCCGGGGCATGAAGTTAGCGTTGGATTGGGTCTGGGCCGCTTCTGCGGCATCCAATTCCGCCGTAGCGACTTTGAGAGAAGGATGTTGGTGCATAGCCAACTGAAAAGCCTCCTCAAACGTCGCCGGTAAAGCCTTGTTTAAGGGTTCTACAGGAGGAGGTGATAAATCTCTCGATTCTTTGCCAACCACGCGCAGATACTCCGTTTCTGCATCACGGAGGAGTCCCTGGGCATTGACTAAGTAAGATTCGGCCAATGCTACCCGGCTATTGCTGTGTTGGACGTCAGCTTGCCGACCGGCACCGCCTTTGACCAAGATATGAATTTGTTCTTGCAGTTTCTGATGCACCACCACGTTGTCTTTACTCAATTCGACAATATCCTGCCGACGCAGAATTTCTAAATAGACTTCAGCCGTTCGTAACGTCGTGTTTTCACTGGTATTCTGCACTTGATAAGCGGCGGATTCAACTTTTGATTCTTGCTTGTCAATGTCATTTTTGACATAAAAACCGTCAAACAACAGTTGTGACAAGGAGAGTCCCAGTTCTTGGCGAGTCAAGCTAGTGTCACCGCCGCCGCGACGATTGCGAGTGGTGGCATTGTCACTGTTTTCATGCCCATAACCCACGGTCAAGTCTATCGATGGCCAATAACCAGCTTTGGCCTGGTTCAGTTTCTCGTCAATTGCCAGACGGTTATGAACGGAGATAAGTACGTCCGGATTGGTTTCCAGGGTATGTCGAATAACTTCTGTCAAAGTGTCAGGGTATCCCAGGGAAGGGAGTGAAAAGCAAGTCAATAGTAAAAAGTAGGGATGTTTTTTCATGGTTATAAACTTATAATAAGCAACCAGGAGTCCAAAGCGAAGCTTTGTTTCTCTGACGATATTCCAATTTTTGGTAAATCATTGAACATACGGTAATACTTTACCATGACTTACGCAACCGCTGGTCTTTACCCCACCCCAACCCTCCCCGCACGCGGGCAGGGAGTCCCCCCGTACACAGGGGCATGGGGGGTGATGGTGTGTAAAATCAAATAGTTACAAAAACTGGTAGTGATGCAATGTGGGTGATATGTTTACCCTCACCCCCGGCCCCTCTCCCTACGGGCGTGGGGAGAAAACCACTGGTGCCGCCGTTCCCCCCTCTCCCTCTGGGAGAGGGGCCGGGGGTGAGGGCGACGATTGAAAATACGGCAAAATTTCTGCTTCGGTACTTACCATTTTGTTAAAATCGATACCGTACCTCTCCCCACATACTTCTCCCTGCCAATGGTAGATCATTCGGAATGGCAGAGTCAGAGGGTTCCATGGCTTCGGCATCCAACACGTTACGCATTGATAAATAGATTTGCCACGGTTGTTGCACCGGTTGATAACGTAACGTTAAGTCCACCGTGGTGTAATTCGCAATCGGGGGACGAGTATCACCCACAGGCCGATAACGATGTCCCACCCAATTGGCTTGCATATCCAAATTCCAACCGGGGAGAAATTGCCAATCGGTGCGCAAATAGAACTTCTGACGGGGGGCATTGGGAATCTGATAATCCCGCTGGTCTTTCGCGGTTTGAAAAGTATAATTGCCAGACAATTTGAACCCATCACTCGCTTTCCATTGGGCTTCTAAACTAACGCCGTGACCAGTTTTGCTACCCGCATTATAGGGTTGAGATTTCCCATTAGGCAAGGGTAGATAAATAATCGCGTCTGCCACCTCATAGGTAAAGACATCCATATCCAATTCCAAATGATCGGTCGGTTGATAACCAAAGGCCAATTCGGCAGTCTGAATAATTTCCGGTTGTAAGTTTGGATTGCCCGTATTAATGCGACTGATGACATGTAATTCACTGTAGGAAGGCGCCCGGAACGCTTTACCATACAGTAATTTCGTCACCAGATTAGGACGAGTTTGCCAAACCAACCCCAAGTGCGGATTGAATGTTTCACCAAAATCCGAATACTCATAGTAACGAAGGCCAAAGTCAAGTTCCCAGTTCGGATGCCACTGCCAGGCATCTTGGACCAATACTCGCCCACTCTTACGGGTCGTTTCTGGCAGATAAGTGGCGGGCGTATCTGAAAAGTCGACCATTTGAGGGAATCTACGATTGGTATAAATGTCATAGTTCCGTTCAATCTCCACTTTATAAGCATCTGCGTGACTATAACCCGTTTCAAAACGCCAAGTATGGTGACTCCAGCCGGTGTAGAAGGCGGATAAATTAACACGAGTTTGACGTTCTCCCGTAAAAGTTCTTGCCAATTGACCTTCTGGAAATGCGCCACCTAACGTGCCGGGGGGAAGCAGTATGTAGTTCCCCGCAGTTTTCCATTGCAGATCAAAATAACTCAGTTGGGCTGACAGTTCCCAATGGTCAGCAAACGTGGCATTATGATAGCTGAGATCGGTAAGTAAACGCAAACTTTCAGGATGACTGGGAGGAGATAACGCATTGGTAAAACCAGCGCCGCTACTTACCTGACGCGCTTGTACTCCACCGCGCCACCGCCATTTATCACGAGACACTTCCAAATGCGCTTCGTAACTACGATTTTGCAAACTGGCTGCCGCCGGGGCATAAGAGGCATGCGTACCAAATTGTTTATCCAAAGCAGTTTGACGGTCAACTTCGATAACCTCATGTGGACCTTCAGTGTCAGCATATTCCAAGGTGGCCACAGTATCGAAGCCACCATAGTGACCGCTATGCAGTAACCAGGCCCCTGTGGAGGAGAAGCTACCCACACGTCCACCTATTTCGGTGCCTTTAATCTCCTCCTTGGTTTTGGTTACAATATTGATAGCCCCCGCAAAAGCATCGGCATGAACGACGGCACCAGACCCACGTATCACCTCAATGCGGGCAATCGCATTGATTGGCATTCGTCCCCAACCATCTCCGCGGTCACCATATTGCACCGAGTTGATAGGAACGTTGTTAATCAACAGCATGACTTCGGGATTATTAGCAGAATAAATGCCGCGCAACAGGTAGAGAGGACTATAGCCATGGGCCTTCCTAGCAACATGCAATTCTGGAACCGTTTCTAACACTTCTTCTAAATCCGTCGCCCCCATCGCCTGGATGTCTTCCGCAGTGATGACTTTGACTATCGCGGGGGCTTTCGAAATGGTCTGTTTGCTGCCTGTTACCTCACTGACCACTTTCACTTTGATTAATTGTTCAATGGGTAATTCTAATAGGTCCTCAGCACTCAGGAGTTGCACATTGGGTGCGGTAGCAGATATGGATTCCGCACAAATGGCACTGAGGAGGCCAATATTAAGAGAAATGAAACGTAAGTTTTTCATGAATCTTTTAGAATAGTGTAGTTGTTTCAAAGCTACGCTTTGAACTCATGGTGTTTAGTCATTTTTGGGGTGGTGAAAGTTAGGACACCAATTGAAACGTGATGTCTGTACTCACTAATAATTCCGCCCCATTGGAGGCTGTATAGTGTTGATACAAGCCACTCTCATCGATTCCTTGAGTCGTCCATCCTTGACCCGTGGAACGGACCACGCTGGTGACATCTCCTTCGATAATTAACTGACCTTGGTCAGATATATCCAATACGTCTTGAAGACTCAGTTTCAGTTGATTTCCAGTGCTGGTCTTCGATGTCAAGTCAATCACGTCGATTCCCTGTAAATCAAACTTCTGGGAGGACGATAACTCGTTGTTTTTTATTAAATCAATCGTCAGCCCCCCCTGTCCATCAAGACTCAACGTATCGGTGCCGGTGCCTCCTCTGAGGCTAACGCCTCCGGCATTCGCAGGGTCAAATAAAAACACGTCATCTCCCAGTCCACCCAAAATTATATCAGGCCCTTGACTAAATGTGAACGTGTCATTGCCATCTAAACCTTGGAGAATGTCAAGTTGCGGCGTGGCACTGGATAACGAGTCATCATTGGGGGTACCATTGATGACGTTAGTGGGTGTCAGGGTGACGGTGGCCGTATCTTCACCACCTTGACCATCTGTCACCGTGTAGTCAAACGTCACGGAATCAAAGTTGTCATTTACCAAACCATCGATAAATAACTGAACCTCCTCTCCCACTAAGGTCGCATTCACTCCCGTGTCAGGATTGCCATTGACTGCCGTAATAGAAAGCACATCCGTGGAAGTAGCAGCAGTGTCGTTGCTGAGTAAATCTATCGTGGGAATGGTTGCAGGACTGTTAAAAGGGATTGACTCGTCGTCATTTTCCGTCTGAAGTGAAGGTTTGTCAGGTGTCATTATCTGAATGTCACGACTGACTACCACACTGGTACCGCCATCGCCATCGGTTAAGGTCACTTCCACAGTATGCACGTCGGCAGTAGCAGAAGTGTTACGATAAGTTATCGCTTGCAATAAAGAGGACACTGATTCAGCATTCGCATTCGCATTCAAACTGATAGTCAAAGCGCCAGTGGCCAGGAGAAAAGAAAAGTTCCCGATTGCGGTGCCGTTATAGAACACGTTTCCACTGCCTGATGTGCTTGACACAGTGATGGGACCACGATTTTGAATTTCCAATAGGTCCGCACGAGTCGCATGAGTGAGAGTCACTTGTAAGGTCCCACCCTCAAAATCAGGTGAGTCCAAATCAGTCACATTGGCTTGCGGATCGATAAATTGCGCTTCCTCACCCAGTTGATAAATCAAGGGCATACCGCTACTGGGCAATGTCACCACCGGCGGTTCATTGAGAGGAGTGATGGTCACCGTCACGGTTGCGGTGTCTTCCAAACCATTGCCATCCCGAATGGTATAAGCAAAACTGGCGTCTCCTTCAAAATCGGTGGCTGGTGTGAAAGTGACTTGATTGTTATCCAGTGCCACTTCCCCGTCTGTTGCCTGATCTACGGAGGTGAGAATGAGACCTTCACCCTTGTCATTTTCTAATAAATCCGTCATAGGAATCGTCACTGCCACGTTCGCAGGGGTCGTCGCGGTATCATCTTGTGCGATTAAGGGACGTTCTGTTACCGTCACCGTCACCGTCGTTTGGTCCGAGTGACCTTGCGTATCCATAACGGTGTATTGAAAACTGGCCTCTCCGACAAACTCCGGTTCTGGAGTGAAAATGAGATGACCTTGGGCATCTTGTTGCACTTGCCCATGGGTGGCATTTTCTACAGAAGCAAGAGTCAAAATGTCTCCCAGATTGGCTTTCGTATCATTGGCCAACAGGTCGTCATGAGACAACGTGAGGTCGGTATTTTGAAACGTTGTGAAGGAATCCGCTTGCGCTTGTAATTGGCCTGTGACGTTGATATTTACGGTGGCATTAGCAGAAGTACCACTAGGGTCAACCATGGTATAAACGAAACTGGCTTCACCTTGAAAACCAGGATTCGGTGTGAAGACGACTTCAGTATTAGCCAAAGTGACCGTACCATTAACTGCTTGGTCCACCTTAATCACCTGCAACTTTTCCACGTCGCCAGGGTCAGCGTCGGTGTCATTCTGCAACAATTCAGCGGTGGACAATGTCACGGGTTGATTGGTCACGGTGGTCAACCAATCATTGGTTGCCAGAGGAGGCGTATTCGTCACGGTTACCCTCACTTCCGCGGTATCGGTCATCCCGTGCGTATCGGTAATCGTATAAGAAAAAGTCGTCTCCCCAGTGAATTGATCTTCTGGAGTAAAGAGAACCACGCCCGGTTTATCTGTCAAGGTCACGGTACCATGCAGAGGTGCAGACAGTTCACTAATCACGACAGAGTCGGTGGCATCTGGGTCCTGGTCATTGGTTAGCAATGCCATTTCCACCGGTTGATTTTTCGTCGTCTGGGCTTGATCTGGTTCTGCCACGGGGGGATGATTCACTTGACCCACTAGCGTGACTTGGGCTTGATCGGTGCCTCCTTTTCCATCATTGATTGCATAACTGAAACTGGCTGTGCCGGCAAAGGTAGAGTCGCGTGTAAAGACCACGTTGCCCTTCTCATCTAAGACGACCATACCTTGTTGGTTAGTGTTAGGAACAAGGGTTAACGTCAAAGCGTCTTGATCCGTATCCTGATCATTTTGAAGGAGAGTAGCGATGGGAATCGTGAATGAAGTAGCCTCCCCAATGTCAATGGGCCCGTCGTCATTGGCCAGCGGTGGATGATTCACGAGGGTCAGAGTGACAGTGGCCGTTCCCATGTAACCGTTCCCATCCGTAACCTCATAAGTGAATTGCCCCCCTTGTTGCTTCACAAATTCGGCAGACGGAGTGAATTGAATGTTACCTTGGTCATCCCAATTGACGGCGCCGTTAATAGCATCTGTCAGGTCCGTGATGGTCAACGGGTCTTTGGTAGGCGTATCATTGGCCAATAACGACTGCGGCGTGATCGTCAACGGTGTTATCTGGGAAGTCTCCAAGGTATCATTCTGGGTCAAGCTAGGAGGAGGTTGCAAAGTGACAGTGGCGGCATCAGTGTTGCCATTACTATCAGCCACCGTGTAGGTGAAACTACCCTTTCCAGATTCAGCAAAATCGGCAGTCGGCGTGAAGATCGGCTGACCTTGGTCATCCAGTTGAACGTCACCATTGAGACCGTTTGTGACATTGACAATAGTCAACCGATCACCTTCTGGATCGGTATCATTTTTCAATAACTGTTCAGCAGTGATCGTGGTTGCTTCCAAACCATTCACGGTGAGAGTGTCATCCTTAGCTGCCGGTGGCTGATTGATCAGAGTCAAAGTGACTGAAGCGGTGGCCGTGTGCCCGTTGCCATCTTGAATGTCGTAAGTGAAACTCCCAGTCTGTTGGGCACTGAAATTCGCATCTCCAGTCCAGACGATGTTACCATGACGGTCTAACGTGACTGTACCATTCACGGCATTACCAAGATTTACCAAAGTGAGAGAGTCTCCATCAGGGTCAGTGTCATTGGCCAATAACTGATTTTGGGGGAGAGTGAGATGCGTCTGAGTGGTTGCAAACGCATCGTTTTGGGCCGTAGGTGGTTGGTTAATAAAACGGATGGTAATGGCGACTGTGGCTATATCTGTGTGACCTTGACCATCACTGATTTGATAAGCAAAGCCTCCTTCGGTGGCACCCGTGGCAGCCGTCCACTGGATATGACCTTGCTGGTCAAAACTGGCCGTGCCGTTGACGTGATCAAAGAGGGAGGAAATAGACAGTGAGTCACCATCAGGGTCACTGTCATTGACCAATAATTCGCCAGGACTGAGAACGAGAGTAATCGGTTGCGTCGTGGTCAAGGAAGTGGTTTGAATGGTGTCATCACGGGCCACCGGCGCAGAGTTAATATCCGTCGAAGAGATATTGACACGACCCGTATTCGTTAAGTTTCCATCACTGAGGACATAATCAAATCCACCCTTCTGGAAGTTCGAAACAGGAATGAATTGGACATTTCCCGACGTGTCCAAAGACACTTGACCATTTTCAGAATTAAGTACGTTGACAACGCGCAAAGGGTCCCGGTCCACATCTTTATCATTGGCTAGTAAAGTCTCCGCGGCAATCGTCCAAGCAACACGATTGTTGTCATAAGTAACGGAATCGGTTTCTGCCACTGGTGCATCATTGACAGGCGTCACATTGACGACCACTTGCCCCGTGTTTCGTGCCCCTTGGCCATCTTGAACCACATAAGTAAAGGAGTCTGATCCATTGACATTAGAAGCGGGAGAATAGACGATATTGCCTTGGTCGAGATGTACTTCACCATGCGTCAAATTTCGTTGAATACCTTGAGAATCAGTCAAAAACAACGGGCTGACACTGACAACAGACAGCGTGTCTCCTATATCCACATCCGTATCATTGGCCAATACTTCTTGACCAGATAAGATTAACGCAGTGTCTTCTGGTAGCGTTGCCTCATCTGCTTTGGCCACTGGTATATCATTGACCGAAGTAACGGTCATGGTCACTTCGACCATCTTCCCTTGGGCCGTGGTACAAGAGAAATGGTCTTCCCCAAAAAAATTTGCAAACGGTGTATAAGTCAAGTAACCATCAGGGTTTTCGGACACACTACCATGATTTGGCAAAGTGGGTTGAGTCAATTTTTCATTGGGGACTGAAACCACCGTCGCAAAGTCTTCATTGACCGACCAGACTAAAAGAGTAGGTTGCGTGGAAGTGCTAGGCGTGGTGGGTGTGGTAGGAGAAGTCGGCGTCGTGGGAGTCGTGGGAGTGGTTGGCGTACCAGAACCATTCGGAACGTCTGGAACGACGGGGGTAGTGACAACTGGAACGGCTGGTATCGTTTCTTCTCCTGCCGTCACTTCTTCTGGTAACACGCCGTTTCCACTGTCAATCATGGCATCTAGCAAACCGTCAGAATTAGTAGCAGACGCGGTGACAGGGTCGTCTTCAGTGGTTTCTTCTGAATCGTTCTCCTCGATTCCCAACTCTACGGTGGACATCACCGGCGTTCCCTGCCAGTCGGGGGACGCAGAAAGATCATCACTTTCAATCAACTCTTGTTCTATCGAAGGTTGTGGATCCTCATCAGGAAAAAACGGACTGCGTCCCCCCATATCGAGGAGTGGAGGAGAGTCGTTCTCTTCAGGGGTCACCACAGGTTGCCCAGACTCCATCGCTTTGGCTTGTAATGGCAAGTCTTCTAGGGTGCTAATGACATTGAACACTTGCCACTGTTCCTCACGTTGCTGAATTTGTGGTTCCGTCGCCTGAGTGATGGTAGCAGAACTATTGTCATTGGGAATATAAATCGTCGTTCCCCGTTCATACACAACGATTTCTTCGGCAGGTCGATACCGAGAATGAACACTGACTAATCCTTGCAAGTGCAAAATGTTAGTAGAACCATCTTCACTCATTTGGGCATCCAGTTCACTGCCCCGAATCCCAATGTTCGCCGAGGGTGTGGTGATGACGGTATGTTGACCTTGATTATCACCACTGATTTTGCCGCTGAGATAACGAAAGAAGCCGCTGAAAATATTGGTTTCAAACTGTCCTGGGGAAGCACTTTGGGGGTCATAATGGTATTTATCCAAACTACACCGCGACAAGGGACCCAGTTGCAAAACAGTGCCATCTTGCAAAGTGAGTTTGACATAACTACGGACCACGGTCACAATGGTGTCATGCAAATAAATGGGATCGTTGGCATTCAAGGTGCGCGTCTTACCTTGCACATCTTGGGCGGTGATAGGACCTTCAACAGTGGTAGTGACGGTACCTATTTTTTCCAAGTTAACTCCAACATTCACCGCCTCTTGCGCGGCCACCAATATGGGTGGTGGCGAGTGATTGACTAGGTTGATAACATCTTGAAATGATAATCGCGTCCCCCCTTCGGCGATCAATTCTTGAGGATGCAAAAAATAGTTTGGTAGAACGATAGATTCTTGGCCAATCTGAATGACCAAATCATTTTCCACTCGCGAAAATTCGGCGTCTTTCGACATTGCCATGGCTGGCAACAGAGGCGCATCTGTGGGGGTGGGAGATAGAAAATATTGACTGAGGAAATCTAACTTGTGCAGGTAATTGGAGAAACGCATCGTTTTTGTCCTCTATTGGTTGGTGATAAGAAACTCAGTTTCTGAAAAAACCTGAGTTTCTTGTGATAAATGATGAAATTTGACAACCTATTACCAATGTATTATCTTTAAAAGGATACCATGAAAAAATATATTTGTCAAGGCGTCCAAAACTTGTTTTGGACTCCCGGTTAGAGGTCATTTATGAATCTACTGAGTGCGGAATATCAACGCGATTTTTGTCAATGGATTGTCCAAAATGTAACATTATTGCGACAAGGCCAACTGAGGGATATTGATGTTGCTAATATTGCTGAGGAATTAGAAAGTATGGGTATCAGTCAACACCATGCGTTAGTGAATCGGTTAACAATTTTGCTAAGGCACTTACTAAAATGGCAGTTTCAACCAGACCGACGTTCGAATAGTTGGAGAACAACGATAGTCAAACAACGTCAACGAATCCAACAGTTGTTGAAAACCAGCCCTAGTTTGAAATACCAAATTGACGACAAAATCACGGAGGCTTATGGGGACGCGATTTGGTTGGCGGCCAATGAAACGAGTTTGCCAGAATCGACGTTTCCTCAACAGTGTCCGTTTGGGTTAGAACAGATGTTGGATAAACGCTATTATCCTGAACCGTAAGATGAATTTATCTAAAAAAGGGTAGTGATGCACAAGGTCGTGGTTTAAACCTGACAGGTCTGAAAGACCTGTCAGGTTTAGTTTGGGTCCGGACTGCAAACTTGACGGGTCTGTCGGTCAGGTTTAATGAATCAATCTCCTCAATTTCTTCCTCCTGCAAGCCCCTTCATTCCTTCTGCAACCTTATCCACGGGCCACACCCTCATCTCCTCTTCCGCAACCTCTAACTGTTCGTCCGTGATGATCAAAATCAATAACGGTATCTCCATACTTCTCAATGATTGTACCAAATGTTTTCGTTGCACTTCCCAGGTTAAAAAAATACAGATGCAACCGCTGAGAGAATTGGCATATTTCATCACCGTGGCGGATAATTGACTAAAGGGGTGTTCGACACACGGTTGTACGCAAGCTAACGTTTCCAATAATTCATCGTGTTGCGATAACCCGCGACCACTGGTAAAACAATAGGCTTGAGGACCTACAAACATGAGGTCGAGTAACACTTCTTGACTCCGCGGGGCACAGACTAGAGAAGCAGCAACGGAAACGGCAGCCTCAAAAGCAGATAGGTTAATAGGTGGTTGCTGTGAAGTAAAAGTATCTAAAACCAGTGCTTGGCGCACAAAAAATTCATCTTGATATTCTTTGACCACGGGCGTACCCGTTTTCGCCCAACTTTTCCAATGAATGTGTCGCAACGGATCGCCAGGCCGATAATCACGTAATGACATAAACTCCTGGGCATCTCCCACCGTCATCGCCATTTGCACTCCACCTTGTTGATATTTCTGGGACCCAGGCAACACCACTTCACCTACCGGGTAACGTTTAGGTAACACCAGCAAACTATCCGGTAAAGGGATAGAATATAACGCATTGAAGAGACCTAGCGGGTCTGGACAAGCGATGGCTAAGTCTGTAAAATGCACATAGCCACGTCGCAATGGGACGAGAGTCAAATAGACTTCAATTTCTCCCTGCGGTGGGATGGGAGGCACTTCTTGGGAGGCAATGTCTGCACCACGACTGTTGCGGAGTAACCATAACCACCGCGGATAGCCCACATAGTTATCAAACCAGTTATGCTTCTCCTGAGTTGGCATCCGCGTGTGTAAGAAAGATTGAAAGTCCGGCGAATGTTGTTTCACATAATCTTGGAGAGATAAATTGTTTTGAAAATTCGGAGTCTGATTTTGCAGACGAACTCGGTACTGCAACGTTTCATCGACGGTAGCGAATCTGGGCAATTCCCGGTGTGCGGTCAATGTCAGTCGAATCCAACGACTACTCAAAACAGCCAGTAGCAGTAATGCCAGACACATTGAAAATAGTTGATAGGCAAAGGTTTGGCGGGTGTCAATTCCAAACACGCCTGCCGCAACCAGACCGCCGAGAACTAGCATTCCGGCTTGAGTAAAATGGCGTTTGACCCAATGATCGAGATTGAAAACGAAACGGAAATTGTGAAATAATAAACGTCTAAGCATATTATACAGGAGTCCAAAGCGTAGCTTTGTCACATAAACTATTAGGTAGTGATGCAATGTGGGTGATAGACACTTCCCCCAGCCCCTCCCCCAAAAGGGGAGGGGAGAACGGCGGTATCCGTGGTTTTCACCCCTCTCCCCCTGGGAGAGGGGCCGGGGGAGAGGGTAAACATCTCACCCACATTGCCTCACTACCCGATTCTTAAATGGGTGATAGACACTTCCCCCCAGCCCCTCCCCCAAAAGGGGAGGGGAGAACGGCGGTATCCGTGGTTTTCAGCCCTCTCCCCCTGGGAGAGGGGCCGGGGGTGAGGGTGAGGGTAAACATCTCACCCACATTGCCTCACTACCCGATTCTTAAAACTGATAACGCACCTCCACCCAATAATGTCGTCCTGCTAATGGCAAGTCTTCAGGAATCCCAATAGCCCCATTGGGTCTTGGCCCTGGACTCGGTTCACGCGCATCGGTATCGAACAGATTACGCACCGCCAGACCAACATTCCAATGGTCTTGAGACTTCTTATAACGTAGCGTCAAGTCCACCATTGTATAGTCGTCAATGGGAGGTCTAGGATCATACAAAGGTCGCTGGCGATCTGCCACCCAATTGGCTTGCAAATCCAAATGCCAGTGAGGTTGAAATAACCAATCGCCGCGTACATAAACATGATGATGAGGTGCATACCCTATATCATGGTCTCTCTCCTCATCCTGAGAATGTTGGAAAGCATAATTTCCCAATATGCTGACATTTTTCGCCCATTGCCATTGCATCTCCAATTCCACACCATGACCCGATTGAGTACCAGAATTGGTGGCCATGACAACATTTTGAGAACTGGCCAGATAACCAATGACATCGTTCATTTCGTAAGTGAACCAGTTAGTAGAAAACTGGAGTTGTTCTGTGGGACGGTAATTGAAAGCCAATTCCAACGTGTCAATTGTTTCTGGTTGCAACTGCGGATTACCCAATGAAACGGGATTATTGACGGCATATAGTTCGTAAAACGAGGGTGCCCGGAAGGCCCGACCATATAACAATTTACTGGTCAACTTAGGATGAGTCTGCCATACTAAAGCCAGACGTGGGTTGAGGGTGGTGCCAAAATCAGAATAGTCATCGTAACGCAATCCCGCGGTGAGTTCCCATTGTGGCGTAAAGGTGTAAGTATCTTGTACGAACAGATGCCAATTTTGACGTGTATTTTCTGACATAAAAGCCCAGGGAGTGTCACTGAGGTCCAGCAACCCACTGCCTGGCGGAAGCGGTTTGCCAGTAATCGGATCTCTCCCAAAGTTTGACACCTGTTTAATTTTGTAGAGGTCCCCATAAAAGAACCCCGTACCCATTCTCAACAGATGATTCTCAAAACCTTTATAGAAACCTGACAGGGTGAAACGAGTATGACGTTCCGAAATACTCGGATTACCAATGTAACCGTCTGGATAAGCGCCTTTAAACGCGCCAGGTGGATACAAGAGGACATTGCTAGTGGGGCGAGATGCTGCATTGAAGACACTCAACTGCGCGGTCACATCCCAATGTTCAGTGAACGTTGCATCATGGTAGGTGAGGTCAGTATTGATTCGGTCTTCGGCAAAACGGGCGGTGGAGTCTAACGCCTGGGCATGACCCGTACCCACTTCCACATTACGGCGTCCCTGATAACCTAAGCGCAACTGCCACTTCCCTGTAGAGAGGTCCAGATGTGCATCTAAATCCCGTCGTTGCAGATTCAGAGACCCTGGCGCAAGCGAAGCGTGGGTCCCATATAGCTTATCCAAAGCCGTTTGCATATCCGCTTGAATAATTTCAGTAGGACCTTGAGTATCGTGAAATTCCAACGCCGCCGCTATCTTGACTTCTCCCCATTTGTGACTCTGCAAAATCCAACCATCACGGGTATCAAAACTGCCCAACCGCAGACCTGCTTCAGTCCCTTGAATCTCCTCCTGGTTTTTGGTAATGACGTTGATCATGCCTGCAAAAGCGTCGGCCCCATACATTGCCGACCCAGGACCGCGGATGACTTCGATACGGGCAATGTTATTCACCGACATTTCACTTCCAACCAGTCCACGATTGCCTAGATACAAGCGAGTTGTTGGAATGCCATTGACTAACATTAGGACATGGGGGTTATAAGTCAAGTAAATTCCTCGAATGGTATAAATTGGTTCATAGCCAATAAAATATTTGGAAACGTGTAGTCCTGGCACCATTTCTAACACTTCTCCGACATTGGTGGCGCCAGTGGCCTCAATATCTTCAGCGGTAATAACTGTGGCAACCGCGGGGGCTTTGGCAAGAGACTGTTCCACACCGGTGGCGATGGTGAGGATTTTTACCTGCATCAAATCCTCTAGGGAAAGTTCTAACAAATCTTCTGTCGTCAGCATTTGGGGTGGCGGTGTCTCAGCCATGGTGGTAGTCATGGGCAACAAACTACCAATGAGTGTAATGTAGCAAATGGTTATAAGATAATGTTTTTTCATAGTCATTTTCCTTGGATAATGAATCGAGAACTTTCCAGGAGTCCAAAGCGTAGCTTTGCAAAGCTGCGCTTTGGACTCCTGGGGCTACAATAATTTTTCTGGCACTTTAGAGTTTGACATGATAGAATATTTTAGGAATCTTTTAAAGAGTTATAGTAATATTCCCTCACTCTTGTACCCCCCCCAGCCCCCCCGCACGCGGGGGGAGTCATCCACGCCGCGGGGGGAGTCACCCCCCCGCGTGCGGGGGGGCTGGGGGGGTACAAGAGAACAGGAAGACTACTATATCAACTTTCGAAAAGTTGACAACTTTTAAACCAAACTAAAGTCCATTTTAACTCATTGAATAAATATGAATATTTTAGGTATCTCCGCCTATTATCACGACAGTGCCGCGGCGTTAATTCGTGCCGGACAGATTTTAGCCGCTGCCCAAGAGGAACGTTTCACGCGCAAAAAACATGATGCCCGGTTCCCCAATCATGCGGTGCAATATTGTTTGAAAGAAGGTAAAATATCTTTAGAGACGGTCGATTATATCGTATTTTATGACAAGCCGTTAGTCAAATTCGAACGTTTATTGGAAACTTATCTGACTTACGCGCCCAGAGGGTTCACTTCCTTTTTACACTCTATGCCGATTTGGTTAAAGGAAAAATTGTATCTCAAATCCATCTTAAAAAAAGAATTGACAGCGTTGTTGTCTGTGTCAGGGAAAGGTGGAAAACTGCCTCCTCTGTTATTTACCGAACATCATCAAGCCCATGCCGCTTCGGCGTTTTATCCCAGTCCATTTTTTAAAGCCGGCGTGTTATGTTTGGATGGTGTGGGAGAATGGGCGACGACTTCCGTGTGGTTGGGGGAAGGGAATCAATTGACGCCGCATTGGCAAATTAACTTTCCGCATTCTTTAGGCTTGCTGTATTCTGCATTGACTTATTTTACCGGATTTAAGGTCAATTCTGGAGAATATAAATTGATGGGTTTGGCGCCTTATGGTGAACCGAAATATGTGCAGACGATTTTGGATAATTTGATTGATGTTCAACCGGATGGCACGTTTTGTTTGAATATGCGATATTTCAACTATGCTGTTGGGTTGACCATGACCAATGATAAATTTGCCAAATTGTTTGGCGGTCCTCCACGTCGCCCCGAATCTCCGCTGACGCAACGTGAAATGGATTTGGCCCGGTCGATTCAAGTGGTCACTGAGGAGGTCGTATTACGGCTGGCAAGGACGATTCGTGACGAATTGGCAGTGGAATATTTATGTCTGGCAGGTGGTGTTGCCTTAAATTGCGTTGCCAATGGACGAGTGTTACGGGAAGGCATTTTTAAAGATTTGTGGATTCAACCGGCCGCAGGGGATGCGGGTGGTGCCATTGGGGCGGCGTTCAGTGTGTGGCATGAATATTTGACCAAACCGCGTGAAACTGATGGCATCCATGATCAAATGCGCGGTTCTTATCTGGGACCTGCTGCTAATTTGGGAGAGATTCGCACGTTTCTGGATTCTGTCTCGGCCCCTTATCAACTTTTATCGGATTCCGATTTGTGTGAGAAAGTGGCACAGTTGTTAGCCCAAGAAAACGTCATTGGTTGGTTCCAAGGACGGATGGAATTTGGCCCGCGGGCGTTAGGGAATCGTTCCATTTTAGGCGACTCACGGAGTCCGAAAATGCAATCGGTGATGAACTTGAAAATCAAGTATCGCGAATCCTTTCGTCCCTTTGCGCCTGCGGTGTTGAGTGAACGGGTCAGTGATATTTTTGAGTTAGACCGTCCCAGTCCGTATATGTTATTGGTAGCTGACGTAAAACCAGAATTGCGCTTACCGATGACGGCAGAACAACAGCAGTTGTTTGGCATCGAGAAGTTGAAGGTCCCACGTTCGACTTTACCTGCTATCACTCATTTGGATTATTCGGCGCGGGTTCAAACGGTTCATGCAGATACCAATCCCCGCTATTATGCGTTATTGAAACAGTTTGAGAACTTGACAGGTTGCCCGGTGTTGGTGAATACTTCTTTCAATGTGCGCGGTGAACCGATAGTTTGCACCCCCAAGGAGGCTTATCAATGTTTTATGAGAACGGAAATGGATTATCTCGTGTTGGAAAATTATTTGCTTTGTAAGCGGGAACAACCGCAGTGGCAAAAGGATGAGAGTTGGAAGAAGGAATTTGAATTGGATTGAAGAATTTTTTGCAATAATTCTTATTGCATTCCAGAGAGAGGGGTGTAAATTCAATTATTACTCTCTGGAACGCAATAAGCATTATTGCGAATTTATAGAATCATAACCCATTAGGAGGCTAAATAACGGATGATACACGCTGACATTCCCCCCCTCGACCGAAACGGTTTACGCCATTTTGGTTATCTCACTGGCGGTATGTTCATCGCCTTATTTGGGATTTTATTTCCCGTCGCATTTAATTTAGACTACCCTCGCTGGCCGTGGTTAGTTGCTTTGGTCTTCTGGCTATGGGCGTTACTTATACCCAACACGTTAAAATGGTTCTATCATATTTGGATGGTGATAGGTCACGTTCTGGGTTGGATTAACACGAGAATCGTCTTAGGAATGATCTTTTACGGCATGATGACGCCGATAGGTTGGTTGAAACGTCTCTTTGGAAACAATCCATTAGCCGCTTCCACAGAAGTTCCCAACAGCTATCGGCATCTCTGTCAACCTCGTCCACCGAAACATTTGGAGTATCCATTCTAATGTTAGAATTTATCAAAGACCTTTGGGGATTCCTGAAGGAACGCAAGAAATTTTGGCTGGCGCCGATTATCTTGGTGCTATTGTTACTGGGCGGATTGCTTGTACTCACGCAAGGATCAGCCGTGGCGCCGTTTATTTATACGTTATTTTAAAGAGGAGATTGGTACCGGGAATCATTTTGACCTGAGTCCAAAGCTGTGCTTTGGACTTCTGGTGGGTGATATTCATAGAGTTGCCCTCACCCCCGGCCCCTTTTGTCACAAACGAGATGAGAGGACGTTGGGGACGCTTGAATAAGTCATAGTCTGCCACTAGACGTTGGCCTACAGCATCGCCACGAAGGAGATGTATCAAAATGTTAGTATCTAACAAAATCAAAGCGTCAGTGGGAATTATCACGACAATTGTTCCAACAGTTCGTCAATTTCGGCATCCGTTTCCTCCCCAGGCCATTGACCAAAAATGGCATTGATGCCAGTGGTTGAAGTCTGAGTCACTTGATAATGGTCAGTGGAATAAGCGGTTTCCACAGGCGCAATAATGATCTCGACAGTTTTTCCAGAGAATTGTTCTGGTAACTTGAGAATCAAGGTTCTTGAAGTCATTTTATGTATTTCATGCCAAGTTTCCATGACGTTCTTCCTCAATTTAGTTAAGATTTGTTGGTGGATACGCTACGCTTAATCCACCCTACTATAAGTCACCCTTCCCGTATTTTTAACCCCATCATTGCCAATGCCCCCAACGCTACGGCAAACCATAACGTGGCCAATCGACAAATCAATGTGGCTGCCAAAGCGTCTTGATGTGAGGCACCCAAGGCGGTTAACATAATCAACATGGCTGCTTCGGTGCCTCCTAAACCGCCTGGTAAAAAAGACAACGCCCCTATGATTAAACTCATGGCATAAATACCTGTGGCTAAGAGGAGGGTACTGTCGATGCCTAGCGTTTGTAAAATGTAGTAGAAACTAATACCTTCGGCGCCCCAGGCGAGAAGACTAAGGAATAATCCACCGAATAGAAAACGGTAGGTCAACAATGTGCGGGAGTGTAATATCAACTCCAATAAATGATCCAACAAGTGGGCAAAACGTGGTGGCAATTTTGTTTGCCAGGACGGTTGAAAGTGAATGAACCAATTGGGATGTCGAATGAGTACAAGCATTAGGAGGCTGGCCAAAATGGGCAGAATTATCCAGAGTTGATATTTGTCAAAGTGCCACAGGAGGAGACTACCAAGGAGGAGGGCTACCAATAAATCAGATAAACGTTCCACAAAGAACATGGAAAGACTTTGCGGATAGGTGACGCCATGAGTTTTTAAAAAGAGGGAACGAACCATTTCACCGGCTTTGCCTGGCGTGGTGGTAAAAGCAAATCCGGAGATGTAGTAACGCAAACTGCGTCCCACTGATAGATTTTGGTAGTTCACTATATTTAAATACCATTGCCAGCGTGAGAAACGTAGTCCATAATTGAGTAGGGAGAGACTTAGTATAATCACGATGCCTCCTATCCCTAATTTTGACATAGCCTGAAGAGTGTCTGACAAGCCGGCCCAGAGTGTATAGGTGAGGTAGCCGAAAATAGCGATGGCAACAATTGAAATTGTTGAGTTAATTGTTTTTTTTAGCATTAGGTAGGGAGAATAGAAGTCTTTCTGCTGGGAAGGCGCAATAATTCTTATTGCGTTCCAGCGAGGGGGGTACCATGTTTGGGGGAGAATATTACTATGTTTAGAAGTCATTTTTTAGACATGGGTACCAAAATCTGTTTTGGGACTCCTCGGTAGAATATTTTGGGTTTTTGCTATCCACTATCCACTATCCACTATTTCACTATTCCACAATATCCGCCCCGGCTGGCGGCGTAAAAATAAATAATCCTTCCTCAAGCACTTCATTCCGTTTCGCTTGACTAAACGTGATCACGGTTTTTTGACCAAGATTATCCGCCAATTCTAAACGTTGTAGCAAATTTCCTTGCAAATGCAAAAAAATTCCTTGAAATTGCGCTTGGGCGTCCTTTGGGATTAACTCAAAGCGACTCATGCCAGGG
Source organism: Thiotrichaceae bacterium (assembly GCA_011391085.1). GTDB lineage: Bacteria > Pseudomonadota > Gammaproteobacteria > Beggiatoales > Beggiatoaceae > JAABRD01. Next base: position 60,096 of record JAABRD010000009.1, on the reverse strand, counting down.
GTTGCAGAGAGTGGATTGACAAAAAAATCTTGTTCAATTTTGCTGTCACTACGGCTTAACAGCAGGGCTGGGGTGCCAGTCAATGCGGTTTTCATATCCTTGATAGTGACTTGATTTAAATCCTCGTCATACACCCATACCCTGTCACCATCGGCTACTATCAACTGTTTGAAAGGGTGTTGATAATCCCACCGAAATCGATTCGGACGTTGAATAGCCATGTTGCCACGCGAGGTTTCGATCAAATTCCCTTTTTCACTATATAATTTTTGTTCAAACTTGGCCTGTAAGGTGCCTAAGTCCTTTAAAAAACTATCCAAAATGTCATTGGCCCAAAGTGGGTTGGAGAAGGTGAGTGATAAGAAAAGAAACAGTGAATGAAATTTCATAAAATGTAATGGTAATGATAATCAATGGATAATGGCATTATAGCCCCAAAAATTTCAAATTGAAAGAGTTACATTATTCATTACTCATTATTCATTATTCATTATTAGATTCCCCTACTTGCTATTTCTGAAAACCTCCCTTATAATTACTCTCTTGAATAAAACACATATTCAATCATTATTTTACCCTCCTTGCTTTATTACACTTAAAATCTAAGGTATAAAGCTTCTCTAATCCGTAAGGAGTATTATGAGACATTACGAAATCGTATTTTTGGTCCATCCTGACCAAAGTGATCAAGTCCCCGCTATGGTGGAACGCTATCGTGGCATGATAGAAAGCAAAAATGGCCACATTCACCGCCTGGAAGACTGGGGGCGTCGTCAACTGGCTTATCCGATTGCCAAAATTCATAAGGCGCATTACATCCTGATGAACATTGAATGCACTGACGATGTGCTAAAAGAACTGCAAAGCGCATTCCGCTTCAATGATGCTGTCATTCGTGACCTCATCATCAAACGTAAAGAAGCTGTGACGGAACCCTCGCCGTTGATAAAAGTCAAAGAAGAGAAGGAGACCTCACCCAAATCCCCCGACGACATTGATTACGTCATCCCTGGAGATGAGGAAGAACTTGAGGATTTTAGTCACGAAACTTACGCAGAAGAAGGAGTTGCCTAATGTACCACCGTTCATCCCCTTACCATAATAAAAACCATCACTCGCAACAAAACCGTCCACAAAATGCGGCTTCACGTTTCTTCCGCCGCAAAAAATACTGTCGCTTTACCGCTGAAAAGGTGAAAGAGATTGATTACAAGGACATTCAAACCCTCAAAGGTTACGTCACCGAAACGGGCAAAATCGTGCCGAGTCGCATTACTGGCACCAAGTCCTTGTATCAACGGCAACTAACCAGGGCCATCAAACGCGCCCGTTACCTGGCTTTATTGCCCTACTCGGACACACACAACCAATAGAATCAATGAATAATGAATAATGAATAGTGTTGACAACATTCACTATTCACATTCACTGTTCACGATTCAGGATTCACGATCTCTATGGAAATTATCCTCCTCGAAAAAATCAGGAACTTAGGCGGACTAGGCGACAAGGTTCAGGTCAAACCAGGTTATGCACGTAACTATCTGGTCCCCAGAGGCAAAGCCATTCCAGCTACCTCAACCAATGTGGCCGCGTTTGAAGCACGTCGCGCCGAATTAGAAAAATCCCAAGGTGAAACTTTGGCTTATGCCCACACGCGGGCCAACCAGTTAAAAGAATTGCCCGCCGTCGTCATTGCTGGCAAAGTCGGTTTAGAAGGCAAACTTTTCGGTTCGGTCAACGCGGTGGACATTGCCAACGCCGTCACCGTGGCAGGCGTGGAAATTACTCGACAAGAAGTGCGCCTGCCCAATGGCCCTCTACGTTTTGTCGGCAACTATGACGTGGAAGTGCATTTACATCCCGACGTCGAAGCGATAGCCAAAATCCAAGTCGTTCCGGAAGAATAAGTTTTAAGGGAAACTTAATCCAGGAAAAACAGGACAGGAGACCAAAGCTACGCCTTGGACTCCTGATCCGCTATCCGCTATCCACTATCCACTATCCACTATGACAGACGCCTCTTCGGATCAAACTATTCAATCTCTAAAAACGCCACCCTTTTCTGTAGAAGCCGAACAATCTATACTAGGTGGCTTGATGCTAGAGAATGAAGCCTGGTTCAACGTTGCCGACCTGGTCAGTGAAACCGATTTCTATCGTCATGAACATCAAATTCTTTTCCGCGCTATCAAATCGCTGACTGAAGAAGGACGCCCCTGCGATGTCATCACTCTCTCTGAATGGTTAGTTATTCATAATCAACTCGATGCCATTGGGGGTCTTTCCTACCTGGAACAAATTTATAAAAACACTCCCTCCGCTGCCAACATCGTGGCGTATGCTGAAATCGTGCGCGAACGTTCCATCTTGCGGCAACTGATAAAAGTGGGTCAAGACATTGCCAACAGTGCATACCATCCCCAAGGACGTAGTAGCATGAAGTTATTGGATAACGCTGAAAGTGTCGTCTTTGAAATTGCCGAACAACAAGGTACTCAGAAACGCAAAGGCTTTATCAAAATTCAAGAACTCATCTATTCTACCTTAGAACGTATTGACCTCCTTTCCAACCAAGAAGGTGAAGTCACCGGGATTCCCACTGGTTTTAAAGATTTTGATGAACTGACGTCAGGTTTACAACGGTCTGATTTAATTATCGTCGCGGGCCGACCTTCTATGGGCAAATGTATTACGGGAGACTCTACAATTGCTTTATCTGATGGCAGTCTCGTCACCATCAAAGAACTCTGTCACCGTCAACAGGCCCAACTCTTGACGTTAGGTGCCGGTGACAAATTTCATCTCACCCAACCGTCCGCTTTTATCAACAGTGGTATACAACCTGTCTGTCGCGTCACCACTCAGCTTGGTAGAGAGATTGAGACGACTTTGACGCACCCCTTTCTCACGCCCACGGGTTGGAAACCCCTATCAGAAATCGTAGTTGGTCAAAAAATTGCAGTGCCTAGACAACTAAATTTGTTTGGCACCACGACGTTGCCTGACTGCGAAGTGAAACTGTTAGGCTATTGGTTAGGACAAGACTACTTAAAAAAAAATGACTTAACTCATTTACCTCCCCTTATCAAAGAAGATTTTAAGATAGCAATGATGCAATTTGATGATAAAACTGGCGAAAAACGCGAAAAATATAGAGAATTTATTGATATAGCAAACTCTTCTAACCAAAGTTTTCCTCCCATTATTTTCACTTTAGCACGTCCACAACTGGCATTGTTTCTAAATCGTCTCTTTGCTAACACCAAGAAACTTAGTTTCTACTCTTGCGTGGACTACTATCACTCTAGCGAAGTTTTCATCAAAAGTGTGCAACACCTATTATTGCGTTTTGGCATTCTAGCCACTTTGAAACGGAATAATTCAGTTTGGAAACTTCAAATTAAAGAACCCCAATCATTGTTAAATTTTATCAACCATATTGGCATCTTTTCCGAATCACAGTTAGATTTGTACACTCTTCAAGAGTGTACAAATCTCTGTCATACCGCTGACACAAAAGACATTTGCTGGGACCACATCACTGCCATTGAACCGCAAGGCAACAAAGAAGTGTTTGACCTTACGATTCCAGACACCCATAACTTTGTCGCAAATGATATATGCGTTCACAACACCTCCTTTGCCATGAACATTGCCGAATATGTGGCAGTAGAAAAAAAAATTCCCGTCGGCGTCTTCAGCATGGAAATGTCCAGTGAACAACTGATGATGCGCCTCTTTTCTTCCACGGCAAGAGTCAACTTACAAAGAATTCGAACTGGGAAAAATTTGGAAGATGATGACTGGGCAAAATTAGAAAGGGCCCGCCAAAAATTTCAGGAGGCACCGTTGTTTATTGACGAAACGCCTGCTTTCAACCCGTATGAATTACGAGTACGAGTACGCCGGTTAGCGCGAGAACAAGGACAATTAGGGTTGATAGTCGTGGACTATTTACAACTGATGCAAGTCCCTGATAATAAAGAAAATCGTGCCACAGAAGTCTCTGAAATCTCCCGTTCCTTTAAATCGTTGGCAAAAGAATTAAATGTCCCGATTATCGCTTTATCACAACTCAATCGTAGTTTAGAACAACGTCCCGACAAGCGTCCACGGATGTCGGACCTCCGAGAATCCGGTTCCATTGAACAAGATGCTGACTTAATTGTGTTTATTTACCGAGATGAAGTTTATAACGAAGACAGTCCTGACAAAGGTATTGCTGAGGTTATTATTGCTAAACAACGCAATGGACCAACAGGTGCGGTCCGTCTCACGTTTGCAGGACAATACACTAAATTTGAAAATTATGCTTCGGATTCGTATTACAATGAATAATGAATAATAGTTCATTCTGTTTTTGCCCTTGGAGTCCGGAATTTATTCCGCTGCCGTTGGAGTCCGGAATTTATTCCGCCGCCGTTGGAGTCCGGAATTTATTCCGCCGCCGTTGGAGTCCGGAATTTATTCCGCCCCTTGAAACGGAATAAATTCCGGACTCCAAATTCCATTGTACGGAATTTATTCCGCCCCTTGAAACGGAATAAATTCCGGACTCCAAATTCCATTGAATCCATTTTCCATTCCACTATCCACTAAACCCATGCGTCCCTCCCAAGCTATCATTGACCTAACTGCTTTACGTGCAAATATTCAACAGATTCGAACCTATGCTTCTTCTCAACATCTGATGGCCGTCGTCAAAGCTGACGCCTACGGTCATGGCATTGTCAGAGTGGCCCAGGCTATTGAATCTTGTGTCGATGCCTTTGCTGTCTCCTGCCTTGATGAAGCGGTTAAATTAAGAGAAGCAGGTATTCAAAAACCTATCATTTTGTTAGAAGGATTCTTCCACCCCGACGAACTGCCCTTCATTGTTGAACATCATTTACAAATTGTCCTCCATACACCTTTTCAAATTGAACAACTTCTCAAAGCGACTCTACCTAAACCTATCGATCTCTGGCTAAAAGTTGACACTGGTATGCACCGTTTAGGTTTTTCTCCAGAAGAGGTTCAAACAATTTACTCCAAACTTCGCAGTCACCCCGTCATAGGTCAAGCCATCATTCGTCTAATGAGTCACCTGGCCTGCGCCGATGATTATCAAGACCCCAAAACGCTACAACAAACAGAACGTTTCTTCACTTTAGCCAAGTCTCTCAAGATTGAAACTTCTTTGGCCAACTCCGCTGGCATCATCGGCTGGTCACAAACGCATGGTCATTGGGTACGCCCAGGCATCATGTTATATGGCGTCTCCCCCTTCTCCGGTCGCACAGGCATAGAGGAAGGCTTGCAACCTGTTATGCAACTTAAATCGGCCCTTATCAGTGTTAAACATTATTCACCAGGAGAAACCATTGGCTACGGTGCCACCTGGTGTTGCCCCGAAAACATGCCTGTGGGTGTGGTTGCAATGGGCTATGCCGACGGCTACCCGCGCCATGCCCCCGCTGGCACCCCGGTGTTAGTCAACGGCCAACGAGTCCCCCTCATTGGTCGCGTGTCTATGGACATGATAACCGTTGACTTGCGCACTCAACCAGAGGCACGTATTGGTGACCCCGTCATTTTATGGGGAAAAGATTTACCTATTGAAGAAATCGCCACTTGGGCTGGGACTATTCCTTATGAATTACTCTGCCATGTCTGCCCCCGCGTCAGGCGCGTAGAGATTATCTAACTCTATATGAATTACTCTGCCATATCTGCCCCCGCGTCAGGCGCGTAGAGATTATCTAACTCTATGTAAAATATCAATATTCCTGAACCGCTGAAAAATTTTTAAAATTTTTTTTAAACGTGCTATTGATAAAAATGATAACTGCCACTATATTATGTTGCACTGCACAAATGAAATAAAAACTCTGGTGCTAACATCAATCTCACTGTACTATAAAATTAAGTGATTGATTGACAAGGTATTAACCGATTTTAATCCTCCTTTGGTGACCACTTTGGGCGTGGCGTGTTCTTTCTAAATCCACGCCCCTTTCTTTACCTTGCTGAAGGACAAGAATATTGGATATATTATTAGCTTTCCTAAACCTTTGCGGATTAGGAAAGCTATTTGATAGTGTTGTTGCTATGCAACAAATATTTTACATTATACACGATAAAACTAAAAAAACAACGAAAATATAAACTATCAACGATTTCAATCTCCTCCATCATCCTCCTTTGGTGGTAATTCGGCGTGACAGACATCACGCCTTTTTTTTTGCCCGTACTCCAGTGGCTTTCATGCAATGGACAATGGACAATGAATAATAGATAATGTGGTCTGTGTCTTTTCATCATCCATCATTCAACATGACAACCACTTATCCCATTTCTTTAGATTATCCCATACACCCCACCCCCCGTTATGGTTGGGGCAAGCCAGTGCATCCGCAACTATACCACATTCTGAATAAAAATAGGACCGTGTATGAACAACATCTGCAAGCATTCTTGTCCTATCAAACCTATTTTACCGCCATTCCCAAATATCCTTCCACTTCTGGAATCAATCAACCTGCCTGGATAAACGGCAGTTTGCCTGGGCTAGATGCTGTAGCTTTATATGGATTTGTTGCCATTCAAAAACCGAAGCGATATATGGAAATCGGAGTAGGTAACTCGACCAAATTTGCCAAACGGGCGATTCTTGATCATGGTTTAGACACTCGTATTTTGGCCATTGATCCTTACCCAATGTCAGGAGTGGAAGCCATTTGTGATACCTTGATTCAACAACCTCTGGAGGAGGTGAACTTACGTTTATTTGAAGAACTAGAAGCGGGCGATATTCTCTTTGTGGACAGTAGTCATCGCGTCTTTATGAACTCCGATGTCACGGTCATCTTTTTAGAAATTTTACCACGTCTTCAATCTGGTGTCTGGGTAGAATTCCATGACATCGCCTGGCCACTAGATTACCCGCCACAATGGGAAGGGAAGTATTATTCGGAACAGTATTTGTTAGCCGCTTACCTGTTAGCCGAAGGTCAAAAATTTGAGGTCATGTTACCCAATGCGTTCATCAGTTTGGACGAGAACTTGCGGGAAATCATGTCTCCCCTTTGGCAAGACAATCGGTTAAATGGAAATCGCAAGATCGATTTACTGTCCAAAATCCAGGACGGTTTCAGTAACCAACCTCAGTTGGGCGATATGATTGATACACATGGATCGTCATTTTGGATACAGATGAAGTCATAAAATGAATACCAGGAGTCCGAAGCGTAGCCTTCAGAAACTCAGTTTCTTTTGACACTTTTGCGCAAGGTTTAATGAATTATTCCTTGCGAACCATCGTCTCCCCCTTCATTTCCCCCTCCAATATCGCCAATTTTTGAGCTAAACGACGAATTTTTCTCTCCTGTTGAGACTGATGTAAATCGACACTCAAAACTTTTAACAAAATCATTCCCATCCCTAAACTAAATAACAAAGTAGGTGGATAATTGACACCCAACAGAACCGCCAGTTTGTCAATAATTTTCGGAAACATCCCAAGGATGACAACCAGTACGGCTACCAACAGCCACCATAAGGCATGACGAGAATGTAACAAGTCGCGACGAATCAACCAGAAAATGGTACTGGCGATGGATAATCCTAAAATTGCAGAAGTGAATTGATATGACATAACTGTGTTTGGAATAGTGGTTTTAGTGGATAGTGGATAACGGATAGCGGAAAATTTTGGTGGAGTAGAGGCTTCAGCCGGAAAACGCGGCACGTCACCGGCTAAAGCCTCTAGTCCACCTTGATTCACTATCCACTATCCGTTATCCACTATCTCCTCCCACCCCGCCAACGCCCGTCTCAAATGAGGAATCGTAATTGACCCACCCACAATGAGACCCACTGACAACACCTCCTCCAGTTCCGCGTCACTCACCCCCTCTTCATGACAGCGGATAATATGATACGTGATACAATCATCACACCGCAACACCAACGACGCCACCAATCCCAACATCTCCTTGATTTTGGCTGGCAACGCCCCGTCTTTATAAACCTGCGTATCCAAATTATAAAACCGCTTGATAGACAAGCCGGCATACTTCATCACGACCTCATTAAGATGCTCGCGATCTTTTTGAAATTTCTCAATTCGATTTTCGGACATAGATAGATAGAAAAATAAAAAAAGAATAGACAACGAATAACAAATAATAAAACCAACAAAGTTGGACTAGAGGCTTCAGCCGGAGGGGAGGCCCCTGTGATTTCAATTCTGTTCTGTGCCCACCGGCTAAAGCCTCCAGTCCACCTATCGATTCATTTCGGTGGATTTTATCTCTTAACTTCAATAACATTGAAGCCCCCCTTATTCACTTCCCACTCCCAATACTCCCAATTCTTCTCAAATAAGGCCTATTCTTCTGCAACACCTCTGGCAAGTTAGCTATCGCGGCATTTGCACTTTGAACATCCACAAACTCACCATACACCACTCCCCATTTAACCTGCCCCTTCACAGATTCCCGGTACACATACAATTCCTCTAATAACGCCTGTATTTCAGGCTTGCGCAACCACTTCTCTAACCCTTCCAGATTATCATCGGTTTGCATCAGTTGAATACTATAATTCTGTCCATCGGCCTTTGTCAACCACCCCCCGGTAGCTTGCAAACGGGCCTGTAATAGTGAACCAGAGGCTACCGTCTCCGTTTCCTGTTCACCTATGAAAGAAGCAGGAACGCCCTCTGCTGGCGCGGAAAGACTGGGGAAAGAAAACTGAACACGATCCAACCACTCCCACACTATTTGCGAAGCAGGTGTCCACCAGAATCCTAACATCAATACGCTGACCATTCCCAGCCCACCAGATAACCAAGCTAACCTCATACCGCTAAGAAAACCACTATCACGCGCTGCTAATTGCACATGTTTGGGTAACACCAAATGAGTATTTTGGGCAAATGCAGCTAACAAGGCTTTATCCGCCAAAATGTTAATGCGTCGCATCAAACCTTTAGAAAACTTTGTCAAACTGCGCACTGCCCCTGATGAAAAGACCGGTGGCCCCCGATAACCTACGGTGCGCATCCGAAAATTCAAATACTCCTCTATATTCGCACGAGTCAATGCAGATAAGTAAAAACTATGCGTAATACGTTCCTTCAATTGCCGAATATGAGGGAAGGACAAATTGGTATCTAACTCAGGTTGCCCAAATAACACCATTTGCAACAACTTATGACGAGACGTCTCCAAATTACTCAATAAACGAATCTCCTCCAACGTCTCCAACGGCATCCCTTGGGCTTCTTCAATAAAAATAACAACTTGTTGATGATGAGAATGTTTATCTAACAATTTCAAATGTAAATCGTGCAACACCTGCAACCGATTACTAGCGGGAGTCACGGGCAAATGCAATTCCAAGGCAATGGCATGTAACACCATTTCGGGAGGTAAGCGCGGATTAGCAAGATAGACAATTTCTATATGCTTCGGCAATTTTTCCTCCAGCATACGACATAACATAGTCTTCCCACTACCCACTTCACCTACCACCTTGATAATCCCCTCACCACTTGCAATCGCATAAATCAACGCCTCTAGCACCAACCCTCGATTGCCTCCAGCATAGAATAACTGGGGGTCAGGCGTGATTTTAAAGGGGGGGTAGGAGAGGCCGAAATGATCGTAATACATAAGTAGGGACTCAGAAGTTCATGGTTTTAAACAACATGATAGATATTATCATTATCGTTTTATGGTGTCCATAGTATAATATAGTAGTATTCCTTCTCACTTGTACCCCCCCCAGCCCCCCCGCACGCGGGGGGGAGTCACTCCCCCCGTGTACGGGGGGCAGGGGGGGTACAAGTGATGAGGAATATTACTATATAATTTTGGTTGATGTCAAACTATTACTGCCATTATTGTCACAGATATTGTCACATACCCAAAACTAACATGTTTCATTGCATCCTTTATCAACCAGAAATACCCCCCAACACGGGCAATATTATACGCCTCTGCGCCAATACCAATGTTCAATTGCATCTCATTCACCCGCTGGGATTTACCTTAGATGACAAAAAACTGAAACGGGCGGGATTGGATTACCATGAATGGGCCAGTGTGCAGGAGTACCAGACTCTCACGGCTTGTTTAGAGAAAATTCAACCACCGCGTCTGTTTGCCTGTTCTACCAAGGGAAAATATAGCTATACTGACCCTTCTTATCAGCCTGGGGATGGTTTTTTGTTTGGACCAGAAACTCGTGGACTGCCTGCTTCGTTGTTAGAAGAATTTGCATCGGAACGTATTCTTAGGATTCCCATGATTCCTGGTAATCGGAGTCTCAACTTGTCTAATGCAGTGGCCGTGGTTATTTATGAAGCGTGGCGGCAGATGGGGTTTCAGATTTAGGGGGAGAGGCAAGGGGGGAGATAGGGGGGAGGCACGGCGGGTGATAGGGGGAGTAGAGATATTCTCCCCCAAACTTGTCTGTTTTATGATGAGGCGTAATCAGGTTGCTTTGTCGGCACACCACGCAATAACTTTGATTGCGTTCCAGCGAATATGTACAATGTTAGGTGGTGATGCAGTGTGGGTTCACGGTCTGAACTCTGATTAGTCAAGCCTTCTTTCAGAGTCCTCATTTAATCATTTCAATCACAGTTCAAGACCTAAGAGAAACCGCACGATATTTCACCCAGATTGCATCACTACCGTACTTGGCATAGCCGGGCCAGTCACATTTTGATAAAATTTGGTAGTGATGCAATGTGGGTGATGCCCCTAGACCTCCGAGGTCTTGAAGACCTCGGAGGTCTCTACCGAATATGACGGTAGGGCAATATTTTTTATCACCCACATTGCATCACTACCTAAAATTTAAATATACCGAATCGGTAAATGAACAAGAAATTTTTACAGAGAAGAACTTTTTATGAATCCCGAATTGACTATGGAACAACGTTATCGTGACCACATTATCCATCATTATAATCGTCTTTCTTTAACCGCCCTTCCAGAACGGGATGCTGGGGTTAAAGACCTTCCCTTGGATAAAGTCTTTGTGAAACTCAATGTGGTGGTGCCAACCCCACCTGTTTCTCTGGAGAGAGGCGAGTTTTCTAGGCAACGTCATTTTCCGCAACCTGCTGATGGGGAGGAGGAGTGGGAGGAGAAAATGCGGTGGTTGCAACAACGGGAAGTTGTTAAGCCACCGCCACCCGTGCCTATTTCTATTGCGACGGCTTTGCAACGGTATCGGCATTTGGTGATTTTAGGGGCGCCGGGGAGTGGGAAAACGACTTTATTGAAGTGGTTGGCTACGACCTTTGCCCAGCAACAGCAGGCGCAACCAGACCGATTGGGGGAAGCGTTTGTGGAGGGGAAAGTGCCCATTTTATTGGAATTGCGGCGGTTTGTCAATCGCGCCCAAGAGTGGATAAAATCGCCTGGGGTGTTTGATTTGGCGGAGGAGATTTGTCAGCGCATTAGTGAGGATCGTCGCTTTACTGAGGAGAACGCCGCAGACAGGATGCGACAGACGTTGCGACAGACGTTGCAACAACAGCCCTGTTTATTGTTATTGGATGGTTTGGATGAGATAGCGGATTTGGAAGCCCGGCGGCGGTTGTTAGAGGCAGTGGAAGTCTTTAGTCAAAATCCGCAGTATGAGAAAGTTCAATGTCTGCTTACCAGTCGGTTTCATGGTTTTCAAGGGGTTGCGGTGGGGGCAGGGTTTCAACAGACCGAGGTGCATCCTTTTAGTGAGGAGGAGGTGGCGTTGTTTATTCGACATTGGTATGCCACCGCGTATGGGGAGACGTCGGAGAGTCAAGCAGAAGCCCAGCAGTTGATTGAAGCTATCCAAGCCAATTCGGGAGTCAAGGAGTTGGCGCAGAATCCGTTGTTGTGTACTATCATTGCGATTATTTATCGTAATAACCGGGTGTTACCAAATCGGCGGGTGGAGTTGTATTGGAAATGTTGTGAAGCCTTATTAGATACTTGGGAACGCAATAAGGCGATTCGGGAGTCGGGGTTGATTGGGGGATTTGATTGGCAGACGAAATTGGAGTTGTTAATGCCCGTGGCGTATTGGTTCCATGAAGGGAATTACGGGCGGTTGGCGGTTAAGGAAGAGGAGGTGGTGACAGAGTTGGCCAAGTCATTGGAGGAGTTGCGGAAACGGAGTGGGTTAAGCGGTGGCAAGCCTATTGAACAAGAGGCACGGGAGTTTATTGCTGCCATTCGAGACCGGAGTGGTTTGTTGCAAGGTCGTGGAGATGGCACGTTGGAATTTACGCATCGGACGTTTCAAGAATATCTGGCGGCCCGTTATATTGCCAAGCAAGCGGAGGAGGTTTGTATTGACCTGGTGATGACGCATTTGCATGAGGAATGGTGGCGGGAGGTGCATTTGTTGGTGATTGGGCATTTGGGGTCAGGGGGAGATACGGCGGAGAAAGCTACGCGGTTGTTGTTGACGATTTTACAGGAGGCTTATAAGAAGCCGAGTCGGTGGTTATTGCCACCACATACAGGATGGTGGAGGCGTTGGCTTGATATGTATAAACCTTCTTGGCAAGAACGGACTGCAAAGTTACTGTTAAAACTGTCATTGTGGTTAGATTTAGGCACTTGGCTACCTCGTCTGCAATGGCAACAACGATTGGCTTGGCTAACATTACGAGAGTTCGAGTTAGTCGCCCAAGGGTATGCGGATTGCGCACCGGCGGGGAGAACACCGACCTTGGCCAAAGCATTGTCTGATTTTGCGGTGAGGCGTGTGTCTCAATGGCAGTATAATTCCTTCTATTGGGCACAACGCTCTTTCGTGTTGGACACGTTGGCCAAATATGCTTTGCCTCGTGAAGAGGTGGCCGGTATCCTCGTCAAAGAGTTGTTAGATAAACGGGGGTGGGTGCGCAGGCAGGCCACGGACGGTTTAGGTCGCCTTGGCCAAGCCGGTCCAGAGGTCGTCACCGCGTTGTTGAAAGCCTTGCAGGACGACGACTCGGAGGTGCGCAGGCCGGCCGCGGAGAGTTTAGGTGACCTTGGTCAAGCCCGTCCAGAGGTCGTCACCGCGTTGTTGAAGGCCTTGCAGGACGACGACTCGTTGGTGCGCTGGCGGGCCGCGGCGAGTTTAGGTGGCCTTGGTCAAGCCCGTCCAGAGGTCGTCACCGCGTTGTTGAAGGCCTTGCAGGACGACGACTGGTCGGTGCGCTGGTGGGCCGCGGCGAGTTTAGGTGGCCTTGGTCAAGCCCGTCCAGAGGTCGTCACCGCGTTGTTGAAGGCCTTGCAGGACGACGACTCGTCGGTGCGCTGGCAGGCCGCCGCGGCGAGTTTAAGTGGCCTTGGTCAAGCCCGTCCAGAGGTCGTCACCGCGTTGTTGAAGGCCTTGCAGGACGACGACTCGTCGGTGCGCTGGCGGGCCGCGAATAGTTTAGGTGGCTTTGGTCAAGCCAGTCCAGAGGTCGTCACCGCTTTGGTCAAAGCATTACAAGACGATGAGGAAACCGTCTGCAAAGCCGCGGCAGACAGTTTAGGTCGCTTAGGTCAAACCAATGAATTAGTCAAAGCGTTACAAGATGATGACTTAGTGGTATGCAGGGCCGCCGCCACCAGTCTAATTCGTTTAGGCCAAATCAGTCAGGAAGTCGTCGCTGTGCAGGTCCAAGCGTTGCAGGACAAGAACAAGTCGGTATGTATGGAAGCAACAGAGAGTTTAGGACAATTAAAAAAACTGGAGGACCAGGAACTCTGGACGGAAGTGTTAATCGTTCTTCAACAGAGGTTACATGATGATGATTTGGATGTATGCCAAGCCGCTTTTAACTCTCTGCGCCAATTGTTGGAAGGGAAGCAGATACCGGGGTATCGGTGGCGGACGTTGGAGGAACGGCGGGGGTTTTGGCAACGGTTTAAGAATCCCACTGTTCAGAAACATCTGCTGATATTATTAGTGGCGCTGTTATTTGCCCTAGCGGCGACCCTGTGGGATCCGAATAGTGTGGTTGCCAAAGCGTTGCAAATTTTTGGGATAGTGGGAATTGCTTATACGATTTTGCCTCCGTTGTTATTTACGCCGAAGGAGTGAACGGTGACTTTTGTGCCTTGAAAAAATTGGAGGACAGTGAAAGGGAGTCCAAAACATGTTTTGGACTCCGTCAAATCTGTACAATTCCCACTGGAGCGCAATCAGAATTATTGCGTGGTGCGCCCGCGTAGCGCAATAATTCTGATTGCGTTCCAGCGGAGGGGTACAAATTTACAAAAACTTCACCTCATAACCATTGACACCCCATTATTTCCAGACGAGACTACCCACTTTAAACGATTGACGTGCCCCTGTTACCGCCTGAAGCCTCTAGTCCGGCTTCGATTGGTTTTTTCCATTACCCACTATTCATTATTCATTGAATTATTAACCCCCATGACTCTTTCCGACCTTTCCATTCACCGCCCGGTCCTGGCGACCGTGATGAGTTTGATGATTATCCTAGTTGGTATCATGTCCTTCCAACGCCTCTCCGTGCGAGAGTATCCCAAAATTGATCAACCGATGGTCTCCGTGCGCACCGTCTATCCCGGCGCCAGTGCGGAAGTCATTGAAAGCCAAATCACCCAACCCTTAGAAGATTCTCTTTCTGGGGTGGAAGGCATCAAAACAATGAAGTCCGTGAGTCGTGAACAAGTCAGCCAAATCTCGATTGAATTTGTCATTGAACGAGACCCCGAAGACGCGGCCAATGACGTGCGCGACCGGGTGGCCCGTGTACGTTCCCGCCTCCCCGAAGAAGCCAAAGACCCCGTGGTAGCCAAAGTAGAAGCCGATGCCCAAGCCATTTTATGGATGAGATTATCCAGTGATCGCCATGATCCTTTACAAATCACCGATTACGCGGACCGTTTCATCATCCCCCGTTTTCAAGTGTTGACGGGTGTGGCCAGTGTCATCATTGGAGGCGAACGTCGTTATGCCATGCGTATTTGGTTAGACCGTGACCGATTAGCGGCCTATCGTCTCACCCCGCAAGAAGTGGAAGAGGCACTGCGGCGTCAAAATGTGGAAGTTCCCGCAGGTCGCATTGAGAGTCAACAACGTGAATTTACAGTCCTCACCGTCACCGATTTACGCACCCCAGACCAGTTTAACAAATTGATTATCAAGGAAATCAATGGCTACCCCGTGCGCTTGCAAGATGTCGGGGAAGCCAAAGTGGGGCCAGAGGATGAACGCAATATCGTCCGCGCTAATGGTGATCCCGCCGTAGGCTTAGGTGTGGTCAAACAATCCACCGCTAACACTTTATCCGTGGCCCAAGCAGTACGCGCCCAAATACCCAAAATCACGCTTCTCCCAGGCATGGAATTATCTGTGGTATTTGACACTGCGGTATTTGTGGAAAAATCGATTGAAGCGGTGTATCAAACGATGGCAGAAGCCTTCGGTTTGGTTATCCTCATCATCTTTATATTCCTCCGTTCAATCCGTGGCACCTTTATTCCCTTTGTCACTATTCCCGTTTCTCTCATCGGGGCGTTTATCTTTGTGAATGCCTTCGGATTTACAATTAACATCTTGACGCTATTGGGGTTAGTGTTAGCCATCGGTCTCGTCGTGGACGATGCAATTGTGATGTTGGAAAACATTCACCGCCATTTGGAAGAAGGTTACCCTCCTTTGCAAGCCGCTTTGATGGGAAGCAAAGAAATTGCGTTTGCGGTGATAGCGATGACCGTCACTCTAGCCGCCGTCTTTGTCCCCTTGACGTTTATGACTGGCAAGACCGGGCGCCTCTTCGTAGAATTTGCTTTAACTGTCTCCTTTGCCGTTCTCGTCTCAGGCTTCGTGGCATTGACTCTGACGCCCATGATGTGTTCCAAAATCTTGCGTGACCATGAGAAACACGGATTTTTTTACAACCTCACTGAGAAATTCTTTCAATTGATGAACAACTCCTATCGCTGGATTCTCCGTGGCACCTTGCAAGTACGTTGGTTCATCGTCCTCATTTTTTTAGCCACTGCCGCCACCGGTGCCGCCTTTCTCATTCCCCAAGGACTTCTCCCACCCGTCTGGGAAAATTACCTGGTGCAGTCCGTGCAACGAGTCAGTGAGGGGGCGCAACTGCCTCTCCTCAAATCGGAATTGGCACCATTAGAAGACCGCGGCAATGTGGTCGGCATCATTAGCGCACCAGAAGGTTCTACGCTGGCTTACACTGACCGCTATGCCCGTCAAATTGAAGCTATGTATGCCCAAATTCCAGAAGTGGCTAACTACTTTATGGTCATAGCCCCTGGTTTAGAAAAACCTAATCCGGTTAACTCTGCCCTCTCGTTTGTTAGACTCAAACCTTGGGAACAACGGCAACGGTCTCAACAAGAGATAGCCGAGACCCTGGGACCCCAATTGAGGGGACTAGCGGGCGTCTTAGCTTTTGTCATCAATCCCCCGTCATTAGGTCAAAGTTTTCGCAGTCAACCAGTGCAATTTGTGATACAAGGAGACTCTTACCAAAGTTTGCAACGCATGGTGGACAAGATGTTAGCGAAGATGCGTGAATACCCCGGCTTGGCCAATCCTGACAGTGATTTGAAACTGAATAAACCCCAGTTGGAAGTCTCCCTAGACCGTGACAAAGTGGCTGATGTTGGCGCCGGTGTCGAGGACATTGGACGCACCTTGGAAACGTTATTAGGAGGACGTCAAGTGACACGATTTAAACAAGAAGGGAAGCAATACGATGTGATTGTCAAACTGAAAGACAAGGACCGTACCAAACCTGCTGACTTGACTTCCATTTTTGTGCGCGGGAAGCAGGGGCAACTGGTTCAACTGTCCAATTTGGTTCGCATCAAGGAGACCGTGGCCCCGAAGGAACTGAATCGGTTTAACAAATTACGGGCCACCATTCTCAGTGCCAATATCACGCCAGGTTTCACATTAGGACAAGTGTTAGACTTCATGGATAAGACTGCCCAATCGGTACTGGAAAAGAATGCGCAAACCAGCTTAGATGGGCAATCCCGTGAATTTAGAGAATCCAGTCAAACGCTGTTGACAACGTTTATATTGGCGTTGATCTTCATTTACCTCGTCTTAGCGGCCCAATTTGAAAGTTTTATCAGTCCTTTTGTCATCATGTTCACCGTCCCCTTGGCCATGACAGGCGCACTGTTTGCCTTGTATTATACAGGCGGGACGTTAAACGTCTATAGCCAAATTGGACTGGTTATGCTAGTCGGTTTAATTACCAAACACGGCATTTTGATTGTAGAATTTGCCAATCAATTGCAAGAACGCGGTTTAGCCTTACGTGAAGCGATTGTGGAAGCGGCCACGTTACGACTTCGTCCGATTCTAATGACGACCGGCGCCATGGTATTAGGTACGCTTCCATTAGCCACTTCAGTCGGTGCTGGGGCCGAAAGTCGGCAACCGATAGGTTGGGTCATCGTCGGCGGGTTGCTGTTAGGAACGTTCTTAACCTTATTTGTGATACCAACGGCCTATACATTGTTAGTGGGACAACGGCAACCAGGAGTTCAAAGCGAAGTTTTGTCAAGAGTGTAAATTTTCTTGATTTTGACGAGAAATTTAGTCCATGTAGGGTGGGTGTGTGCCTAGTTAGGCAAGAGTCGCAAAAAGGCTATGAATTGTGGATAGATACGTTCGTCAAGGTTGAGTCTAAGCGTTTTGTAAGTCATGAGAGTTCTCTGTTTTAATACTGACAGATTTTAAAGATCTGTCAAGTTTAAATCATTCAAACCTGTACTATTTCCTCTGGAGTGCAATAAGAATTATTGCGCCTCTGAATTATTGCGCCTCTGGAGCACAATAAGAATTATTGCGCCGTTGCTGCGCAACGCAGGGGGCAATAATTCTTATTGCACTCCAGTGGATAAAGTACAAATTTATGTGATAGACACTTCCCCCCCAGCCCCTCCCCCTACAGGCGTGGGGAGAACGGCGGTACCCGTGGTTTTCACCCCTCTCCTCCTGGGAGAGGGGTCGGGAGAGAGGGTAAACATATCACCCAGATTGCATCACTACCGAATAAACCATGTCGTTTAATTCTAAAATTCTGATTCTGACTACCCTCACCGCCCCTCTCCTGAAAATACTTCACCACCGCATCAGACTAGAAAGGTGTCGAGTTTTCCTCAAACGTCCCACAAACTTACCATCGAGAACTTTCAATGGTTAAGCGTGACAAAGGTTCCAAGGGTTTTCAGGGGTTACCCAGTCGTTGGATAGTTTCGCTACCTTTCGGTGGGTTAAACCATTTTCGACGTTTGAGTAAAGATTCTGAAAGACCACCCTTTCCGCATTGGTCCTGTCGCTATACACCCTAATAGTTTGTTAGAACTTCAGAGGTCTGACAGTAAGGACTCCATCTACACTCAATGGAGGGGGAATCTCACCCCATCACTTAACGCCTAACTAGGCACACCCATCCAATTGGTTTTAAAGGTATCGATGAAATTCAGGTGGATCTAGCACCAACAAAAATCCCCAGCAACGTTTTGATACCACCCCCTGCCCCTCCGGGGTCAAGGAGGGGAGTAAAGAGAGCTGAGATTAATTCCCCTCCTTTCCAAGAAGGGGTTAGGTACACCAAAATGGTGTAGCGATAACAAGAAAGTCACACGGTCCATTCCGACCCACTGAGCCGCCATTCCTGAAGATAATCTCTTCATTTCAAAGAGTTTGACTACCATCGCCAATTTCGCTTCTTGTTCAAAACGATTTCGTGAAACCTGTAAGAAGTCAGGGAGTGTTTGAGGATAGGTAATCGTGAGTTGATTTAGCATGTTCGGTTCTCGCTATCAAGTAAAATTTTTTGGTTAATGATAAGTCTAGCACAACCAAAAATCCCCTGCAACATTTTACTATTGCTATGGATAAAAGTGAAAGTTAACCACCCCCGCCCCTTCTGTTTCAAGAAGGGGTTAGGGGTGGGATAACCGAATGAGGTGTGTTACGGCGCCAACCGACGCGCCTAACGCTCCCCACGCTTGCTATATTCCCCGGCTTCCTGAATGAGCCTTTGATACAAGTGTTTATCTAACCAAAAGCCACTGGCTTGTAAAGCATCCAGCGTCGCCCGAAATGAGGCATTTAACTTATTGAGTTTTTGAGCACGTAATAAAATCCCCTGTGTACCAGTATATGATAAGCCGTAAAGACGGGCTTTATTTCTACCTTCCGCATCGTCCAACAGCAATCTATCCGCTGATTGTTCTAAGGCCAATACAATTGCTTCAGCCTCGCCTTTATCCAATTCGCTATTCAGTAAAGTTAACAAAGTTTGATTGACCACGGGTACCACTTGCAACCAATTGGCTTGTGCAATTCGAGTGGATTCTTCATAACCGCGTCCGTCGAGGACACATTCGGTATAGACGGCCTGCGGAATTAAGAGGGTACCAAATAACTCTGGTAGGTGGTGTAGTCGCCCAATTTTAGCCAGATGAATGAGCGGGGTTGAGTTACTCACTCACCGTGATGGGCATAGGCTAAGTCCTCGTTCAATTCGTCAGTGTCATAATGTCGTTTAATTCCATGTTGAGCGAGACCTTCCAGAAAGGCCCACTTATTTAGACCTGAATAACGACGTGCCACGCCCAGGGAAGCTAATCCACGTTCATATAAGGTAAAAGCCAATTCTTGAGTCAGTTGTTCCTGCAAACGATGGCGCGGGGTTTTGAGAACGACAAGAACATTGTCAGGTATGGTTAAGGTAAGTGTCATGGTGAATTTCTTAAGCAAAATGGGTTTTAGAGTCTAGCACAACCAAAAATTCCCCGCAACGTTTTGATACCACCCCCAGCCCCTCCGGAGTCAAGGAGGGGAGTAAAGAGGCTAGAGATTAATTCCCATCCTTTTAAAAAAAGGAGTTAGGGGTGGTTTAACCGAAGGAGGTGCGTTACGGTGCCAACCGACACGCTCAACGTCCCCCTAAGCGTTATCTGGCTGTATCATTCGGCAATCCGGGGTAAAGTTGATAATAAATTCGCAACCGCTACTTTCAAGGTGGGCAAATCTTTTTCCACCGTCAGCCAAACCTCCACAGGGTCAATGCCGTCATATTGATGAATCAGGACCTCACGGAAGCCTGCCCAACGTTTCCAAGGAAATTCAGCCGCACGTTGTCGGGTTTCCGCAGATAAACGTTTAATCGCTTCACCAATAATTTCAAAGTTACGAATGACGGCATCTTGGGTTTTAGTATCGGTTAGAAAAGTTGACTTTCCAGTTTGAGTATATTGTTCAATTTTCTCAATACCTTGGACAATATGAATGAGATAAAACTGTTCCTCTTTCATAAGGGAATCGCCTCTTTGAGAATGCTGGTTCGGAGAGAGTCGTGTAGACCGGTCTCCGTGACGACATCGATTTTAGTACCGAGTAAAGTTTCTAAGTCTTGAATCAAGGCGATTCGGGTTAGGAGGCTGCTTTGCAGGTCAACGAGAAAATTTATATCACTCTTAGGAGTTGCCTCGCCGCGTGCTACGGACCCGAAAATGCGTAGATTTTTGGCACCATACTGGGTGGCCAGTTGTAAAATCTCTTGGCGTTTTTGTTGTAGTTCGTGAAGTAACATAATGATTAGAATGTTGGTGAGTCGTGTGCTGATAAAATGGTCTCGGTAATATTCTAACACTTTTTAGGCAAAAAAATCTGAATCCCAAATTTTAAGGTTCATATTCAAGAGACTAATTCACATCTATTTTCAATGGGTTAGGTGGTGGTTTAACCGAAGGAGGTGCGTTACGGCACCAACCGACGCGCTTAACGCAACCGACGCTTGCTACGCTCACTAAGTAATTTTAGCACAATTCCTGACCTAAAACCATCTGAACCCGAAACTTCAAGGTATTCAGATTTGCGTTCGTTGTGCCAATGGTAGTATAATCTCCTGATTTATTCTTAACTGGAGAACTCACATGAATCGGCCATCAAAATGTACACGTCAATTAACGGCTCTGATTGAGTCCGAAGAAGAAGGATATGTAGCCTGGTGTCCAGAATTAGATATTGCTAGTCAAGGTGCCACGGTGGCGGAAGCGCGTCAAAATTTGCAAGAGGCCACCCAGTTGTTTTTTGAGTGCGCCAGTCCCTCGGAAATTCAGCAACGTTTTCGTCAGGAGTTGTTTATCACTCGTTTGGAGGTGGATGTTGGGTAAATTAAGAGTATTATCTGGACGGGCTGTTTGTAAACTGTTGGCAGAGGCCGGTTTTGTAGAAGTAAGGCGGCGTGGTAGTCATATCGTTATGCAAAAATTGGTAGGTCACTCAACTCTCACCGTCCCGGTTCCAGACCATGCCGAATTGAGGATTGGCACTTTGCAATCTATTATTCGTCAGTCAGGAGTGGCAAGGGAAAACTTCGAAGTTTAGAGAACACCGACTTCATCGTTTCCCTCGCGTTACGAAGTCTCAAAAGGTTTAAATGGTGTACTGGGTGGTCTGAATCAGAATTTACCGAATTGCAGAATGAAAACCACATCCCATTCTGAAAATTCTAAAATTCTGCAAATCCTGATTCAGACCACCACGGGCAAGCCTCCCAGCTCGCCATTCCTTACGGGCTTAAAAGCTAATGTAGGTTGGACTGAGCGAAGCGAAGTCCAACATTGATGCCTACGGGTTGTTGGACTTCGCTTCGCTCAGTCCAACCTACGCGGGCTTTGAGGTGCGAGTTGATGTAACAAGCGAATGGCAAACTCTTTGGCAACCTTATCAACCATTACGACTCGAAATCTCTGCAACTGTTGTTCAAACCAGGTGGCGGCTTGCTTTGCTTCAGTCTTGGACAGTTTGCCAATCCTCACTCGTTTCATTAAAGTCGAATGACACTCGACCCTGGACAAGTCGGTGAGGGTGATGACTAAATCCTTTGGATGACGAGATAAACTCTGGATTAGGTTATCAGTTCCTAGTTCCCAATGATAGAGTTTTACTAACGCACTGGTGTCCATAAACCAATTCATAGCGGATGCCTCTCTTGAATAACGTCTTCAGACCAATTGCCATCACTGGCCTGAGTGAGAGTTTGGATGTAAGTAAACCATTGTTTTTCAAAGTCAAGGTCTATCTTAGGAATCACTACTACTTTTACTTTCGTGTCATCTGGAAATGGGAGATTATCAAGATGTAATTGCCCTTGTTTAATATACGTGTCTATAGTCACTTGACTCATAGTGGTTTACCTTTAAGAATTAGGGGTTGCAGTTTTGGTCAATCGAATCTATCTAATTCTAAAGTCTAGCACAACCAAAAATCCCCCGCAACGTTTTACCATTGCCATGGATAACAGTGACAGTTAACCACCCCCGCCCCGCCTTTTTAAAGAAGGGGTTAGGGGTGGTTTAACCGAAGGAAGGGCGTGACGACGCAAACCGACGCGCTTAACGCCCCCGACGCTCGCTTGCTACGGTCCAACGTATTCCCCCTTGCATATAATCTCGCAAGACGCTATTTAACAACGTTTGGTAATCTATATGTTTTTCAATTGCCCGTTTCTTGATGAATAACAAAGCATCATTATCAAGTTCGATGGTCGTGGTCACTTTTTTTGACTGGTAAAAGCGTCCACGAATGCCATCGCTGAAATCATAATTATCAGCAAGTTCAAACTCATCAAGTTTTGCTCTCTGTTCAATAGTTCTCATAATACTTTTTCTCTTTGGAATTTGCCGGTCTGGCGGAAATGATTCGGATAATTTCTTCGCCCTCATCTGAAAAAAACAAGTTGGCTACCACTAAAATGTGTCCTTTTTGTGTGGAACCAATGGTAATCCATCTTTCTTCAAAGTAGCTGAAGCGATGATCAAGTCTAGCGACGTGCAAGGCATCATCGAATACTTCTTTGGCTTCTTCAAAGGAGACGCCATGTTTGTTTTGGTTTAGCGTATTTTTATTGGCATCCCATTCAAATTTCATAGATTGTGACTTTGTAGTCCGTTCTGACATTTTTCATGTCGGTGGATGACCAGCGCAAAAATCCGCGCCTAACACTTGCTAACAATTTAATTGTAGGATGTGCAAAAGCGTAGCGTTGCACACCAAAAGTTAGAAAATTTGGTGGGCAATGATAAAGCCATTGCCCACCATACGCTTGCTTTAAGTCTAGCACAAACAAAAATCCCCCGCAACGTTTTACCATTGCAAGGGATAAAAGTGAGAGTTAACCCACCCCTGCCCCTCCTTTTTCCAGAAGGGGTTAGGGGTGGTTTTTCTTCCAGGTAGGGTGCGTTAGGCGCGTCTGTTTGCGCCGTAACGCACCATTTTGGTATCCCGAAAGGGTGCGTTACGCTATCGCTAACGCACCCTACGCTCGCTAACGCACCCTACGCTCGCTATTGGTAATAACGAAACCCAAATTAGTTTGAGGGTCAGTAATTCTGGTGGTTATCAACTGAGGAACTTCTTGACCAGTAGCAATCGAAGGTGTTTTCTGACTTAAAATATCAAATTTAAACTCCCCAGATTGGTCGTCTTGAGTAACTTTGACAGCCGCTACAGGAATCAGAGTAGCACCTGTATCAGCAGAAGCAAGTGGTATCGTATAACTACGAATCATCTCACCCGCTGAGATATTGATACGGGCAGTCTCATGTCCAGTACCACTGAAGTAGTTAACCGCAACTTTATAAAGACCCTGTTGCAAAGTCTCGCACTTGGCATAGTAATGTTCGGGTCCCTCTCCGTCCTTATCATCAAGGTCAAGATAACCAGAAACGCCTTGTTTAGCCGCATAATACACATGCGAACCATTCGGTTCATAAACGTGTAAATTCACATTGGGTTGTTCTCCCCACTCTAACCGAACGGTAATCACTCCCTGACTGACAATTGGAGAAGAAGGCGTTAATTTGGGAATAGCGGTGATCACATCATTGATAATTTTAGGACCACTGATGTCACCCTCCAAATAAGATAGAAAAGAGTGGCCTAACAGGTCTTGAACAAACCCCGGCAGAGTGTGAACAACTCTGTTAGAGATGCTAACCGAGGTGCCTACAGTACTTGCTGCACTGATTACCTGATCGGTCTGAAGGTTAGTACATCCACTCCCAGCTATTGCCACCGCACTTCCTGCCGATGCCATCGCACAACTACCACTGGCGATAGAAACTATTCCAAAACTGTCCGTTCTAGCACGTTGACCAGTTGCATTTAAACTCGCATAAGCCTGAGTCGCATAGAAATTACCTTCCGAATGGGCCACGACCACCACTTTACGTCCCTCATCAATGAAGGTTCTATAAGTGCCCACATGACTTTGTAAGTCTTGTGACACCACAAAAGTCGGATCGTTGGCAATATCCAACGAGACATCTATGAAAGTCTGGGGCGGTTGTTCAGTATTGCCTAACCAACGCCAAAATTTCGAGATACTGTTTGGCGATTCCTCAGTCATTTTTGGCAACACTGAATCTAACAGACGATTAATCCAATTCTTGGTAGAATTGTAGGTGGCCACATAAGACAATTTTTCCGCACTGACGGCAGAATTCGCCTTCGCACTCTCAACATGTGCTTTCAACTTCGCCAATTCCCGTTGCGTACTTTCTGCATCGGTCATTGCGCCATTGGAAAAACCGATGACTGTGCCAGTATTTTTTTTGCAACTGGCGCCTTGTCTTGATGAACGAGTCATCGAAAAGGAAGAACGTGTCGTGAACTTTTCACAAAGTTGAGGCAAGTCTTCAGATGGCGTGAGAGAAATGGGTTGCCCACTCAATTGACCATCGGCATTTAGATAGGCGTGTGTTCTTGATTCGGTGTTGAGATACTCAGCACGAAGATTCACCAACCCCGCTTGCCCATCTTCTGGGTGAAGATACAACACACAATCGATTTGTTCAGCCCGATTTTCAGCATTAGCGATAGTTTTCAATTTATCATCTGCTTCCATCATAAATGGTTGCTGAAATGCAGAGTATTCCCGTAAAGCCGCACGAAACGGCTTATCTTCTGGGTTAGGATAAGTCGAGGCAATATACCGTTGTATGTCATCACGCACACCATCTTTATCGGAATCAATCCCTTCCAAGGTAGTTTTACCTGCTTCACCAGGGTCTGGTGGCAACACGGCTGGTTCAGGAAGCACAAGAGGTATTGTTGGTTCAATCACTTCCCATTCTTCTGAATCTTGTCTGGGCGCCGACCAATAAACCTCTCGCGTCCCATCCGCCTTCTGATAGTACACACCTCCAAATGTGGTTGCCCTGCCCCCACACCATCATAGAGACCATCAAACAGCAACTCAAACCTCACTGTCTGCGGATAACTGACATTAAACGCCCCATACCCCGGCCCCGTCTTAGAATCCAACCAACCACCTACCACGCCTCCAAAAATACTTGGCGCAGTGATGTCCACCCCAAAAAAAGTATCCGGGGCAGTTGCTTGACTGGACACGCTAGTCACATAAAAGCCAGGAGTCAATGGCGAAGTGGTGTATGTTTGACCCGACGTCATTTGCACTGGGCCATAAACCGACATACTGTTTTCCAACAACAGTTCCACATTGAAAGGCAAATTAGCCCCCGTGTAATCCGTCGGCGTGATTTGCACCGGTTCCGTGTCTGCCAGAGAAAAGCCTATCCAACTGCCTAACCCCGCGTTTCCTTTTAGAACCGAACCCGCAAAGAAACTGCCACCATAACTGGGACTCGACTGTCTGGGGTTGATAAGCAAACTCCAAACGCCTTCCGGTTGCCCAGGGGGTAACGTTACTACCGCAATATAAAAGCCAGCACGGTCAAGTGACACAGTATAATTACAGCCACTTGCCGTACAACTTTCTTTCTCCACCGCCCAGCCAGGCAGGGTGTGGAAGAGTGTGAGTAGGGCCATCCAAAAGAATAGCCGTCTAGTTAGGTTACTCATGTAAAGCCTCCAAATAATGAGAAAAATGACATTAAAACTATATGTCTTTTGATAGGGAATGCTAACCCTAATCCAATATTATATAGTGTCCATTTTTTTTTTGCAAGATTTTTCTCAAAAAAAATTTATGTAATTTTTTTTTACTTTTTAATTCATTAAATTACGATGGATGAACCAATTTAAAAATTGTCTTATTTTTTATAATAATTCAGTCGCAGAGAAACTCAGTTTTTAAAAAAATTTACTTTTTTTGATAGTGATGCAATGTGGGTTCACTGTCTGAACTCTGATTAGAATGATTTTCAGATGGACTCTGATTAGTCAAGCCTCCTTTCATGGCTATCATTTAATCATCTCAATCAGAGTTCAAGACCTTCGCGAAATCGCACGATATTTCACCCAGATTGCATCTCTACCGTTTCTTTAAAGTTATGGCATCAGCCCTAAATCCAAGATTCTTAACATCACCAAATCTGTCGAAAGTCTTCGAACAAGCCTACGTGAACAAGAGGGTCACCAAATAAAACGATGGTTTCGCTACTCACACCAACCCCCCTCCACCGCGGTCACTGACACCACCCCCCAAGCCACCACAAAAAAACGCCACAGAAAATCCAGTGCCGCCCGACACTCACCCAACCCTAAATCCCACCCCCCGCAACCTTTCCCTCAACTCCATCCTAACCCCAGACAACTCCACCTCCAGACAACCAAACTCCCGACGCACTGGGTAATTTTTCCTTAACCCATCAAAAAACAACCCA
The DNA here is from genome assembly GCA_011391085.1 of Thiotrichaceae bacterium. Classification (GTDB taxonomy): domain Bacteria; phylum Pseudomonadota; class Gammaproteobacteria; order Beggiatoales; family Beggiatoaceae; genus JAABRD01. Next base: position 33,448 of record JAABRD010000009.1, on the reverse strand, counting down.
GGATTCTCCGCCTTACCCAAACCCCGTAGTGCAACATCATCCCGGCGCACATCATAACAAGCCCATACCGCCGCCGCTACCACCCCTGTATCGGCGACTGCGTCTGAAAAACTCAAACGAGACACAGGCGGAGGTGGCAAACAAGCCTGAACCTCCCAAGTGGGTGGACAACCGATATAACGACAAACTGCCTCATACAACATTTCGGTCCCCCGCACCTTCCCATCTAAGCTATAACCCGCAATATGCGGAGTCCCTAAACTCGCCCGTTGCAACAACCATGGATGGATCCGCGGTTCATTTCTCCACACATCCAAAACCACTCTCATGCCATGACGTGACGCCAAAGAATCCAATAACGCCTTCTCATCGATCACATCCCCACGAGAGGTATTAATCAACAACACATCCTCCCGCAACTTGGCCAACGTGTCAGCCTGGAGGAGATGATAAGTCGGATAACGACCCGTGGTTACCAAAGGCACATGCAAGGTTAAAATATCAGCCGCTAACACGGTGTCTAAATCAACGAAACCCCTCTCCCCCGTTTGTTCTTGCAAGGGTGGGTCATAGACCAGACAGTCGACACCCAAAGCCGTCAACTTACCTAACACCCTGGCACCGACATTGCCACACCCAACAATCCCCACCGTCTTCTCGGACAATGAAAAACCTTCACGTTCTGCCATTATCAAGAGGGCACTGATAACATATTCAGCCGCCGCGGTGGCATTGCTACCAGGGGCACTGGCAAAAGCGATACCTTGTTGTTGTAAATAATCTAAGTCCAAATGGTCATAACCAATCGTCGCAGTGCCCACAAAACGCACTTTCGTACCAGCTAACAAATTGGCATTGACGGGAGTCACGGAACGGACTAATAATATCTCCGCCTCCTCTGTTTCTACTATGGTACGAGTCAATTGACGACCAGACACGGTTTGCACGTCGCCGATATTGGCAAAGGCGGCGCGTACATAAGGAATATTTTCGTCTGCAAGGATTTTCATGTTTATTTATATACGGGAGTCCAAAACAGATTTTGGACTCCTACTGATTCAACCATCTCAACACTTTATTCTTCAATAATTCTAAACCCGCTTGAACAGCCTGGCGTTTATCTAGTTTAAAAAGAATTTGCAAATAAGTCAAATAATATTCTTGATGTTTGGCCAAACACAAATATTCTGAAAAACGTTGTTGTTGCAACAACCAACGTAAATAAGTCTTCACCAACTGGACTCGCGTCGAATCCGCCTCCGCTTCCCATAAAGAGGAATCACTGCCACCTTGCAAGATTTGTTGTAAAGGTGCATAATTCCAACCTTCATATTCTAACACCTTCAAGGCCACCTGAAAGGGGAGCTGTAAGGGTGACAACTCTTGTTCCCACAGAGTCAAACATTGTTTATGATACTCTTGTTGCGCGGTGGCGAGAGGAGACGCCAAAAAAAAGAAGGCCCATAAGGTATCTAGTTCCGCCAAAAATTCGGCAATGAAACCATCGTCTTCATATTCATACTGGCGACGATAAGTTTGCCACTGACGCACCGCCTCTTGAGTCAACACCTCCAACAGTGTCAACGCCCGCTTGAGGTCTCCTAAACTGATCCAGCGAGACGTTTTAATCAAAAATTGCCAAGCGAGGTCGTTTTCAAAACCATAACTGAGAGACACACGAATTTGTCGGCGCACCTTCCTGACATCGAATTTGCGCAACATAGTTGTCTCTCCCACCGCCGAAGGATAAGATAGCAACAGATGTTCAACGGCATTGACCAACCCAGGTTGTTGATGCACCAAGGAACTGACTAAGCCTTGTAACTGGGGCAAACTCAACGGTGCTAATAAACTTTCCAACGCAGGCCGTTGTTCCACCGTGGTAGGTTCATATAAACATTTGAGGAGAGTGGCAGTGATATGTTCACACCATTTCTCGGTATCACAACCGCTACATTTGGTGGCTACCACTTTTTTGTCCAAAATATGGAGACTGGTATAATAACGCAGAGAGTCATGGAGTACCACTTCCGCTTCTATCGAATTATGACCCCGTTGCACCAACGTTCCCACGGCACCTTGTTGATAATAGGTTTGACCGCGAGTGAAAATCAGTTCGGAAGTGCGAGTACGAATGAGTGCTTCGCTTAATTTTAAGAGAGACATGGTTGAGTGCTAGATTAATTGGTGAGAGTGAACAACACGCCGGTGGAGTGGAGGCTTTAGCCGGTTGGCGGTAGGCACACTCCAGATCGTAAAGAGTAAGGGGTACCTACTGCCAACCGGCTAAAGCCTCCACTCCACCAGGGGGTACAATGATTTTCTCGTTTCTCGTTGGTCTGAATCAGAATGAAAAGACATTTTAGAAGAAACCGAATGGGTAAGTCAAGTCTTTTCACGTATAATAGCAAGGGGCCGGACAAAGCTACGCTTTGGACTCCTGGGGAGGGGTGGGATTGATATTTTTAACCATGCCTGTATAATATTTCTAACTGCTTTCCACGGAAAGCGGGATATTTATACTCACTACTTTTAACAGAGGGTCAATGCGATGAATGATGACTTCAAATAGTGGATAGTGGATAGTGGATAGTGGTGGACTAAAGGCTAACGCCTGTGACTTGGTTGGAGTAGAGGCTAACGCCTGTGACTTGGTTGGAGTAGAGGCTTTAGCCGGTGGCTTTTCCCCTGAGTTTAACTCGTTGCCAACCTCCACCGGCTAAAGCCTCCACTCCAGCATATTCTCCACTCCAGCATATTCTCCACTTCAGCATATTCTCCACTCCAGCATATTCTCCACTTCAGCATATTCTCCACTCCAGCATATTCTCCACTCTAGCATATTCTCCACTCTAGCATATTCTAGTGGTTTACCATTACCACTGTAACACTACCTCATTTTGCAAACCATCTTATGACTTCTTGCTTTGTATTTATCTGCCAACCCGGCGATTTAGAAATTAAATCGTTATTGCTTGCCACCTCCTTGAAACGTCACTTGCAAGGCGATGTTGAATACGTGCTGGCCTTTCCAGAACCCGTCCAGCGTTGGGGTCAGTTATCGGAGGAGACGTTGGAATTTGTAAAAACGTTAGAAATCCGTACCGTTTCCATTACCAATCGAATTGACGAAAATTATCCGATTGGCAATAAAGTCGCTTGTTTAGGAATCGAGACGACAGCGGAACAAATCGTGTTCCTAGACAGTGATATTCTATGCTTACGTCCCTTTTCTCCGGCTGAAGATTTTCCGGCGCCGTTCAATGCAAAACCGGCGGATTTGGCGACTCTCACTTATGACCTCGCCCGTTGGCAACGAATTTATCAATTGTTTCAACTGCCCTTTCCTGACTGGCGGTTCCTCGCGACGGTCTCTGGGGAATTGATGTTACCTTATTTTAACGCAGGTGTGATAGCAGTACAAAATGGTTTAGGTTTCGCACCCGTGTGGGAGGAGTGTTGTCAGAAAATTGATGCGGAGGAGTCTATCACAGATAAACGTCCTTGGCTAGACCAGTTGGCTTTGTCGGTGGCGTTGCTAAAATTGCAATTACCGCATCATTGCTTAGAGGAACGGTTTAATTATCCAGTGCATTTAAAACCGCTTCCCACGGCGTCTCACTTGGCACCGGCGTTGTGTCACTACCATTGGCCTGCGGTGATTAGACGAGAACCGCAACTTAATCAATTGGTCAATGATTTAGCCCACACTTACCCTTTGTTGAAACAACGGTTGCAACACTCTCCAGAATGGGCTATGTTATTGTCACCCTACGCTTTTGCAAAATCCCCACGTCGCTTCTTTGCGTGGTCCGAACGCGGGAAAACCACTTACTCTTATTCGCGCCCAGAAGCCATTATCACGGGCATTCCACGCAGTGGCACTAGCTACTTGTGCCGACTATTGCACACGGTAGAAAATTGTGTCGTTATCAATGAACCGATCCCCATTTATGCGCCTTTGACTCAACATTATTATCCGTGGCAAGTGGCTACTTACTATCAAGAGGTACGACGTGATATACTCGATGGTGTACCGGTTGAAAATAAAGTCTCTGACAGTGGCCAAGTGGTTGAAGACACAGCGGTTTTTGATGCGAGGAGCCGCTATTTACCTAAAGTCAATCGTCCGGATTTTTTAGTGGCAACGAAAAATACGTTGGCTTATTTGGCTAGACTGCCTCATCTGAAAAGAGTGATGCCAGAGGCACCTATCATTGCTTGTGTGCGTCATCCATTAGATACGATTGCCTCTTGGAAGACCACTTTTCCGCATTTGCGGGAAGCCAGAGTGACAGAGTTTCCCGTCGGTCATCTGAATGACCCTTTGTTATCTCACTGGCAACACCAACGACTGGCAGAAATCGCGGCCACGCCTAGAGAGTCGATTAAACGGGCGTTGCTATGGCGGTATCTTGCAGAATGTATTTTGATGAATGCCCATTCTCTCATTTTGGTACGTTATGAACAACTGGTGGTAGAACCGAAAACGGTGTTACGAACGTTGTTGCAACACATTCCACACGCCCCGCCGTTTTATACGGCTGATAAAATGACTCCTTCTACACCTCGTCAGAAGCGAGAAGTCTTGGATGAGGAGGATGTGCAAGCGGTGTGGGACATTGGGGGGCAGTGGGCGAGGGAGTTGGGGTATATGAGGTAGAAAAGCGATGTTAACTCCTTAACGAGAATTTGGAATCCGGAATTTATTCCGTTTCAATGGGCGGAATAAATTCCGGACTCCAAAGGCAAATTGATTACCCATAACACTCGTGAATTTCAACGAGTGGAAGGATTGCAATTGGAAGATTGGGAAGTCTAAATGGCAGTTGGAGTCCGGAATTTATTCCGTTTCAATGGGCGGAATAAATTCCGGACTCCAAAGGCTGGGAAGTCTAAATGGCAGTTGGAGTCCAGAATTTATTCCGTTTCAATGGGCGGAATAAATTCCGGACTCCAAAGGCTGGGAAGTCTAAATGGCAGTTGGAGTCCGGAATTTATTCCGTTTCAATGGGCGGAATAAATTCCGGACTCCAAAGGCAAAGTTTTCTGCAATAATTAATCTCCATAGTTTTAGAAATATTTTATGAACCTCACTTGGATTACCTTTGGCCCTCTTGAACAAGTCAATCATATTCTCACCTCGCCTGTTGCCAGTGCGAGATACCGAATGATTATTCCTGCCTTAGAATTGGCCAAACAGCATCATATCATCAATCTATTATCGGTCACTCATTCCTCTCGTCTGCAAGATTTTTTCCCTTATCTTGGCGGAGACGCTGTCATTTTCTCGAAAAGTTTTAATTCACTCAATGAAGAATTGGCGAAACGGGCGAAACAGGCGGGGGCGAAGGTTTATTTTGATATTTGTGATAATCATTTTGAACATCCTCACTATGCTTCTCACTATCAAGCCATGGTCAGTTTAGCCGATGTCATGATTGCCAATACGCCTGAAATGGCGGACTTGGTGACTCAGTATACTGGTAAAGCAGCCACCGTGATAAGTGACCCTTATGAGGGGACAAGAGGAGAACCACGCTTTTCTCGGTCCGCCACAGGTTTGCATCTCCTCTGGTTTGGGCATCCAACGAATTTGGACAGCTTGCAAATCTTGATTCCACAATTGTTGCCACTGTCAAATCAGATACCTTTGGAATTGCACATCGTCACGGCGCCTCATAGAGAATTTGAACAACGTTGCGTTCTGTTCAATCAACAATACGGTGCCCATTTTCATTTGCGCTTCTCTCCCTGGTCATTGGAAACGACTTGGCAAGCATTGAGAGATACAGATATAGTGCTTCTGCCCAGTATAGCGAATGACCGGAAACGGGTCAAAAGTCCCAATCGTTTGATAGAATCATTTTGGGCGGGACGTTTTGTGGTTGCCCATCCTTTGCCGGCTTATCAAACTTATGGTCAATGGGGATGGATAAATGAGAATGTGGTCACGGGGATACAATGGGCGTTGCAACACCCTGACCAGGTTCTCCAAAAGATTGCGGAAGCACAACGACATATTGCGGAACATTGTTCGCCTGAAACGATAGCGAAACAATGGGAGAAAGTTCTGAGTACGTTTCGCCCTCACCCCCGGCCCCTCTCCCAGGGGGAGAGGGGAGGCGTTGTGAGGGGTTTTCTCCCCTCTCCCCCTGGAAGAGGGGCCGGGGGTGAGGGGGCCGGGGGTGAGGGCGGGTCACTACGTCTTAACTTAGGCTGTGGTGACAAACTGTTACCAGGTTATATCAACGTTGACGTGGCCCCCAGTCGCTTAGGAGTTCGGCCCGATGTCTTATGTGACCTTCACCAATTGACTCCCTTTGCTGATAACTTTGCAGATGAGATTCTGGCCGTGCATGTCATAGAACATTTCTGGAGATGGGAAGTGGTGGACCTTCTGAAAGAATGGTTAAGAGTTCTCAAACCAGGTGGAACGTTGATTTTAGAATGTCCCAATTTACTGACCGCTTGTCAAGAATTTTTAAAGAATCCAGATGTTGCGACAGGTCCAGGGGTGGAAGGACAACGCACCATGTGGGTATTTTATGGCGACCCGGCGTGGCAAGACCCGTTGATGGTGCATCGGTGGGGTTATACACCACAGAGTTTAGCCAAAATAATGGCTGAAGCAGGATGTGTGGAAATTTGTCAAGAACCTGCACAATTCAAGTTGCGGGAACCTAGGGATATGCGGGTGGTGGGGAGGAAACAATGAATAATGAAGAATGGATAATAGTAACTCATTCTTCATTGAATTTCATATCTGTAGGGTGGATTAAGCGAAGCGTATCCACCTGACAGACCATCGACTGTAGACAGACCATCGACCTTTCTGGTGGATACGCTTCGCTTAATCCACCCTACAAATGACTACAAATGACAGACAACAGACGACTTAATTTGACATAGCACAACGAAATAATAAATAATAGACACTGAGTCATTGTTATCCATTCTTTATTAACTCATTAGCCCAACATGACAACCATTCTTAATTACCAAATTCATCAAAAAATTTACGAAAGTGCCCGTTCACTGGTTTATCGTGGCCAAATGGGTAACGACAATCCCATGCCAGTTGTTCTCAAAGTGTTGAAAGAGGAATATCCTAACCCGGAGGAACAGGCCCGCTATCGACGCGAATACGAAATGACTCATAGTCTGAATTTAATTGGGGTAGTCAAGGCGTATAGTATTGAAAAATATCAAAATAGTCTTGTCATTGTGTTAGAAGATTTTGGCGGCGAATCCCTCAAACATTGGATGCTTAGACGGCACTTTACCCTTCCAGAATTTCTGTCGATTGCGATTTCAATCACGGAGAGTCTTGGTCAAATTCATTTGGCAAATATTATTCATAAGGACATCAATCCAACTAATCTCATTTTTAACTCCACCACCTGGCAGTTGAAAATTACTGATTTTGGAATTGCCACGCTACTGCCTCGTGAAGAACCCAGTTTTAAAAATCCAGAACGTTTGGAAGGCACGTTGGCCTATATGTCACCTGAACAAACGGGGCGCATGAATCGCGCTATAGATTATCGGACCGATTTTTATGCGTTAGGCGTGACTTTTTATGAAATGCTTACTCATCGTTTGCCTTTCGAGACCCAAGACACCATGGAATTGGTGCATTGTCACCTGGCCAAACCGCCAGTTTTGCCTCATCTGGTTAATCCAAGCATTCCAGAGGCGCTTTCGAATATTATTCTGAAACTTCTGGAAAAGACTGCGGAACAGCGTTACCAAAGTGCATGGGGGCTTCGCGAAGATTTGGACCATTGTCGGAAGCAATTGCAAACGTCTGGAAAAATAGAACATTTTACGTTGGGGAGTCATGATATTTCCGATAAATTTCAACTCCCTCAAAAACTCTATGGGCGTGAGACGGAAATCCAAAAATTGTTAGACGTCTTTGAGTTAGCCAATTTAGGCAATCCTGAATTGATGCTGATTTCTGGACATGGTGGGGTAGGCAAATCGTCGTTGGTGCATGAAATTTATAAACCCATTACGCAAAAACGTGGCTATTTTATTGCTGGTAAATTTGACCAACTGCGGCGCGAAGTTCCCTATTTAGGCATCGTCCAGGCGTTTCGAGAATTGGTTGGACAATTGTTGACCGAAAGTGAAACCCGGTTGGCCCGTTGGCAACAAGAATTGTTAACCGCGTTAGGTGACAACGGTTCACTCATCATTGAAGTTCTCCCCGAATTAGAACTGATTATCGGGTCGCCACCTTCGGCACCAGAATGGGTCAATGCCACCGAAGCCCAACATCGTTTCCATCTGGTATGGATGAAATTTCTCCGCGTGTTTTGTACCTCACACCATCCGCTAGTGATCTTTTTAGACGACTTGCAATGGGCCGATACTGCCAGTCTTAAACTGATCACTTTAATGATGACGGAAACCCCTTATCTATTTTTGATTGGGGCGTATCGTGAAAATCGAATTGATGCCTCGCATCCGTTATTATCCGCCATCGAAGAGATGCGTGCCGCGGAGGTAGGTATCCATACTCTCTCCTTGGGTCCTCTCACCTTTCCCCAAGTCAATCAATTTTTGGCCGACACGTTTACCAGTTCATTAGATTACACCAGTGCGTTGGCAGATTTGATATTTCAGAAAACGCAAGGCAACCCATTCTTTATCAATGAATTTTTAAAGACGCTATATGCGGAAAAATTGATTGAAGTCGTGCCACCATTTTGTGATGTTCAAGCGTCCGCAGAGGAGACTGCTAACGTCTCCTCTCAAACTTCTTTTTGGCGCTGGGATTTAGAACAAATTAAAGCGCGGGATTTGACTGATAATGTGGTCGCGTTACTAACCAGTAAAGTCCAAAAATTGCAAGATAACACGCAACAAGTTCTGATGCTATCCGCCTGTATTGGCAACCGTTTTAATCTACGCATTTTAGCGATTATCTATGAACGGTCTCCGCAAGAGACGGTGGCAGATTTATGGGAAGCGATTGTCGAAGGGCTAGTGGTACCTCTGCAAGAAACCCATGACTTGATGACTCCCCATGAAATTGCCGAAACCTTGAGTGTGGAATACCAATTTGCCCATGATCGGATTCGTCAAGCCGTTTATTCCTTGATTCCTCAAGAGGAACGGTGTGCGGTACATCTCCAAGTAGGACGTACTTTACTAGAACACCTCCCCTCGGAACAATCGGAACAAAATGTCTTTGCAGTGGTAGAACAGTTAAATCTTGGCCGCGAATGGATGACTGATCAAACCGAACGAGATGAACTCGCCCTCTTAAATCTCATTGCCGGTCGCAAAGCGAAATCTTCGGCCGCGTATGGGCCGGCCTTCAACCACTTTCAAACCGGTATAGAACTGTTGGGAAACGAAGGTTGGTTGCGCATGTATGAGTTGACTTTGGCATTGACTGTGGAGGCGGCCGAGACGGCCTATCTTTGCACAGAATTTGCCAAAATGGAACAGCTAGTTGAACAGGTATTGCAACATGCCACCACGTTGCTGGACCAAGTGAAAGTCTATGAAGTCAAAATTCAAGCCTTGATTGCCCAACATAAACTTTTGGAAGCCATTCAGACGGCCCTAGTGATTTTAAAATGGTTAGGTATTTCTTTTCCACACACCCCCAGAAAATGGCATAGCTGGTTGTGGTTCTTAAAAACCAAATTAAGTTTAGATGTCAGTCGTTTTCCCGTGGCAAAGCAACCCGAAATATCTATGGTCATGCAAGCCCAAGCCGGGACCAGGTCCATCAAAGAGTTGATGAATCTTCCCAAAATGATCAAGGCCAATCAACTTGCCGCTATGCGCATTCTGTCGCATCTGCATTCGGCCACTTATCGGGCCTGGCCCGAATTGTTTCCCCTCATCGTGTTTAAACAAGTGTTATTGTCTAATAAACATGGTAACTCGGCAGAATCTGCCTTTGCTTACGCCGCTTATGGACTGCTGTTATGTGCTATCGAAAACGACATAGATTCGGGTTATCAATTCGGCGAACTGGCCCTCGCGTTGTTAGACAAATTTCAGACGAAAGAGTTACAAGCTAAAACTCTCACCATCATGGGCACCCAAATCAGACCATGGCGTGATCCTCTGAAAGAGATTTTACCGTCGTTACTGACTGCTTATCACAGTGGCTTAGACACTGGCGATTTAGAATTTGCCGTCACGGCTGCCAATGCTTATAGTTATTTGTCTTATTTCAGCGGTAAAAACTTGGTTGACACTGAACGAGACATGAGTTCTCACCGCCAAACCATTGCCCGCCTCCAACATGAGGGAGAACAACGTTTAAGTGACCTGTTCTATCAAATCGTGTTAAATCTACTGGATGTCCATGACTCCCTCTCGGTCACGAGTGAAAAAACCGATACTCAGGCCCTTTCAACCTCTTCGTCTGGAAGAGAAATTAACCGTGCCAACGAACTATCCGCTAAAAACGAACTATCCACTATCCACTATCCACTATCCACTATCCACTATCCACTATCCGCTATCCACTTAATGGGAGACAGTTTCAAAGAAGCGGATATGCTTCCAGTACTGAAGCAAGTCAATGATAAAATGGCTTTGGGTATCTTCTATATCAATAAACTTATCTTATGTTACTGGTTTGGAGAATACACTTTGGCGGTAGAAAATGCCAACCTTGCAGAACGCTACTTAGAAGGGGTCACGGGACTGTATTTCACCCCCCTCTTTTACTTTTACGATTCCCTGGCCAGGTTGGCCAGTTATTCCCATCTGAATTTCAAAAGCCAATTTCAGAAGGTTTACCACCATTTGCGCATTCTTAAAAAAATTCAGGCGAATCAAAAGAAAATGAAAAAATGGGCGCATCAGGCCCCGACAAACTATCTTCACAAATACTATTTGGTAGAAGCAGAACATACCCGTGTGTTAGGCAAAGAAGGTCTCGCCCGTGAATATTATCAAAAGGCCATCACGTTGGCCCAACAACATGAATATGTTCAGGAGGAGGCGTTAGCTTACGAATTGGCGGCCCTCTTTTATCAAAATAAAAAGGAACATCAATTAGCCCATTACCATTTTCGCAATGCCTACCATGCTTATCAACGCTGGGGAGGCTATGCCAAACTCAAGGACCTGGAAACTCGTTATGCGGAGGTATTTTTTCAATCCGAAATCTCCTCTGGGGCCTATAAAGGCATCTTGTCACCTTTGACCACTTCGATTTCTTATACCCCTGACAATATCTCCAACGTCTTAGACTTAAACAGCGTCCTGAAGGCTTCGCAAGCCATTTCAGAAGAGATTGTCTTGGATAAATTGTTGGCCAAGTTAATCAAAATAGTCATTGAAAATGCCGGCGCCCAACAAGGTACTCTCGTCTTGGAAGACCATGGCGACTTAAAAATTGAGGCACACGGTTCCATCGAACAGCGAGAAGTCACCGTATTGCAATCCGTTCCCCTGGCATCACCAACTGAAGATGAGGCAGACTCCACGGTGCCCGTAACACTCATTCAGTATGTGGCCCGAACGCATCAACCTATCGTGTTATCCAATGCTGCCCAGACTGGCAAATTTACCCGTGATCCGTACATCGTTCAACATCAAATCAAATCGGCTTTATGTGTGCCGTTACTGAATCAAGGTCAACTGGCTGGCGTGTTATATTTGGAAAACAATTTGGTGACCGGCGCTTTTACGCAGGCCCGGTTAGAAGTATTGAATCTTCTCACTTCCCAAATTGCTATTTCTATCAAACATGCTAAACTGTATGCAGATACCAAGACTTTGAACACGAAATTGCGGGAAAGTGAAGAACGGTTTCGAATCATTGCTGAAACGACCCCGATTCCTCTGGTTATCACTCGTTTGATCGATGATGTGATTTTATATGCCAATGCCCAAGCGGTCATCAGTTTTGGCTTATCCTCGCTAGAAGTCATCGGCCACCGGAGCCTCGCCGATTTTTACTGTCAGCCGGCGGACCAAGGTCACTTGCGGGAACTGTTTGACAAACAAGGTTACATTCACAACTATGAACTCCAAGTGAGAAAAATGGATGATGTCGTGATTTGGGTAGCCCTCTTCAGTCATCCCATTATTTATAAACATGAAAAAGTGTTACTCAGTGCGATTTACGACATCACGGATCGCAAACGAGTGGAAGAGGAACGGATTCGATTCACCAAGGAACTCAGTGAAAGTGAAGAACGCTTTCGCGTCATTGCCGAGACGACACCGATTCCATTGCTTATCATTCGGCGTATTGACAGTCTCATTTTGTATGCCAATGCCCAAATCGAAACCATCTTTGGGGTGTCTGCGGATACGCTGGTGCAGAAAAATCATTTGACCGATTTTTACTCACAACCAACCGATATTCAGAAATTAATAGACGTGTTTCAACAAGAGGGTTGTGTACGCAATTATGAACTGTTTTTCAAGAAAATCGACGGTAGTTCCCTCTGCGTGGCCATTTTTATGCAGCCACTGGTCTTCAAAGATGAGGATGCCCTAGCGACGGCCATTTATGACATCACGGACCGCAAACGGGCGGAAGAGGAGAGGATTCGATTTATTCAAGAACGTGAAGCCAAAAACGCTGCATTGCGTTTAAATGAACAACTGCAACAAGAAATTCAAGAACGTCAACGGGCGGAGGCGGCGTTGGCCAAAGCCAATGAAGAATTAAGTCGTTTGGCTACCTTAGATGGTTTGACGCAATTAGCCAATCGCCGTCGTTTTGACGAATATATCAATGCCGAATGGCGACGGTCCGCCCGTGAACAAACGCCGCTGTCTCTCATCCTCTGTGACATTGATTATTTTAAACGCTATAATGACAGCTATGGCCATCAAGCCGGGGATGACTGCTTACGTCAGGTTGCCCGGGCCATGAGTCGGGCCGTCAAACGTCCTGCTGACCTTGTGGCCCGCTATGGTGGTGAAGAATTTGCTGTCGTGTTACCCAACACCAAAGCTGAAGGTGCCGTACAAGTGGCCGCGGCCATGCAAAGTGAAATAGAACAACTCAAGTTAGTTCATGTGGCTTCGGAAGTCAATCCGTATGTCACCTTGAGTCTAGGTGTGGCCAGTACCATCCCCAGTCAAACTTTTTTACCAGAACTGTTAATTAACATAGCTGATAATGCGCTATATGAAGCTAAAGCGCATGGACGGAACTGTATTGTTTTGAAAACGGTGTAGAACATGAGAAATGGAAATTGTAGTCACATTCCTATAAACTTACACATACCTGTTGGAGTGCAATAAGAATTATTGCACCGTGCGCAATAATTCTTATTGCGCTCCATTGGGAATCGTACCCATTTGGGGGAATATTCTTATCCTAAGAACCATATCATAATAAAATCTGCCACCACTTTAGAATTTGACAATCCTTGGAAAGACATTATCGAACGACGTTTTGCCGACTTCACGAAATTCTTTTTTCCACAGTTAGCCAAGAAAATTGATTGGCACAAACCGATTGAATTTCTCGACCAAGAACTGTCTAAAATCATTCGCGAAGCGGTGAACAAAAGCCGCCGTGTCGATAAACTGGTCAAAGTCTGGTTGCTTGACGGTCAGGAAACGATCTTGTATATTCATATTGAAATCCAATCTCAAAAACAATCTGGTTTCCCCAAACGGGTTTTCATCTATCACTATCGGTTGTTTGACAGTTACGGTCCCTGCGTGACCAGTTTGGTCATTTTGGGTGACGATAACCCCGATTGGCGTCCAGACCGTTACCAATATCAAATGCCTGGTAGCCAGTTATCATTTCGCTTTACGGCGGTCAAGTTATGGGATTACTTGAAACAGATGGAACGTTTGAAAAAATCCCGCAACCCATTTGCGTTGGTGGTGCGTACTCACCTGTTGGGCTTGCAAACTCGCCATTCTCCCACACAACGGTTGGATGGCAAAAAGGCGTTGCTTCAAGCGTTGTATGACAGCAATTTGCCAGAACCATTATTTTTTGACTTATACGTGTTTTTAGATTGAGTATTGACCTTGCCCGATTCTCTCGAAACACAATTTGAACACTTTGTAGCCACTTGCGAGGAGACAAACAAAATGCCGTATGTAACTCATATCGAACGCCGTGGAATCCAACAAGGACTCCAACAAGGACTTGAACAAGGGCTGTTGCAAAAATCCCGGGAAGCTATCATCGATGTGTTGAAAGTGCGCTTTCACCAGGTGCCAAACGCTTTGATTGAAGAGATTAATGCACTTTCCGATACCCTGCGGTTATCGACGTTGCTAAAAGAAGCTGCCACGAGTCATTCCTTAGCGGAATTTACCCAACGCCTTCAACCACCTGTTCTCAATGCCCCAGGCCGTCAGTTAATTACGTCGCGTCCGCGACGTCAGCGTTCTTAGCGCTAAAACTATGGTGGATTAACCAGGTAGGGTGGATTAAGCGTTAGCGTATCCACCAATTTCGGGTAGTGATGCAATCTGGGTGAAATATCGCGTGGTTTCGCGGCGGTCTGGAACTCTGATTGAGAGGATTGAATGAGGACTCTGAAAGGAGGCTTGACTAATCAGAGTCCATCTGAAAATCATTCTAATCAGAGTTCAGACAGTGAACCCACATTGCATCGCTACCCAATTTCGGAGGTGGTGGATACGCTAACGCTTAATCCACCCTACTTTAACTGAAGTCATTTAACTCACTTGAATCCATGATACCAGAAAATCCTCATTCCAAAACTCAATTGCTACTAGAAATAGAGAACTTACGCCAAGAACGCAATCAATTGCGGCGAGAACGAGACCAATTATTAGTGGAACGGAAGGTCCTGGAAATTTTACAGGACACCCTCGCCGAACATAATAGTGCGGTTGAAACACAGATGTTGGATGCCCGGGATTTTTTAGAACAGCAGATTCTTACGCATAGCCAAGAATTGGAAGAAAAGAATCAGTTGTTACACAAAGAAATTCAAGAACGAAAACGGATTGAAGAGGAGTTACGCAATAATTTAATTTTTCTAAAGACGTTGCTGAATAGTATTCCTAACCCGATTTTTTTCAAAAACTCACAAGGCACTTACCTGGGTTGTAATCAAGCATTTGAACAATGTCTGGGGCTACCTGAAGCACAGATAGTAGGGCATACAGTACATCACTTGTATCCCAAAACTGAAGCCGATAAATATCATGAATTCGACGTTGCTACCTATCAAAACCATGGTAACCTCAGCCATGAAGAGACTCTGAAATATAGTGATGGTAGCCTCCATGAGGTGGTGATTCAACGTACTGCATTCACCAGTGCTGACGGACAGTTGGCGGGGCTAGTCGGGATCGTCACGGATATTACACAACATAAACGTGCCGAGGAGGTGTTACGGCACGCCAAAGAAGCGGCGGAACAAGCGAATCGGGCCAAAAGTTCTTTTTTGGCTAATATGAGTCACGAGTTACGCACTCCTTTAAATGCTATCCTTGGATATAGCGAAATTTTGCAAGAGGAGATGGCGGAAAGTGGCTGTGAAGAGTTGGTGACAGATGTGCAAAAGGTATATGCGGCGGGCAAACACTTGTTGGGATTGATCAATGACATATTGGATTTGTCCAAAATTGAAGCGGGGAAAATGGATTTGCATAATGAAACGTTTGGCTTAACCGCGTTAATCCAGGAAGTCGTCACCACCCTTGACCCCTTACTCAAAACCAAAGAGAACCAGTTAACTTTGGAATGTGTTGAACCGCTTGGGAATATGTATGCGGATTTGACTAAGGTGCGGCAAATGCTGTTTAATTTGTTAAGCAATGCGGCTAAATTTACCGAGGCGGGGGTTATCACGTTAACCGTGACTCGCGACAGTGACAAAGATACCGATTGGATTACCTTTCGCGTTTCTGACCAAGGGATTGGAATGACGCCAGAACAATTGCGAAAACTGTTTCAACCGTTTACTCAAGCAGATTCTTCCACTAGCCGCAAATATGGCGGCACGGGTTTGGGATTGACGATTACCCGTCGCTTTGCCGAAATGATGGGAGGAACGGTGACGGTGGACAGTCAATTTGGGTACGGCAGTACGTTTGTGATTCGTCTCCCCGCCTATGTGATAACCGATTCTAAACCGGTGTTAACAGGTGAAAATCTCTCCCTACCGTCGTCTGCCAAAAAGACGGTGGGGAATACGATTTTAGTGATTGATGACGATTCGGTGGTGCGCGAATTATTACAGAACTATTTAGGCAAATTAGGTTATCGAGTCGCCACCGCCGACAGTGGTGAAATGGGTCTCAAATTGGCCAAAAAATTACGTCCTCATGCGATCACTTTAGATGTGATGATGCCCAGTCTCGATGGTTGGCAAGTGTTATCAATTCTTAAAAATGATCCGCAATTGGCGCCGATTCCTGTGATTATGATGTCTATGATTGAAGACAAAAGTATTGGATATGCGTTGGGGGCCACCGAGTATTTGACCAAGCCAGTGGATCGGGAAGAATTACGGACGGTGTTGAATAAATATCTGGATGACGAGTCTCAACAGCACATTTTGGTAGTAGAAGATGAAGCTGACAGCCGGCTGGTAATCGAGAATATTTTACACAAAGTCGGTTGGCAAGTCTCTTGTGCAGAAAATGGACGTGTCGCATTGGAGAAAATCAAAGTGGAGGTGCCAGACTTGATTCTGACCGACTTGATGATGCCAGAGATGGATGGTTTTGAATTAATCGCCGAATTACGCGAACATCCTGTGTGGCGTTCGATTCCGATGGTGGTTCTCACCGCTAAGAATATTACTCCAGAGGAGTCTAATTTGTTAAATGACCGGGTTGCTAAAGTGTTTCAAAAAGGTTATTATCGGCAAGAGGAGTTGTTGATGGAGATTCGGGAATGTTTGGTGAAGGTGATGAAGGAATGAGAGGGACCTTTTTAATACGTCAAATGTTCCTAAGTGTTGGAGTCAATGCCATTATAGTTATTCCTATAAATTTGTACATACTCTCTGGAGCACAATAAGAATTATTGCGCCGTGCGCCCGCGTAGCGGCGGCGAAAATACGGCGCAATAATTCTTATTGCGCTCCAGAGGGAATCGTACAAGCAGTATTTTCCTTAACTTAATGGCATTGCGGCTGAAGCCTCTAGTCCCGCCCGGCCCCGGCTGAAGCCTCTAGTCCCGCGGTGATTGCTAGGCTATTCCACCGTTAACGTTATCTCATCACCACTTTGTACAGTCGTTCCGTCGGCGAGAATATATCCGATTTGAATCTTCAATATTCCAGATGCCAGCAGGACGCCGTGATAGAGACTGAACTCGTAATTGGCAGGCAAGGTTACGTCGATCTGGAAGGGGTTTTGAGATAAGGAACTGAGTTGTTCATCCCAAGGTATCAGGCCACCAGTGGTGTTTAGTTTAAAATGGAACGTCTCTAAGCTGGTTGCCGATTCTTGATAAGTCACGGTGACAAAGACTTTTGCCGGCTTATTCAGATGCGCGGGATCCACTTGGAACTGGCCTTTTAGGTCCAGTGTGTCACTCATGGATTGAACGGTGAGAGTTGGGCTAAAATGTTGACCATCCACCGCGGCGCCACCAGCTATACGAGTTTGTACGGTGATGGCTTTTCCTTGCGCATTGGTGGCAAGGGTAGTGCCTAAAGTGGGTAATGTGAGGGCAGGTGGGTCAGTCTTCCCTTCTTCTTCCACCTTCGCGCCCTTTTCAATGATGACGTTGCTACCCAATTTTACACCGGAAACGACGCTACCAGCTTTGATGGTGAGGGCTTCCAATAACGCCGGGGCCGACTTGTCTCCTTGAATCGTGCCTTTTAGGAATCCGCCAATCAGTTGCGTATTGGCTTGCAAGGTGACATTTTGGAAGGTGCCACCGACTTGACTGGTGTTATGAATTATTCCACCTAACTGTCCACCTTTGAGAGAGGCGCCTTTAAATTCAAAATCCGTCATCAATCCGTCATTTTGAATGTAACCGGTGACCACGCCTCCGGTCACCACTCCAGAAGCCATCACGGTGAGATTGGAGACCCAGCCTTGATTGGTCAACGTGCCTGTGACAACGGCATTAGAGAAGTAACCACCGTTTTGCACGGTAAAGTTTTTGACCGTTTGACCATGCGCATTGCACGCTTGATTGATGCTTTGTGGTTTCAAGTCGCAGGGGGTAGCCAAAACGGTCTGAAGCGGTATTCCCAGCGATGGGGAAGGGGGAGGTGCGAGTGACTGGGTAACAGTGAGGCGGGCTAACCCTGCTTTTGTGCCAATCCAAAGCCGACCTTGACTGTCACTGTCAATGGCGGTGACCCCATCGTTTGGTAAGCCGGAGTTATCTGTTTGGAAGGTTTCCCATTGGCCTGTGGAACTGTAGTAGGCCAAACCTTCGCCATTGGTACCAACCCAGATTCCACCTTGGTTGTCGCTATCTAAGGTCGTTACCCAATCGGAAGACCAGTCAGCGTCCTGGGAAGAGGCGATTTCCCATTGACCTTGTGTATTATAGTGGGTCAAACCACCGCCTACAAAGGTGAAAAAGGAGTAACCCGTTCCCACCCACAATTGTTTTTGGCTATCGCTGTCAATGGCATTCACTCGGTATGACAGCAAATCTGCATCCGAAGGGGTGAACACTTGCCATTGACCTTGAGGACTATAGCGGGCCAAGCCTTTAAACGTTCCAACCCAGAGTACCCCTTGGCCATCTTTGTACAAAGCGGTCACTTGATTGTTGGGCAACACCGAGTTATCGGTATTGAACAGTTGCCATTGACCTTGGGTGTTATAATGGGCTAACCCTCCTCCATTGGTGCCTATCCACACGCCTCCTTGCGTGTCGCTATACAAAGCGGTGACACCGTTGACAGGCAAACTGGAGTTGTCTTGTGTAAAGACTTGCCAGGGTTGTTGGGGACGATAATGGGCCAGTCCTCTGCCGGTGCCTATCCATAGTCCGCCTTGATTATCGTGGTCCAGGACGGTGACATAGTTAGTGGGTAGCCCCTCCTCCTGAGTGAACTTATGTTGCAATTCACCATGTTGAGTGGTGCGCTGTTCCAGTCCATCTGGCGTTCCGACCCACACCGTTCCGCCATCTGTGGAGAAGGTTAGGGCCGTGATGTAACTTTGGTTAACCAATGTTTCCCAAGTCGCATTGTCAAGGGGGAAGGCTGTGTCTGGGGAGAGGAGACAAAGGGGGAGAAGACAGGCCCGGAAGTGAGAGGGAGATGAAGTTAAAAAAACTGAGGTATGTGGTTTCATAATAAATTTTTCCTAAAGTATGGTGGTACAATGATGCAAGATTTTATTCTGGCACTTTCGTGTTAAAGTATACGAGAGAGGATGATGTTTGTCAAGAGAAATATTCCAGGAGTCCACAGCGTAGCTTTGTCACGTACAAAGCTACGCTGTGGATTCCCGTTTCGAAGCGTAAGGGGAGTTATCAACGCCATTCACTAGGGTCCACTTTGTAATAACTGCGTAATTGTTCATAGAGTTCAGGATGTTGAAGTTTCAGTTGAGAAGTTTTTTCAAAAAAGGCTTCCGTGGCCACGGCGAAAAATTCCGCGGGGCTGTTGAGACCGTAACCATCTAAAACGGTCTCTTCGCCACGGGCGATTTGGTCGCCTAATTTGCGATATTCTCGTTTTAACACTCGCGCCCAAGTGAGATAGGCAGATTGAGTGCCCAATAAGGGGGCGCCATTGGTGTGACCTGATTCATGGTCAAGTTGATGGGCCAGTTCATGGATGACGACGTTTTCACCATCATTCATGTTTTGGGTATCATATTGAATCTCGTCCCAGGCCAAAATGACTTTCCCAGTGTCCCAGGATTCGCCAATGAGAACTCGTCTCTTGGTGGTTTGAACGCCAGCTTCATCACGAACTTCTTGATTGACCACAAAGGCCGATGGATAGACCAAAATATAATGGAGGTCTGGATAGTAATCGGTGTCGCGATTTAACAAGAGAAGACAGGCTTGGGCCGCAATCGTTACTTTGATTTCGGCGGTGATTTCTAATCCAGCGCAACCGATAAACTGTTTCTCTGCCAGAAAGATTTGGATATGACCTTGAAGTTGCTTTTTTAAAGAGTCAGGGAGGCGCCGATAAATGGGCACTCGTCTTTCCAGAAACATTCTCCACTGCAAAGGAAAATGTTTGGCCCGGAGGCGTTTTCTTTGATGTTTTAGAAGTAACGGTTTGCCAATAATCCAGGCGATAATAGATATGCCAATGGTGAAAGTGATTATGAAGGCCATGTGGGGGGAATGAATAGTGAATAATGAATAATGGTGGTGAAGCGGTTTTAAATGGGTACTGGTGTGAGGAATTAAAGTAGCGGTGGACTAGAGGCTTTAGCCGGAGGTTGTTCCATGTGGTTTAATTATGTTCTGTGACCCTCCGGCTGAAGCCTCTAGTCCACCGGTGGCACCGGCTGAAGCCTCTAGTCCATCGGTGCTGGGGGTGCTACCGGCTGAAGCCTCTAGTCCATCGGTGAAGGAGCCATTTGAGATAGGTTCATCAACTGCTTAAATTCTCCTCTTAGAACGTTAGTGGCTTCCTCCAATTTACTGTCTAAAATAGCGCCGGTGTCACGATTGAAAATGTTTTCTACATGCCCTTCTTCTACATAATACGCATTGAATTTACTAGGGTCTAACCAACTGGAAGTGGGAATAATGTCATTCAAGGTTTCCATTTGATCAGGCCGTAGGATGGCCGCACGGTAAGCCAATAAACAGTTATTTAAGGCTGCGAGGATGTAAGGACTGTGGGTGGTGATAACCAATTCGTTGGCTTTTTCGTTTTTGCCTACGGTTCGCGTAAACGTGCCTCTGGCTACTAAAAAATGAATGAGGTCTCTTTGTACCAAAGGATACAGATTTAATTCTGGTTCTTCCACCACAAAAAGGCGGCCCGTTTTTTCTTGATAATTGTTTTCAATGACCATGAGTAACGGGATGACTGCTTGTAAGCCACTGGCACTTTCAATGAGTTTGATAAATTTGCCACTCTTGAGTTGAACGGTGTCTTGATGATGTTGATATTTATACATCACGTTTAGAAAGTCAACGTGGAACCTATTTAACTTGCTTCTGGCTTGTTCAAATTGTGCCCCAAATTCTAAAATGTTCTTGGCTATCGGAACGTTGTTGTTGATTAAACTAAATAGGGTTCCTGAAGAAGTTGTGATGAAGAGACGTTCTGCTGGAATATAGGTGGCCGTGGAGGTGTTGCCGACCGGATAATGGAAACTTTCGCGGTGTTCTCCAAACAGTTGTTTGAGGGTGGATAACACTTCCACATAAGAAGTTTGCAAAGGCAATATCACAAACGGAATATCCAATTTTTGCAATTCCATTTTTACTTCGTCAACTTTGGTTTGTTGGGAATCTGCTAGTTTATAGGATAGCTTGAACTGATCTGCTTGATAGACAATGTTATAATATTTAGAATCGTAATTCAAGTAGGTGTCATGTTGGAAAAAGTTCAGGATGTTGTAATTTTGGAAGAAGGTCGTGTAATAATTTTGAGTGTGGGTGATGTTCTCCGATAAGCTGTTGTCAATGCTGATTAGAAAGGAAGGGTTGCGGAAAATCGCAATCAATTTGGCAATAGTGCTTTTGCCACTGGATTGCGGGCCAATAAAGACCAGGGTTTGTTTTAAATCCAAGATGACGTCTAAAAGGGGACCGAAATGTTTGATACGAAGGGTTTCTGTCATTGGGCAACTACACTGATTTTAATTTGTCATAGGCAAGGAAATGGTGGGCAACTAAAACACGTCGCCCACCCTACACTGATTCTAATTCGTCATAGGTTTAATCTGCAATTCTTTAACTTCATCAGGCACTTTCATCAATGTTATCAAACGCCAATCTTGGGCAGCTAGTTCGACATCCCATTTGCCTGCGATTAATTCTGGGAGAACGCTTTGATAGAGGTCATCGCCGATTCGTTCTAAGATGGTGGTACTATCAAAACCTGCGCGAGTGTGATGACGCAAATTTAGCGTGATTTGCGCAGGTCTTAGATAATCTGAAGAGGTGGTGGTGGTAAGATAAAGATGTATTCGGTGCAGTTCAGTGTCCAATTGTAAAATAGCTTGCAAACCGTGCCGTGCCGCGGCTTGGTCACGTTCAAGGGTGCGGTTGATTTCTAACCCTTGTTTGTAATAGTCATCCACGACGAGGCTATCATGGGAAGTGATAGCAATATATAAAGTGGTAAGGCCACCCACGACGGCAGTGGCGGGAAAGAGAATGAGTAGCCAGACGTAGGGTTCTTGATACCAAGGGCGTTTAGGAGGAGTCATCGTATTTTGGTGAAAAATGAGATTTGGATTAAATTTGAGGTAGTGATGCAATGTGGGTGATAGACACTTCCCCCAGCCCCCTCCCCCTACAGGCGTGGGGAGAACGGCGGTACCCGTGGTTTTCACCCCTCTCCCCCTGGGAGAGGGGCCGGGGTGAGGGTAAACATATCACAAAGAATTGCATCACTACCAGATTTGACAACTTTAGTTGTCAAATCTTATCGGTCCTTATTTAATAACTTGTACCCCTTTATCGCTTCCCAATAGTAACACATCCGCAGGTCGTCTGGCAAAGAGGCCGTTGGTGACGACGCCGGTGATTTGATTCAATTCCGTTTCCAGTTTCACCGGTTCGGCAATTTGCAAGTTGTGAATATCGAGAATGACGTTGCCATTGTCGGTAATAAAGCCTTCTCGCCAAACGGGTTTGCCACCCAGTTTGACTAATTGACGGGCCACGTAGCTACGGGCCATCGGGATAACTTCAATGGGCAGTGGGAACTTGCCTAGCACGTCAACCAATTTGGTGTCGTCGGCAATACAGACGAAGCGTTTGGCCACGGCGGCGACAATTTTTTCACGAGTCAAGGCGCCGCCGCCACCTTTGATGAGGTGTAAGTAGCGGTTGGATTCGTCGGCACCGTCTATATAAACGGAAATTTCGTCGACCCCATTAATATCAAACACGGGTATCCCACGCGCTTTCAAACGGTCTGCCGTGGCTTGGGAACTGGCCACAGTGCCTTGAATTTGATGTTTGATAGTCGCTAGGGCATCAATAAAGTGATTTGCCGTGCTGCCGGTACCTACACCAACAATGGTGTCGGGGACGACATATTCTAAAGCAGCTTTGGCAACTTGTTGTTTTTTTTCATCAGCAGTCATTGGAGTTTTCCTCGATTGGTGGTAGTTATGCACAAGATAGATTGGCACGGTGATGTGTGTGAGTCTTTTCACATTCATCTGGAACTGTGATGTATGTGAGGTGAGTCTGTTCACACTCATCATGAACATCACAGTTCAAATATGCCAGATGCTTCTTTCTCTACCTAATTTGGTTTAATAATTTGTCATTCCCACAATATTGAATCCGCAGTCAACATAAATCGTTTCGCCGGTGATAGCAGAAGCGAGGTCTGAACAGAGAAATGCAGCGACGTTGCCGACTTCATCAATGGTTACGTTGCGCCGCAGAGGGGCATTTTTTTGGACCTCGTCTAACATTTTGCGAAAATCGGCAATCCCTGCGGCAGCTAAGGTTCGAATGGGACCTGCGGAAATGGCGTTGACGCGAATTCCTTCTGGACCTAAACTGTAGGCGAGGTAACGTACATTTGCTTCTAAACTGGCTTTGGCCAGACCCATGACATTATAGTTGGGTAAAGCACGTTCAGCACCTAGATAACTGAGTGTACACACCGCGGCTTGCCGTCCTTGCATCATGCTACGTCCCGCTTTTAGCAAAGCGGATAGGCTGTAGCAACTGATGTCATGGGCAATGCGAAATCCTTCACGAGTGGCATTTTCCAAGTAGGCGCCTTTGAGTTCCTCCCCTGGGGCGAAAGCCACTGAGTGAATCAGAATGTCTAAGCCATCCCAAGATTTTTTCAATTCGTCAAATACGGATTGAATTTGTTCATCACTGGCCACGTCGCAGGGAAAGGTGAGATGTGACTGGCATTCTGCCGCCATGTTTTGCACGCGTTCCCGCAATTTGTCACTCTGATAAGTAAATGCTAATTCCGCCCCTTCACGCGACATGGCTTGGGCTATTCCCCATGCGA
Organism: Thiotrichaceae bacterium; assembly: GCA_011391085.1. Taxonomy (GTDB): domain Bacteria; phylum Pseudomonadota; class Gammaproteobacteria; order Beggiatoales; family Beggiatoaceae; genus JAABRD01. The sequence continues at coordinate 9,374 of JAABRD010000009.1, read as the reverse complement.
TGGAACGGTTGCTGGCGAGTCCCACAATAAGAATTCGCTTGCCTGCTAAAAATCCCATAACAATATAATCTCCTTAATAATGAAAATTTCAAATTATACTTCACTAGACCATGAGTTCCGTTGGAGTCCGGAATTTATTCCGTTTCCGTTCGTTGGAGTCCGGAATTTATTCCGTTTCCGTTGGAGTACGGAATTTATTCCGTTTCAAGCGGAATAAATTCCGTACTCCAAAACCAAAACCGTTGCTTGAAACGGAATAAATTCCGTACTCCAAAACCAAAACCGTTGCTTGAAACGGAATAAATTCCGTACTCCAAAACCAAAACCGCGGCTTGAAACGGAATAAATTCCGTACTCCAAAACCAAAACCGCTACTTGTACAACACTACCGGTAACGTAAAGTAAAATAAACTCCCCTGACCTGGCACACTTTCCACCCCCACTTGTCCACCCAATTTTTCGACAATATGTTTGACAATGGATAATCCTAAGCCATGTCCTTCCACTCGTTTTTGCAATCGTGTAAATGGGGTAAATAATTGGGTTTGCATCTGTTCGGAAAGACCTGGACCATTGTCACGTACCCAAAAACGTATAAATTCCTGTGCAGGGGAGATGTAGTCGGCCCCAAATTCCAAAGAGGGAGGTTTTCCGCCATATTTTAGACCATTACTAAGATAGTTAATCCACACTTCTTTCACCCAGGGGGCATAACCTCTCACTATGGGCCACCGCTTAGGTAATTTGAGGTTGCCATGATATTCTTCAATCATAAACGATTGCAGTTCGACTACTTCCGCCAACAGAGAAGACATGTTCAAAGGTTCGACTTCTACTGTCGTCTGTCTGGAAACGCCGGTCAACAATAAGATGGCGTCAATAATATTAAGTATCTGATGACCTGCTAACTCCAGTAAATGTATTTGTCTTTTCCAAGAGATCAGCGGATTCGAGGGTTGGATACAGGCGTCTTTCATGAGTTCTGTGACTCCAATGATTCCGCTGAGTGGGTTCTTCAAATCATGGGCCACCGTGTGGGCAAACGCATCTAATTCCAGATTGCGTTGTTCCAAGTGACGGGCTTGGGCTTGCAGTTCCTCAGTGCGTTCGGCCAACACGTTGTTAGTGTGTTGTAATGCGTCTTCCACTTCTTTGCGCAAAGAGATTTCGTAAAGCAGTTGACGATTTTGTGCTTCCTGTTGTTTTTGTAATTTGCGCAAATTCAGGTGAACCGTTACCCGTGCCAAGACCTCTTCTTGTTGCACAGGTTTGGTAATATAATCTGCGGCACCCACTTGAAAACCTTTAATTTTGTCAAAGACATCGGTTAACGCGGTCATAAAAATGACTGGAATCTCTTTGGTGCGGTCGTTCGCCTTTAATCTTCTACAGACTTCAAACCCATCTATGCCTGGCATCATGATGTCTAACAGTATCACATCAGGATGGGTATGTTCAGCCAGTTTCAGACCTTGTTCGCCATCTTTGGCAGCCAGCACTTTAAAACCAGCGTTGCCTAAAAAACCTAACAGGATTTTTATATTGTCAGGTATATCGTCAATTACTAAGAGGGTACCTTTAGGAGTTGTTGGAGTGTTCATCATATTTGTTATTTGTCATCAATACAGTTTGTTGAATCAGAATTTGGGTAGTGATGCAATCTGGGTGAAATATCGTGCGGTTTTTCTTCGTCTTGAACTTTGATTGAGATGATTAAATGAGGGCTATGAAAGGAGGCTCTGACTAATCAGAGTCCATCTGAAAATCATTCTAATCAAAGTTCAGACATTTCACCCACATTGCACCACCACCAGAATTTGTAGTGTGTCAATGTTGGAGTAGAGGCTTTAGCAGGCACCATTGGAGTAGAGGCTTTAGCCGGTGGCCGTGTTGGACTAGAGGCTTTAGCCGGTGGCCGTGTTGGACTAGAGGCTTTAGCCGGTGGGAAGCATTGCGATTTCAATTATTTCCTACCCCCACCGGCTAAAGCCTCTAGTCCACCTGGCGGTTAATTTTATTCCTTAACTGAATGGCATTGCGGCTACAGCCTCTGGTTCACCGGCATGAGTCGTCCGGCTTTTTCATATATTTCTGCACCATTTCACAAATTTGTTCCATTTCCAATTCTTCGGCCAAATGATAAACCTGTTGAATGAACATTTGCAAGTGTGTGTCGGTGTGTCTTAATTTTTCAAGATAATCAAACAGACCTTGAATGTCGCCTATTTGGGCCAGTTGACTCAACGTAACCGCTTGTTCCACGGAAGGTTCACTTTGGGGTGGGCGCGTTGGCAAGGGTGTCGTAACCTGCGTTGGTTCATAAACCCAGGTCAGTTTTAAAAGTTTGCGTAACCGTTCCAAGAGTTCCTTGAGATGCACAGGTTTGGTGATAAAATCATCACAGCCGGCTTCTTTACTTTTCAAGACATCTTGTTCAAAGGCGCAGGCAGATACGGCAATGATGACCATTTCCTGAAGGTCTGGAAGTTGTCGCAGGTGGCGGGTGACTTCGTAACCGTCGATAACAGGCATTTTTAGGTCCATCAATACGACGTTGGGCTTTAGTTCACAGATTTTATCTATTGCCAGTTGACCTGTGGTAGCGGTGTCCACTTGAAAGCCCAGGGGAGTCAGTAAATTGACTAGAACTGAACAATTTTCCCGGTTATCGTCAACCACCAGAATTTGAATTTTGGAGGTTGCCTGGGGAGGTTGGGAATCCCATTGATAACCCATGATATAGAGTGGTTCTTCAAGTGGTATAAAGGTTTCTGGAACTTCTGGCAATGGCAATTGGAACCAAAAGGTGCTACCACGTCCCAATTGACTGTGGATATGCAGTTGGCTTCCCATCATTTCTATTAATTTGTGCGTGATAGATAAACCGAGTCCAGTCCCTTCGGCGTGATAATCGTTGTTTCCAACTTGTTGGAATGGCAAACAGATTTTGGGAATCTCCTCTGGGGCGATGCCAATTCCACTGTCTTCGACGTGGAAGAGAATTTGGTAGCTTCCCTCACCCCCGGCCCCTCTCCCTCTGGGAGAGGGGCCGGGGGTGAGGGTGGCCTTGCTACCTTCACTGCCTGGATAACCTACGGTTAGAGTCACGCTACCTTGTTTGGTAAATTTAACTGCATTACTTAGCAAATTCAACAAGATTTGGCGGAGTCGTTTTTCATCGGCATGAACCATTCGCGGCACGGTTGAAAGTGGGCGATAGTGAAAAATGATCCCTTGTTGTTTGGCACGCATTTGAAATAAATCGACAATCCCGTGTAAAAACAATTCAAAATTAAACTCAGAAGGGTAAATTTCAACGCGCCCTGCTTCAATTTTGGAAAGGTCGAGAATGTCATTTATTAAGGTGAGTAAGTATTCGCCACTGCGTCCAATCACGTCAATGCCTTCTTGTTGGGCCGCAGTTAACAGCTTATCACGTTTGAAAATTTGAGTATACCCTAAAATGCCATTGAGGGGGGTACGTAACTCATGACTCATATTGGCCAAAAAAGTGCTTTTAGCTTGATTGGCAATTTCTGCGGCTTGTTTGGCCCGTTCGGCCACTTCAATGGCTTCTTGAAGTTTTTCCTCGGTTAATTTGCGTTCGGTAATGTCACGGACAATGACCATAAAACGGTGCCGTTGTTCGGGCATTTCAATGTATTGTAGAAAGACCTCGACAGGAATCAAGGTCCCATTTTTGTGGCGTTGTACCGTTTCAAAAGTCAACGCAGATTGGGAACTGGCCCGCAACGTGGTGATCAGTTTGGAAAAACGTTCAGCAGTCAGTTCTGGTTGAATGTCCAACGGTGTCATTTCAAACAATTCCGCCTGAGAATAGCCAAGGAATTTTTTAGCACCCAAGTTAGCGTAGCAAAATCTCAAGGTCTGGGCATCTACCATAAATATGCTGTCGAGAGTCATATCTAAAGTGGTTTTGAACTGATTGAGGGTACGATTTGCTTCGGTTAATTGTGCCTCTGCTTGTTTTTGTTCAGTGATGTCCTCTACACTGGCCCAAATCAAGAGTTCGCCGTTTCTTTCAATAACCAAACCCCACACTCTGACGGGGACTCGATGCCCCTGTTTATGAATAAATTCTTTTTCGTAGGGGCCAAACCGTAACGTCCCAGCTTTGGTAAATTCGTGAAATATCGAATTTTCATCGGGTCGGTATTGTTTGCCTAACACTTCGACTTGCTGAAGTTTGGCGCGTTCCAACGTGGCATAAGGTTCTGGAGTAATGTCCATAAAACTAAAACATAAATCTAAAAATTCTGTCACTTCGTAACCCACGATATGAGAAAAGGCCGAATTGACTTCCACGGGCGTACCATCTAACCGGGAGAGAATTAAACCAATGCGGGCCGTTTGGAGGAGACTGCGCCAATATGATTCACTTTCCCGTAATGCTTCTTCGGCATGCTTGCGTTCGGTGATGTCTAATCCAATTTCTAACACCATTGCCTCTTCGTCATTGGTAGCTGGAAAGAAAATATCATGGACCATGTAGGTCCGGCCCGCAGGGCTGGTCAATTCCCAACTTTGAGGTTCTTTGGTGTTAAACACTTTTAAAGCTGGACAGGCTGGACAGTGGGTCTGGTGGTCAAGGAGAACATGATAACAAGGAGAATGATTCGGATTGCCGAATAATTGACGAAATCGTTGATTCACAAAGGTGATTGAATAGTCGCGTGTTAACAAATAGACAAATGCTGGTAGCATGTCTAAGACGTTAAAAAGTTTCTGGCGTTCCCGTTCTAGCAAGGCTTCAGCTTGTTTCCGGGCCGTTAAATCGACGATAACACTGACCACGCTACGCACTACGCCATCTTCCTTACATAAGGGGGTAGCGGCTACTTGGGCCCAGAAGAAGCTACCATCTTTACGAAGATAGCGTTTTTCCTGTTGTTCTGACAGGGTATCGGCACATTCTATCAATTTTTTAAATTTTTTGACACTTTCTTCCCGGTCATCAGGGTGAGTCAGTTCTAAAAAAGTCAGTTGAGAGATTTCTGATTCGGAGTAACCAAACATCTCTACCCATTTGGCATTGACTTGAAGATAATGTCCTTGTTTATCCATCCAGGCGATTCCTACGGCAACGTTTTCAAAAATGGCTTGATAGCGAATTTCGCTGTCTCGCCAAGCCAGCATGGCTTCACATTCACCCGGCCTGCATTTGGTCAAGTCATGTCTCATCCAATTATTTAATACTCCATGACGGAATTTAATCCGTCGTAACCCGTTAAAGAAGGAGGATAGGGGAGTTGGAGAGGGGGGGAGTATGAGTTTGTTAGTCAGTCCAACAGTGACTATGCCGAGTAGCCATCCTGTCATAAGTAAACTAACGGTAAGAAATAATGACATGAGTTTTTTCCTGAATAATGACTTTTTTACGTCTTAATAATGGGCCAATATTTAAACTAGGAATCTATCCCACTATCCCACTTCACTCAGGAGTCCAAAGCGTCAGCTTTGCCACCTGGACCCCGGCAAAGCTGACGCTTTGGACTCCTGAATGCAACGGCAAAGCTAATGCTTTGGACTCCTGAATGAAAAATGCAACAGCGCGTGGAAACAAGAAATTTATTTAGGGGATAGATTCAGATATTGCATTAAACGCTATATTATCATATTATAAATCATCAGACCTAAAATTTTCAAAATTTATTTATAACTCACTGTTTTTTTAAGATAAACCACTGATTATAGAGAACTGCTGATAATAAACATTCATTATATACTGCATAGTTTCACAATCTGAACTTACAGGGATAACACCCCTCGAAGGGGTGTTATCCCTCGCCGCGAACGAAACTCAAATTGTCAAGCTATGCAGTATAGTATTGCTAATGCCCCTCAGAAAAAATAAAACGCCAGACATCCAAAACAATGTTTTGGACCCCTGGCGTTGTTGTTTAACGGTTATTTTTCCTACCTATTTTAAGAATTAATTATGATTGGTACTAAGGATTAATATTGGTACGTTGCACAGAGTTTTTTGGGTAGAAAACCATTTTTATCCAAACAACTGGATAAATCACATACACTGCGCTTACATGCAATAAACGGAATATGTTGTTCCTTAGCGTGTTTTCTAAAATTCCGCATGACGTTGTGACCTACAAAATCGGTGAACAAAATCATCAATTCTGCACCTGAGGTACTCACTGGAAGACATTTTTGTGTTTTTGGTTGTCGTCCTGTGATATGTTTAAAACTGGCAAAACCGCGATCTTTCAACAAAGTTTCGATATTGCCCAAACGATCGGCACCGACTAAAATAACCATAGTAATTAACTCCAATTATGATGATGAAGGAATAAGGGAATGGTTTTAAAATTCAAAGGCTTAACTTTGGATTCTGGCACCATTGTTTCGGTTAACCCTCCTCTATTTGCAATAGCAGTGTAGAAAGTCAGTTTCTTTAAAAGATTGAGTTTCTTACCCACTTTTGCACAAGGCATAGGGATTAACATTTTCAATTATTTATTCCTTCAGCAAATTTTATTCCATTCTACGATTAGACAGCCTTCAACCTTGGTTTTTGCTACTCCCATCACAGATAACTGAAATGACTATACACTCTCACTCAAATTCCCCCTCTCAAGACTATTCTCGATTATCCAAATTGGTCATAGGTGCCCTTGGTATCGTCTATGGTGACATTGGCACCAGTCCCTTATATGCGTTACGAGAATGCTTTTCTCAAGGGCATGGGGTTCCTCTCACATTTGACAATATTTTAGGCATCCTGTCTTTGATTTTTTGGGTGTTAATCATCACAATTTCTTTGGAATACGTGACTTTCATCATGCGTGTTGACAATCGCGGGGAAGGAGGCATTTTAGCATTGACGGCGTTGACTTTACGGCGTTGGCAAGACTATCCGAAACAACGTTGGTGGTTAATCGTCTTAGGGCTATTTGGGGCATCGTTGTTCTATAGTGACGGAATTATTACGCCCGCCATTTCGGTTCTCAGTGCGGTTGAAGGATTGACGATTGCCAGTCCCATTTTTGACCAATATCTCCTCCCTATCACGTTAGGCATCTTAATCGGTTTATTTTTAATACAACGGCGCGGTACCGCCAGTGTAGGCGCGTTTTTTGGTCCCATTATGTTACTGTGGTTTAGTACCCTGGCCTTGCTAGGATTCCTCCAGATTATTCAGGAACCGAGAGTATTGGCCGCGATTAATCCGCTTTATGCCCTGGATTTTTTCATAAACAATCAATGGCATGGTTACGTCGTGCTAGGTTCCGTAGTGTTAGTGGTCACGGGGGGAGAAGCCCTGTATGCGGATATGGGACATTTTGGCAAACAACCGATTCGGGTAGCGTGGTTCAGTTTGGTGTTACCAGCCATTTTGATAAATTACTTTGGGCAAGGTGCCCTTCTCCTCCAACAGCCAGAAGCCATTCAAAGTCCGTTCTATCTACTGGCCCCCAATTGGGCCTTGTATCCTCTCATTTTTTTGGCTACCGCGGCCACCATCATTGCCTCTCAAGCCGTCATTTCCGGCGCCTTCTCCCTCACTCGCCAGGCCATTCAACTGGGTTACTGTCCTCGTATGAAAATTGACTACACTTCGGAGGAAACGGCGGGACAAATTTATGTACCATGGGTGAACTGGGCTTTACTGATAGCGGTGATTGCCCTCGTGCTAGGATTTCAGTCTTCCAGCAACCTGGCAGCCGCTTACGGGATTGCGGTGACAGGAACAATGGTGATTACCACATCATTGGCATTCATTGCGTTGCGAAGCCGGTGGGAATGGAAACGTTCCGCCAGCCGACTGGCAATTGTGGTGTTTTTAGGAATTGACCTGTCGTTTTTCACCTCCAATCTGCTAAAAGTTCCGCACGGGGGTTGGTTTCCGCTGGTCATTGGACTGATTTTGTTCACCTGTATGGTGACTTGGAAACGGGGACGTGAATTGCTATTTGAACGCATGGCACCAGACCTGTTGCCGTTGGAAGACTTTTTTGAAATGATTCGTTATTCTCCGCCGACGCGCGTCTATGGCACAGCTATTTTTATGATAAGTAACCAAACCGGTGTGCCTCCTGCATTGCTACATAATTTGAAACATAACAAAGTGTTACATGAACGGACCGTGTTTTTAACGGTCCTCATGCAAGACATTCCGGAGGTCAGTCCCAAGGACCGTATTGACATCCAAACATTGGGAGATGGTTTCTATCGGATTGTCGCCCACTACGGTTTTAAAGAACATGTGGACGTACCCAAATTGTTGGAAGAGTGTCAACCTTTGGGTTTAGAATTTGAAATGATGGAGACGACTTTCTTTCTCAGTCGCGAGACGCTGATTCCTTCCTCGAAAAGACAATTGCCGATGGCATTGTGGCGGAAGCGAATTTTTATTAGCATGTTGCGCAATTCACGAAGTGCGACGGACTTTTTTAATATTCCGACGAATCGAGTGATTGAAATTGGGACGCAGGTGAGTTTGTAAATGGCAACGGAGTCCAAAACCCGTTTTGGACTCCAATCCAAAACTTGTTTTGGACCCCTCCGTTTACTCGTCCTCCAACTCCCGTTTAAACAACGTTGCCCCACAAGCAGGACAGACGGGGACATAATCTGGTTGATGAAAATGCAACATCTTTCCACAGGCAACACAACATAAAGTGCCAGGTCCCGTGATTTCGCCGCTATACCATTCGGTCGCCTGCCGGGCTTGTTCAGCTAGATTTTCCAATTCCATCCGAGTATGGTCAACTGCAACGTTGAACATATCTAGCAAACGGTCTTCAATGAGTTCTAAATCAAAACGTAACCAATCAGCTAAGGCCTGGTTAGTGGTGACAATAAAATGGGCCGCATCTTCTACATCTCGACGCAAATAATCACCGATACGTTCGGCCTCTTCCAGAGTCAGTTCTTCCATCGCTACCGCTTTTTCTTGGGCATCTTCGATACGATCATGCAACGTCTTGAAGTCTGGATGTGGCAACAGGTCCCTAATCCTGGCCAACATTTGTTGATAGGCGGGAACTAATTTATCTGAAGTATCTGAAGTGGGATGGGTGTCGTTAGTGGAATGGGTGTCGTTATTCATCATGGGATATTCTCTTGCAGGAATTAAAGCGCCGGTGGACTAGAGACTTTAGCCGGCGAAACGGTGGACTAGAGGCTTTAGCCGGTGAAACGGTGGACCAGAGGCTTTAGCCGGCGAAACGGTGGACTAGAGGCTTTAGCCGGTGAAACGGTGGACTAGAGGCTTTAGCCGCAATGCCATTAAGTTAAGGAAAACTCCGGTGGAGTGGAGGCTTTAGCCGGTGGGTGGCAGAACATGACCAAATCGCGGGGAACGGCCATCCGGCTGAAGCCTCTAGTCCACCCTC
>JAABRD010000098.1 GCA_011391085.1 Thiotrichaceae bacterium | reverse complement strand
CGTTTTGGGACGATGGTGGAGTCCAACACACGTTTTGGGACGATGGTGGAGTCCAACACACGTTTTGGGACGATGGTGGAGTCCAACACACGTTTTGGGACGATGGTGGAGTCCAACACACGTTTTGGGACGATGGTGGAGTCCAACACACGTTTTGGGACGATGGTGGAGTCCAACACACGTTTTGGGGGAGGGTGACATCTTCGTGTCCCAAACCGGGTTTTGGGACTCCACCGCGACCGTCCCAAGGAGTACAATTGTAGAAGAATTTTACCGCATCACATGAGGACCTAGAATCTATGCAAAAACCAATTACTGACGATGCCTCTTACAACTTTTCTGATTACTTCCGGCTAGTCGATTATCCTGATGAAATCCTGACCTACTTTGGTTATGAATTTGTACGGCAAAAATATACCCTACCGTGTTCGGCGCGGAAACTAGAGAAGTTAGCAGAATTTGTCCAACCGTGGGAAGAGGGACTGTTATATATCAACCTCACTAACGAAACCGCCAAACGGGAATTTTTGATTGCCCCGGTTCTGTTGACCGTGGCACGTTATACCCACGCCAACGTAAAAATAGAATTTCCCTTGAATGTCAACAAACAACTCAAAGGTGTGGTGGATTATTACTTGCGTTCCCGTGCCAACTTACTGGTCATTGAAGCTAAAAATAGCGACCTCGAACGAGGATTTATTCAACTAGCGGTTGAGTTGGTAGCATTTGACAAATGGACCACCGAAGACTTTCCGCTACTGTATGGTGCGGTTTCAACCGGCCAGGTTTGGCAATTCGGCATTTTGGACCGACAACGTAAGTTGGTTATTCAAGACTTCAATCTCTACCGTGTGCCAGCTGATCTGGAAAGCCTATTGCGAAGTTTGATTGGGATTTTGGGAGAAGGAGGAGAGGAGTAAACCAAGGAATAGGATATGCACCACGCTGGCCGGCCGAAAAACTGGTAATTGATAAAAGACACCCCACTATGAAATTAGTAAGAAAAACCACCGACGGTAGTGTTACCAAACTCAAAACCGCGGAGAAAACCACGAAACTCACGTTCGCTTCTTGGAAAGTGTTAATCGTGGATGATGAGACCGATATTCACACCATCACGCGGTTAGCTTTACAAGGCTTTCAATATCTGAATCGTCCCTTGCACATCTTGCAGGCTATGTCAGGTCAGGAAGCGCGAGAGATTTTAAGTGCGGACCCGGAGATAGCAGTATCTTTAATTGATGTCGTCATGGAAACCGATGATGCCGGTCTACAGCTAATCGATTTTATTCGCAATCAACTCGGATATTCTCTAATCCGACTGATTATTCGCACCGGCCAACCTGGGATGGCCCCAGAACGGGAAGTGATTGAACGCTACGATATTGATGATTACAAAAGTAAAACCGATCTACGGGCCGATAAACTGTATACGACTATGCGGATGGCCCTCAAGTCTTACCATGATTTACAGACGCTAGATTCCAACCGAAAATCGTTGCGCAAAATTTTGGAAGCAGTTCCAGAATTTCACCACGCTTCGTCGCTTCATCAATTCTTTAATGGCGTCTTGAGTCAACTCATTGGCTTATGCAATCTGGGCGAGAATAGTCTAATTGCCATCGTCAGTAGTGGCCTGCTAATCACCACCGATGAACAACAAGGCCTCGTGGTTCAAGCGGGCACAGGGGAGTTTGCGCAACCTCACCAAAGTTCTAAAGTCGAGACCATCTGCACGATTTGTTCAAGTCTGATTTCAGGTCAACTCTCTCCAACCACGTTGCCCGCCGATGCCCTGTTGATTCCAATTCGAATCAAGCAAAAAGTGGTTGGCTGTGTGTACCTGGAGAATGCCCAGCACTTAAATCCAGCGGATTTGGACCTGATCCAAATTATGGTCAATCAATGTGCTACCGCTTTAGAAAATTTGCAACTTTACCTGGACTTGAAAGAAGCGAACCAGAAAACCGCGGAAATGTTGAACCGGGCGGAAATTGCGAATCAAGCTAAAACCGCTTTTTTAGCCAATGTCAGCCACGAACTGCGTACCCCGTTAAACGGTATTTTAGGGGCCACTCAATTACTTCAGATGGATAAAAGTTTCAGTCGCAAACAACAACAACATCTGGATATGGTTATTCACAGTGGTCACTATTTATCGACTATCGTGAATGATATTTTGGAATTTTCTCAACTCGAAACCGGGCAAGTGGTACTTCAGCCACATCGGTTTCGCTTAGAATGGTTTCTCAAGGGGTTGGTAAACGAGTTTCAACAGCGGGCCACCTGGAAGCAGTTAAACTTCTTTTATGAACCGTCGCCAACCTTACCTTCTGAAGTTGACGCGGATGAAAAAAGAGTGCGGCAAATTCTCTTCAATCTGCTTAGTAACGCCGTGAAATTTACCCAGCGCGGCAAAATTCAGTTCCACGTCGATTATTGTGATGAGACGCTGATATTTCTGGTCAAAGACACCGGCATGGGGATTGCGTCAGAACATTTTGACAAAATCTTTTTGCCTTTTGAGTCCCTAACCGATTGGCAAAATAAATCCGAAGGGGCCGGTTTAGGTCTAACGCTTACCCAAAAGTTGGTGAACCTCATGGGGGGTAAATTGACCCTTGACAGCACTTTGGGAAAAGGCAGTCAGTTCACCGTCACTCTTAAATTGCCCGTATTTTATGACTATACCACTACGCTTTCGCCTCCCCGTTCCTTCATTGTGGGTTATGAGGGACCCCGTCGGAAAATTTTAGTGGTGGATGATTATGAAGAAAATCGTTTCGTACTGATAGAATTGCTAAAGCCTTTAGGCTTTGAACTGGAAGAGGCTGAAAATGGGCAGATCGGATTGGAAAAAATACGTGACTGCAACCCAGATGTGATCATCACCGATTTAGTTATGCCCGTCATGGATGGTTTTGAATTGATAAGACAACTTCGACGGCAACCCACTTGTCAAGCGATTCCGATTTTCGTTACCTCTACCGATTTTTTGGAAGCGTCACCCAGTTCAACGGGTTATGAGGTCTTTTTGACTAAACCTGTGTGTCCTCAAGAACTCCTGGACGCACTACAAAAGCAATTGGAGTTACGATGGGTTGTTGAGGTAACGACCCCCAACCTTTCTACCGTCGAAGTTTCCACCACGTTAGCCACGGAGACGCAGAATTTATCTGAATTACTAACGGCTTTGCCACTGTCACCAGAATTGGCCAGTATTTTACACGAACTTGGTGTGATGTGTGATGCAGAGGGTTTGCTTAAACAGGCCAATTTGCTTGAACAACAGCATCAAGAGTGGCAACCGGTGGCAGCCGTTATTCGTCAATGGGCAGAAAATTATCAATTTGAGGAAATCTGTGTTCTGGTTGAACCTTATCTACGGGCGGGAAAATAAGGAGGTAAGTACCTGTGCATAACAAACCTGGTATTTCAGGTAGGGTGGATTAAGCGAAGCGTATCCACCAACATTAACAACGGCTGGTGGATACGCTTCGCTTAATCCACTACTACAGACTACAAATGTTGGTGGATACGCTTCGCTTAATCCACCCTACAGACTACAGAAATACCAGATTGGTTTTGCATAGGTACTTATCAGGACTGCCAGTCCTTACCCATCCATCATCCATATTTTATCACTACCGTCTTACCATCCACTACCCCACTCTCCACTAAAACTCATACCCCACTGTCACCATCACACTGCGATCCCAGCCCAACCCCCCTTTATCGGCCCAGCGATTGACCGTAAACGTGGGATAACGAATCTCTTGGTCAAAGAGATTATAGAGATGCACATTCGCAAACGTACCTTTGGTTAACCAGTCTTCATAGCGAAGGTTCAGATTCCAAACCGAGTAATTCTCACTGCCTTGTCCAATCCGTCCGCCGACACTACCATCCGGATTTTTTAGGGACACATCAAATTGACTCTCCATCGATGACACGTAATAGCCCGTGAGTCCCATGGCCACTTTCGGAGTCCATTGATAACCGAGTTTGAACTGACCTAACCAAGCGGGTGAATAATTGGGTTCACGGTCTGAATAATCAGGCTCCTCCGTGTCTTGATAAGTTGTACTTAATTCTAGTTGCAGGGACTCCGTGGGTTGGGCTTGTAAACCCAGTTCTATACCAGTGGTGGTCAATTTGCCACTGTTTCCTAAAATACTCTGGTAGACACCGTCGGGCGTAACCCACAAGGTTCGTCCTATCAAATTTTGTAGGCGGTTTTGAAACAGATTAAGAGTCATCAGATAACGCGGGGAGAAATAGGTCAGGTAATCAAATTCGAACGTTTCAATCTCTTCTGCTTCCAAAGGAGGCAGGTCGGGCGTCACTCGGTTCCAGACGTTTTGGCCAAGGGAGGGTGAACTGATAGCTTTGCCATACATCCATTTGAAAATATGCTTCTCATTGGGCGTGTAAATGGCTGCCAAGCGCGGAATAACAGCCACGTCTTGGTCCTCATAACGAGGTGTAAAACTTTGATATTCAGTTGGAGTGCTACCATATTCAGAAAACACGGTGTAACCTAATGTTTGTTCTAACCGCAACCCCGCAACCCATTTCCAGCGCGGGTTAGGAGAATAATTCCATTGCGAGAACCAAGCCCAAGTGGCAACCTCTTCGCCAGCCACGAGACGTTTGGTGGCTTGATGTAAGGAAGGGGTATTCAGGCTTGCAGGCACATGCAAGTATTCGGAAGCGGTGGGGCACAGACGATAATACCAACCATTGGACCAATTAAACATTGGCGAGGGTTGCCACAGTAGGTTGACTTCCCCTTCATACCCTGTTGATTGAACATCTTGGTTTCCAACTATGCGGTCTTGAAGATTTGGACCATCATAAACGATATGCACTTCCGTGTTTGTATAAGTCAATTTACCGGTGATAGACCAATGTTTAGACAACGCCGTTTGGTAACTGATTTGTGCCAACGTGAGGTCGGTCTCTCTGAGACTGCCTTCTTTAACGGTCGGCCCGCTACTAAAACCTTCTCTATTGGTTTGATTCTGAGTGAGGCTAAAGGAGAAATTTTGATAATTGCCCGACAGTTCCAAATAATCCTCCGCATTTTCTAACCGCCCCCCAGTCGTCAGGTTGCCTTCGTCCCCTATGGATTTGGATTCCAATTCTCGGTAAGGCACATCCAGACCAGCCGTTTGGTAAGTCGAAGCATTGACTACCACTTGCCCGTTGGGATGGGTATAACTGGTGCGACCAAACCAACGGGAAGAGTCTTTACTGCCCCCCATAACTGACAGACGCGAAGCCAATCCTGGGGTGGTAGCCACTTCATTGGTGATGATGTTGATCGCCCCAAAAAATGCCCCATTCCCATACGTGACTGATAAGGGACCACGCACGATTTCAATCCGGTCAATGGCTTCCACCGGCACCGCAGGGAGACGATAAGAACCTTCATAATCAAAAAAATGGTTGACACCATTGACCAAAATGATAATGCTTTTATTAAGCGTGTCCGTTCTCGAATAGCCGCGCACTCCAAAAATCGGTCCCCCGACATTAATGGAGTCAACTTGATACATCCCAGGAACGTGGCGCAAAATTTCTTCCAACGAGGTGTAGCCGTAGCGTTGTAAGTCTTGGCGCGTTAGTAATACGACACTGGCAGGGACTTCGCCGATTTTCTCCGCCACTTTACTGGCGGTTTCAATTCGGACTTGCATCAGTTCTTCCAGAGACATCTCCAGTAAATCGTCCATGGTAACTTCTTGCGCCAGACCCAGCAGGGGGTAGAATAATAGAAATGGGTAAATGGATTTTTTCATAATCAGTTTTAAAGTTGAATTACAGGGGGCCAACGCAGGGGGCGTACAAAAACGTTGGAGTGCGACTTTCGCCGCCATGCTATATTATTCAGTTAAGAAATAAAAGTTTCCTCAAAATCAAAATACAGTTAGACTAGAGGCTTTAGCCGCACCGCCATTCAGTTAAGGAAAATGAATCGCCAGGTGGACTAGAGGCTTCAGCCGGAGGGGGACGGAACAGAATTGAAATCACGGACTTGCCCACCGGCTAAAGCCTCTAGTCCACCATTATTTTAATTCTTTCGGTGCTACTTCACCGGCTAAAGCCTCTACTCCAGCGGTGCTACTTCACCGGCTAAAGCCTCTACTCCATGGTTTTGATGAATTCTCGTACTAGAATAGGTATCACACACAAAATTTAGATAGTGTTGCATACAAGGTATGGTTTAGTATATATATATCATTTTGCAATAGAATCATTCCCAAATTGAAATCTATGATTAAGTCAATGGCTAAATAACAATAAATTAAATGATATTGTATGCCAGAAGAGTTTGTCGATTTTGGCGCAAAATGGTTGGATGTACAAAATTATTTTAAAAATCATCATATTGTAAAAAATTTCAAAAAACCTCTTGACAATTGCAAAACTACCCCTTATAATTATGACCATGAAGTGATACAAAACGGTTTGGGGCCATAGCTCAGCTGGGAGAGCGCTACAATGGCATTGTAGAGGCCGGCGGTTCGATCCCGCCTGGCTCCACCAAAAATCTTTAATATTTTCTGTCCCCATCGTCTAGAGGCCTAGGACATCGCCCTTTCACGGCGGTAACAGGGGTTCGACTCCCCTTGGGGACGCCAGTTTTCATATTTTCCCTTTTTTTACTTCATTTCTCCTCGTGTAATTAAGTAAGTTAAGCCTAACGCTGTGCCAAGTGAGTGCAAAAAAAATTTTGCACTCCTTTTTTTTGTTGTGTTATATTGTGCATTGCACAAAAAATCCTTGTCCCTCATTTACATATAGGAATCATAACACCATGAGTCAACCAGCAACGGCTAACAATACTCTATTTAATTCCCCAGACCCTTATGAACTATTGGTCACCGCGCAGAATATTCTGACGAAAAGTCAAACAGTGACCTTGCATTTACTGTCCAAACAATCTGACTGTGCTGGAAAATTGCCATCCAACCCGGATCCGCTGGGTATTGGCAAAACTTTTCAAGAGGTCACCACCCAACTGTTGATGAATCCCGTCAAGTTGGTGGATGCCCAAATGTCTTTGTGGCAAGAACACTCCAAATTGTTGCAAAACCTCATGTTGCGCACCATGGGCTACCAAGTGGAACCGCTGGCAACTCCGTCCAAAGGAGACCGTCGTTTCAAACATGAGGCTTGGGAAAGCGTGCCCATGTTTGATTTCATCAAGCAGTCTTATTTGCTAACGGCCCGTTGGCTAAACAACACCATCAAGACCGTTGCACTGGAAAATGCGGATTCGGACCACGCGCAAAAGGTGATGTTTTACACCCGTCAACTGATTGACGCCCTGGCGCCTAGTAATTTTGTCGCCACCAATCCGGAGGTGTTATACACTTCCCTGAAAACGGGTGGGGAAAGCCTCTTAAAAGGTCTGAATCATCTGTTGGAAGACCTCGAACGTGGTAAAGGTTCTCTCAGCATCAAGATGACTGACCACACCGCTTTTAAATTGGGTGAAAACATTGCATCCACCCCTGGGAAGGTCATTTATCAAAATGACTTGATGCAATTGATTCAATATCAACCGACCACGGAACAGGTGTATGCCAAGCCGTTACTCATTGTCCCACCCTGGATTAACAAGTATTACATCCTCGACTTGAGTAAGAACAACTCCTTTATCAAATGGGTGATCGACCAAGGTCATACCGTTTTCATCATGTCCTGGGTCAATCCGGATGAACGTCATGCAGACAAGACGTTTGATAATTACTTGTTAGAAGGTCCTCTGACGGCCCTCGATGTCATTGAAAAGGTCACCGGGCAACGGGAAGTGAACGCCTTGGGATACTGTTTAGGAGGTACTCTCTTAGCCATCACTCTGGCTTATTTGGCGGCTAAGAAAAACAACCGCATCCTCAGTGGTACCTACTTCACCACTATGCTAGATTTCAGTGACCCTGGCGAATTGGGTATCTTCATTGATGAGGAACAAATCAGCGCGTTGGAAGAGAAGATGAAAGGCAAAGGTTACTTGGAAGGTAGCAGTATGGCCGGCACTTTCAACATGTTACGTGCCAACGACCTCATCTGGTCATTTTACGTCAACAATTATTTGCTGGGCAACCCAGCGGCAGCTTTTGATCTCCTTTATTGGAACTCCGACTCCACCCGGATGCCTGCCAAAATGCACAGCTTCTATCTGCGCAACTTGTATCAACAAAACCAGTTGATTAAACCCAATGGCATCTCCTTCAATGGTCAAGGCATTGACTTGAGTTTGGTGAACACGCCCGCTTACTTCGTCTCTACCCAGGAAGACCATATTGCCCCTTGGAAATCCACTTATGCGGGGGTTCACCTGTTCTCAGGCCCTGCCAAGTTTGTGTTAGGCGGTTCCGGTCACATTGCCGGCATCATCAATCCACCGGCCAAAAACAAATATTTCTACTACCTAAACAACAAGGCTAAAACGACTAAGAATCCAGACACTTGGTTAAGCAGTGCCAAATCAAACGAAGGTTCTTGGTGGAATGACTGGGCCAAATGGGTCAGTGGCTATGCAGGCGAAAAGGTACCGGCCCGGATTCCAGGCAATGGTCCCTTCCCGGCTTTGGAAAATGCGCCTGGCAGTTATGTGAAAATGAGTGTGTTGAAAGATTAGCAGGAGTCCAAAGCAAACTCCTGGAGTCCAATGCGTAGCTTTGGACTCCAGGACTACTAAGTACAGAGGCAGAAATTTTACCGTATTTTCAATCGTCGCCCTCACCCCCGGCCCCTCTCCCAGAGGGAGAGGGGCCGGGGGCAACGGCATTGTTATACCAGAAAATTTCTGCTTCACTACTTATCATGAATTAAGCCCCCGCAAAGGAAATTTTCAACGGATAATCGGGCCATTTATTTTTCAGTTCCATCAACTTCTGTTCTGCGGATTTCTCATCACCATAGCGGGACCCCAAATCCTGACTACGCCATCCATGTGTTTCATCCGACCACTCGCTAATTGGCGCCCCTGATCCAAAATCCAGACGAATGACAAAACCCGTTTTCGGTTCGGCTTTCTTAGTTTTGTCCTGGGCGGGTACAATCTCTGTCGTCAACTGTTTTACTGCCTTCTCTTGACGGTTCTGTTCATCTTCTAAAGCCGCCAAACGTTTTTGTAACTCACTATTCATCGACATCTGCTTTTCTCCTAAATTTTGCAGTTTAACCATGATCTTAGATCACGATATTCTAGTGCTTCTCACTCTCCCTTACAATTTAAGGATGGCAAAGATAAAAACACTACAATAT
The DNA here is from genome assembly GCA_011391085.1 of Thiotrichaceae bacterium. GTDB lineage: Bacteria > Pseudomonadota > Gammaproteobacteria > Beggiatoales > Beggiatoaceae > JAABRD01. Next base: position 4,478 of record JAABRD010000098.1, on the reverse strand, counting down.
CGGGTCATAAAAATCGTTATGTATAGTCATATTCCTCCACTTTTGTAGCCCCCCCAACCCCCCGCACGCGGGGGGAGTCACTCCCCCCGTGTACGACGGGGGGAGTCACTCCCCCCCGTGTACGGGGGGGGTTGGGGGGGTACAAGAGAAAAGGAATACTACTATATGATAGATTTATCCTTGATTTTAAATCTAACCGCGAAAATTTCAAGGATTGTCATCTATATTTGAACGTTAAAATGTAAGCAAAAATCATGCACAAGACATAAAACCTAAACCTATTGACAGCATTGACAACTCAAAAAAAAACTGTCAATTTTTATTCACGTCAGACCGTCTGACATTCCTCCTCAAGCCATGCCAATATCCCATCTGCGACCTGTTGCCACCCCATTTCAAGCATCATGGCATGACCCATCTGTGGAAACAGACGGGCCTGTGTGCCATAAAACTGTGCCGTCCTCGTGACCAACGGCGGCGGAAAAAACACATCCTCCGTTGCCCCTAATACCAACATGGGCACACTTGACTGAGGCCGTCTGCTGGGCAAGTCTAACCATAGCATATCCATAATCACTCGATAAGATTCATTTTGCATCAAAGCCACATATTTTTCTACCGTTTCGTCAGGCACCTGCTTACTAAATAACACCTGTTTCAATGCGGCAGGCGTGGCAAATTGCAAACTGACATATTGCACCAAACTCAATTGCCAAAATAACCAGGGTTGCGTCCAGGCCAGGTAACAGGAAGACAACCATAATCCCGTGGGAGGCACTGACGCCATCAATACCGCCGCAGAAGCTAAATGTCCCGCTTCCAAATATTTTTGTACCACCATCCCTCCCATCGAATGACCAACTAAGATCGGCGGCTGTTCCAATTGGGAACTCACCGAAGCCACATCTGCCACATAATCGGCTAGACTGGCAAATGGCAACTGTTCCTTATCGCCACTGTGACCATGACCTCGCAAACTCACTGCATAAGCCGCGTAACCTTGGGTGGCTAAATAGGGCAAAAAAAATTCTTCCCAACACCAAGCACCACTGAATGCACCGTGCACAAATAACAGCGGTGGATGAGAAGAGGGACGTTTGGGTAAATAGCGAATCAGTTCTAAGTTCATAAAATTTGATTGATTCCGTAAAAAATAGAAAATGGATGTGGTAAAGAATAACCGAGAATGTTTTCATACGCAACAAATGACTCAAATAATTCAAATAATTCAGGAGTCCTTCGCGGTGCTTTGTCAAACATTGACTTTTCCAAAATAGAGTGTATCATTTAGAATCTTGTGTAACACCATCTAACTCGTAATCAGTTCCTGGTGGCGTCCCCCAACCCGTTTTGGGACTCCTCCGTCACAATCAAAAATTTCATTCACTAAAAACCATGTCCAAACTCGCGATTCATCAATATTATCAAAACCTAGACCGTACTCTACAATTTGGGAAAAGCACCAATGAACAGAGTATTCGGCATAATTTTCTCATCTTACTCAACGACTATGCCCGCCCGTATAACTATGAGGTGGTGCCTGAAATCACCATCATGGGTGGGAAGGGGAAAAAAATACGTCCCGACGCGGTGGTGCGAAATGTATGGGGATTGGATATTGGCTATTGGGAAAGTAAAGATGAGAAAGCCGATTTACGGGCTGAAATCGACGCCAAAATTCATAAAGGTTATCCTCTCTCAAATATCTTGTTTGAAGATAGCCAGACGGCTATTCTCTACCAAAAGGGGGTGGTGGTTAAGCGCGTGGCAATGCGTGAGGCGGAGGTATTGCATGAGATTCTGACCTTATTTTTCACCTTTAAAAGTGAAGCGGTGGATAAATTTGAGGAGGCCATTGAACGGTTTAAGGCCGATATTCCCGCCTTGGTGGAGAAATTGAGAAGCAAAATTGATGAGAGTAGTCAAGTCAATGCGAATTTCAAGACCGCCCAACATGTCTTCTGGGAACGTTGTAAACGTGAAATCAATCCTGACATCACGTTAGCCGATATTCGGGAGATGTTGATTCAACATATTTTGACCAGCGACATTTTCACCAAGGTGTTTGCTGATGCCGAGTTTCATCAACATAATACCATTGCCGCGGAGTTGGAGAAGTTGATAGCCACGCTGTTTTCGTATGCCGAACGGCGCAACCTCTTGCATAGCATCGAACATTATTATTTAGCCATCAATGCCACTGCCGCTGCGATTGTGGATCATCACGAGAAGCAAAAGTTCTTAAAGGTGCTGTATGAGAATTTTTATAAAGTCTATAATCCCAAAGCCGCGGACCGTCTCGGTGTGGTTTATACGCCTAATGAAATCGTGCAGTTTATGGTTAAAACGACCAATCGATTGCTAGAAAAACATTTTGGGAAGACGTTGGCCGATAAGAACGTCGAGATTTTGGACCCTTGTACAGGAACGGGGACGTTTATTTGTGAAATCATTGAGAATGCGATTCCGAAACAATATTTGGAATATAAATTTCTTAATGAGATTTATGCCAATGAAGTCGCCATTTTGCCCTATTACATTGCCAACTTGAATATTGAATACACGTTTAAGCAGAAAATGGGTTATTATGTCGAGTTTCCCAACCTCTGTTTTGTCGATACGTTGGATAATGTGGGTGCGTTGGGTTATAGTAACCAAGTGAAGGATCTGTTTGGTCTGACTTCGGAAAATACGCAACGAATCAAACGTCAGAATGAGAGAACAATCTCGGTGATTATTGGGAATCCGCCATATAACGCGAATCAGTTGAATGAGAACGAGAATAACAAAAATCGAGAGTATTGGGGAGACCCAAAGAAGAAGACGGGTGGCATTGATGGACGCATTCGTGATACTTACGTGGCCTCTAGCACCGCGCAAAAAACCAAGGTGTATGATATGTATTCACGATTTTATCGGTGGGCTAGTGACAGGTTAAGTGACAGAGGAATTATTGCGTTTGTCACCAACCGTAGTTTTATCAACAGTCGCACGTTTGACGGTTTTAGGAAATGTGTTGAACAGGAATTTGATTATATGTATATTGTTGATACGCAATCTGATGTGCGGGCGAATCCTAAAATTGCGGGGACTACGCATAATGTGTTTGGGATTCAAACGGGGGTTGCGGTCTTGTTTTTGGTTAAATGTAGTTGGTCAGAGGAGGTGAAAAAGTGATGAGAGTTGATAACAACGATTTGGCAACTTTATTAAAGTTATCCAGTTTAAATTCAACGTGTGAGAATGAATTAGAAATTGCCTGGACGCAAACGCGGGCAGATATGGTTGCGGGACGTTATATCGTGGAATCAGCCGAAGAACATGTAAAAAGACTGATAAACGAGTATAACGTAGCAGGACTAGAGGCGGAAGCCGGCGGGTGAAGCAAAAGAATTAAAACCGCGGTGGACTAGAGGCGGAAGCCGGTGACATGGCACTATGATTTCGGTAGTGTTGTACAAGTAATGGTATAGCGGTTTTGGAGTACGGAATTAATTCCGTTGGAGTACGGAATTGATTCCGTTGGAGTACGGAATTGATTCCGCTTGAAACGGAATTAATTCCGTACTCCAAAACCCATAACCATTACCTTTACAACACTACCATGATTTCAATTCTGTTCTGCTAGGTTCTAACCCACGAATAAAATTTATTGACCTGGATTCCCTTTAAAATAGAGAAGAAGCAACATGACCCAAAAAGCCCAAATTTTTTATTTTGCCTTGTCAGATGAAATGACCAAGGAAGAGAAGTTAAAATGGTTTAAGACGATTCAGTTTGAAGATATTCCATTCATACGTCTCACGCCTGACAAAAATCACAATTGGATCAACCTTGCCGAAGAGAATGACTGGGAAAGTTTATTGCCGGTTGGTTCGAAAGAGGTGAAAGCGGGCAAAAGCAAAGAGGCGATTTTTGAGTTGTTTTCAAATGGGGTGGTCACTGCCAGAGATGAATGGGTTTATGATTTTGACCAAGATAATTTACTTAAAAAATTAGCTTTTTTTGGTCAAATTTATAACTATCAGGTAACTAACGCACCTACAAAAAACGCTGTTGATAATTCTATAGATTATCAGATAAAATGGAGTGAATCACTTAAAAATTCGCTTTATTCCAAGAAACGGTTTAACTTAGACAGAAGTAAATTGGTATTCGCTTTCTATAAGCCTTTTACCAAGAAATATTACTATTATGATTCTCTTCTAAGTGATAGGCTCACCAGTCATCATTTTGGTATTTTTGGGAACCATGGTGAACACCTCAACAGAGTGATATTGTTTAACAATCGTTCTTCAATTTTCAAATGTCTGAGTACCAAACATATTTACGAATTTGGTAGCCTATTAGACGGTGGCGGACAAACTGTAGGAATCCCTCTCTACCGTCACGATAAGGCCGGCAACCGCGTTGACAACATCACCCATTGGGCACTCAACCAATTTCGTACCCATTATCAAGACCAGACCATCAGCAAG
>JAABRD010000097.1 GCA_011391085.1 Thiotrichaceae bacterium | reverse complement strand
GGAAACATCAAACACTACAGGAAGGACGACAAGAAGGACGACAAGAAGGACGTCAAGAAGGACATCTGGAAGGACGCCAAGAAGGACGTCAAGAAGGACGCCAAGAAGGACATCTGGAAGCGCAACGTACTTTTTTGGAACAATTACTGAGGCTCCGCTTTGGGGTCAGTGAGGAAGCACTGGTGCAAGCCTTGCAGAAGTTACCCACTCAAGAGTCACTCAGCTTGATTCTGCAATTGTCGCGAGACGAATTGCGGGCCAAAGTGGGTCTCGCCTGACCCCGAGGACCTGTTTATGATTCGCCAAATTCACGACCAATTTTCCAAAGAATGGTTAGCGGAACTACTACAACCCGTAGGCGGCAAGGTTGAAACGCAACGCGAACTGAGTGGGGAAGTGTATTATGCCGACGTCAGTGTCGAACCTTCCCCCACGGCTACCGAGGAGGCTTTTCAACGACTCGGTTTGTTAGGTCAGTTGGCCCGCCAGCCGTGCTTATTAGAACACTTTTGGAATCCGCCCAAGTTTGCAGAATTGCGCAGTTGTCTGTTAAAATTGTTTTTGGCACACGCGGAGAGTCAGCGCCAGGTTGCAAAACAAGGTCAACACCCTCTTTTAGAAGCAGAACTGCCATACTTATGGGTTTTAACCACTTCGGCCACGGACGATTTTTTGGCCGACAGTGGCGCCCACTCCGAGGTTTCCACTTGGGGAAACGGAGTCTATCTGTTGGCCAAATTTCTCAAGACGGGCTTAGTCGTTCTCAACCGTTTGCCCCTCATCCCAGAGACTTTATGGCTACGCATTTTAGGCCGCGGGGAGACGCAACGACGCGCCGTCCTGGAATTTTTAGCGTTAGCCGAGGCGGACCCTTCCGTTTGCTACTTATTGGAAACACTTTCCAGATGGGGGGTCTATGTGAAACATCAACACGATTTAACCGAAGAGGAACAGGAGTTACTTATGAACGTCGAAGCGGTTTATCAGAAGTGGAAACATCAAACCTTACAAGAAGGACGCCAAGAAGGACGTCAAGAAGGACGTCAAGAAGGACGCCAAGAAGGACATCTGGAAGCGCAACGTACCTTTTTGGAACAATTACTGAGGCTCCGCTTTGGGGTCAGTGAGGAGGCACTGGTGCAAGCCTTGCAGAAGTTACCCACTCAAGAGTCACTCAGCTTGATTCTGCAATTGTCGCGAGACGAATTGCGGGCTAAAGTGGGTCTCGCCTGACCCCTAGGACCTGTTTATGATTCGCCAAATTCACGACCAATTATCGAAAGAATGGTTAGCGGAACTGCTACGTCCCGTGGGAGGTAAGGTTGAAACACAACGCGAACTGAGTGGGGAAGTGTATTATGCCGACGTCAGTGTCGAACCTTCCCCAACGGCTCCTGAGGAGACCTTTCAACGACTCGGTCTCTTAGGTCAGATGGTTCGCCAACCCTGTTTATTAGAACATTTTTGGAATCCCCCAGTCTCTACGGAGATTCGCGGATGTTTGCTGAAACTCTTTCTGCTACATGGCAAAAGTGGCAAAAGTCAAGCACCGACTCCCCAACGACCCCCGGTCGTCGCGGAGGAGACTCTGTCGCGTTTATGGATTCTCACCACGTCGGCATCGGACAAACTCTTAATGACATGCGGAACTCACCTTGATTCTGCCACCTGGGGGGCTGGGGTGTACTTGATGGCAGACGTCCTGAAAACGGGGTTAGTGGTGATAAATCAGTTGCCCGAAACGCCCGAAACCCTGTGGTTGCGAATCTTGGGACGGGGGGACACGCAACGACGCGCCGTCCTGGAATTTTTAGCGTTAGCCGAGGCGGACCCCTCCATTTGCTACTTGTTGGAAACACTTTCCAGATGGGGAGTCTATGTGAAACATCAACACGATTTAACTGAAGAGGAACAGGAGTTACTTATGAACGTCGAAGCGGTTTATCAGAAGTGGAAACATCAAACACTACAGGAAGGACGACAAGAAGGACGACAAGAAGGACGCCAAGAAGGACGACAAGAAGGCCAACGTATCTTTTTGGAACAACTGTTAAAGATGCGCTTTGGGGTGATTGACGAAGCTATCCTTCCGCCTTTGCTGAAACTTCCTCCAGAAGAATCACTAGGCTTGGTTTTACAACTGTCGCGTGATAAGTTGTTAGAAAAATTTGGACAAACTGGTTGAACTGGAGAATAAAGAAGAAACTCAGTTTTTGGAAAAAACTGAGTTTCTTGTGAACACTAACAAGCACCGAATTTACTCATTTGGAATTACTTACATGTCATCTCTCAAAGACATCCCGATACAAGTCAATCATACCACAATAGGTATTTTACCCTTATTATATGAGATTCACCACGCCCTCACGAAATTATTGAAGGATCATGAAGACACTTTGATTGATTTGCGCAATCTGCCTCTGTCTAGTCAAGAGAAGCAAAATCTTTTAAATACGCTAGGCAAAGGCGAAATATCGGCGGAATTAAATGCCCTTGGACGCAGTCTCGTATGGGAAACACAGTTTGCTGGAGTTTGGGTGGTGGAACATTATAACACCGAAGAGGTACTCCTCAGTCAAACTGTAGAAATTACCCAAATTCCAACCATTCTCAAGTCTCCTTTAGAAGATGTTCAAGCGGGTTTAGAGAGGTTAGAAGAACAATTATCGGTTCTCCGTTTGGAAAGGAGTGAAGAGAAAGAAACTTAGTTTCTGTTCAGTTAAACAGTCAAACAGGATACCCATCGATGTCCACTTATCAAACTTTTGGTAGTCAACTACGCAATCACGGTATCAGTCGCCGCAGTTTCCTAAAATTCTGCACGGCGATGTCCTCACTGCTGGCCTTACCGCCCGCCATGATACCGCGTATGGTCCACGCCCTAGAAAATTCACCTCGGCAATCAGTCATTTGGCTAAGTTTTCAAGAATGCACGGGTTGTACCGAATCGTTTCTCCGCGCCCATACTTCTTCTGTAGAGGAACTGATTTTTGACCTCCTCTCGTTAGATTATCATCATACCTTGCAAGCCGCTGCCGGTGAAGCTGCTGAAAATGCGTTGGCGATAGCGCGACAAACTCATGCAGGTAACTATATTTTGATAGTCGAAGGCGCCATTCCGTTGGCTAATCCAGGCTACTCTACCATTGCAGGTACCAGCAACCTCGACACTCTCACCCAACTGGCACGAGATGCGAAAGCGATTATCGCGGTAGGTACATGTGCCTCCTTCGGCGGCATTCCTCATGCGGCACCCAATCCAACGGGGGCGGTTTCGGTGGAGGAGATTATCACCGATAAACCTCTCGTCAATATTTCTGGTTGCCCACCCGTACCAGTGCTTATCACAGGTGTGATTGTCCACCTCCTGACCTTTGGACAATTGCCCGAATTGGATAGATTTAAACGTCCCGCCACCTTTTTTGGGTCGACCGTCCATAAAGGTTGTTACCGTCGTCCATTCTTTAACGACGGTCAATTTGCCGAAAGTTTCGATGATGACGGTGCCAAACAAGGTTGGTGTCTGTTTAAATTAGGTTGCAAAGGCATTGTCACTAACAACGCTTGTGCTACCGTGAAGTGGAATCAGGAAACCAGCTTTCCCATTCAATCGGGTCACGGTTGTCTCGGTTGTGCAGAACCCCATTTTTGGGATAATGGCAGTTTTTACCAGTCTCTCTATGCCAGTGTGGCAAAAGCATTGCCTAATCTGGGAGGAGGTCAAGCCGTCGATAAAAATGGCCAGCCACTACTAACTCAAACCACCTTTGCGGGAGGGATTGCCATTGCTGAAGGAGAAGGCAACTTTCATCAAGTTCTCACGGTGCGTCTCACCAATGAGGTGAATATTCAAGGAAGTGTCACGGTGACACCGGCGCACCAAAATCAAGTGGCTGACATTCTGGTGTTTGCCGCTTATAAACCATTACTCGCTTCCCTTGATTCTCCACCTTTGTATTTCATGTTAGACTCGACAGGGAACATTTTACCTTGGAATGAAGTCCCTGCCACCTTAGTCCCCTTTCAACAAGTGACCCTTAATGCAGTCACAGAAGTGAAAATGTATCAGGGACTCTTTATTGCCACAGGTTCTCTGAAAGTCTCTTTTGGCTATCGGCTACCTGATGGTGTGGTGGTCACCAATTCCAAAACGATTGATATTACAATAACTGAATAAGTTCAAGCCGAAGAAACTTAGTTTCTTCAAGAAACGGTAGTGATGCAATGTGGGTGATATTCATGGAGTTGCCCTCACCCCCGACCCCTCTTCCTCTGGGAGAGGGGCCAGGGGTGAGGGTAAACATATCACCCACATTGCATCACTACCCAAAAAACTAAGTTTCTCATCACCCAAGAAACTTAGTTTCTCATCCGTATTTTAGAACCATCATTTAGAGGAAATTACACATGGCACGTCTTGTTGTTGACCCCATCACTCGTATTGAAGGACATTTGCGCATTGAAGCCCAAATGGACGAAGCAAATAAAACCATTCAGACCGCATACTCGTCAGGAACGATGGTACGCGGCATTGAAATCATCTTGCGCGGGCGCGACCCGCGGGATGCGTGGGCGTTTGCCCAACGGATTTGTGGCGTATGTACTCTGGTGCATGGTATGGCCTCGATTCGTTCCGTCGAAAATGCCCTTAACTATCCGATTCCTCCCAATGCCCAACTCATTCGGAATTTGATGATAGCCGCCCAGTACGTCCATGACCACGTCATGCACTTCTATCATCTGCACGCACTCGACTGGGTAGATGTCGTTTCGGCCCTCAAAGCTGACCCTAAAGCGACTTCTGATTTGGCGCAGTCGATTAGCAATTATCCTAAATCGTCGCCCGGTTACTTTACCGATATGCAGAAGAAATTGAAGAATTTTGTAGAGGCGGGACAACTGGGAATCTTTGCCCAAGGGTACTGGGGCCACCCTGCGTATAAGTTGCCTCCCGAAGCGAATTTAATGGCCGTTTCCCACTACTTGGAAGCCCTCTCTTGGCAACGAGAAGCAGCTAAGATTCACGCTATTTTTGGTGGCAAGAATCCGCATCCGAACTTCTTAGTGGGAGGGGTGCCTTGCGCCATTGATTTCAATTCTGATTCAGCCCTGAATGAGAAAAGATTTGCCCAAGTGCAAGAGATTATTAACCTCATGCGCGACTTTGTGGATCAAGTGTATGTCCCTGACACGTTGGCTATCGCTGGCTTTTACAAGGACTGGGCAAGTCAAGGGGAAGGGTTAGGGAATTTTTTGACGTATGGTGATTTCCCAGAAAAGGATATGAATGACCTGTCTTCCATGTTGATTCCATCGGGCGTCATTTTAAATCGTGATCTCTCCACTATTTACCCGGTGGATCTCAACGCCCCTGAACAAATTCAGGAATACGTTGCCCATTCTTGGTACGATTACAGCGTGGGCAAGGACAAAGGGTTGCATCCTTACACAGGTGAAACCACCTTCAATTACACGGGTCCCACACCTCCTTATAAACAATTGGAAGTGGAAAAGGAATATTCCTGGTTAAAGTCACCGCGTTGGACTTCTCCCGATGGAAAAAACCATGCGATGGAAGTGGGACCATTAGCTAGAGTGCTAATGCTATATGCCAAAGGTCATGCCCAAACCAAGGAGTTGGTTGACATGACGTTGAACAAACTAGGTGTTCCTGTTGCAGCTTTGTTCTCCACCTTAGGACGCACGGCAGCGAGGACCTTGGAGACCAAAATCATTGGTGACCAAATGCAAAGATGGTATGACAGTTTGATAGCCAATATCAAAGCCGGTGACACCAAGACGTTTAATCAGACGCGGTGGGAACCGTCCACTTGGCCTGCACAAGCCAAAGGTGTCGGTTACATGGAAGCCCCTCGCGGTGCGTTAGCGCATTGGATTGTCATTGAGAATGGTCAAATTGCCAACTATCAAGCCGTCGTCCCTAGTACTTGGAATGCAGGACCGCGAGATGTTGAAGGGTTGCCAGGGGCGTATGAAGCGGCTTTGCAAGGTCATACGTTGGAAGTGCCTGAACAACCGATTGAGATTCTGCGCACCATCCACAGTTTTGACCCCTGCATTGCTTGCGCCGTGCATCTAACGGATGTCACGGGGGAAGAGGTTTTAAAAGTGAAAGTGTGTTAAGTAGGGTGCGTCCCACGCACCGACACAGGTGTTTATGATTCCCCAGTTTGTTTGAAAAAGCCGTAAGGGTGGCAACCATAAGAGGTTGCCCACCCTACTTGGCCAGTCACCTGGTTAGAGGTTAAACCAATTTAGACAATCCGCAACTGTTTCATAAAAGTTTAGCGTTGCAAATCATATCTGAGTTTGACACTTGGAACCGACAACAATCGCTTGATGAATTGGTTGTTCATTGTTATGTTGGCGCCGGGAGAAGTCCTGCGGTAGCAATAGCTTTAAATCAAATTTTCCAATTAGTTACCCTCTCCCCCGGCCCCTCTCCCAGGGGGAGAGGGGTGAAAACCACTGGTGCCGCGCCCTCACTTCTCCACCGATACCGGCAATTCCGCCAGTTTCTCCTGATGCTTAATCAAAGGCAGTAACGAAACCCCCATTCCCGTCACCGCGCCCAAATAAAAGATAGTCATACTAACCGCAAGACCTGTATGCAAGAACACGATACTCGCAATATTGAGGGTCCCTGGGACAAAACTACTCGCCAGATTAGTCTTCATGGTCTCTTCAAATTCGTCAGACAGTTTGAACAAAGTCGGTAGATGTTCCAAGGTCCCATCCATGAAAATAATCTGTGCCGTATCTGTGGCAACACTGGAAGCCCCTTTCAAAGACATCGACACTTGGGCCGCCTTCAAAGCAATGGCATCGTTGATACCATCCCCAATGAAACAGACAAACCGCCCTTCTTCACGCAACTGTTGCACTAGATTCGCCTTATTCTCTGGCAACACTTCGGCAAAGTAATACTCAATCCCCACCTGGGAAGCCAAATGGCGTGTCGGCGGTTCATGGTCACCAGAAATGATATAACACCGAATCCCACGCTGTGTTAAAAACTCAATCACCGGCCGGGCTTCCAGGCGAATGCTGGGACGCATCTCCAAGACTCCGGCGACTTGTTCATCAATCGCCACGTAAATCAGAGAATAGCCAACCTCCTCTGCTTGTTCATTTATCGTAACCGCCGTCGCCGGGATGACTAACTGTTGTTGTTGCATAAAACGTTCACTGCCGACTCGAATGAGGTGGCCTTCCACTTTCACTTGAATGCCATAACCGACTTCATAGTTAGCTTCTTCCACGGCCGGCAATACCAACCCCAAAGAGTCAGCTTTAGTCAGAATCGCTTTCGCCACTGGATGAGGCTGACGGTATTCAGCCGCCGCGGTATAGCGCAACACCGCCTCTTCATCATAATGGGCCAACACATAAATTTGACCTACGGTCGGCTGTTCTTGGGTCAAGGTACCGGTTTTGTCAAATATCACCGTATTCACTTGCCGCAAAGATTCAAAAATTCGCCCATCTTTCACCAAAATGCCCTGCCGTGACAAGATATGCAAATAATTCAGTAAACTCAAGGGTCCCAAGAACGCCATGTTAGACCCCAACCCCGACCACAGCATTGCCAAAGCCGGGGTTGCCCCAGCCACTCCCCAAGTGACTGCACCTAGCCCCACTTGCAAGGGTAAAAAACTATCGGCCACTTTCTGTCCACGCGCTATCAGATTTTCTTTATAACTCTTGGTATTGTCAAGCACTTTGGCAATATTCGCGGCAATGGTTTCATCGGCAGCTTTCTCCACGCGCACCGCCAGCCGTCCATTTAGCAACAAGGTAGCTGCGCAGACTTGTTCACCTGCGGCCCGTTCGATCGGCTGACTTTCGCCGGTTAGCACTTGTTGGTCAACCATCCCCTGCCCACGCACTATATCACCATCCACTGGGATGACCTCTCCCGCATTAACGATCACGACATCACCCCGTTTCAGTGATTCAAACGCCACCTGAAGTTCCACACCATCTTGTTCAATCCATACTTGGGTGGGATGCCACGCAAACACCCGGGTGAGTTGAGTTTGGGCATCGTCCTCTACGGTTCGAATGATACGCAATAAGAAGCTTCCGACGACCCCAGAAAAGGCTGCCAGCACTAGATGACCGCTGGCAATCATGCCCAATACCAATACCAAACTAAGCCAGTAAATGCTAAAATAATGCTTTCGTTGAATATCCCGCCAGATAAACTTAAATATGTCACGCGCCAAATAGATCACCGCCCCGGCCCCAAACCACCAAAAGATTGGATAAGTGGCCCCTAGAATAGCAAGCCCCGTGGCCCCGGCGTACAACCACAGTCGGCGACTACTTTGCTGTTTGAGCTTATCTATATGGTCTGCTTTAGAGGAATCCAAATGACGTTGCTGTTGTTGGCGTTCATCCCCCAACAAAGCGATTTTCAAATTCTGAAACAGACGTTTGATACTAATCGTTTTGGTCGGTGGCATAGAGGATACCGAAGATTCGGCAGCCGGGGGCGAAGAGGGCACCAGAGCCCCTGTTTGTTCCTGATGTTTGCGCCAGGTGACAACCGCACCTCCAGCAACACCAGATAGTAAAATAAGTTGAATTAACATAAATGATGTCCTGTTTCATTAGGTAGTGTTGTACAAGTAATGATATAGCGGTTTTGGAGTACGGAATTAATTCCGTTGGAGTACGGAATCAATTCCGTTGGAGTACGGAATCAATTCCGTTGGAGTGCAGAATTGATTCCGTTGGAGTACAGAATTGATTCCGTTGGAGTACGGAATCAATTCCGTTGGAGTACGGAATTAATTCCGCTTGAAACGGAATAAATTCCGTACTCCAAAACCCATAACCATTACCTTCAATTCCTCTGTAATTCTGGCCTGAGAAGAGAGGCCAAGACTCGCACCTGCGGTGCCGTCATCATCGTAATATGTGTCCCCGGCACCCATTGCACCGTCAGGTTACCTGTCGTATACGGTTGCCAATCCCAATTCAAGGTCGAGTCTGCCACGTTCGGCACGTCCTGGGCCCGAAAGAGGACTATCGGGGCGTTGACGGGGCCTGGGGTGTGATAACGGTCATGTGCCAGTACATGAGTCCGAAACACCTGCACTAAAGCTTGCAACTGATCACTCCCCGCGGTGGGGGCAAAGAAGACTTCGTGTTGTTTAAAGGCTTGCATCACCCAATCATAAGTGTGCGCCAAGCTGGTTGGTTCTTGGTCTCGTTGCAAACCAAGAGTCGTATGCGTGAGTTCCTCTAAAACGCCAACCAAGTCCCATAACCACTCCCTCTCAGACCGCTTCATCAGCATCGCCGTCGTTTCCGACTCAACGGTGACGGGGGTGGTGTCGAGAATGATTAAGAGTGCGACCGTCGCCCCGTGTTGTTCGAGTTGGCGAGTTAACTCCAATGCCACTCGTCCCCCAAACGAGTGACCGGCGAGGTAATAAGGCCCGTGAGGTTGTACCCGTTGCACTTCTTTCAAATAATAAGCCGCCAATTCTTCAATAGTGTCAGGAACTGAGGAATGACCATCCAAACCTGGCGATTGTAAACCATAGCAAGGTTGGTCAGTCCCCAAATGGGTGGCCAACGCCCGGAAATACGTGGCATGACCACCGGCCCCAGGCAGGCAAAACAGCGGCGGTTTGGTTCCCAGCGGTTGCAGCGGAATGGCCGCAAAGGTGGCACTGCGCGGGTAGTTTAATTGTTCTGCCACGGCCCAGGTCAAGTCACTGAGGAAGTCCTCTTGGTAAGTCTGTTTCCAAGCGTCCGCCGCTTGGGCGTTAATTTTTTGATGAGAGTGAAATTTCACATCCCCCAGCATTCTCCCTTCCGCTTGGACGCCATCGGTCATCCGTTGTTTCTGGTCTTGATAAGGTTGCAACATCTGCGGATGGAACGGCACTCCTAAAAATTCGCAGAGACCTTCGACCGTCGCGTGCGTGCGCGTGACCAACTGTTCAAATTTCACCGTGTGACGGCGCGACGCGGGCACCGTTTGTAAGAACTGTAGAATGTTCTGATGGCTTTGTAACCACAACAGTTCCGCCAATTCCGTGTCCGTCCCAGAATCTGCCAGCGCCTTCAGTGGGAAGGCATACGGGTGACTGTTGATAATTTGAACCAGTCGAGTATTTTGAAACGAGTGGATCATCCCATACGGGTGGCGCAACAGGTGAACATATTTAGCATTCTCAAAAGCCGCTTCAGCTTGTTTCAGAATGTTCACGTCCACCGCGTAGAATGGCGTTTTATCAACTAACAATCGGTCTCCCAGGGCGGTTTGCAACACGCGATAAAACTCTTTAATACTCAAGTCCTGTTGTTCATACGTGGCCATTAACGCCGTGGCCTCCTCCAGGCCGCACTGGTGAATCGCCATCCACGCCCGAATGGTGCCTCCTAACCAGAAGGGGTCACGTTCCTGGCAACGAGTATAACGTTCCTGCAACGTTTGAAACCCTAACAATTCCAATTCGGGGGGCGAAAATAGCTGTGGATGGCCACCTAACATCACGCGCAACAGGGTGGTGCCAGACCGTGGTGGGGCGAGGACGAACACCGCCGGCGGATTCTTGTCGGAACGGTTCGACACCTGGAATTGCCGCGGTGGTAACAATTGACGAAATTGCGCCAGTTTAGCGGCATTCACCTTGGTTGATACGGATTGCGAAGACGGTTCGGAAACAGCATAACTGTCGTCCAGTTTCACCAATAACGTCGGATAATGCACCTTGAGGTAATCAATAAATTTGGCAATGGTCGGCGCCTCAAATAACGTGTAGATATAGAAAATCTCTCCTGTGAGTTGGCTGAACCGATTGATGAAACGCATCCCACTTAACGAATGACCGCCGCTGGCAAAGAAGTCATCCTGCACGCCCAGCCGGTCCACGCCTAAAATCTCTTGCCACAGTTCCGCCAGCATCTTCTCCAACCGCGTTTGCGGGGCTTGAAAGTCGTCGGTACGAACCCGTTGGGGGTCTGGCAAAGCGCGTCGGTCCAGTTTGCCATTAGGACTTAACGGCAATTGTTCTAAGACGGTGAAGGTGGCGGGAATCATGTAGTCGGGTAGTCGGGTAGTCAGCCAGGTTCGCAATTCCGTCGTCAAACCTGACAGGTCTCCCAGACCTGTCAGGTTTGGTGGAGTTAACGTCACATACGCCGCTAACTGGGGATTCGTCGCCGGTTCCCGAAGCACGACCACGGCTTCGGTCACGGCTTCATGTTGCATTAAAGTCGCCTCAATCTCTCCCAATTCAATGCGGAAGCCGCGCAGTTTCACTTGGTGGTCGAGACGACCTAAATATTCTAAGTTGCCATCGGGCAACCAGCGGGCTAAATCACCCGTTTTATAAACCCGGTGACGTTGCCCAAACAGTTCGACTGCGATGAACTTTGCGGCCGTCAGGTCGGGCCGCTGTAAGTAACCACGGGCCACTTGAATCCCACCAATATGGAGTTCTCCCGCGATTCCAGGCGGAACCAATTGAAGGTGTTCATCTAACACATAGAGTTGCGTATTGGCAATCGGGCGACCAATGGGGACCCGTTGCAGACCTGGCTGACATTGGAAGTAGCTGACATCCACCGCCGCTTCGGTGGGGCCGTACAAATTGTATAACGCCACCGTGGGAAGACGGTTAAAAAATGCGGTCACCAGTTCCACCGGCAACGCCTCACCACTACATATCACTCGTGTCAAGGAAGCGCCCCGTTCCAGGTGTGTCGCTGGCAAAAACACACGCAACATGGAGGGCACGAAATGGAGAGTCGTGACCTGTTGTTGGGCAATGAGGTCGAGGAGATAATTCGGGTCTTGATGTCCTCCTGGCTGGGCCATCGTCAACCGACTGCCAACCAGAAGAGGCCAGAACAATTCCCAGACGGAGACGTCAAAACTAAACGGCGTTTTTTGCAACACGTTGTCCTGTGTCGTCAATTGATAAGCGTCTTGCATCCACTGCAACCGATTGCAAATTCCTTGGTGCGTGTTCATCGCCCCTTTGGGTTTCCCGGTGGAACCCGAGGTGTAAATCACATACGCCAAATTCGCAGGGTCACTGTATCGCGGTAGGTTTAAACCTGACAGGTCGGAAAGAACCGTCAGGTTTTCGAGGGCTTCCAGTGGGTCCAGATTCACCACGATTGCTGGAATGGTTGGCAACCGTTCTCGCAAATGACTTTGGCTTAATAACACCGGCACTTGACTGTCTTCCAACATGAACTGCAACCGTTCTTGCGGATAATCCGGATCCATGGGCACATACGCCCCGCCGGCTTTGAGAATACCCCATAACCCAATGACCATCTCAAAAGACCGTTCCACACAAATCCCCACCAAGGTTTCCGTGGTCACTCCCAAATGTCTTAGATGATGGGCCAGTTGATTGGCTTTGGCATTCAATTGGCGATAAGTTAAGGACTGGTTGTCAAAGACGACCGCAACTTGTTCTGGTGTCTTCTCCACTTGGGCTTGGAAGAGGTCCACGAGAGTGTGGTCCGTGGGAACATTCACGGTGGTCTGATTCCAGACCTGTAGTTGCGCTTGTTCAGCGGCCGTCAAGAATGGGAATTGCCACAGCATTTGATTCGGGTCGTCCACCAAACCGGTGAGTAACTGTTGGAAGTGTTCCATCATTCGCACGACGGTCGCTGGTTGGAATAACTCTCGGTTATATTTCCACTCACACTGCAACTCGGGCGCTGCCGAGGTACCCATTTCGGTCACCACTAAGGTCAGGTCAAATTTCGTCGTGGTGCTTTCCAAGTCCTCGAAGGAAATTTGTAAGCCGGTCAAGTTCAAAGTGGTTGCCGTGGGCGTATTGTTGAACACCAACAGCACCTGAAACAGCGGGGAGTGACTCAAACTACGGTGCGGGTTGAGTTGTTCGACGAGAACTTCAAATGGTAAATCCTGATGCGCATACGCAGCCAGGGTCGTCTGGCGCACTTGTTGGAGAAGTTCGTGCCCCGTCTGGTCCGGTTGCAAGCGCGTCCGTAACACCAGCGTATTGATAAATAAACCAATGAGTTCTTCCGTTTGGCGATGTGTGCGATTGGCAATGGGAGTTCCCACCAGAATATCGGTTTGTCCACTGTAGCGATACAGGAAGAGATTGAAAGCCGTTAGCAAGGTCATGTACAACGTGACTCCTTGGGCCTGACTCCACTGTTTCAAGGAATGGGTCAGCGGGGATGGCAGTCGCGTTTGAACCACCTGACCCAGATGGCGCATCACCGCCGGCCGCGGGGCGTCCAGGGGTAATTCCAATAATTCTGGCGCCTCTGCCAGTTGCCCCCGCCAATATGCCAATTGTTGTTCTAAGACGGCCCCACTTAACCAAGCCCGTTGCCACACCGCATAATCAGTATATTGGATCGATAAGGGAGGCAACCGTGGTTCTTGTCCCTGATGATAGGCTTGATAAAGAGTACCCCATTCCTGAATCAACACTCCCATTGACCAACCATCACTGATGATATGGTGCATATTAAAGAAGAGGACGTGTTCGGTGTCACTCAACTGAAGTAATTGTAAACGGAACAGCGGACCTGTGCCAAGGTCAAACGGCGTGATGCCATGTTGCTTCAGCCACTGGGTGACCTGACGGTGTTGTTCGTGGGCAGGTAACTGACGCAAATCGGTGATAGATAACGGATTGTCATTCACTAACCGAACGGTGGCTTGTCCATCCACCAGGGGAAAACACATCCGCAAACTCTCATGACGTTGTACCAAGTGGGTCACGGTCTGTTCTAACGCCTGCCGATTGAGAGTGCCTTTCAGACGTATTGCCGCGGGCATATTATAAGTCGCACTGGGACCT
>JAABRD010000096.1 GCA_011391085.1 Thiotrichaceae bacterium | reverse complement strand
TGAAAGCTGTGTGACGCGAAAGTGTCCCGCACAGTTTGGGGTGGGGGGAATACCTAATCTCACACTAGAGAGGATGTATTACTCTATCACCATTAAAATGTCTTTCAATTCTGATTCAGACAATTTATAACTTATAAGGAGTCAATGAATGACACCGTCGTTTTTATCACCGCCCTGCGACTCGAATGTGATGCGGTGACTGCATATTTGGAAGGAAAAACTGAATATAAAACTTCGGATGGAACGGTTTATGAAACCGGAGAATATCTTACTCCTGAAGGAAAACATTGGAAAATTTTTGTGGTCGAAAGTTGCCATTGAAAGTTGGCGAATATCGAGTCTTACTTCAAGATGCCAATTCACACCTTGTAGAATACCACTTTAGCGTCGTGGAAGCGGCCAAACCTGATTATCCTGCCTCATTGACTGACGAGAGTTTGGAAGACGCCACCCGCATAGCTTTACAAGCGACCTGGTTAGCTAAACAAGATAATGGCAAATGGTCATTTGAAAGTTATCAACAAGCGGCCGCTTTTCTTGGGCAATCAGACTGTCAAAGGGAGGCTGAATAAGGGCTGCTGGAAAAGTGCCATTTTGTCCGTTTGTTAAGCAATGTCTTAGCTCAATGTTGGGTGGTAGAATAGTCGTGGGGTAGCAGTAATCATTCAGGAATCCTTACTTTTCGGGTAGTGATGCAATCTGGGTGATATTAATAGAGTTGCCCTCACCCCCGGCCCCTACGGGCGTGGGGAGAAAACCATTGGTGCCGCCTGTCTCCCCTCTCCCTCTGGGAGAGGGGCCGGGGGTGAGGGGAAACATATTTTCGATAATTCGCTTCCAATTGACGAGTAAACGAAATGGCATCCATCAAGGGCGACTGTCTCATTTTTTCCCGCAACGTCGCCCGTAACTGTTGCAAATAATTTATATCCTTAGCCAATCGTAAGCAAATGTTGATATATTCCGCTTCTGTATAGGCAATCCATTCCGGGATTCCTACCGTCGTCAAGATACTGAGTCCCATTCTGGACACATGGTTCTCACCGACCAAAGTGACAACGGGAGTGCCCATCCATAGCGTTTCACAAGTCGTAGTGGCACCGTGGTAGGGGAAGGTATCTAAGGCAATGTCAACTTGATTATACATACTCAAGTGGTTCATGCGACCCCAGGCATATCCTGTCAAGATGATTCGATCAGGGGAGATACCCAATTGGGTAAAACGTTCTTGACATTCGTGTTGTGTCGCCAAATCTCTCAGGTTTCTCGCCTTGATCAACAGTTTTGTTTGGGGCAGAGAATGAAGAATTTCAGCCCACAGTTGGAGGAGGTGATGACTGAGTTTGGCGTAGTTATTAAATGAACCAAAGGTGATATAGCCATTTTGGAGAACGGGGAGAGAGGGATCAATGGGGATTTCTCCTTCGTCAC
Organism: Thiotrichaceae bacterium; assembly: GCA_011391085.1. Classification (GTDB taxonomy): domain Bacteria; phylum Pseudomonadota; class Gammaproteobacteria; order Beggiatoales; family Beggiatoaceae; genus JAABRD01. The sequence goes on along the minus strand of JAABRD010000096.1, from coordinate 12,709 downwards.
CAGGATGATAGCAAAAGTAGCTATGCGGCATTCTGATTAGTGTCTCGGAACTGAAAGGGTCTGCCATACCTTCTGGGTCCGCGTAATTATCTGTGATTCGATAATCAATGGACAACATCCCGGTGGTACTGGAGTAACCCAGGTAAGTCATTTGAATCGGGGCGGGGCGGCGGGCCAACACCAACAGACGATGTTGGGCCGTATGCCCTGTCAGGTCCACCAAAATATCAATTTGGTCTTGCCGAATTTGTTCGGCCAGGGCCTCGTCAGACAAGCCAATACTCGTTATCCAGTGATCCGCATATTGTTGTAACTGTTGCGTCATACTATCATTGGCTAAGTGATTGTGATAACAGTAAATTTCAAACTGTTGGCGATCATGGTGGGCGAGAATCGGTGCCATAAAATAGGCTACCGAGTGTTCTCGAAAGTCTGGCGACAGGTAGCCAATTTTTAACCTCCTCCTACCAGACCGAAAGGACGGTAAATGAGGACGAATATGGTGGGCCAGCGGTAACTCATAGTGTTCACTAAATTGTTGATGTTCAGAAAACAGCGTGGCCCTATCAGAGTCAGGCAGATAGTGGAGGTTAAACAGGAGATTACTATGAATCTTCGCTTCTAGTTTGATTTGTAAACCGCGCCGATAACAGGCGATAGATTCCTGAAGTTTGCCTTTTTCTTTGAAGACGTTACCTAGATTGTTATAGGCTTCTATCATCGTTGGGTCTAATTGGAGGGCACGGCGAAAACAGACTTCTGCTTCGGTCAGTTTGCCTTCTTCTTTGAGAGTATTGCCCAAGTTATTATGCGCGTCAGGAGAGTCGGAATCGATTTGCAAAACCCGTTGAAAACAAGCCTGAGATTCGGTAACTTTTCCCAATTGGATGTACGCATAACCCAGGTTGTTAAGAATTTTGGTGTCATTAGGATTGAGGGTCAACGCCCGTTGATAACATTCCGTGGCTTCGACGAATTTTCCCATTTGACCCAGCACCACACCTAGATTGCTATAGACATTGAGATAATTGGGATTGAGGACGAGGGCTTGTTGATAACAAGAGACAGCTTCGGTAAATTGACCGGCACCGGCCTGCACATTGCCTAAATTGTTATAGGCTTGCGGAAAATTGGGTTCTAACCGTAACGCCTGTCGAAAACATTCGGTGGCCTGACTCAATTTGCCTTGGTCGCGATACACATTGCCTAAATTATTATAGAAAATCGCGGCCACGGGATTGATCGCAATCGCTTGGTTAATCAATGCTTCTGCTTCTTCATGACGTTTGGTTTGGTAAGCCAGCAATCCTAATAAATGCAAAGCATCTGCATTATTGGGTTGCACTTGTAACACTTGACGGTACAGTGATTCGGCCTTGGCCACTTCTCCTGCGTGGTGATACTGTTCAGCGAGTTGTAAAGTTTCGGAAATCATTCTGAATGGGAGGTAGTGAGAAAGAAACCGAATTTTTGCGAAAAACTCGGTTTCTTTGGTATCAAAGTTTATTCTACAGGATTCACTTGGGCCGGCAACCGCATGGTGAAGGTGCTACCTTGTCCAAATTGGCTTTCCACCACAATATCTCCTCCCATGATTTGACAGAACTGTTTGGTAATGGCCAAACCCAGTCCACTGCCACCATAGCGGCGGGTGGGGGAGGCGTCAATTTGGGTGAAGGCTTGAAACAATCTTTGCATTTGTTCCGCCGTCATGCCAATGCCTTGGTCACTGATACGAAAGACTATCCAGTCGATTCCTTCCAACGTTTCCCGATAGACAAGCAAAGAAATGGTGCTTTGTTGGGAGAATTTATTGGCATTACTGAGTAAGTTCAACAGGTTCTGGCGCACTTTGGTTAAATCCGCTGACATGGTGCCCAGGGCACTGTCACATTTGACTTTCAGAATGTTAGATTGTTTCTCCATTAAAGGCGTGATGGTTGCCACCACGTCTTGAATCATGGGGGCAATGTCAAACGTCTCAATAAATAAATCCATCTTGGCCGACTCAATGCGTGACATATCAAAGAGGTTATTAATCAAGTCGAGGAGGTGATAACTGGCCCCGTGAATCTTTTGTAAATCTGGAATAAACTCATCTTGGCCCCGGTCACGGGCGTCTTCTTGTAAAATCTCGGTGTACCCAATGATGGCATTCATGGGCGTCCGCAATTCGTGACTCATATTAGCGAGAAATTGCGTTTTCGCCTGGTTAGCGGCTTCCGACTGCACCTTCGCCCGTTGTGCTTCCAACTTATGTTTTTGAATCTCCACCCGCGCTTTTTGGATTTGCAAGCGGGCTTTTTGGGATTCGGTACGAGAATTTTGTACCTCAGTATTCAAACGGGTAATTTCGGTTTGGCGTTGGTCGATGTTCCGCGATTGTTCCGCTTGCGTCCCCCGGGCCGATTGTAGTCGCTTAATACATTCAGATTTTTCGCTATTGAGTTTGACCAGTTGAGACGCCAACTTGGTGAAAGCCTCTGCCAAACTGCGCAGTTCTACCACGCCATGAATAGTGATGATGGTCTTTTCGCCAGGGTGACCACTGATTTTGGTGGTCATTTGTAAGAGTTCTATCAACGGCGTCATCAAGAATTTGTATAACGTGGCGACTTGCAATCCTAAGAGAAGGAAGATCAGCAGACCCCAGAGAACGAAGCTAAACAAACTAAATTGGCCGTTGTCCTTTAACTCCATAGTGCGTTGATAACTTACCAAAGTCCAGGGTAAAGATTGTAATTTTCTGGAAGACACCGTGTACCAAAGTTCGTTTTGGTTTTTGATTTCCCGATAGGATACGTTTTGGTTTAAGATGTTTTTCCAGTAGCCCATTTCCATTTCACTATGATAGAGGGTGGTAACGGTGTCGCGGTCTGGGATGTTAAGAAACTCTAACCTCGAATCACCGCTATTGGCGATTTTACTCAGTAAAATTCCTGATTGGTAGTCAGCTAGTAACAAACCACCGGTTTCACCAAATTTCTTTTCTTCCACTTCTTCAAAAAAGGAATCTACTAACATTCCAACCCCGACGACTCCTTTAAAGATGCGGTGTTCATACAGTCCTTCACTGACACTGAACATGGGCGATTCGCTGTAATCGCTGTCTGTGTAAATCGGTGTGACTTGCAGACCTTGGTTTTGCTTACTGAGATAGTACCAAGACTTCCTTGGGTCGTTAGCATAACTGGGATCTTCCCAGACACGAGTCCTCATATATTGAGGCTTGTTGTATCTAGCTGTATCCCGTAATGCAATATCTTTGTGAACCACCAACAGGTAACCACGTTGATTAAAATATTGCCGGGCTTTGGACGGTTCGAGGGCAAAATAGTTACTGTAATGGTTATCTTCAAACTGGAGATTCTCCATCATGATTTGTTTGAGAAACGCCACATTTTCTTCAGAAACTCCAGAGGGTGTATCTAAAATGGTTGTATAACCTTCTAAGCGACGTACACTTTGTTTGGCTTCTTCCACTTCGCGGTCCAATTTTTGGGCAAATTCTTCAACGGTGCGTTGCAGTTCGGAATAGATTAGTTCATTTTGTAATAACCCATGTTTGTGGATGAAAATGGCAATGGCAATGACGAGTACCACCGCGATAATTCCCACGAAAGAATACAAGATAGATTGGATACTCAACGCCTGATAATGTTTCAAATTGAGTATTTTTTTGAGGATAGTTTGGATTGAAAATCGACTCATAATGTCCCAGACGATTTGAACGGGTTAGACGGAAATGAATCCTTATAAAAAATACATAATAAGGATTTTCAGTATATTGCGGTTAACCAGTATTTTTGTGTAAAGGTAAATTAATTTTATTGGAATGATGAGAAATGGCCTGGTTTTAGCCAATGCCAATTTTTGTTTATAGTATGAGAGATTATACCCCAATATTCAAAAAAATTTCAACATTAATTTATAACTCATTGATTAATTTATAATAGTTATTTAGTCCAGAATGCCGAAAAAACTGAATTATTTTAAAATCATAAAGTTATAGCATGACGTGTGTTCACCATCGGGCCTCATAAAAATTTTTCAGGGATTATTATAACGTAATGTGCAACTTTTTGTCACTTTGTGATTTTAACTGTCTGAAATAGAGTCACTCCTAAAAATGGGATTTGTACAACGTTGCCAAAGCCGGTGGACTTACGGCCTTAGCAGGTGGACTAGAGACTTACGCCTCCATGCCATTGGGTTAAGCGCAATGGGTAGGGTGCGTCCCACGCACCGAGTAGGCGTGGTGCGTTTTTCCATAAGGTGCGTGGGACGCACCCTACCTTAACTTAATGGCATTGAGGCTTTAACCGGTGGACTAGAGGCTTTAGCCGGTGGGTGGGGCCCCACCCACCGGCTAAAGCCTCTAGTCCACCGCTATTTTAATTGTTTGGCCGGTAGTAGGTTGCCAACCCCAAATCTGCTATTCCAACCCCGGCGCCGTCTTCACTTCCACATACGATTCATCCCGCAATTGGCGCAACCAGGTTTGTAACTCCTCCTCAATTTTGCGCTTCTTGATTTGATTGGCCGCGTTGACCCGCAATGCCTCCTGTGTGTTGTCAAACTGACGACGTTCTAACACCTGTATCAAGTGCCAACCAAATCGAGATTTAAAGGGCGTACTGACTTGATTGTCTGACAAGTTATTCATCACTTCTTCAAACTCCGGTACCATCTCCCCCGGATTGACCCAATCCAGGGAACCACCATTGGCCGCCGTGGTGGTGTCTTCCGAATTAGCCCGGGCTAATTCTGCAAAATCATCTCCTTGGTCAATTCGGCTTTTGAGACCTTCTAAACGAGTTTGCGCCTCAAAATCAGAAATGACTTCATTCATTTTGAGGAGAATATGCCGCACCTTGGTTTGGGTCACCACATTTTTACCACCTGTGCGCTTGTCGGCCAGTTTGATGAGGTGAAAACCATTCTGATCCTGCAACGGGCCTTGCAATTCTCCAATGGCCATTTTTTGCACAACGCCTTGAAAGACTTTAGCCATTTCGCCCTCTTTCAGCCACTCTAAATCCCCGCCTTGCAAGGCAGTTCGAGAGTTCGAAACCGTTTTGGCAAGTTTCTTAAAATCCTCCCCCTTTTTCAATCTCTTCAAGACCTCTTCGGCCTGCATTCGTTTAGCCTCAATCTCTTCTGGAGAAGCGGCAGATTTGATGGCAATCAAAATATGCAAGAGATGATACTCGTTATTGGGATTGCCTTGTTGGGTCTGATTGGCCAGAAAATTGTCAATTTCTTTAGGCGTGACGCTGATGCGATTGACCACTTGACGTTGTTGCAAGCGGTGTATAATCATCTGGTTGCGAACATTGTCGCGAAACTTTTCATAGATGTAACCATCCCGTTCCACCGCCTGCCGGAAGGTCGGCAAGTCCATCTGATTTTGCGTGGCCATGTTGCGCAAAGTTTCATTTAACGCACTGTCTTCTACCACAATGCCCGTGCGTTGGGCTAGTTGCAATTGCAACGCCGTCATAATCAAGTTGTCTAACACTTGTTTTTCTAACTCCGGACGCGGTGGCACCCCTGCTTTTTGGTTACGCGCTTGAGTTTCAAGCAATTGAACTTCCTGCGCCAATGCGCTATGGGTAATAATTTCATCATTGACGATAGCCACGATGTAGTCAAGCAGTTCGGTAGTGGCCCAAACTGGGGTGGAGAGGAGGAGAAGTAGGATAAGGGAAGAGAGTTTCATAGTTAGTGGAGAGTGGGTTTAGTGGAGAGTGGGTTTAATGGATAGTGGAGAGTGGGTTTAATGGATAGTGGGTTTAGTGGATAGTGGATAGTGGATAATGAATACCGGACTAGAGGCTTTAGCCGGTGACATGCCTCGTTTCCGGCTGAAGCCTCTAGTCCCGTTTTAATGCTGGACTAGAGGCTTTAGCCGGTGACATGCCTCGTTTCCGGCTGAAGCCTCTAGTCCCGTTTTAATGCTGGACTAGAGGCTTCAGCCGGTGACATGCCTCGTTTCCGGCTGAAGCCTCTAGTCCCGTTTTAGGGTTTCCAGATTATTCATTCTAAAACGAATCATGATACCCCGGAATGCTTTGTTCCAAAAAGGTATCGGCCTTTTTGCCAACGCCACCTAAACCTTTCAGTTCAAATTGTAGGAAAAAACCGTTTAGGTAGTTTTCGCCGTTGACGGTGTTCAAATAACGTCTGGCAATTCCGCGTACCGCCCAACAACAACTGTTGTATTCCAAGCCGCCAAACGTTTCTAGCATGGTTTCATCAGGCAGGGAGAGGTTCCACCGCCCCAACATTTTCCACCGGCGTCCTAAGGGCCAATGCCAGGACACATCTGTTTGTTCTAACACGTTGTCGCGGAGGCGATAGGAGAGGTTTAAAATACGTTCCGAACTAGGATGATAACGGGTTCGCAACACTGTTTTTTTAGTATTTTGGTGGTTTGGATCCCAAATCACCGTAGCAGCCCCGGTCCAACTGGTCAAAGGTTGCGTGACCACTTCAAAAATAATGGGTGACGAAGGATCCGTTTCTAAAGACTGGTTGGGCAACGTCACCTGTCGATCACGGAAGTAATACGTTTGTCCCACGCTAGTACGCCAATGTTCTAAACCTGTGGTGTTACCGAGTAAGCGCGACGTTAACGCCAACGTGACTTGATGACCATCATCAACCCGATCTGCACCACTGAAGTTGTTGTCACGAAATAATTGGCCAAAAGACCAGTCATATTGGGCTGTGTCAAACACCGGCAAATCGCTTTGGTTGCGATAGGGTGTATAACGATAAAATAGACGGGGTTCCAACGTTTGCAGTAAATCGGTATCTTGTAAAAACGTGACCTCACGTTCCCAAAAGAGGCCGCTATCGGTGCTGAAAGTGAACAATAGCCGGTCGTCTGGACGACGTTCTTCTGAAGAGGTGACGTTGTCCAAATCATATAGGGTATAGCGCAAGGATAATTTGGGCACCACAAAAGTGCCAGGGGTGTGCCAAGGGTAACTGAAAATCGACTTCAAGTCCAGCCGGTGGCCAATGGGACCTGCTATAACGTGCGTGTCTCGGTCAAAATAGACATATTCGGCTTGCATTTTGGCGTTGAGGGTACGGTTGCCTTCGGGCCACTTAGTGTTAAACCACAGTTGTGGTAAACGTTGATAAGGTCGGGCTGTCGGATTACGGTCCAACGTTTGAAAACTTTGGAGGCGTCCTAGCAGAGTCCAACTGTCCCCCAAATAGGCTAACTCTTCACGACGTTCCAAGTGCGAAATACTGGCGACACTGATGTTGTTGCCCAATTGTTCAAAATATAAGTTATCCGAAGCATAATTGATGTTAAGATCAGTATACCACCGGTCGGTTATCGGGCCCCGATGTTGCATGGAGAAAGAAGACCGGTCGGCCCCGAAGGCTTGGTCATGGGGCATATACTCGGCTTCCACAGTGCCGCTTGTTTGTGCGGTCAAATAACGAAATTCGGTGGTGAGAAGAAGACCGCGGCGTGTCATCACTCGTGGCGTGAGAGTCGCATCGTAATGAGGTGCTAAATTGAGATAATAAGGAATACTAAATTCTAAACCGGTCTCATCGGAACTGCCCACACTGGGGGTTAGAAAACCAGATTTACGGGCATCTCCAATGGGGAAAGATAAATAGGGCGTATATAAAACGGGAACGTTTGCCACGTTGACGGTGACATCATACGCAGTACCTGTTTCAGTGGCATTATCTAAAATGACCTGACTGGCAGAGAGGCGCCACATTTCATTACGTGGATCGCAGGTGGTATAACTGGTCTCTTTCAAAGACACGATGTCTTTAGATTCCTTGATAATTTTCTCCGCATGACCGCGGGCCCGGCGGCTGAGTAACCAGTAGTTAGCCTCCCCCATTTCACCTTGATGGTTGGGACGCAATTGGATATTTGAACCACTGATGATAAAATTGGAATCCCAAAAAATAAAATCGCTTTGGGTATCGACGGTTTCTGTGTTACGATTATAGTTTAAAATCCGGCTTTTCAAAATTTGGTCACCGCGTTGCAACAACACATCGCCACTAAACGTGGAAATGGCTTGTTTTTCTTGGACCACGGCTTGGTCTGCAAATAAACGAACCGGATTCCCTTCTGGAGGAGGTAACTGGGGACGTGGGGGGGCCACTTCAGTTAGCGGTTTACATATAGAAAAATCTTCTTCATCGGCAGTTTCTGAGGTTGCAGGGCGGGAAACGCAGATCAGAATTAATAAAGCTAAATTCGGTTTTTGAGAATATCGCATATTATTGATTTAGTTTTTCGACTGGAAGGTTTAGGAAACCTTCATTATTCGGTAGTGAAGTAATCTGGGTGATAATGAGATGTCAGGACTGGCAGTCCTTATCATCACCCACATTGCCTCACCAACCATTATTCATTACTCATTATTCATTAACAAATGAAACCATTATACCAACATTCCCTGTCTTTACTCACGGACCTCTATCAACTGACTATGGCTTATGGGTATTGGAAAACCCAAAAAACAGGTCAAGAGGCTGTTTTTACCCTCTTTTTTCGCAAGCCTCCATTTCAAGGTGGTTACACCATTGCCGCCGGTTTAGGGACAGCACTTGCATATCTTGAGAACTTACAGTTTACCAATGATGATTTAAAATATCTAGCCACCCTCACTGGGGCAAATGATAACCCGTTGTTTGAAAATGATTTTTTAGATTATCTGGGCAATTTGCGATGGACTGTTGAGATGGATGCCATTCCAGAAGGCACCGTAGTTTTTCCTCAAGAACCACTATTGCGAGTACAAGGTCCGTTGTTACAATGTCAACTTCTGGAAACGGCGTTACTCAACATCATCAATTTTCAAACCTTGATTGCGACGAAAGCGACTCGCGTTTGTCAAGCGGCCCAAGGTCAACCAGTTTTAGAATTTGGTTTGCGCCGGGCCCAAGGCATTGATGGTGCTTTGACCGCCAGTCGGGCCGCCTACATTGGTGGTTGCGCCGGCACTTCCAATGTGCTGGCGGGGAAACTGTATGGTATTCCTGTCAAAGGCACTCACGCCCATAGTTGGGTGATGTCTTTTCCCAATGAAGCCGAAGCATTTCAGGCTTATGCCGAAGCGTTACCGCATAATTGTATCTTTTTGGTAGATACGTTTGAGACTCGAAACGGGGTCAAACAGGCGATTACCACGGCCCAATGGTTACGAGACCACGATTATCCTTTTTTAGGCATTCGTTTAGATTCTGGTGATTTGGTTGCACTCAGTCAACACTCTCGTTCTCTTTTAGATGCCGCAGGGTTTCCGCAAGCGCGAATTGTGGCCAGTAATGATTTAGACGAGTATCTGATTACCGACCTGAAAGCCGCCGGTGCCGCTATTGATGTTTGGGGAGTGGGTACTAAATTGGTCACCAGTTATGACCAACCGGCGTTGGGAGGAGTGTATAAATTAACGGCGATTCGAGAGGTTGGGGAAGAGTGGCAATATCGTCTGAAACTATCCGAAGACCCTTTGAAAATCTCCAACCCTGGGAAGTTACAAGTGCGCCGATTTCTCCGTAACCAGGGAGGTCGGAAGACATTTATAGGTGATCTACTATATGATGAACAACATCCACCTGTGGAAACTGCTGGCCCCTATCAAGACCTACTGATTCCGGTGTTACGCCAAGGTCAACCAGTGGTGGAACAACCGTCTCTCACTCAAATTCGTGCCATGGTTCAAGAACAATTGGCATCTTGTCCAGAGGAGATAAAACGATTTAAGCATCCCGAAATTTATCCGGTCAACTTGGAGGAGGGGTTATCTCGTTTAAAGGAGAGATTGATTTTGGCAGCGAAGGAATAAAAACCTGAGTTCAGGAGGAAACCGCGTAGCCGTGTCATGGCAAAGCGACGCTTTGGATTCCTGGGGATGGCACAGTACATGCCATCTTCTATTTATGCTTTATTTATTTTAGCATATCTGCCAAGTACCCACTTGGATTTTCTAACCTTATTGAATTAATACTCAAGTTTTGCATGTCTGTCTATACCACTGTTACACATTTACAACTCTCCGAATTTTTAGAACATTACCAAATTGGTCAGCTAGTCAGTTTTCGCGGCATCAGTGCTGGGATCGAGAACACCAACTACTTTGTGACCACCACCACTGGCGAATATGTTCTTACTTTATTTGAACAATATCCTTATGACCAAATGCCATTTTTTCTGGAATGGATGGCCTACGTGGCTGAACATGAAATACCCAGTGCGCATCCGATGGCTGATAAAGAAGGACACTATTTACGTCGGTTGAATGAAAAACCGGCAGCCCTTGTCAAAAAATTGCGCGGTCAAGGGGTCGAAACACCTAACGCGGCACAATGTCACTTGATCGGCTGTGCCATGGGCTACATGCACACGATTAGCTTAGACTTCCCCTACTCTCGTCCCAACGCCCGTGGCCCGCGTTGGTGGCTAATCACTGCCAAACGGGTGTTACCCTACCTGAGTTCCACAGATACCGATTTACTGTTAGCCGAATTGGAATATCAATCTTGTTACCGCCACTTGGATTTACCTCGCGGCATTATTCATGCCGATTTATTTCGTGACAATGCCCTCTTTGAAGGCAACCAGTTATGTGGCATCATTGACTTCTACTATGCCTGTCACGATGTCTTCCTCTATGACGTAGCCGTGACCATCAATGACTGGTGTAGTTTGGCCAATGGTCAACTAGACGAGAAGAGAATGCACGCCCTGTTAGATGGCTATTGTCGGCAACGTGAATTGACTTTAATAGAATATGAAGTCTGGCCGGTCATGTTACGGGCTGCCGCATTACGCTTCTGGTTATCGCGCCTCCAAGATTTACATTTTCCAAGACCGGGGGAGATGACTCATATTAAGGACCCCAATGAATTTAGGAATATTTTGTTGGCGCGGTTGAAGATAAAGCCGTGGTGAAAGGGCTTTGTCTGAATCGCAGTGCTAGTAGTACTGGTAGGGTGGGCAACGGGTTTCTCGTTGCCCACCAATTACGGATCTGAATGGTGGGCAAACAAAAAGACGTTTGCCCACCCTACAGGGCATTAATCAATGCAACTCCGTAACCGTAGGGTGAGTCCCACGCACCTTTCCCAAGTCCGACCAAGGTGCCAATTTTAGCGAAGGATGCAGGAGTGGAGAATGGTGCATGAGACGTACCCTACCCACGCAGGCTACGCCCATTAACATTCCTTCAAATGCTTAAAATATTCTTGGCGAGTTAGAGGGTGTTTTAAAAGCTCCTTTTCAGGCTAAACGCCGCAACCTAATGCTAATCCTGGCGACATACATGAAATTTTCGCTGGTTTGAGGTTGTCTGTCATAATCTTTACTTAAACGTCGGAAATATTTGAGCCAGCCGAAAGTTCGCTCAACTAAGAAACAGACGGGTAACCCTTGAAAGCCCTTCTAACCTTTATCACGCTTAACTATTTCCAGTTGTCGATGGTAAGTTTGTTGGACGTTTGAGGTATACTCGACACCAGAGTAGGCTTGGTCTGCACGAATTACCTTGAGCAGATGAAAATTATCGTGGATTTTATCGAAAATGGAAAGGGCTTCGTCACGGTCGGTCACGTTGGCAGCCGTGATAATCACAGCTAATAACAAACCCCTGGTATCCACTAAAATATGTTATTTGCGTCCTGTTGTCGATTTATGGACATCGAACCCCCTGGGTTCAACTTTGGCAGTCAGTTTTCACCGACAGACTTTCGATAATCCCCTTGGAAGGTTCTGTTAATCTCCCATCTTGTAATTGTTGGTGTATGAGTTCCCAAATACCTTCTTGTTTCCAACCGTTGAAATAACCAAACACGGTATTACAATTAGGAAAATCATGGGGGAACGAGCGCCAGGAACAACCCGTGGAAGTGAGATAGAGAATCGCATTGAGCACTTCACGAAGAGACTGAAAACGCGGACGACCGCCCAGTTTTGGCAGTGGCAGGAGTGGTTCAAGAAATTTCCATTGAGCGTAAGAGAAGTCCCTAGGATAAGAAGTTGTCGACATTTTTTACCTCCTCAAATGAATTGATTAGTTGATTGAAATTAAATATAATAAATAAACTATTTATTCATTTTCAAGTCCTCCATTAGAAGATTTCTAAAATTAATCATACAATATGCTTTTAAAACACCCTCTTAGACGTTACTAACCAACTCTCAGTAGCTGAACACGAGTCACTGATTACGTTACAACAACAACGCTTACGCGAACGACAACAGGCACTTTTGATTCATTGAATCGCGAAGCCGTTGAACAGGCGGCTGATTTATATGCCAAAACTCGTCAGCAAGGCACACCAGTGGATGACATTAATATTTTGATTGCAGGTATTGCATTAGTATATGGTATGAGTGTAACAACCGCAAACATTAACCATTTTAGTAAGTTGTTTGGGGTAACTATTGACAATTAGACTTCAAGTGAGATAGAATAGCTACGTAGTCATTTTACGGCCCACCATTCCTCCCATGAAAAGAGAATATCTAACAAGTTTTGAAAGTTGTTCAGGTCTGGGAGGGTCAGAATCAGTATTTGATAATTTATAGAATGGCAGTAGGGGTTATTCTGTTAATTCGTGTGCTGAAATAAGTAACCAAGAACCAAGTGGTTACGAAAGAAGGTCAAAAATGAGGTGCGATTCCTCCGCCACTGATGAGAGGTGGTGTGCT
>JAABRD010000095.1 GCA_011391085.1 Thiotrichaceae bacterium | reverse complement strand
AGCAGAAATTTTCTCGTATTTTGTTTCGCCCCTCTCCCTCTGGGAGAGGGGTCGGGGGTGAGGGAAAATACCGCAAAATTACTGCTTCAGTACTTATTCAGGTTGCCCTCACCCCCGGCTACTCTCCCTGTGGGAGAGGTAATGGTATCAAATTGTGGTAGTGATGCACAAGGTAGTGGTGAAATTTTCAGTCAGACCTCCGAGGTCTCACGTCACGAATACTTTATTTATCACTACCCAATGCACGACTACCCCCGTTTTTCACGGGCTACCCTCACTTCTGCAACACCGTCTCTCCTATCACCCTCGCCTTCGCATCCCGCAACACCAACACCGGTGCCGAAAACGGTGCCAGTCGTTCCAAAAAATTCAACAGTTCCAACACTGGCGACCCTTTAAAAAATTGCGTGGGTGGTACATCCATCCAAATTTGATCTGCGTAAGCATACAGTTCATACGGCGTGTCCCCAATGCCATCATCATTCTGGTCAAAACCTTCATAGTCATCCCAATAATTCTCTTCCCAAACATTGCGACGGGCACTATTAGCACCTTGCACTGCGACTTGCACATGGTTGTCCTTAAAGAGATTCTTCTGGAAGACATTGCCTTGCCAATCATTGTGAAACAGTACACCAATGCCATTGTAAGCAATTTCATTAGTCAGAAACCGATTCGTGGTATCTGGTTGATAAGGGGAAATGTCCAAATAGATGCCGCTGGCACAATAGACAATCCGATTATTCTCTATCGTCACGTCACTGGTCTCCTTAAATCCAATGCCGACGCCTGTTGACCCCATCGCATAAGAAATCTGATTGCCACGGACAGTAACGCCATCACTGTACATCAAAAAGATACTGACGGAATTTTGTTGAAACTGATTGTCTTCCACTAGATTCGTTTGACTGTACATAAAATGCAATCCGTAACGTCCGCCGTGAGTCGTGTTACGGGCTATCACATTGTCTTTGGAATACCAAACGACGGTGTCACGGAAGTTTGTAATTTGATTATCAGTCATCTGATTATTCGTGCTATACCAGAACCGAATCGCATCGCCACGGAGTCCTAACGACAAGGGTTTAGAACTTTGGAACTGGTTACGTCGGATAATATTATGATTCGATTGTTGTAAATCAATTCCAAATAAACAATTGTCAAACACGTTATCCTTGAAAATATTAAAATTGCCACGGACTTGGATACAGGAATCGATTTGGTCATAAGAGTCTCCTGAATGGGTTAGATGCAAATTACGCAATTGCGCCCCACTGGTTTCCACTAATACCACCGTTCCTTTACCTCCTCCATCCAAAGTGACCAGGTGGTTGCCATCAATGGTAATAGGGGAGGTGATTTTCACAGGTCCTGCATACGTGCCAGGAGGAGGAGTTAAGGTGCCACCGGGTTGAGTGGCATCGATTAGAGGTTGGAAGGGTGGATAGGGGGAGGCATTGACAGTCTGGCTGACAGACATCAAGAAGGTTAGATAGAGAGGAAAATAGCGTGTTGAAATCATATTTGGTTTTCGTTTAATAGTAATATTCATTCAAATTTATACGATTTAAGTCAAAAAACGCCGTTGGACTGAAGGCTTTAGCCGGCCGGCGGTAGGCGTTCCCAGTTCTCAAAGGCTGGAGTGTGCCTACCGCCGGCCGGCTAAAGCCTCCAGTCCAACGAGGTCTTCATTCGTTAACTCAATCGCATGGGTGGGGCAGGGGGTACAAATGAGAATGCTTGAGACTTGGATTCCCCTTACCTCATTCTTTGATAAACGGTATTTGCCGCCGCCCCTTTTTAATCACGATTTTGTAACCCAGCCCGTCAAGAAGATTGAAAAAATTCTTCAAGAACAGAACATTCTGTTTTTTGGCAGGGGTGAGATAGGGCACCTTGTGCGGGGAAACTCCTCCCTCCTTTGCTAGGTCAGTCAGCAAAGTGGAAGTATCTTGGGTATCTTCTTCCATGATTGCCAGGTAAAGTTCGGAAAGTAAAAATTCCTGATAGCCTTCGTTGAAGGCTTTTTTACGTTCAGGGTCTTGCATAGCCTGGTCAAAAGTTGACAAAACTTGCGCAGTATCTTTACTCATAGTATTTTCCTCTTTCTACACGAGACTCGTAGTCACTTTTATATTTTAACGCTTTTATTTTTTCCTGGGAAGGTAGTTTATTTTGCTTTTTCTCAAAAGCATTCGTTACAATGACTTTTTTGCCAGTGAAGAAAAAGCAGAGAAATCTATCAGGTTTGGGCTTAAACGCATAGATGGCATCACCTTCATGTCTAAATTTTTCTTGATTGCGTATTTCGCCTTGTTCACCCAAACGTCTAAATAACTCAAATACCTTGTTTTGTTGCTTGTCGTCTAGTTGGTTATAGTAATCCAACGGTTGGCTATGACCTTTTTCATCAAAGTACCATTCAATCGCAAATAGGTGGCCTTGATAAGCTACATGTTTTGGGGTAGTCATAATTTTGGCAGGCTATGGGTGAAAAATTTACTTTGTATGCAACACCATTGTTCTCGTTCCCACGCGACGGTGGGAACCAGAAAATCTCCCCCACTACTGCCGCCGTAACAACCCCGCCACCCCCAACGATAGCGAAGCAAGCATCATCAATCCAAATCCATAATGCGGATAAGAATGGGTCGTAAATTGGGCAACCTTCCCATCTCCAAACACGGTGGGCATAAAAGCCTTGATGGTAAAGGCGCCCATTTCATTCAAATTATGACCAAACCACCAAAGCCAACCGGCGTATTCAAGGATAAAGAAGGCCGGCAAGAACAGCGGGATGAGGAGAAGTAACCAGTAGAAAATGTGATTTTGCCAGAGGAGGCCGATGATAAAAACCAGCATACTGACTAGCAATATACCTATCACCACATAAGTTGCCGTGGCCAGCAGATTGACGCGCTGTTCAATCTCTTGCGTATCCCGAAAGTACATTCCCAACGTGTCCCGGTAACTGGCAGTCATGGCTTCAAAAGCG
Source organism: Thiotrichaceae bacterium (assembly GCA_011391085.1). GTDB lineage: Bacteria > Pseudomonadota > Gammaproteobacteria > Beggiatoales > Beggiatoaceae > JAABRD01. The sequence goes on along the minus strand of JAABRD010000095.1, from coordinate 11,293 downwards.
GTCCAATTTTGGAACTCACTGCGGTCTTTTTCCAAACTACTTTCTAAGACTTTTTGATAACCTTCTGACATCCAAGTGACGCCGCCGGGTGTGAAGAGAGTTAAATAGGCCCAGACGATGATGCCACCAAAAGCCAGAGTGAGGGTAGCCGCTTGCCATTTGGGAGAGGGGACCATAAAGGTCACTAGCAACGCAATGAGAAAAGCGAAGAGAAACAGTGACAAGGTGCGTTCAATCGATCCACCAGACGCGATGGGATACATGCCAATATAGTGGTTGATGGTGTCCATTTCATGCACACAGTTCAGCGGCTCCTCTTCCTGAATTTCCGCGGTCTGCCGTGTTTGACAACCGTTAAACACGCCGTCTATATGGAAGTGAATCCGTACCCCGTCTGGAAACGCTTCAGGAGGATAGTTAGGCGCCTTGAGGGAAACCCACCAGATGGGGGAGAAGTAGCTGGCGATGATGAAGGAAATAGCGATGAGTGTCAGTAAACGAAAGAGAATAGTTTTGGCCATGTTTAGTTATGAATTGATTCTAGCTTTCCTAAACCTTAAAGGTTTAGGAAAGCTGTGTTCTAAGTAAAAAATTAATGAATGTCAGGATAAAAATCTTCATCCAACAGTTGTTCCGTGCTGTAGGGGCAACTGGCGGGGAACAGGTTGACAGATAAACCAGTTTCTTTCACCGCAATGTTCACTGCATCAGGATAAGCTTCTTGAATAGCTTTGGACCAATGATGCTTTAAACTTGGCGCCTTCCGTAACCCTCTGACTATCCGGTACCGTTGTTCTACGATGGAATTACGCCAACTGCTAGAACGGTGGGCGGATTGATACTGCCATTTTAAGAGATGGGCAATCAAAATCGCCAGACGGCTTTCGAGTTCGTCTCTATCTCGGCTTGCCATATCTTCCAGTTCCTCAATCAATGTATCAACCTGAATTTCGGAAAATTTGCGTTGCCGTAGCAAATCGATGTTGTGGTAAATCCATGCATAAAAGTCTTGCTGATAAAGCACTTCACTGTCAACTCTCATAAGTTATTTTTCCTTCCACAACGAGTTTTTCGATGGTGATTAATGAGTGTCAGGATAAAAATCTTCATTCTGAAGTTGTTCAATACTATAGGGACAACTAAGAGGAAACGTCGTTTTGGGGAAGCCAGTTTCCTTCACAGCAATTTTAACGGCATTAGGATAGGTTGTCTGGATAGCTTCTGGCAAATAGGATTTTAGACTCGGACTATCTTCCAGCAGTTTAGCAATGTGTAGGCGTTGTTCTGCAATTGTACCACGCCAACTCCCTCCTTGGTAAGTTTGCCAACGGTCCGTCAACTGTTTGAATTGATGTTCCCATTTCAGCAAGTGGGCAATCAACACGCCGAAACAATTTCCCAGTTCATGTCTGCCTTGTTTGGCCATATCTTCCAATTCCTCAATCAGTGTCTCTATCTGAATTTCTGAAAACTTGCGTTGCCGCAACAAGTCGATATTGTGATAAATCCAGGCGTAAAAGTCTTGCTGATAAAGAACGTCGCTGTGAGTTTGCATAAGTGATTCTCTATTTTTGGGTAGGGTGCGTCCCACGCACCGTTTATTCGAACATGATGCCTTCCATCAATACGGTGCGCAGGGCACACCCTACTTGTTCTAGTGAGTTTCAGGATAAAAATCCTCATCCAAAAGTTCTTCCCAGCGGTAAGGACAGTCTTTCGGAAACGTGTGCCTGGGTAATTCCGTTTCCTTCATGGCCAGTTTGACAGCCCCCGGATAGGCTTGAGTAATCGCTTCCGATAACCGCGGTTTCAGGCTGGGACTGTCTGCCATTTGTTCCAAAATTTGATAACGTTGTTCCAAAATAGAACTCCGCCAACTACGACTGCGATGTTCAGGTTCAAATTGCCATTTGAGTAAGTGGGCAATCAAGATAATGAAATGACTTCTGAGTTCACGTCGATTTCCCTTTGCCATATCTTCTAGTTCCTCAATCAACGTATCAACCTGAATTTCCGAAAATTTGCGTTGCCGTAGCAAATCGATATTGTGGTAAATCCAAGCATAAAAGTCTTGTTGATAAAGCACTTCACTGTCAACTCTCATAAGTTATTTTTCTTTCCACAATAGGTTTTGCGGTAATGATTAATGAGTGTCAGGATAAAAACTCTTATCCAAAAGTTGTTCCATGCTATACGGACAACTAGGAGGGAAGGTATTTTCCGACAAACCTGTTTCATCCACGGCGAGTTCAACTGCTTCAGGATAAGTTTCCTGGATAGTTTTTGATAGATAGGACTTTAGACTTGGACTGTCTTTCAACAATTTAGCAATTTGTAACCGTTGTTCCTTAATCGTGCCCCGCCAACTCCCTCCTTGATAAGTCTGCCAACGGTCCGTCAACTGTTTGAATTGATATTCCCATTTCAGCAAGTGGGCAATCAACACACCGACACGACTTCCCAGTTCACGTCGATTTCCCTTTGCCATATCTTCTAGTTCCTCAATCAGTGTCTCTACCTGAATTTCCGAAAATTGGCGTTGCCGCAACAAGTCGATATTGTGGTAAATCCAGGCATAAAAGTCTTGTTGATAAAGGACCTCGCTGTGAGTTTGCATAAGTGATTCTCTCTATTTTTGGGGTGTCCAAAACCTGTTTTGGACTCCAGGAATGGTGGAGTCCAAAACAGGTTTTGGACAGAGGATATTGAAGACACTCATTTAGTAACTGGTTGTGCCTCCGTAAAAGTCTGCATTTTTTCTATCGTCTGGATAACGGTGTCAATCTCCTTTTGAGTCACATTTGCAGGGGCTTGCATTTCAAATTTCAGACCGTTTATAACTACGGTAAACCTTGGTTTACGCGGTTTATAAAAAAATAATGAAGAAGCCGCCAGCAAGGTGCCTAATAGACTCCCTAAGAGGGCAATTAAGCTAATCATGTCTAACTCCATAAATTAGTTCTCCTGTGTTTCAGTAAGAAGTATACAAAATGAACTGGTGATAACTGAAAAAAAGAAAATCACCGCGGAGATAATGATAATGGCGGGAGGGGTCAACTTATCCCCCATCGTTGAAACCATTGCATAATAGAACGATGCGACAGCAATCAAGAAGAGGGCCCCACCACTGGCCAAATTTTTGGCGATTGAATCAGTTGTAATGCCAAACACTTCCCCAATGGCCACGGCACATAACGAGGTACTTACCAGAAGCAATTCTCCCTGACCAAATAAAAACACCAGAAGACCCCTTTCGGGTTGTTCATCATGGTGTTTCATGCTTAAAACCACCAGAATCTTAAAAAGAAACGGGATGAGTGCAAATAGAATACTGAAAATCCACCAGCGTGTCAACTTTACCCAGGCTTTTTCGGAAATTTGAAACATTCTGTATTGAGTCCTTTTTCAGAAACAACGAAGTATTTGGTAGGGTGCGTCCCACGCACCGCCTGTCAGAACACCATACTGTCCATCGACACGGTGCGCAAGACGCACCCTACAAACTATTTAAAATCCGGATTTTGCCACCCCGGTTCCCCCAGGTCCTCCTTGGCAGGTTTCAGACGAGACACATAGTCAATGACGGCCGTCTCATCTTTTTCCGAAAATCCTTTGATTTGTTTGACCATTTCGGGATTGGCATTGCGTCGTTTGCCATCCCGAATCCATTCAAATTGACGTAACATATATTTGTAATGTTGACCTTGAATGCGAGGATAGAGTTTCTCCGCACTCCCTTCGCCCTTGTCACCGTGACACTTGACGCAGTTATCCTTGTACAACTTTTCCCCGTGGGCCAAGTCATCCCCTGTACCCACGCCATTGTTTGGGTTCATGGGCAATTTGGAAATGTACTCAGTAACATCTGCAATCGATTGGGCGTCACCCAGCGAGTCCGGTAAGGCAAATGGGTACATGGTCGGTGCATCGCGGTTTTTCGCACGAATATCCGCCAGTTGTTTGATTAAAACGGAACGATGTTGTCTGGCAACTTGTGGAAAAGTACCATCGTCTTTTCCCCACCCTTCTGGCATGTGACAAGCGGTACATACTTCAAATACGGCTTTGCCATTTTCTAAGTTAGCCTTCAAGTGCATGGCTTGGTCCATCTCGTCATGGGCTTTTTTGGCAGCATCTGCTTCGGCGGCCATGGACATCCCTGGCGTGAAAGTGATGCCTATGGTTAAGGCGATTGCGTAAGAAATGGATTTTTTCATTGTCATTTGGTTTTCCTTTATAGGTTAAAATTAAGGGTAGTGATGCAATGTGGGTGATAGACACTTCCCCCCCACCCCCAGCCCCTCCCCCAAAAGGCGTGGGGAGAACGGCGGTACCCGTGGTTTTACACCCCTCTCCCCCTGGGAGAGGGGCCGGGGGAGAGGGTAAACATATCACAAAGAATTGCATCACTACCAAATTAAGTACTGAATGCCCCAAAAATTAAAATACAGTTGGACTAGAGGCTTTAGCCGGTGGGGGCTGAACAGAAATGAAATTGCGGGGCCATGCCCCCGGCTAAAGCCTCTAGTCCACAGCCTCTAGTCCACAGCCTCTAGTCCACCTGTGTGTTAATTTCTGTTTCCGCCTCTAATCTGGCGATTCGTCAATTACCCATTGGGTTTCCTAAACCCGCGAGGTTTAGGAAACCTTAATTGGTGAATTCCCCTTAGCTGGGGAACTCATCATTTATTTGACTTCCTTCGCCCCTCCCTGTTCCAAGTGCCCTTTCGCCCGCAATCCAATATCAGCAGCTTTCACCTGATATTGCCACCATTGAGTAGCCCACAACGCGGCATGATGCCAATCTTCCTTAGCCGCAAAATCCTCCGCCTTGGCTTTGGCTTCTTTGGCAAAATTCAATTGGTCAGTGGCATCTTCCACCAACGCTACCACGGGTGGAAAATCCTGGTAATTACGACTGGTGATAAAGGCTACCACTTGGTCAATCGTGGCTTGCGTGGCTTCGTTCTGCTTCACCTGTGCCTCATAATTGGCCTTGGTGTAACTGCCTTCCACCTTATCAGTCACGGTTGTATCGGTTACCGTTTTGTCACCCTTAGGTTTCACCAAGAGATAACCTTGCATTTCCAAATGCAGTGCGGAACAAAATTCGGTGCAGTAATAAGGATAAACCCCCGGTTTGTCAGCCATGAAGCGGAAACTGACCGTCTTCCCCGGTTCTAAAGACAAATTGACGTTTTGCCCGTACAACGCAAATCCATGCGTTTCATCCTGGGCCCGTTCCAAATTGGTAAAGTGCAGAGTCACATCATCACCTTCCTCCACTTCAATAATTTCGGGGGTGATATGAGAACGAATGACGGTGCCAAACACTTCCACCTTCCCCGGTGACTTCTCGGTCTTTTCCCGACCTGCACGAGTCTTATAAGGAGACTCTTTATCTGCGCGACTGTCCCAACCCGAATTGTAACGGATGATGGGTTTCAACTTGTTGGCATCTATCGCCACCACATAGTGAGGTTCTCCCAGAGGAAGGGGCATGTCGTAAAGCAGTTCCATCTTGTCGCCACTGATGTCAATCAGTTGGTGATTTTGTGGATGCAGAGGACCTACGGGATTGAACCGGTCAATGGCCAGTTTGTTCAAAGCCACCAAGTATTTGCCGGCAGGTTTTTTGGTATCGCCCTGCATAGCCATCAAGTGACCAATGTTGTAATGAATAGAAATTCTATCCAGCAATTTGCCTTCACAATAGTCCCAGCGGGCGACCATGGAGTCGACATATAACGAAGTGAAGGCTTCGCAAGGTCTTGCGCCATATTGCGTATGCAGGGGACCTAAACCCACTTCCACCTGAGTATGCAGGGCGTCTTGCATGGCAATGATGGGAATACCATACGGGTCTTTGCCTTCAAATTTGCCGTCGGCAATGAGTTTTTGAATTTTCTCAAAGCTATAGACGGAGGTATGAGTGTCCAACTTACCGGCGACGATGATGTATTTACCATCGGGCGACACGTCCACACCATGCGGACTCTTAGGTTCGGGAATGAGGAAGAGAATACCCTCAGCCACCGCCGTTTCCATGGTGATGACTTTATGATTATTGATGGTGACCGTTTTACCGGCTTTCACCACCGCCGCCGCCTTACGCCAGTTGACGACGTGGAGAAAATCGGTGTCTTTGGCCGAACAACCCGCTTCAAACGGTGGCCGCCCGCGTTCAATTCCACCCACATAGCGTTCGGAACAGAAAGAATTGGTAAACGACCAATCGGCACTGGGTCCCTTCCCGAAATCCGAAAGGTCTTGACTATACGGTGGGGCCATCACAGTGAAAGCGTTTTCCGGTTCAATCCGACCTTTTTCGCGATTGAAACGCCAGTAGGTCATCCCTCCCCGATACTTCTCATTGAACTGTTCCAAAGGAACATAGGTGTTCTCATACGGGGTTGGATACTGGGCTGACTCAATGATGTAATCCGTATTCTCACTGACAAAAGCACCGCCATGAGATGACTTGAAGACAGGATTCACCACAATTTGCTTGGTTTCAAAGTCATGTAAGTCAATCAAGGCAATGCGTGGATTGGCTTTATCATTGATGAACAAATACCGTCCATCATATTCGCCATTGGTTTCCGAAATAGCGGGATGGTGAGTGTCACCATAAGTAATGTCCTTCCCTTGAATCCGACCTTGGGCTAAGACGGCCTTAGATTCTTCATCATAGCCGTAACCCTGCCAAGGTTCAGGGGTGAACACGGCAATGTATTTGAGAAGCCGCATCGAGGGAATCCCATAGACGATGACTTGACCACTTTGACCACCGGAACTGAAGGCGATAAATTCATCTCGTTTGCCAGTGGGAACATACGTTTTTGCCGCGGCCAAGAGGTCTTTATCCGTCAAACCACGGGCTTTCATTACGTCTTCTAAAGTTTCTGCAAGCGCGGGGGTCGTTAAACTGACACCCAAGGTAGCGCAGAATATCGCTTTGTGCAAATTACGCCATTTCATACGAGTCTCCTGATTATAAGTAGATTGACAAATGGAAATTTGTCTTATCGTGAAAGGTTGGATGGATTTTATGTGATGCTAGGTGAAAATAAAACTTGAGTAGTGAGGCACAGGCTTATGGTTAAACTTGACAGGTCTTTAAGACCTGTCAGGTTTGATTATAATTTTACCACCACCCAGTGTATCATCACCAAATTTGTCACATATTTTAAATCATTCCTGGTCATTTTAAGAATTTATGTTCTAAAAAATATTTGATGAAAGTCAAGAAACAATATAAATTTTGAAAGTCCCAAGGTTGTCGTCATCTCTACAAAATTAGTATTATCTAATATTCCATACCACCGAGAACCATTTTTGATAGACCAGTCAAGTTTATCATAAATATATTTCAAAATGACATTTCCCTATCAACCCTTTGTCCAAAACATATTTTGGGCCCCAGTCAAGAAACGTGTTTGAAACGGCTGATGCAGAACGGCTGATGCAGAGGCGAGATGAATAATCTGCGAAATCCTGGTCATCTGTGGCAAGCTACGAATCAGATATTTACCAGATTAGGTTTGCAGAGGGACTGAGTCATCATGTATAATACGAGAGTCCCTGCTAGACTTTCTTTACCTATTCACTCACATCAAGACCCTAAAATTGGGCTATTGCGACATTTCATGAAACTGGTCCACAACGAACTGTAACAATTCGCCGGTGGTAAGATTTGACCATCCACCAAGCGGGTTAAAATGATAGTCTGTCGCTTCACTAAAACTCGCATGGTCCTGCCGAATTTGTCGTAAATACTTCTCCTCTACCTCCTGCTTAAATACCGGTGGCAAATTGAAATCGACTAACTTCTCTGGCAATTTAGTCAACCTGGTTTGATAATTATACAGGTTGGTTTCAATCGTGTGTCCCTGAATCTCCAAATTACTCAACAACGAGAGATAATCTGATAACACCGAGTTAGCGTTCTTTAACAACACTAACGGCGCCTCCTCCGGAAACGCCTCCCGACACGCCTGAATTTCCACCGCTTTGGCTTTCAGCAATTGTTTCAACGTCCGACTTTGTGCATAAGCCCAGGTGTTTTTGTGACGATACTCAAATAAACGCATTTCGTCAACCATCAATTTGGGCACTATTTGCGCCGCGAACGCCGAGTGCGCGAATAACATAATGACCAAATGATATTGCCCATGTTGATACCATTCGAACCACTTCCCCCCGCTAAATTCAGAATCCCCTATCTTAGCATCTTGCCATGCTGGCCGTTGGTCTTCTGGTATCAAAGCATGATAACAGTGTTGCGCAATCGTTTCATAATCAGCCAAGGTTGCTTCTGGCACGGACGCATAAAATACCCAGGTCGGTCCTAACTCCGGGGGGTGTCCACGCACCTGCTGTTCTACAAACTGCCTAAGTTCAGTCACCCATTGCCAATCTTCTCCAGCGGGTGGATTTTTCCTCGAAGCGTTTAGCAATAAACCATAAGAGTCACCCATTTTGACAGGATAGTAGTAACCTTCATAATCAGCTTCCGTGAACTGATAAACTCGTGGTTTTCCGAACAACTCAACATAATCACCGGTCTGATTAAAATCCAGTTGTGAAGCAATCGGCACCGACAATTGACTGGTAAACTGTTGACGTTGGGTCAGACTAGCGTCGCCAGCCAATCCCAAACTGTCACCTAAATCGTAGCGAAACACATCCAACGTCGGATAAACTAAATGTGGCATAATCACACCTATATTACTGAGAACGAGGTTTAGTCAATTGATTCGGATCAGGCAACAGAGTTTGCGCCATTTTCGTCACCTGTTCACTTTTCAAAATTTTAGTCCGCACTACCTGCCAATCTTCTTCATTAGGCGTTTTCTTTCCCAACATCGTATCGATGTTTATCCCCCAACGCGGGCAGTAAATAGCGTTGTGTATCAGAATCAACGGTTACGGTTTGCAATGCCCATGACAGGGCGAGTAAGTTTTTGGTCATCATGGTGTACCTCTAACTTATTGAAAAATTTGGAATTTAACACGCAATTCGGTGCGTTTCAACTTGACAAACAAATTGAAGCGTGTTTATATTAAAATAGATTTTTATGAATAACAACTATCCCTCGTTCCCTCGGGCCCGCGTGGGAACGTGGGAACGTATTTAACCAATTTTAGAGGAGACCTGAAATGATACAAAACATTACGTTACGTTCTCATGTCGGCGCTGATGGCCAATTACATTTGAACGTGCCAACCAATTTGACGGAGACAGATTTGGAAATTACCGTATTAATACGCCCGGTCATGGAAGACCGCCGCCCGCCGGAGAAATTCTCGGAATGGTGGTCAAAACAATTAGCAAAATTTCCTGATGCGGCGGACAAAGCGGCAGAACGGGATTTACGGTATGAATACCTAGCGGGGCATTATCAACTATGAACATCTTCGTCGATTGTGATGTACTTTTAGATGTTGGTTTAGGTCGAGAACCTTTCCATTATCTGGCAGGAAAATTACTCGACTATCTTGAAGCCCACCCCAATCAAGGCTTTATGGCTTGGCATTCGGTGGCCAATCTGTCTTATCTAATAGGTAAAGCCACCAACCGAGAATTGCCCAAATCTTTCATTGTTAGATTATGCCATTTTATCCAAGTCGTCCCCACCGGCACCCACGATGTGTTGATAGCGGCCAATCTGCCAATAACCGATTTTGAAGATGCCTTACAATGTGCCGCCGCGATGGCGTGTGAAGCAGAGATCATTGTCAGTCGGAATATGAAAGACTACCAACATTCGCCCATTCGGGCGGTAACACCAGAACAATTTTGGCAAGAATTGAGAGTGGAACGGTGAGTGGTAAAAACCTGACAGGTTTGGAAGACCTGTCAGGTTTAGCCATTTTAACAATCTCAAATCGCAAAGAGGAAAAACGTAGCAAATGTCCTATAGTAAATTTACCACCCTAACCATAGTCAAGAAGAAATTTAACTTGACCTTAGATGAAACTCGTAATCTTTTCACCACCGTGCCAGAGGTGAAAATCAGTGAGATATTAGCCACGATTTTGGCAGAAAAGGTGCCGTTAGCGTTAGCCATTTCCACCGAAAAAGCCCGTTCAGAACTCATTATTTCCCCCATTTTGGTTTCTGTGGCCAGATGGGTGAGTAAATAGTTATAATCTGCGCCGTGACTAGGTTCCTTTTCAACCGAAGCCGACATAGCAGGTGCCAGTATGGAAGTGACTTCCGCCACCTCAATGGTGGCCATGTTGCAAGCGTCATAACTGACAATATCCAGGGGTTGCGCTAGTTGGGAACGGATCGTTTGAAAGGCTTGCTGGAGTTCGGTTAGACTCATTTGGTCCCAACCTCGATTCAGGGCTTTACCGGCGGCAATACCCGCTTCGGAGAGGTCCACTCCATAACCGAGGGCCCCTTGTCCATGATCCCACAGTATTTCGGTTTCTGTAGTGATGGTTGCGGAGAGAATCTATTGCAAATAGAGATTTGCCTTCACATAACTATTGGTGCAAGGGCAAGAAGGACCCGAGACCGTGGTACTGGCGGACTTGCCATTGTGTTCTGTGACAATCTTGATATAAGGTTCATTGTTACCTTGATAAGAGACATCAAAGTAACCAGAGGCGGTGGCGGTCGTTGAACCAATGTAGGCCCAAGAATCTTGCCAGGCGTAAAAATAGAGGGTGGCACCGCTGGAATATTGAGTTGCGCATCTGCCACAATAGCAGCACCCGGAACGTTCCGTCAGAGTACCGTAGAGATTGGTCCAACCAAAGCCACGTCCTTTCGAGTTTAGGGCGTTCCGCCAATAACTTTTCGGAATCCACCGTGGCGGATAGAGTGTTGCCATTGGCATACAGAACGCCAAACAGAGTGGGGCCTGTCAGCAGTTGTTGAACGGGCACGTTTACATCCATTTTAAAACCGTCTTCCTTCTCGGTCATCTTGACCATTCCTTGTTGTTCAAAACCTTCCATCATCTCCGAGATGTCAAAGCCTCCCCAGGAGAAGCCATCGACGTCTTTGAGGAGGAGGCCATCGACCTTGATGATTAAGTTGTCCTCATCGGTGAGGTAGAAGTTAATCACCGGCGGGCCACTATATTTGGCCTCCCCCGTTGGGGCTTGAGTCGGAGGAGTGACATTGGGGTCCAGAGGAGTCTCTTCCGCCCATAAGGTGGCAGGAAGCTGAGTTAAGATAAGACTTAACGTTGCCGTTGCCAGAAGTTTAGATAAACGCATAAGATAAAGTCCTCTAAGTTTTCAGAAAAAAACGAAGTGGAATAAACCGGTTCAT
>JAABRD010000094.1 GCA_011391085.1 Thiotrichaceae bacterium | reverse complement strand
CCCCCACCGGCTAAAGCCTCAATGTCATTAAGTTAAGGAAAACTCCGGTGGAGTGGAGGCTTTAGCCGGCCGGCCGTAGGCATTACCCCCCACTCAAATTGCGGGGCGCCTACGGCCGGCCGGCTAAAGCCTCCACTCCACCGTACCTTAACCTAATGGCATTGCGGCTAAAGCCTCCACTCCGGCGTACCTTAACCTAATGGCATTGCGGCCAAAACCTCCAATCCAACCTCATTTTTTTCGATTCCCCCTCACTCATTTCTTCAACCTCTCCGACAACTGCGATTGAATCGTCTGCAAAATCCCTTTCAAGACCTTCGGGGAACCTGCCACAATATTGCCTGTGGTCAAATACTCATGGCCTCCTCCAAAGTCACTGACCAAACCACCCGCTTCCAGAACTAACAAAACACCAGCGGCCATATCCCATTCTTTTAAACCAATCTCCCAAAATCCATCCAGTCGACCTGCCGCTACATAGGCCAAATCCAGGGCCGCAGAACCCGCCCTGCGTACATCAGAGACGTAAGGATATAACGCTTTAAACGTCTTCAAATAAGTGTCTAAATGCTGAGGCTTCCGAAATGGAAAACCCGTGCCTAACAAGGCACCTTCTAAGGAATTTAAACCACTGACCCGGATTCGACGGTCATTCAATAACGCCCCTTCCCCTCGCACCGCCGTGTATAACTCTTCCCGTAACGGATCATAAATCAATCCCAATTCCAAACGGTTCTGGTATTTCAAGCCAATGGAAATAGAAAACTGGGGATGACCATGTAGAAAGTTTGTAGTGCCATCCAACGGGTCGATAACCCATTCATACTCTTTCTCTTTCTCCGATTGGCCTTCATGTAAGCCACTCTCTTCGCCCAAAATAGCATGATCGGGATAGGCTTTCTGTAAAATGTCAATAATCGTCGCTTCGGCTTGACGGTCTATTTCACTGACAAAATCATTTTTGCCTTTGACATCTATCTGTAAATTTGGACGTTGTTCAAGTGCCCGAACAATGAGTGTACCCGCCCGTCTTGCAGCACGGGTGGCAATATTTAACATGGGGTGCATAGTATTTTATAAAGTCCATGAGGTTAAGATTTGGACCAGATCGGGACGATGGCGCGGCCACACACGGCATTCCCACGCTGGCGCGAGGGAACGAGGGAATTCAAAAAATTACACACCCTATAAATGACATAAACTCTGGATAAAGGTTAGTCTCTGTGGCAAATTTATAGACTTTATCGAGTTTATTATACTTCACATATATGATGGCTTATATTTATTTTTCAAGATTAAAATAACTCAAAAAAATTTGATTATAAATATCAAGTGGTTGCACACCAAATATATTGCGAGGCTTCGCATCTCCGCTGGCGGAGATGCCTCACTGCTTCTTTTTGCCGACGGCATTCCCACGCTGGCCTGTGGAAACGAAGGAAAGAGTTCAAAACAGGTTTTCACCTCTTGCCTTGTGGTTGCCCTTGACGGTGGCGATTTTCACACCCCTTGGGCAACCACAAGGGTTGCCCCTACATCACCCACATTGCATCACTACCCTTTTTTAAATGGTCATCACAAACTTACCGACAAAGCCCAGCATCTATCTTGAAACCAGCTTTATTAGCTATTTGACAGGTTCCTTTAGCCAAAATAGGTAGTGTTGCAGAGGTAATGGTATAGCGATTTTGGAGTACGGAATGGATTCCGTTGGAGTACGGAATGGATTCCGTTGGAGTACGGAATTGATTCCGTTTCAAGCGGAATCAATTCCGTACTCCAAAACCCATAACCATTACCTTTGCAACACTACCCTATGAATTGCTAACTACGGAGAAATAAATTATGTGGCAAGACCCCTTTGTGGAAGAAATCCACCAATATCGAGAAGCGCACGCCAAGAAATTCAATTATGATATGTTGGCTATCTATGCAGATATAAAAGCCAAAGAAAAACAGAGTGAACAAGAAGGCTGGCGCCTAGTCTCTCGCTGTCCAACCAAACTCGAAGACCAACCAGAAACGACATAAAAATCCGGAGTCCAAAACCTGTTTTGGACTCCAGGTTTTGAACTCCTTAATCATTAACATTCACCGCAATCTCCCCAAACCCATGTTGCGGTATAAACGGACACTTTTCCCAATAATCCGCAGACTTCTCCCCAAGTTGATACCTCTTCACAGCCCATTCGGGAATTGGCAAACCTGTGTTAAACCATTTCTCCATAACCTCATGGGCCGCCTCCTCTTTCCCTACTTGAGGACACAAAACAAAGACACTGCCCGCGTCGGTTAGCAACCAAGGTTCATACGGTTGCGAATATTGAAAACGCTTCCATAAGTATTCACCACCTGCTAAAGATTGCTTCGCAAAGAAACGTTGCAACACTAAACTCTCCTCCGATAAACTGGCAAAAGTGTCACTATAAGCCTTTAATAAAGCCGCTGGCCGGTCACTGTTAGAATCGGTTAACCCTTCAGGAGAACACAGTAAAGCGGGCGTTTGTAAAGTCACTACCCAGGTTGGTCCTTGCCAACGAGAAGGACAATGTGACCGAATACTTCCTAAGTCCAATAACTCCAATTCAGCATAAGCTTTCGTTTTTCCCAAACCGACCACGCCACCTGCCACCAAAGAACGCAATTGTGCAACCACCTTAGCCCGGTCTGATTGAGGAATAGCGGACAAATCTAAATGCGCATACCATTCCATCCCTCCTGTGGGAACGACCATTTCATAGGCAAATAATTGTTCGTCACTAGACCGCCGGGTTTCGGCATTCACCGCGGTGCGAATCCGTAACTCTCGTGTCACTGCGGGCCAACCAAAATGTCGTTTTACTTTGGCAAAATCCTTTCCTTTCCAATCCACTGCAAACGCCGGGGCGGTGGCGTGACTAGCAATCCAATCGGTCATTTCATAAGCGGCCACATCACAAAAACTATCGCCAACTTTGACCCACGATAACGGATATTGAACTGGACGCACTTTGCCTTGACCAGGAAAGGCATGAGTCACTCGAATATCGTCGAAATAACGACCTAATTCACAACGGTTAGAATCCAGTTTATCATTGATTTCAGTCTCCCTCGGACAACCCAATAACTGTTTCCAAAAATTCGCGAGAGTCCCTTTGATGACATTACCTGGAATGACATCTCTGGACTTAAATAATTTATTTCCCGCCAAGTGATTCTCGGCAATACAAAAAGGCGCCTGTGGACGAATCACTAGGTCGTATTTCCAACAGGAAGGTAAGGGTAAAATTTTCTCCTCCTTCTGGTTTTTATCCGCAGGTGGTTCCAATTTCACTTCCACCAACTCGCCAAATCCCACGGTACCATAAGCACCCAATTGCGTAATCCAATGGAGGCCAATTTGTAAATAACGAGTAATTTCCGTGACCTCCTCATTCTCGCGGGCCAATAAATAAACTTGACCCCGGAAGTCGATCTCCTCCCCTGGGGCAAATGGCGTTTCTATCACCAGATAAGCCCCTTCATTAACTGAACCGCGTTCTTCATCGATACGAATGCGATAACTGGTCTTAGACGACTCTCTCTTTGGACACGTCAAGTCACTGAAGTATAATCGTTTAGATTGGGGTAAAAATGCCAGTGCAGGATTATCTTCCGAACCCGATTCTTGACCCAACCAATCGTTGACATGACCCTTAAAGTCGTCACCTAATAACTCACTCAATTCCCCCCACGCCTTCCTCAACACCCCCACCAGCGAAGTCCCTGGAATATAAAATCGTTCCAGTTTATCACGCGCCAACCTGGCATCGACACCATAATCGCCGGGCGTGGAAGACTGGGTCAGAAAAGGACCACGCACCGTTAAAGTTAAATTCCAGGTCATCAAAGGCATAACTTATCCTCCTCGGTTGGTTCACCAATGTAGTCCCACAAATCAATCAGATGTATCCAAAACATCTCATTTTGACCAAAGCAAGTTTGTAATTTCTGATAGGCTTCTTTGGTTTCCGTGTCTAATTGCATTTTAGCCTCTTTTATGAGTTCCTCAACTTCTTTTGGGGATGTGAAAAAGGCTTGTACAATTTTATAAACACGCCCCTTGGACAACGCAAGTTTTACTCGTCCCATGTGTACCAAAGCCACCCTCATGCTATCACCAGAAATTATCAATTCCTGCGATTTCTCCTTCAACCTCTCCCCCAGACGCTTTTTACGATAGTCCTCCAAACCCATTCCCACCGTATCAAAGGATTCCAAGATTTGATAAGCCACATAATTTGCTTCTCGACTCTTCCCCTTGGCCAATTCAGCAAGTTCTTTGGCTATCTCTTGAATACCATGAATAGGGGCACGGTGATGACAGAACACTAGACCAGCGGCATGAGTCAGTCGATGAACTTTATCCGAATTAGGGTCTTCAAAAATCCACTCTTTGGATTTCTGGAAGAAGCAATTTAATGCCCACCACCCCTTCCACGCCGGCACGACAAACAGAATTTCATCGCCTCCCCAGAGGAGAATTTCTAAACGGTGTTCACCTGTAACGGTAGTCCATTCTGATTGGTGGCTAGTGGCTGTGAGTAGGTCACGTAGAAAATCAACTCGATACTTTTTAATTTGTTCATCAAAGAGTTGCAACATGACTTCACCCTCCTGACCTTGACAAATATCTTGTTGAATCTTACCAAAGCCATTTCCATCCAAGTAAATGACGGCCATTTTATGATGCAGATTATCACGTTGCTGATTATCTGTCAGGTCGGTGAAACTTTGAACAAATGGCGGTAAGTCATTCAAACCCATTTGCTTTTGATAAAACTCTTGCTTCTGGTCACGCCCATATTCTCGTCGTTGATAGACCGATTCACTCACTCCTCGATTCTTATCCTTGACCTTAACAGAATGAATTGCAGGACGAACATGGTCTATACCACAGCAACCATTTGAATCAGTGTGAGGAGAAGGAAACACCACCGTAGGCGATTGCATTTGTTGCCAACGATTCATGGCCAGGAGTGTTTCTTTGTCCTGGTTGAAATCTTCGCCAACGGGCAAAATGTCAACGACAAAAGTGGCGTGGCGCAATTGTTTATCCTTGGTCAAAAAGTTCACCACCTCCTTTTGCAACTCCTCAGCTTTTTCACGACTTTCTGCGAGAAAGGAGAATAGGCCATTAGAAGCACCCGTGCTAATCGGTTGCCATGACGGG
The DNA here is from genome assembly GCA_011391085.1 of Thiotrichaceae bacterium. Lineage (GTDB taxonomy): Bacteria > Pseudomonadota > Gammaproteobacteria > Beggiatoales > Beggiatoaceae > JAABRD01. The sequence goes on along the minus strand of JAABRD010000094.1, from coordinate 9,640 downwards.
AACTGTTTTTTGATTCTTTCAATGGCTTCCAATAACAGTAACCCACCGCCTCGCGTGGTGCTGAGGTCCAAGGTGTCATAGACAAAATTGGCGAGGTTAACGCCTTCAACGCGCAAGTAAAAATTTTCCATTGATTTTCCTTTGTTCTGAATTCGGTAGTGTTGTATAAGTAATGGTATAGCGGTTTTGGAGTACGGAATTTATTCCGTTGGAGTACGGAATTTATTCCGTTGGAGTACGGAATTAATTCCGTTGGAGTACGGAATTTATTCCGTTGGAGTACGGAATTAATTCCGTTGGAGTACGGAATTAATTCCGCTGGAAACGGAATAAATTCCGTACTCCAAAACCCACAACCATTACCTTTGCAACACTACACATCTTTGAATATTCTGGTATTCACCACCTTTACTTTGCGCGGCTTGCCATAAATCAAAAGTTTGTTGCATGTTCAACCACAACCTTGCACCATTCCCTAGAAACAGTCCCAATCTCAACGCCATATCCGGCGTGATGGCTTTACGTTCGTGAAGAATTTCAGATACCCAGTAACGAGACACGCCTAAGCGTGTTGCCAATTCCTTTTGTGTCATTCCCAACTCAGGCAAGATAATTTCACGTAGCAACGCCCCAGGATGAGTTGGGGGTCTAGTTTGACAACGTAATGTTTTCATTAGTGACTCACCTTACCCAAAAGGAGGTAAGAAACTTAGTTTCTGTGGTGCTGTTACGGAAGACGTGCTAAGAAACTAAATTTTTGAACCCAAGCCCGAAAAGCCTTCTCAGCAGCTACTTCATCAGTCTCACACTGAACTAAAAATTGATAAAATCGAACCTTCTCCAACCACGGAAAGGTTGGACTGGCTTCGACTTCCACATACTGTTGTCCCTGAAGTTGATAAATCTGCCAAGTCGGCGCTTGATAACGCCAAAATTCTGGAATACCCATGCTGGCATATAAATGGAGTTTATTAATGTCGCTATGGGTTACATCCACTTCGATGACTAAATCAGGAGGCGGGTCACGAGTCAAATCTACTTTTTTACCAGCCACTTTGGGTTGATTTTGAATATAGTAACAACTATCGGGTTCCGCACTCTTCTCCAAGTGCGGAAAGTTCAGGGTGGTAGAACCCATGGTTTTGATTTTCAGACCCATTTCTACCACCAAAATGCAAATCAGCCGTTCAATCCACCGATTGGTGCTTTCATGTTCTTCTAAAGGCATGGTCATCTCCAAAATGCCGTGGTCATAAGCCAAACGTAAATTGCGCGGATGGTGGTTTAAAACTTGGAGAATCTCTTGATAAGCATTCCAAGTCAGGTGATGAAAGGCCACCCGTTGTTCTCCACGAGGGAGATTGACAAAGGTTGTTTGGCGTAGGTCGTTATACATAACAGAATTTTTCCTAATTTATGGTTTAACAAAGTTTTTGATAACTCTCTCAGGACTGGCAGTCCTTTAAGGACTGCCAATCCTAATTTCTCCCTCACTCAGCTTTCCTCACTCTCTAAAACTTTAGTCTCCTGTCAACCATTCTTTTTTCAAAGCCCACATTATCGCCTTCGCGCCTACTGCAAAACCGCCTAAAGCAAACCATGTAATCATCGAAAAGTCAGTTGAGACAGTTAAGGTCAATCCAAAAACTAACCCCACCGTTGCCACCACCGTCAATCGTGTGGTCGTCTCCGTTTGACTCCGCTGTTCCTCCATATCCAAGTATTGATGCGCGTCCTGCGCTTCTTTCATCACCCGGTCAAACAACTCACGAGTCCCCAGATGCTTACTCCACCAATAAAACAATTCCTTAGCTTGCACTTGGTTAGAGACTTCCGTGAACCAATAACGATGGGTAAAGTGTAGCAGTTGTTCCAAAATATCGCGAAACTGTTGACGTGATTGCGAATCCTTTTTACTAAAGTTGGCCACCGCCTCCGCCAATTCTTCCCACAGCATGAGGAGGGCAGCTTTATGAAAGTGGGCAATGAGACCCATTTGAAAATAGTGGTGCCGGAAATGGGAGAGGGCACCGGTTTTGCCGTCGCTGAAAAAGTATGGTTCATCTTTGCCAATCATCGTGAACGCATAACCACAGCAAAGGTAACGGGTGGTCATCCAACCATGTTTGCCTAGAAGGTAAGCTGGGTCAGTTTCCCAATAACGGTCATAGCAATACTCATGCTTAAATTTAGCGTCTGGGAAGAATGAAGTGGCATAGGGTAATGTCTCCGAACTACTGCCCGCCCCATCTGCAAAAGCAAGACGCATCATATCTCCTTCGGTAAGAGATTGTGGATCATCAAACGCCAAGTAAGCCATGTAAGGAATCCGTTCGTCTTCAATTTGTTGATAGCAAATTTTATCACTCTGTTGAGAGGGTTGATAAGGCACGAACGGTTTTAGTAAATATTCCCAATGTTCAGCAACGGGCGATTCTTGATGTTCTTTGACAAATTTCAAAAATTTGTCGCTTTCATTATAAACGCCCTTGACCAGAAGCTGGTGATTTTTAGCGTACAAGGTGACGGTTTGCGGTGAATGACCAGGTTGACACTTGTCGTTCCAATAAGCCCAATAAGGTGGATAAACCCGCCGAAAGTAGTCCAAACAGTCTTGCACTTCAGCCAACGCGAGAAGCATGGGAGAAGAAATTTCCATCACCAAAATAGCCACTCGAATGTCAAAGGCGTAAAGATGAAGACGTTCTACTTTGAATCGGTGTGTTTTATCCTTGGATAAGGCGACTTCCACTTGTTCGACATCCTCACGCTTAAACAACTGCAATACGGAATCATGGTTCTCCCCAACCTGACCGTAGAGAAAACGGCGGATAAAGGGATGGAAATAGACAAATTCAGCATACCGAGTGATTTCGTCAGAGGCGGTGCCGCGGTCATACAAGTCATCGTGTTTGTGCCAGGAAGAACCTTTTAATTGCCCTTGCAGAGTTTTGGCAAAGTCAGTTTGGGTCTTCCCATTGGGCGGAATTAATCGTAGTGGCCAAAATAAGATTTGGTGGAAAAGTTTAACTTCTGGGCTAGTGGTCATTTGGGTGGTTTTCCATGGTTTAAAATAAATGAAATTGTTAATGATGCTATAGTAATATTCGTTCAAATCTGTACGATTCCCACTGGGCGGAAATGTACAAATTTATAGAAATATTACTATAAACTTGACAGGTCTTCAAGACCTGTCAGGTTTTTCCTACGATACTACTGTTCTTAAACAAAGTCTAATCCGTTGGTTCCCTCAATCCATTGTAGTTGTCCATTTAGGAATCTTTTCTAATTCGCTTCAAAGTGGGCAAATTATCACTCTTTTCCGTCAATGGAGTCAATATTTGATGATGTGATTCCTTTTCATTTGCCACAAACCACTTAAAATTCTCCCGTTCCATTCCAGCCTCATTGACTCTGGGAAGCGGATTACCCTTCTCATCAAGAGAGGTAAATATTTGTGGCGTATGCACCACTGCGGTAACTTTGGTTGGGTCGCCCAATAACTCTAACGCCTTTTGGATGGCACCAGTCATGGTTACTCTAAACCTCTCCCGCAAGGCTTCCCAATGAAGTTCAGGGGGCATCATCCCCTCCGCTTTTTTTTCACGCCTATAAATCTCCTCTGACCACTCTTCTTCCCTTTTCACATCTGTGGCCACCCAAACTTGATGATAACGTTGCCCCTGAAATATATCATCAACCCGATAACGTTGGTCTCTGTCAATCAGAAACAATCCCACGGGGTCAATTCGTACTTTGCCTAATCCAATCGCCTTGCCCATGCCCAATTTATGACGAAACTTGTCATAAGGACGCAACGCATAGAACAAGAGGCCAAGTTCAAAATCATCCAGATTATTGAAATCTAGGTGAAAATAGAACTGGAGACCTTTGCGAATGGGGGTAGCATAGGCTTTGATTTGGAGATTTTCCTTATCCTCCCCTTTTTTGCATTCTTTACGCTGGTTTTTCTTCTTAACATCTCGATTGTTAAGTTTGGGTTTTTCCTCTATGTCTTCTGATACCCAAGGCGTTTCTCCATTCTCAGGAGGATGGTGAAGGTACATTTTACGACCTTGTGGACAATGTTTACCCAATTTAAGCTCAGATTTTTCGATATAATCTTCGCTACCATTTCGATTTTTAAAATACATCGTCGGACAGGGTAACTTAGGAGACAACAAACTTTTCAATAAGACCTTTCCTTCATAATAAGGGTGAAGATGTGGCTGTGCCAGTTGCCCAAATGATATTTGGACTCGTCCCGCCAATGCCCGTCCCGCATCGCTGGTCTTCTTATTTTTGTCATCTTTCTGGACAAAACCGAAGAGGAGTTCGGCGGGACTGAGAGAGTTGCGGTCTTTGTCAAAAGGTAATAATTCTTCGTCAATTTGTTCGAAGAAATCATGTACTGTAGGGGCTATTACTACCTTTTTAGCTTTTCCAATTTTTCGATTATACTGAGAGTAATACATTTCTTTATCATCCAACACCCGCAACGCCGAATTACTCGCCGTTTCAGCCAGTGATGACAATAGCCCGCGTAAAGAAGAAGCAGGAATTGCGGGCTGTCCAGGGATCAATTCAAAAGGTTTAACCGTGGCGGGTTGGTTCTCGTCTGTTTTCACTCGTTGACCTCCTATCACGATGGGAGATTCGGTGGTTAAGCGACATACAATTCGCCCGCTGTAAGTGTTTGGGTGATAGTGGTCATGGCTATAGCGATAAAAGTTACGCTTCTCATTTTTACTGTTGGGCCATAAGTTGTCAACGCGAACCCACCGTTCCAGTTTAGGTTCTTCTACAGGCACGAAGTGGTAGGGGTTGTGGAATAATAATTGGTTTTCTGATTGTTCTGGTTTTTGCATATATTTTCACTTGGTTATGGTTGTTTGGTTGTCTGAATCAGAATTTTCAGAATTTGAGAATTAACAGAATGAGTGTTAAATCCATTCTGAAAATTCTCAAATTCTGAAAATCCTGATTCAGACAATTAGTTTTCTAAACTCTTGTACCCATTCATTCACCAACCCCCATCTAGCCTCTTCCTCTTGTTGGGCCTTTTGCAATTTCGCCAGGGGTAATTTCCATAATTCAGCTAACTTCTCTAATTGGGTTACAGACCAATTTACCACTTCGGCCCGACAATGTCCATACCCCTTGGCCGCACCATATCCAAAGGTGACATCGCCTTCAATCATATCACGAATTAATAAGGCCAGCAAGCCGAGTCCCCATGGTTCGACACGTCGCCAGTCAATTTTCCAGATGCCCTCAAAAGTGGGTTGATAGACGGGCGCGGCATTGAATTTTAACCCTTCACAGCCGCCGCCCGTAAAACGGTCTATGGCTACAAATTCTTGGTGGAGGGATGGGGCTTCACCTTGCAAAGTGAAATCGCTGATATGAATAGGAGATTGCCAGCCGGTGGCGCCGAAGAGTTGGCAGGCAAGACATAAATTTTCGACTTCCTCTTGTTTGTAGATGGGGTCACAGGTTAATTCACAGGCTTTACCTCCCAGCGTTCGAATAATGCGTTCCGCCTGGGCACGAATGGCACCGCGTAATGATTGGCTAGGTAATACGGCTTTACCCTGATGGTCACGACGTGGTTGATGGCCAGGATCAGAGGAGACTTCTCCCTCCTTTTTCGGTTTTTTCAAGGAAGGGTCATTGACCAAAAAGGGACTGTCAAATTGTAGTCGCAGGTGCAGTTCTAAAATCGGTGAATTAGCGGTGCCATGAAGCAGGTTTTGACCGATTTGTAGAAGGTTAGATTGTTTTTCCTTTGTCACTGGACGCAACGCAGTGTACCATATACCGGGGGAATCTTTGGCTAACCATTCTTTGGTTGCCTCCTGGTCAAGTTGTGCAACTGTTTGCAATTGCCAGGTGAAACAGCCTTTGTTTTGGGCATGGTCTCCGCCTAAGCGAATCGGTTGGTCGGCATGATTGAATCCTTCCAATCCTGCTAATAGCAAAGCAATTTCACAGTCGTTTAAGTCTTTGCCAGTAATGTGTACTTTAAAACTAACGTCTGGGGGAACAAATTCATGGTGAAAGAGTCTTTGTTCTTGTGCAGTACGGGTCAATCGGTCAATCGTCACGCCCACTTCTATGCCCGTTTGTTGGTCTTGACGCCAATAGGCGGGCGGATGTGTGGGAAGGAAAGGAGAGGTTAGAAAAGCGTTGCTAAATTCTACGTAGCCTCCAAGTCCTTGGTCTTGTTCAACCTCTCTACCGAATACGGAGTCTAATTGGGTAGTGTCTGTCACCCGGTCTTTTAGCCAGGTGCGTAAGTTCCCTTTTAAGGTTGATGCTGGAATATAGGGTTGGTCTTGGTAATCTCGTACTATAGCAGCAATTTTTACAGGTTTGCCATCTTTATCATTTTTTAAATCTGGATGGGCTGTGGTGGTGCCTGCACCAATATGTAGAGAGGTGCGAGTAGTGAGGGTGCCAGTGAGGCACCAGCGGGTTGGGAAAGTCATAGTTTTTAGTGATTCTGCTGATTGTTTGTTATAGATCTGACGTCACGAACACTTCCCTCGTTCCCACGCGCCAGCGTGGCAATGCTGTGAGGTGGTGTGCCAGATGCCAGTACGGCTGAGGCTAGGTAATGTGAGTCCGTGATACACGCCTCTCGTTCTGGGTCAGGACGCTGGCGCGTGGGAACGAGGAAAAATGGTGGGCAACGAAAAACCTGTTGTCCCCCTTATCCTGACCTCATAAAAATACTTCCGGCGGTACCCCAAACCGTTGACCAAGGGTCTTGAGTTGAGAGACTTGCAAAGGTAAGAGACCGGCTAAAAATTTAGAAATCTCCCGTTCACTCCCAAGTTCCGATAAATCCTGAGGACTTAATTGATGTTCCGTCATCAAATAGTTCAACACTTCCAACCCCGACGCTTCTCGCATGGGATAATGTTCCGTTTCATACGCCTCAATCAACGTCCCTAACGTTTCCATCAATCGGGCCAGCGGATGAGTCTCCTCATTGCCCACCGTATCTATCAACTCATCTAACAGGGCGACCAGTTGTTGATAATCTTCGGTGGTCTGGGGCACGGATAACAGGGCGACCAGTTGTTGATAATCTTCGGTGGTCTGGAGCACGGATAAGATTTGTCGGCAAGGAGACCAATGAGTTACCGTGTGTTCTAACGCCTGACTCATCATCATAATAAACTACCTCTTTTCGATTTTATTTCGCGCATTCAGGTTTCCATTTGTCTTTACTGTATTGGGCATGAGTCAAAAGGTGTCTAATGTAAACTCTGCTTCTGTTATAGTGAATAGCGGCAATCAGGCGAATTTTATTACCACCAATGTTAAACACTACCCATTTTTCGGTAGTGATGCACAAGGTAGTGGTAACTATCATCAAACCTGACAGATTTTAAAGACCTGTCAGGTTTAAATCATTCAAACCTGTACTATTTCCTCTGGAGCGCAATAAGAATTATTGCGCCGTTGCTGCGCAACGCAGGGGGCAATAATTCTTATTGCACTCCAGTGGATAAAGTACAAATTTATGTGAATATTACTATACAATGTCACCGTGACAGGCGCATTGGTAGTATTGTAGAATGAGAGACTGCCAATGTGTCCATCCCATTGCGAAGTCCCAGGTCGGTAGCTACTGGGATTATAGGTGGTTGTACAACCATTTCCAGAGGCACCTTTGGGATAGAATTGGGCGATGCCTTGTTTGTCCAAATCGGAAAGTTCAGTCTTGGGTGCCACGCAATAATAGAATTGGGCGATGCCTTGACTATAACGACTTCGATTACGGAAAGTCGCCTGGCCATGAAAAAGCATTAAAGTGGTTAGTACGGTGACCAGGAATTGACATGGTGATTTTTTCACACTGGACATTTGCCGTAAAATAGTTTCTAATAGATGCATGAGAAACTTGAATAAAATTATGGAAATAGAGTGGTGGTAAACAATATTTTCTCACTTTCACGGTTCTCTTTAAATATATATATTTTATGTGTTTTACCAAACTGTCCTAAGTATTTTGAAGTCAAAGCCCACTTTTAAAGTCGTTCCCACGGGCCAACGTAATCCCCAAGAACCGACTAGACGACCTTCTTCTTCTGGAGAAGTGAGAAGAGGAGTCGTATCTATTTGCACGTCTTCAGACGCTTCGGTGGTCGCCTCAGATTCTAAATTAACCGCCTCCTGCACCGTCTCCACCGCTACACTAATCGGCACCTTATTCGTCACCAACGTGCCATCGGTCAACAAATACCCAAAGAACACTTGCACTCGACAATCCGTGAGAGGACCGTTGTAAATGTCCACCGGTTGCGTGGCTTGTAACTGCACTTGTTGGACAAATGGAATCAAACTGGTGATATCGGAGTTCCAAGGTTGAATGTCCAGACCCATTCCTAACATCAGCAAAGTGCTGGTTTAGTGCTGGTTTCAGGAGTCAACGGTTGGTCAAGCAAACCGTAATTGAGATAGACGATAAGATCCGCCGGTTGCCCCACATGTGTAGGGTCCACGGTCATCGTACCCTTGATAGTGACGGGCTGTTGCGAAGCGATAGTGCCGTCGCTTTGAAAGGTCGTGGTATCCACCGAGAAGCCACTCGTAAAGGTGGTCTCGGTGGCGATAGGTTGGCTGTCGAGATTGACGGCTTGAGTGCCTAAAGTGGGGAAGTCTTGGGCCCACCAGAGAGGTGGAACGTGACTTAACAACACGCCCAATGCCAAGGTGCCTAAAAGTTTAGATAAGCGCATAATTAAGGTCATCCCAGTTTTCAGAAAGAATGAAGTAGAATAAACCTGGTCATAAAAAATCGACATGGTTAATTCCTACTGAATAATTAAATTAACCTATTTAACGCCAGTGATGATACACTTTTTTTTGTATGTAAATAACTTTTTTAGGAATTTTTGCAATTTTTTATAACATATTGGTTTATAATTATATATAATATATGTGGGGTGGATTAAGCGAAGCGTATCCACCACCTTTTATGGATTTTGGTGGATACGCTTCGCTTAATCCACCCTACGTAAAAATTTGTCAACTTTTGGTTTTGCATTTATAATGAAATATGACAATTTCATCACCTCGTCAAGCCTTTGTGTCCAAAGGGGTGCCAGTCAGCAAACCGAGAAGGGAACGAGTCAGAGGAGGACATGCCATCTCTCTGGTGGATTGAAGTCGTTGACCTTGATTAATCAAGGTCATTAATTTAAGCCAAGTTTCTTCCTTAGAGGAGGTTTGAGGAATGGCCGGTTTCGATTGAATGACGATGACCAGTTCCACTTCCCCGGCGGGAATCTGGCCTGGTAGCGTCACCGTCACTTGATGATTGAGTGACACCACACCAGTTTGATGAAGTGTTTGTAAGATCATGGCATATTCTCTTCTAAAATAACATCGGAATGTCTATACTTATAGACGTGTTCTGTAGTAATGGGCAAGTATTGTTTTGCCCACTTTTTTAGCCTAAATTAGCCATTTTCTCAAAAGCGGCAATAAAGTCTTTCCGACAATCGGGATAGCCAGAATAGTCAATCGCATTGACGCCAATAAACAAATGGTAGGCCGCCAACACCTCCGCCCAACCGAGTGCCAAAGCCAATAACACCGTGTTACGGGCGGGCACATACGTGAT
>JAABRD010000093.1 GCA_011391085.1 Thiotrichaceae bacterium | reverse complement strand
GGTGATATTTTTACCCTCACCCCCGGCCCCTCTCCCAGAGGGAGAGGGGCCGGGGGTGAGGGCAACTCTTATGAATATCACCCACATTGCATCACTACCGGACTCCGATGGTTGAATGTTCAAAACGTGTTTTGGATTCCGACGGTTAAATGTTGATTATTGATTATTCATTAGACCCAAAAAAAGTACCAGGCTTGACTCCACTCTGGTACTTTAAATATATACTGGTTATCAATGAGTTGTGTGGCAGTGTCACTCTGAAGAGTGAATGATCATAACTCACGATTTACTACGTTTAATAGCGGTCAATGATATTCTGACAGGTCTTTGTGTCACTTCCCATAAGCACGGCTTTCCGCAGTTTGAGGCAGAATGATAGGTGTCAAGGTTTGTAAATGGTCAATTACAGCAGACAAGGTGAAGTGGGCAGGATGTGTGGTCAAAGCATTTGGGTTAAACACAGGTTTATAACCAGTTGTAGTTTCGACACTGGCTAAAATTGTATAGAACAAGGTGAACAGCAGTAAATATTTCATAAGATAATCTCCCTTAAATGGCTTATTTTAAACGGTTTAAACAAAATGAGTCGTGTTTGCAAAAATAATCAAGTAGTGTTATAGAAATGATGATCCAGGAATCCAAAGCGTCGCTTCGAACTCCTGGAGTAGAGACATCATGACTTAATAAGATAACGCTACCAAAAAGTGTCCATTTGCTAAAACATGTGACAGTTGAAAATATGCAAAGTTTATTCCATATAAAAATAATGTATTTTAAAGAGTTATCAAGAAAATAATATGTCATTGGGTGAGGCACAGATTTAAATTTTTTTATCATTTTTCTATTATATTGAAACTACAAGTAAAAAATGGATGACAATCGTTATAATAATAAAAAATCTTAAAAAATAGAGGGAGAGGAATGAAAAAGAAGAATAGCGAACCGAGAATGGTTTAATGAAAAATGAAACAGATAGAAAATGCAAACCTGAAACAGGGATACCGGACTAAAGGCGTAAGCCGGTGATTGGCCCCGTCACCGGCTTCCACCTCTAGTCCACCTTGATTTATTTCATTCCTAATTGATTCCCTTTCCTATTCTCTTTTTTCAATTCTCCCTAGAGTGTTCCGTATGCAAGAAGTGACTAGCGCGGCAACCAGTCTTTTACAAGTGAGTCCGGTACTGAAAGCCATGTTACCAAATTTAGTTGGGCGGACCGTGTTAGACATTGGCGGAGGCCGATTTGATGCAAACAAACAGTTTGCGGAAGCGTTTGGAGTGAAGCTATATGTTTATGACAAATTTAACCGTTCTGCCGAAGAAAATCGAGAAGCGTTAGCTTGTCGACCAGATGTGATTATTTGCAACAATGTCTTGAATGTCATTGATGATGGTCAAGCGTTGCGAAACGTGATCGCTTTGTGTGCTTCTTATCAAGTGCCCTGTCATTTTACCATTTATGAAGGTAACAAATCTGGGATCGGTAGCAAATCGAAAGAAGATTGTTGGCAACGGAATTGGCGGGCGGGAAAATATGTACCTATTTTAAAGAAATTTTTCGACAGTGTGATTCGCAAAGGAAATTTGATTATTTGTCAATGAGTAAGACATTCAATGACGTTCATACACTTGACACAGTAGCATTATTGTGTTATTATATAATGAAACTTGACGTAATATCTACGACACTTATGAATGCTGAATCCGTTAGTTGCTGGTGGTAAAGCTGGCATTTCTTCATTTAAGTCACAAACGCATTAAACACGATAAAAACTGCGTTGTGTATTTATACTAGGTAGTGAATGAGTGGCTTTGAAACAGACAAAATATGCTTCAAACTGTCGCAAACGACATGCCAAATACCAGCCTCAAAAGACCGTGTAGGAGGAAAGCAATTCCCATCATATATATACTGCTTGATAAAAGCAGGTCACTATTGAGGAGAACGGTTATGCTTACCGACAGATTTATTTTTAAAATCCACCGAAATGGTCATGTAGAACGTGTGAGAGACTGTAACAACGTCACTGTTTCTGATGTGGTAAGAGGATTAGGAGTGCCCTTAAATCACATTGAATGCAAACCCATCAATAACAGTGACATTTATGCTTTTTATGGAGATGAACAATGTGAGGTGTTAATTTTGGGTATCCCAGAAAAGCCAGGGATTGCGCGTACCGATAGTATGGTGCATGGTCTGCCAGACAGTCAATTTAAGGTGATGTCAACTTTGCAGAGGAGCCTTTCATAGTTCAGGTTCTCTCATGGTTAAGAAACCGAGTTTTTCACCAAAACTCGGTTTCTTTATGGACCGTCATCTGGTATGCAACACCTATAAGAAATTAACGTCGTGAAGACATTCAAGTAACGGTGGAGTGGAGGCTTTAGCCGGTTGGCAGTAGGCGCCTCCCATTCTTGAGACTGGAAGTGTACCTACCGCCAACCGGCTAAAGCCTCCAGTCCACCGGCTAAAGCCTCTAGTCCACCGGCTGAAGCCTCTAGTCCACCGGCTAAAGCCTCCAGTCTACCGGCTAAAGCCTCCAGTCTACCGGCTAAAGCCTCTAGTCCACCGGCTGAAGCCTCTAGTCCACCGGCTGAAGCCTCTAGTCCACCGGCTGAAGCCTCTAGTCCACCGGCTAAAGCCTCCAGTCCACCGGCCACTTAAAAAATAAGCCAGTCACAAAGTTTCTCTATCCTCCCTCATCAACAAATTTTTACTCTGTTCAACCCGTATGCTGTCTTCCCAACCACACCCTCGTGACCGTTTAATTAAGCAGTTAAGTACCCAAGGTATTTATCATCAAGCGGTTCTCGAAGCGATTCGAACCACACCGCGGCATTGGTTTGTTGACCCCGCCTTGTCTCGACACGCCTATAGTAATCATCCCCTTCCAATAGGGTATGGTCAAACGATTTCGCAACCTTATATCGTGGCGCGAATGACGCAGGAATTATTAAGTCATGGACCTTTGACGAAAGTGTTAGAAATTGGAACCGGCTGTGGTTATCAAACGGCGATTTTGGCGCAATTAGTGGACCACGTCTATACGGTAGAACGGATTCAAAATTTGCAGTTAGCGGCACGTACCCATTTGGCTAGGTTAGAGGTACAGAATGTGTCTTTCAGTTATGGAGATGGGCAATGGGGATGGACCGAATTTGCCCCTTATCCAGGCATTCTCGTCACCGCAGCCCCTTCCAATATTCCACGATCGCTGTTAGAACAACTAGCGTTGGGGGGGCGTTTAGTGATTCCTGTCAGCGACTCAAAAGGGGGGCAAGTGTTATGGAAAGTGATTCGACATCGGACTGATTATCAACAAGAATTTCTGGAGGAAGTGAATTTTGTGCCGTTGTGTAAGGGGGTGGTTTGAATATCGGAAGCACCGTACGAGAGGCTTTCGCCGGTGGTCGCAGGACCGAATTGAAATTGTAATGCCCCACCGGCTAAAGCCTCTAGTCCAACACGACTTTAATTCTTTCGCCACTTCAACTCCTTATTGAAACCGCAAGTCAAAATAGTTTTTTGAAATTGGATATGTTATCTTAACCATTCCAGTTAACCTCAAGAACATTTTGCCAACATGAACTTTCTTCAAGAGATTTTTTCATCAAGCTATTTTATGCCTCATGGGTATTGCTATTCATGGGTGCCTGGATTAGTAAAATTGCATGTCATATCAGATGCACTGATAGGAATATCCTACTATTCCATTCCACTGATTTTAGGCTATTTTATCAGAAAACGAATTGATTTGCCCTTTAAAGGGATTTTTGTCCTTTTTAGTCTTTTCATTCTCTTGTGTGGGACCACCCATTTCATGTCGGTCTGGACCCTCTGGTATCCAGCATATTGGCTAGACGGCATGATTAAAGCTGCCACCGCATTCGTGTCTGTGATCACAGTGTTCATCTTAATCCCATTGATACCCAAAGCCCTGGAGTTACCCAGTCCGGCCCAATTGCAAGAGGCCAAAGAAGCCGCTGAAGTGGCCAATCAAGCCAAGAGTGCTTTTCTGGCTAATATGAGTCACGAATTGCGTACCCCACTTAACGGTATCTTGGGATATACGCAAATTCTCAAACGGGATAAAACGATTAGTCTTAAACAGCGGGAAGGCATAGACATTATTCATCGAAGTGGTGAATATCTGCTAACTCTTATCAACGATGTGTTAGACCTGGCTAAAATTGAAGCGGGTAGAATTGAACTGTACCCAACGGTATTCAATTTTGGCGAATTTATTAACGGCTTGACAGAACTGTTTCAGATGCGCGTACAACAGAAAGAAATTGCTTTCCTCTATGAACCATTGTCTCCTCTTCCAATGAATATTTATGCGGACGAGAAAAGATTGCGACAGGTTCTGATTAATTTGTTAGGCAATGCGGTTAAGTTCACCGAAACAGGTGGCATTACCTTGAAAATGGGTGTTCACAATGGCAAATTACGTTTTCAAGTGGAAGATACCGGTATCGGTATTGCAGAGGAAGATTTAGAAAAAATCTTTTGCCCTTTCCAACAATCAGGAAGTCGTCATTACCAGGCAGAAGGAACGGGTTTGGGATTGCCCATCACGCAGAAATTGGTGGAAATGATGGGTGGTAAACTGCATGTCAAAAGTGTACTAGGACAAGGTTCTACTTTCTGGATGGAACTGGATTTGCCCGAAGTGTCTGAACCGGTTCAAAACCGACCAGAACTGGAACCAGTTATTATAGGTTTTAAAGGTACACCACGCAAATTGTTAGTCGTTGACGATAAGTGGGCAAACCGTTCCGTCATGCTGAATCTGTTAACTCCTTTGGGTTTTGAAATTATTCAGGCAGAAAACGGTCAAATTGGGTTGGAAAAAGCCATTATGATACGCCCTGATTTGATTTTAACCGATTTAGTAATGCCGGTGATGGATGGTTTTGAATTGATCCGACAAGTTCGTAAAATCCCAGAACTAGCGAGTCTTCCCATTGTTGCAGCCTCCGCTAGTGTATTTGATTATCATCAACAACAAAGTAGAGAAGCCGGCTGTGATGATTTCATCCCGAAACCGTTTCCAGCGACCACATTGTTTGACTTGTTACAAAAACATTTGAATCTGACTTGGATTTACGAAGAGGAGACCCAGGAAGGAACCCAGCGAACGCCCGCAAATGACGCCCCATTTGTGGGTCCCCCTGCGAAACAAGCGGCCCTGTTGTATGAGGCGGCAATGGTAGGTAACATTGTGGAAGTCTTGAAAAGACTTTCTGAATTGGAACGAGAAGAACAATATTTGCCTTTTGTCAAGACGTTGCGCACCTTGGCAAATAATTTTGATGATGGAAAAATCTGTGAAATGGTGCAACCGTATATGGAGTCACCACAAGACGCCGCGAGACCAGAGTGAGGTGGCTGGACTAGAGGCTTTAGCCGGTGGGCATGGAACAGAATTGAAATTGCGGTGCCACACCCACCGGCTAAAGCCTCAATGCCATTAAGTTAAGGAAAATCCCGGTGGAGTGGAGGCTTTAGCCGGCCGGCCGTAGGCATCACCCCCCACTCAAATTGCGGATCGCCTACCGCCGGCCGGCTAAAGCCTCCACTCCACCGTACCTTAACTTAATGGCATTGCGGCTAAAGCCTCCACTCCATCGGAGTTTTCCATTCTCTCTGGACGGCTGAAGATTCTAGTAACACTTGTCAACGCCTACTCTTACGCACCGCTGTCAGAATACCACGTAAAATATTGACTTCCGAATTAAGCAGTTGTATCCTGTTAAACAACCGTCTTAGCCGTCGCATCAACTGTTTGGGTTCTTGGGGGTCTAAAAACTCAATGTCAATCAAGGTTTGTTCCAAATGTTGATAAAATTGTTCGATAGCTTCCACCGTAGCAGGTTCTTCTAAAAAGTGATGCGGAGGAGGTAACAGGTGATTATCGGTTGCCCTGGTCTCCTCTTCACTGTTTACTCTTAACTCATACGCCAAAATTTGTACAGCCGCTGCGACATTGAGGGAACTGAACTGAGGATCAGTAGAAATCGTCACGACAAACTGACAAAGTTCTAACTCATCATTTGTGAGTCCAGAACTTTCTCGTCCAAACACAATTGCGACTTTGCCGGGGGTAGCCAACGCCTTTTCGGCGCAAGTTCGGGGAGTTAAAGTCGGCCACGCAATGGTTCGCGGTCGGGCCGTGGTACCAATTGTCAATGAACAGTCCGTGATACTGTCTGCCAATGAATTAAACACTTGGGCCTTCAGTAATAAATCATCAGCCCCCGCGGCACGGGCGATAGCTTCGGCACAGAGAAACTCTTTCGGTTGCACTAGCCGTAAATGAGAAAGTCCCATGTTTTTCATAGCACGGGCGGCGGCGCCAATGTTGCCTGGATGACTGGTTTCTACTAAAATGATGTGAATGTGATCTAGTGGAGTCAATGAATAATGAATAGTGAATTAATGAATAATGGGGCTAAGTCCGAAACGTGTTTTGGACTCCAACAATGTTAAATTACGGAGTCCAAAATACGTTTTGGACAACCTTTATTTGGTAGTGAGGCAATGTGGGTGTACTGTCTGAACTCTGATTAGAATGATTTTCAGATGAACTATGATTAGTCAAACTTCCTTATCAGAGTCCTCATTTAATCATTTCAATCAGAGTTCCAGACCGACGCGAAACCGTGCGATAAGTACCGAAGCAGAAATTTTACGGTATTTTCAATCGTCGCCCTCACCCCCGGCCCCCTCTCCCTACGGGCGTGGGGAGAAAACCACTGAGGTTGCCGGTCTCCCCACGCCCGTAGGGAGAGGGGCCGGGGGTGAGGGTAAGGGCGTCATTATACCAGAAAATTTCTGCTTCACTACTTATTTCACCCAGATTGCATCACTACCCTTTATTTTATCTTATGCAAATCAATTATGTCTAGTTCTACAAAAAATTCTGTAAACATTTTGGAGAAAAAAATCTGTTATGATGGCTTCTTCAAATTAGCCCGGTATCGCCTGCAACACACTCTCTTTGCAGGTGGCTGGAGTGGTGAACTGATCCGCGAAGTTTTGGAACGCGGCCACGCGGCGGCAGTATTGCCTTATGATCCGATTCGAGATGAGGTGGTGTTAATTGAACAATTTCGCCCCGGCGCCTTGAATGATGCCAATGGGGCCTGGTTATGGGAAATTGTCGCAGGTATTTTAGAACCTGGCGAGTCGCCAGGAGAAGTAGTAGAACGAGAAGCCGTTGAGGAAATCGGTTGTCCCGTGATGGACCCGATTTACATTTGTACATTTTTTGTCAGTCCTGGTAGCACGACGGAAACGACTGCCTTATTTTGTGGGCGCGTGGATGCAGAGAAAGCCCGTGGCATTCATGGCGTGGCAACAGAACATGAGGACATTCAAGTGCATGTAGTTTCTTTCACAGCCGCCTTGGATATGTTACAATCAGGCAAAATTCGTTTTGCACCGGCGATTATTGCATTGCAATGGTTAGCTTTACACCGTGAGGAGGTAAGACAACGGTGGAAGGTGTGACGATAACCTAAAAACGGTCTTAAGTATTGGACATGATTGACATCAAGCTGAAAACAACACCACCATGAAGAATTTGAAAAAACTCTCTATACTCAAAGACATGTTGATGGCAGCCAAGGATTTTAGAGACCCTTGGAATTATTTCTTTGACCATTTTGGTGATGACACAGAGTTTATGCAGAAAATGGGAAGACGTGCTAAGGAGAAGGGGTTAATAAAAATCATTGCCCAGGTTGGTCAAGAACTGTTTAAAACGTCAACGATAACTGTGTCGAACTTGTTTCTGACGGAAATTCCTAAGCACCATTTCGTTCATGGTAGCTGTTTTGTTCAAGGACGAATGGCGACGTTGATGTTTTTTGAGGACATTGATATGGGACTGATAGCGGTTTCTATGGGAGGCGATCTAACCATGTTCGCCCGTTTTTCCCGTGCTATGGTGGAAGGGGAACATGGGGAAGATGTGTTTGTCGTGCCGAATGCGGGGGGGGATACTATCAACTGAGTTTGATGGAGGAGTCATAGGTCCACCTGGTCCCCCAGGAGTCCAAAGCGTCAGCTTTGGCAAAGCTAACGTGTTGGACCCCTGAATATTTTGAATAGTGACTATAACGTCAACGTGAACCCCTCCACCAAGGCCCCCGGCAATCTTGCACTGTTGGCTGATCTGACTTCGTAAGTATCTGATTCCATAATAAATTCCCGTTCCTTGGTGAGACCGATCAAGTGGTCGCCTAAGAGATTATACAACGTTTCGTCAAAACGCATCACCGATAGCGGTGCCACAATTTCTCCTCTGTCCACCCAAAAAGTCGCAAATCGAGTCATGCCAGTCATTCGACAGGCGGCCCGGTCCGAATAATTTAGGTACCACAAGTTGTTAATGTAAATGCCCTTATCCAACGTTTTCAGAACCTCTGTCATGGGCACTGAACCTGCCGCTAAGTCGAGAGAAACAGGAGATTCCTCATCATTGGCGCCATTGGTAGGTACCCCATATTCTTTAGCAGTACGGGGAGAGACTAACGGGCTGTGATAACGTCCTTGTTCTATCAAGGTCACCTGGTCGGGTCTGACAAAACCTTTGGCTTGAAACGCGGGGGCAATCCCTTCGGCAGTGTTTTCCAATAAGGTGACACTAGGGTGCAACGTTTGCGTCGGCGTTTCTAACATGCGTCGCAAGGAACTGTCTTTGGTACGTTGAGATTTTAAACTAAATCCGCCCCAAGTGAGTAAATGGAGAATTTCATGCACTGCGGCAGGCGCCAGATACACGCGATAGTTGCCCGGTGCAATGGTTTGCGAAGGACGTTTGAGAATCTCAAATTGGGTTTTCACCCTTGCCATCTGGTCTTGAAAAGACTTCGTGTCCCATTGAAAACCGGCATAAGCAGATTTTACCGCTTTATCTTTTTCGTGATAAAAACTGAAGTCCAAATTGAAATTATAATTGCTATGCCAGTTGCGTTGCCCAAAGGAGTTAGCAAAGCCCGTGAAGATGCCTCCTCCCGCATAGATGCCGACAAAATCGTAACTCTGGGTCTCTTCCAAAATGTCTATGAACACTTCTTGGGCTTTCGGCAAGGTATTTTTGGCTACCATTTCACTGCTATGAACCGTCTGTGTATATAGCAAATATGGGTCTTCTGGCACTTGTGGCAACTGTTCACGCAATTCTGCGAGTAAGCGACGCAGACGGTCTTTGTCAGTTTCTAAATGACCTGTCAAAGTCGTTTGGCCGCTGGTGTGACGCGAACCGTCAATCAATTCCAATTCTAAATAACGTTGTTCGACGCTACCTGGTTGGCGCACTTTGGCGCGATTGAAGCGGATAAAATCCGATTGTTCGGCCGTAAAGTGGCATAAATAGATTTCATTTGGTTGCAGGTGGCGGTCCAGAATGTCTGTGAGAGTGTAAAAATAATGTTGCATAAGACTAAACTCCTCCAAATACATCTACGTTAGCAAAGACACACGCTGGGGAAGCATGACCCACGCGCACTGCCTGATTGGGTTCCCCCTTCCCGCAATTAGTGAGGCCCAACACTTCGTAAGTCTCCTGGTTGCCAACTCGTTTCAAATTGCGCCAGAAGGTGGCCGAGATGCCGCGGTAATTGGGATTTTTGACGACTTGAGTCAGTTTCCCATTTTTAATCAGTTGCCCCCATTCACAGCCAAATTGGAATTTGTTGCGCGAATCATCGATGGACCAGGATAAGTTACTGCGCATCAAAATTCCCCGTTTTATCGAATCTATCATCTCTTCCCAGGTACTCTCGCCTGGTTCAATGTTCAAATTTGCGATCCGATCTATCGGTGGCCGATTCCAATTGCAAGCCCTGGCATTTGCCACGCCTGCTAAACCTGCGCGGGCTTGTGAAAATAGCCCACCTAGCGGCGTTTGGAGGAGACCTTGACGAATGAGGTACGTCTTTTTAGCTGGCATTCCGTCATCATCAAAACCATAACTGGCCAACTCTTCAGGTCGTGTGGGGTCATAGGTGACGTTGAGTAATTTGGAACCATATTGATACGTTCCAAACATATCCAAGGTGACAAAACTGGTGCCAGCATAGTTACGTTCATCTCCTAAAATTCGATCCAATTCCAATGGATGTCCAATCGATTCATGTAACTGAAGTGTCATCTGGTCTGGGGCTAACAACAGGTCCAGACACTCAGTAGGACAATTAGGGGCAATCAACAGTTGCAAAGCTTCTTCCGCTAATTTGGAACCGGTGCCAAAGAAACCAATCTGGTCAAGCACTTCTAGGCCACCTTGACGGGCACATCCATGTCCTCCTAACGTGCGTGATTGGGTGTTCACGCCTTCGTTGGCGACGACCCGAATAGAGGGTACCAAATATTGAATCAACTGATTCACTTCCCCACCTTGTGAAGTCAGGTAAATTTGTTCTGATTGTACATTCCACAACGATGTTTGCCAATCGACAATCTTATCTTGAATGGTACATTGGGCAGCTTCCCGTGACAACAATTCTATTTTTTCTGATAACGAGAGACTTTCCCAAGGTTGTTGCACCACGGAAGCGTATTCGCCACGCGGTTGGGGCATCACAATGGATGATAAATCTATCACCATACGTCCTTGACTGCGTTGCGCCCATTCTCGCGCTTGAGTCACAGCTTGCCGCAATCCGGATTCACTCACATCGCTGGTCGCCGCATATCCTAATCCGCCTTTGTTAATAACAGTTAACATCACCCCAACATCGTGACGTTGAGTCGGAGGAACGGCCACATTTTGGCGCACCGAAAGTTTTTCGGAACGGGTGTTAACGTAACGGAGAGAACAGAAATCCACCGGGGGGAGGATATGTTGAAAATATTGTTTAAGTCGTTCTTGCATTTGAATGAATAGTGAATAATGAATAATAATCTTTTTAAGGATAGTGCCGATGTTATGGATAAACGTCGATATTTTGGCAGTATAACATGACAAATTGGAGAACGCAATGAGTTAAGGATTGGTAGAGTTTTGGTGTGAGTCCAAAACCTGTTTTGGACTCCGACTTTCACTTCTCACATTAACCAACGAATAGCCAATAGTTAAAATTGGCGTACCATTTGCATAATAGGACATTATGGACTTCACTACTTCATTAAAATCAGGTAGGTTTCAGTAGAGAACCGCGACCTAACTAACCCATTTGTAAATACATATTGAGGAGTTTTTTATGTCAACCAGAATCATCAAAACCGCAGATGGTGAAGTTTATTCAGGATATTCCTCCGAATTTATCGAACATGGTGAGTATGTGGAACATCATGGCCATCACCACACCACAAAAATTTATAAACGTGCGATAATGCGCGATTCCATCAGCCTTCAAGAGGGTTGGTCGGACCTTTTCCCGTTCCTGATGATCCTGTTTATCCTCATTGTCGGCATCATCATCATGATACCCTCTGACATGATAGACAGTGGCGTCCAGTCAGCAGAGGAAAATACCCCTCAAGAACATGTGCAACCTTGGATAAAACCCCCCAGACGTTAATAATCTTTGGGTGGTAGGACAAGTAAATAATTAAAGTTAATCGATATATGCACGACCCATTCTGTCAATGTTTGTTAATTTTTCAACACCTCCAAAAGGTGCTTAAAATACGCCCTTTTTTTAAGAAACTCCGTTAAGTTAAAATTAAAAACCAGCGTTGGAGTGGAGGCTTTAGCCGGCCGGCGGTAGGCGTTCTCCACTCTTTTGACATCGAGTGTGCCTACCGCCAGCCGGCTAAAGCCTCCACTCCACCGGGGTTTTCTTTAGCCGGTGGGTGGAACCTTGCGATTTCAATACATGTTCTGCGCCCCGGGCTAAAGCCTCAATGCCATTAAGTTAAGGAATGTAACGGCGTTCTCGTCCAAATCGTAAGACTTTGGGAACGCCGTCTTGCCTTGACCAATCTCGTCCAAATCTAAAGATTTGGACTCCAACTGGGCTTAACAAAAGTGTTTCACTTTATTTAAGTAATTAAATTATTTGTTGCAATGCGATACAAATAAAATTTTGCTATACTATTTATAACGCACTGCAACATTATAGTTTCTTACTTTCTAATACAGAGGGACACTTTTATGACAACGCCACTTGAACTTTATCAACGTGATTTACAACGTTCTGATTTTGCAATAGATTATACGCAACGAGAAACGGTCCAGCGTACTCAAACGCTATATGACAATCTCTTGGATGCAGTCACCAAACACCACGGTCGTCTAGCAGCCCTACGTCACAAATTTTTGCAAAGCAAAAAAATACCTGTACGTGGTCTGTATATTTGGGGCGGTGTGGGGCGTGGTAAAACTTACTTGGTAGATAATTTTTACCACAGTCTGCCATTTGAACAAAAAATGCGTCTCCATTTTCATCGTTTCATGTTGAAAATTCACAACGATTTAAAAGCCCTGCATCATCGCCAAAACCCCCTCATCATTGTTGCCTCCCGGCTGGCGGAACAAGTACGAGTGATTTGCTTAGATGAGTTTTATGTTTCCGACATCACGGATGCCATGTTACTCAGTGGATTACTCAAGGCTTTATTTGAACAACAAGTGACTTTGGTGGCCACTTCCAATGTGGCGCCTGACGACCTCTACCAGGGGGGGTTGCAAAGAGAACGTTTCTTGCCGGCCATCGCTTTGATTAAACACCATACAGATGTAGTTAACATGGATAGCGGTATCGACTACCGCTTACGCACACTGGAAAAGGCCGAAACCTATCATTACCCGTTGGGGGAAGAGACTGATGATAAACTGTTGGACAGTTTTCGACAACTGGCCCCCTGCGAAGGCAAAGTCGGCGCCGCTTTAGAAATTAATGGACGCCTGATACCCTCAAGACGTTGTGCCGATGGCATCGTCTGGTTTGATTTCCAAACTCTCTGCAACATCCCCCGCGCCGTCGCGGACTACATCGAACTTGCCCATTGTTGTAACACCGTCATCATTAGCAATATCCTCAGCATGGGAGAAGCTGACAATGACAATGCCCTCCGCTTGATTAATCTGGTTGACGAGTTTTATGACCGCAATGTCAAACTCATCATCTCCGCCCAAGTTCCGCCAGAACAACTCTATACGGGTACTCGCCAATCCCTTCAATTTCAGCGCACCCGCAGCCGTATTCAAGAAATGCGTTCTCATGCTTATTTATCCAGACCTCATTTACCTTAATTTGACAATGGTCCAAACTCGGAATTTCACCTTCCCAGTTTGGACTCTTGCCCTGCTATTCCAGTAAAATCGGCGCGACAGGTGGACTTGGCGGTGGCATCCGTTCCAACGACATCAAACCGAGTCCCGTCCATTCATCCTTTCCATATCGATCCGCAGGCGTCCCGACACTACCGGCTAACTTATTGTTTTCCAAAGTCAACCGATACTCACTTTGACTCCCCCAACTACTACTGGTATGGCGAAACTCTATGCCCCGCAAACGTGTCAAGGTAATCAGATAGCGAATATTGGTAGGCGGAATAAACCCTTCATATTTCACCTCATTGGCATTCACCCACACCAGTTGCCCATCTCCTTTCACGTCCAGTAAATACTGCGTCACGATATTGCCAGCCACCTCAGCACGTAACAAATTAGATACTTCAGGGTCTGCCGTTTTATGAACAATTTCGCCGGCAATCAGCCCATTTTGAATCGTTTTAAACTGCAACTCGGTCAAATACAAATTATTCACACTTTGATAAGTCCCCGACCACACGGTATCGCGCAACTGCTGTTCCAATAATTCAGGTTCAGACGCCTGCGCCCCGGCTTGAAGGACATTGAAGAACGGTTTGTCCTCTAGTCCTTCGGGATTGAAACCTAACAGCATCCAGTTAATCGTAGTGGCGTCACCACTGCGTACTACCACGCCCCCCACTCGTAATTCTTTTGAGGAAGCGGGATTGGGAATGACATAAGCTTTGGAAAAATCCACATCATCGGCCCATACGTTAGGTAATCCCAGAAAACTGACCCAACCTATTAAAGTAATTGCATGTCTTTTCATGATTTTCTCCTAGACTATTAAGAACGAGTTTTATAATATCATAATTCAGAAATCCAAAGCAAAATTTGGTAGTGATGCAATGTGGGTTCACTGTCTGAACTCTGATTAGAATGATTTTCAGATGGACTCTGATTAGTCAAGCCTCCGTTCAGAGTCCTCATTTAATCATCTCAATCAGAGTTCAAGACGAAGAGAAACCTCTCGATATTTCACTCACATTGCATCACTACCCAA
This sequence comes from Thiotrichaceae bacterium, assembly GCA_011391085.1. Taxonomy (GTDB): domain Bacteria; phylum Pseudomonadota; class Gammaproteobacteria; order Beggiatoales; family Beggiatoaceae; genus JAABRD01. The sequence continues at coordinate 652 of JAABRD010000093.1, read as the reverse complement.
AATTTAGAAGTCCAAAGCAAATCCATGAGTTATAGTGATATTCCTATGAACCTATACTATTTCATTCTTACGTGCAATAAGAATGATTGCCCCCTGCGAAGCGTCGCAACGGCGCAATCATTCTTATTGTGCTCCAGATGGAATCGTACAATGTGACAGGAATTTTACTATAAAACAAATCCAGGATTCCAAAATGTCGCTTTGCACGGACGAAACTACGCTTTGAACTCATGGCTGGATTGGGTTAGATAGATTGGATAGATAGTAGAGTTGTCCGGAAATAAAAATTCATCTGTGATAGAATCATAAACACCAAAATATTTGGCTTATTATAACCATAAATAAAAATGATATTATCCCCCACAGAAACTCTCATAAAAATCGGAGATGAACGTCAGTTAAAAGCGCTGACGGGAGTCACTCCATCTCAGTTAGAAATCCTTGTCCAAGAATTTACGAAGGTGTTGGCCGACACTCGGCAAGCGCGGTATGAACAGGCGGTGTTAGCAGGAAGGCGTCCTCGGAAACCTGGAGGAGGTCGTCATGGAAAGTTAACCACGACGACTAGTAAAGTCTTGCAGGTCTTAGTCTATTGCAAGCTTTATCCCACCTATGACGACTTAGGTAGTCGGTTTGGAATATCAAAATCCGC
>JAABRD010000092.1 GCA_011391085.1 Thiotrichaceae bacterium | reverse complement strand
TTTTTTGAGTCGAGACTGAAGACGCCGTAATTCTTGTTGTTCCCCTTCGTCAAGGAAGAGGGCACTCACGTTTAACCAGTTATAGTCGGCTATGCCGTATTCATTCAGATTAACCCACTGTTTCAAAGTGAGTGATGAGAGTGTGGAAAGGGTTAATTTTTCCATAATTCCTCCGGGAAAGTTAAAAATTATCAAGTCGGCCCAGGAGTCCAAAGCGTAGCTTTGGACTCCTGGACATAGATTACAACGTTTCCACCTGATAGTCAATCTTTTTATCACTAAAAGCCACTCCTAACAACAGAATTTTTTTGCCTGTTGCCAAATATCTTTCTGCATAACGTCGGTCCTTCAACTGTGCCATGGCTTGTTGAGTTAACTGAGATAAGGTCGCCCCATATTTAAATTCAATCACATAAATCTTCTCGGTCAGTTCTAAGACGCCATCAATACGGCCTTTGTCGGTCAACACTTCTAAATCAATGGTGACGCCCATCAGAGTGAGTATCATGTAGAATAAGGAATGATAATACGCCTCCTTGTTCAAATGTAAGGTGTAAGGAATCTTGGCAAATAGGACCCGGAGGTGTTGAATAAAAGTCTCCAGATTCTCCTTTTCCAACGCTTCCAGCATCTGCACATAGACGGGTTGAATGGTGGTGACCGGTTGCTGAGTAAAATCTGCCAACAGATAATTTAACCAGGATTTCTTCACCTCAAAATTGGGAAATACTAACTGGTAACTGGGACTCAAATCGTATGAATCATAGTGAATTTGTTGAATCGTCAGGTAGCCTGTTTGAAATAACAGGGAAGGTAAATCGAGGGTATTCAGGTCCAAGGTATCAGACAGATATTCACTGATGATCGTGTGTTCTAAACGACTCAAATCGTATTGTTGAGTTTTCACCAAGTCAATGAGGGACCTGGGGGTGCCACTGGCAAACCAGTAGTTCCCAAAGCGCAACGTAGAAAACAAGTTTAGCAAGGAAAAGGGATTATACAACCGAGAGACGCCATCCCAAGAATACCCGTTGTACCAAAACCGAATCCTTTCCAGTAAGACTTCTCGACTGAGTTTGAATTTCTGTTGGAGGACGGTCAGATGATCGGCAAAGTAATCTTCCAATTCGGTCTGACTAATCCCCAGAAGGGTGGCAAAGCGTTCATCTAAGGAGACATCTTGTAAATTGTTGAGACCCGAAAACAGTGACAGTTTCGTGAACTTGGAGACGCCGGTGAGGAACACCCATTTGAGATAAGCATCGCTACCTTTGAGGACGGTATAGAAGTTTCGCAAAATATCACGAGTCTGCTGCGCCACGGTCGGGTTTGATAAGTTATCGAGAATGGCTTTATCATACTCGTCAATCAAGACGACGACGGGGCGTTGATGAGTTTTCCACAACTTGAAAATGAGTTCCGCAAAGGCTAAATCATAATCGGTTTTTTCCAATTTCAAGCCGTGATACAATGCGACGTCGGTCACCCATTCGGTGAGGCCACGTATCAATCTCTCTTCACTGTCATGCGGAATCAAGGAAAAGTCAATACGAATCACGGGATGCGGCGGGATAGAAACTTGCTTCTCCATTCCTAAGCCCTTAAAGAGGTCATGATGACCTAGAAACCATTCTTCCAAAGTCGAGACCAATAGCGATTTTCCAAACCGCCGGGGCCGCGAGAGGAAGACATAGGGGCTAGTGTTTAACAACTCGTTGAATAAGTGCGTTTTGTCAACGTAAAGATAGTCATCGGTTCGAATCTTAGCAAACGTTTGAATGCCGAGAGGGAGTTTTTTCATAGTGAATCACCTGGTTCTGCAAAGTTTAAGATAATTTAACTCGTTTTACGCAAAAGGCAGTAAGAAACTCAGTCTTCGACTGCCGCACCCATTTTATTTCGGATTCGGTCAACCGTCTGGGTGTGAAGCAGGTAACGCGCTTCAGATTCTGTAAGGCTATCAAATCCGAATCCAAACCTTTGTTGCCACCATATTTCAAGTTCTTTTCCATGTTTCAACCTCAATGCGGTCAGTGTTTCTGCGGTCAGTGCCAAATGTGGGTAGTGTTGTACAAGTACAAGAGATAACACCCCTCGAAGGGGTGTTATCTCTGCCGCAGTTTCGCGTAAGTCCTAACCTCTATAACACTACCTAAAACTGTGTGTTTAGCGTTATTGTGAAGTAGGCAAGTGTTTGTTTGCCATTACTCAAAATGGTGGGCCAGTTGATTGACTTTACTAAACCTCGGAAGGTTAGTCAAGTTAAAAAGTTTGCATCCGTAGGGGATTTCTCGCAATGCCATTCAGTTAAGAAGTTGGCAAGGACTGGCAGTCTCGCCAGTCGGTGGCCGCACCACTGAAACAATATGGGGCTGGTAGAGGCAACAACTCTTGTGATTGCCCGCGGTGAGTGAAAAATAGTTGGAAACCCTCTCTTGACATTGTTCTTTAGGGTGGGTTATCATGGGCATGGACGGGCAACGTCTCGTTTTGTCCCACCCTACTTGGCTATGAACTTATTTGGATATATAAATATGAAACTTTCTGATTTTTTTTCGCCGACTCAAATTTTGAGTGATGGTTATTTTACACAACTGGATGAAGTCAACACTAAAATCAAAAACTCGCTAGTATTCTGTCAAAATTTAGACTATTTACGCCTAGTCAACTCAAATCCTAACATATCCTGTGTCATCACGAAACCAGAACTCGCCGAACAATTGCCAAAAGAATTAGGGGCAGTTTCATCTCCAAATCCCAAAAATGATTTTTATCTGCTGTATAACCAATTGTTTCAGGAATCAGTGATTATTCCTAAAATGGAATTTGGACGCGGTTCGGAATGTTATATTCATGCCTCCGCCTATATTTCAGATAAAAGTTTTCTTGGAAACAATGTGACCGTTGGCCCAAATGTCGTTGTTCAAGACTACTCTTACATTGGAGATAACAGCTATATTGCCTCTGGTGTGGTGATAGGTGCTGAGGGACTTCAATTTATCGAACATCAAGGCAGAAAAATTAGAGTTCAACACGCAGGTGGAACTAAAATTGGGGAAGATGTGGTGATTTTAAGTAACTCTGTCGTTGCCAAATCTTTATTTCAAGAGTTTACTTACATTGGCAATCACACCCAAATAGGGATATTGACCAATGTTGGTCATGGTGTTAGAATCGGGGAGAATTGTGCTATTGCAGGTAACTGTATCATTGCCGGCAAAGCCGAAATTGGCAATAATGTGTGGATAGGTGCCTCCTCTTCGATTGCCCAAGGTTTAAAAATTGGCAATGGTGCCCAAATAATGATGGGTAGCGTAGTGGTGGACAATGTCAACACTCATCAGATTGTATCAGGCAATTTTGCCTTTTCTCATAAAAATCATGTTTACCAACACATTAGGAATAAACGATGAAAACAGTGACTCTGCCATTCCGTTTTAAGGGACCACGAAACTATATTCAGGGTGCAGATATATATGACATTCTGTTCAAGAAAGTCGTCCAACAGGAATTTGATGACCTTGATTCTAATGCCATATCTCATCTAAATTTTAGCATCAACAAAATGACTTCTAGTCAGCTTTATGCGTGTCTTTCCAAGGACGATAGACCGTCGGAAGAAAATTCGGTTGGGAAGCTGTCTTTCACTTATCAGGGAGAACGATTTTATCTTTTTCTTTATGAAACCCATGAAGCGGTTCACGACAGATATGATTTTGATGAAGAAAACATCATAACGTCTTGTGCCATGAATGGGGACACCAAGAGTATCTCCAATGTCATCCAGATACCTCCCAATTTCAGTGCTATTGAAGTTTTGGTGGCCATGAACAAGGCCCTACATCAGTCGATTGTTCACAGTCAAGGAAAATGGGTTTTCACAGGATTACAATTGGATTCCCCTGTGGAAAGAAATTTCGATAACATTAGGATACAACTGGTTAGCACGTTAGGGTACAAATTGACCAAGGCCTCTGTTGAAACGGATGGCAACCACAGAGGTCATATCTATTTTTCACTGTTGAAGCAATGAATATGTTAGGTATAGAAAACATAGCGAGTTATATTCCAGAAGCCAGAATTTCTAACTTCGATAGGCAAGAAACGTTTGGAATCGATGCCAAATTTATCGAACAGCGGATTGGAGTGAGGCAAATCGCGCTTAAATCGAACCTTGAGGAAACTTCCGATTTATGTGTCACAGCTTTTTCCAATTTACTCCAGAAACTCGTTCTGCATAAAGAGGAAATAGAAGTATTGGTAGTGATTACTCAGAACCCCGATACCAATATTCCTCATACCTCCGCTATTGTTCACAAGAAACTAGATTTGCCAGAGACTTGCGCTTGTTTCGACATTTCGTTAGGATGTTCTGGTTATGTCTATGGATTGTCAGTCGTGTTGAGTTTCATGTCAACCAATGGATTTAAAAAAGGGTTACTGTTCACTGCCGATCCTTATTCCAAAATAATCGATCCCAGTGATAAAGGGACTGCTTTGTTGTTTGGAGATGCGGCCACCGTGACATTGTTATCTGAACAGCCCAGTTTTACTCCGCTAAAATTCACGTATGGCACATCAAGTAAGGAGTATTCCAGTTTACTTTGTCAACAAGGAAAACTCTTCATGAATGGTCGAGAAATCTTTAATTTTGCGGCCAAACACATACCCCCAGACGTAACACATCTATTGCGTATAAACCAAAAGACCGTTCAAGACATTGATAAATTTGTTTTCCACCAAGGTAGCAAATATATCCTAGACACTATTTCCACTAGACTCAAGTTAGATACCCAAAAGGTGGTATTTGACATGGCTGAATATGGAAATACCGTTTCCTCGTCGATTCCAATTATTTTGGAAAAGGAGATAACTGGTCTTGAGAATCGCTTGATTTTGATAAGTGGCTTTGGTGTGGGTCTATCATGGTCAAGTACTTTATTAGAAAGGAGAACATTATGCAGTTGACAAATAGCGACGTAATTAAGGCAGTCATAGATGCCGAAATTTTGCCTGAATCGGAAGCCTCTCTTCTAAAAGAGGGAGTGAAATTGGACGAACAAGGTGTAGATTCTCTAGCATTTTACAATCTGTTACTGGTGTTGGAAGAACGTTGCGGAATCCACATACCAGACAATGAAGTGAACCAATTACATACCATGAAGGACATTATAGACTATTTTAATTCCAAAATGGCTGGTTGAGAAATTTAGGACTGGCAGTTCTTGAAGGACTGCCAGTCCTGAGTAATTTTTTGACAGCCGGGTAGAGTAAGACAGCCAGTGACCATCCTCATCAATTTTGGGGTAGTGATGCAATGTGGGTGATAACCAGAAACCTCCGAGGTCTTAAAGACCTCGGAGGTTTGGGCGATCTCGATGATTTGCCACACTTCAATTATCACCCACATTGCTTCACTATCAATTTTGGTAAGATGACCAGGCTAAACCTGACAGGTCTTTGAGACCTATCAGGTTTACAAAATGAGGCGATTCGTATCTCCCAACGTGAGTACCAAACTGATAAACTTATGAAACGACTCAATCCCAAAAGCCATGATTCTCTGTTTAAATGGCTAATTACCTCTTTTACCAGGGAATTTTTTGCCCATTACTTTCCTAACCTGAAAATCGGTGAGTATAGTTTTCTGGACAAAGAATTTCTCAAGAAATACGAAGCGTTACAAGAAAGCCTGAAAGGCGACTTGTTTCTACTGATGGAAGTAGAAATAGATGGCGAATTTCAAGAAGTGGCCATTCAAATCGAACATCAAAGTGAAAGAGAAGAGGTTGCCAAACGACTGTTTGAATATCTATGTTATGTCTGGCTATTGAAACAAAAACCAGTTTGGAGTATAGTCATTTACACGGATGAAGCCCAGTGGCGAAAGCCTGTGGCAGACCAATTCTGTTATGGCTTTAGTTCGGCTATGCACAAACAGTATTTTCATTTTGATGTGATTAAGGTCAACCGTGAAAAAAGTAGTGAGTTGATTCAGAAACACTCACTGTTGTGTAAGTTATTGGCCTTAAAAGCCAATGACGAGGGCACTTCACCTGAGAGGCTAGTGTCGGAAATTTATCAAGCGGTGGCCCAGATGAAAGACCAACTGACCGCTGATCAGTTATTACTGATAACTCAGTGGGTGGACTTTTATAAAAAAGTCCCCAACCCCGTCCTTAAGAAAATTAAACAGGAGGTGAATATGGAACTTGTGGAAACCACGATTAGCGAACATGTTTATAACCGAGGCCTGGCCGAGGGTTTGGCCAAAGGCAAGGCCGAGGGTCTGACCAAAGGCAAGGCCAAAGGCAAGGCCGAAGGCAAGGCCGAGGGCAAGGCCGAGGGGCACTTGGAGGGACAGCTTGCCGCATTAGACTCTCTGCACCAGCAGGGAATGTTGTCCAAAGCGCAACGAAATGCCCTGGCGGCGCCGTTGCGACAACAATTGAGAAAATTGCAGAAATCGGCGTGACGATGGTTAGAGGTCGGGATTCTCCAAGAGGAGGGGACCGGCGTCAAACCTGAAGACACATCCAACGCCTGGTATGTGCAAAAACGTTGATATTTTGGTAAGCAGGCCAAGCTAAACCTGACAGGTCTTTAAGACCTGTCAGGTTTAAAGTTGACGATTTGTGGGTAGTGATGCAATTCTTTGTGATATGTTTACCCTCACCCCCGGCCCCTCTCCCTCTGGGAGAGGGGCCGGGGGTGAGGGTAACGATTGAAAACACGGTAAAATTTCTGCTTCGGTACTTATGATTAACAACCATGAACACTCATAAAACTAAAAATATTCTAATCTTCCCTTGTGGCACTCCTGAAGCACTGGAATTTTCTGCCATTTGTTCTGCTAGAGGCGATAACGTTATCGGTGCCTCTTCACCAGAAAGCGATATGACTCGTAGCTGGTACCAAACCGCGGTGCGTTTGCCCTGGATAACTGAAGATAATTTTTCTGCGGCCTTTCGGCAGTTGTTAGAAAAATATGCAATTGAGACTATCTATGCGCCGTTTTTCCCGGTCTATGACAAACTGAAGAACTGTTTAACCGAAATAGCCCGTCCCATTGAGTTGATAACGTTGCCGACGGCTAATGAAAAAAGGGCCATCTTCTGGGCACTCCAACAACGAGTCGATGCGTATGTAGCCTTTCTTCAACAGTCTGGATTTCCTCCCCCAGTTCGTGGCACTCCACCTTTGACTAGGCAACCCTTGATGGCCTTGTTGACTCATTTTAACCGAATCGAAGGACAATGTTCAGAAGACAAATTAGCGGCCCTTTGCGCCATCGCCCCTTCTTTACCGGTAGGTGATGTAATTGAGATTGGAAGTATGTTTGGCAAATCCGCCTTTGCGTTAGGTTACTTATGCAAATATTATCAAGTGGGTCAATTGCTATGTATTGATCCATGGGAAAATACTCGTCCTGTTCAGAAAGAGATACACCCTAGTCTCCTTCATGCGGATCCACAACGTGAGTATGACCTGGTTCTCGACAAATTCGTGATTAACCTGTTTCCCTATTTTCAGGGGCTGATGAACTTTATACAAGCCACTTCAGACACTGCGTATCAACAATATTCGCAAACTTTAACAGTGTCTTCGACACCATTTGGGACAACCCACTATACGGGTCAAATTGCGTGTTTGCATATTGACGGCAACCATGATTTTGACTGTGTCAAACGAGACATTGAGAACTGGACTCCGCATGTTGTGAAGGGTGGCTGGATTATTCTGGACGATTATGATTGGTGTTTTGGAACAGGTCCCCGGCGGGCAGCGGATGAGTTGTTAATGGCAATGGGAGACACTCTCTCGATGGCGTTTGTCTGTGGTGGGGCGTTGTTCATTTTGAAATCGGGGGGGAGTAGAAAGATATAGTAATATTCCTTCTCATTTGTACCCCCCGCACGCGGGGGGAAATCACTCCCCCCCGTGTACGGGGGGGCTGGGGGGGGTATAATGGAATGTTACTGTTTACTCGTTTAATAATCAATTCTTCTTCATGGCAGAGATTGCTGGTCTGAAAGCAAGGATACGCCTTATACGACAGAGATGAAGTTCAAAAGTTGAATATGGTCATAGACGGGTATGCCACTAACCACTGATTGGAAACACTTGTCATTACTCCAAATGACCGTTTTGCCAGGCAGTTCCCCCGCGGCCAGGCTGATGAGTGCGTCTTCACGATCAGGGTGAGTGGTAGGTATCATGGCCACATGATTCCCTAGTGAAGAAGCATAATTGAGAGAACTCATAAATATATCGAGTTGCTGTCGAGATAGTGGTTTCGCATCCAATCAGGAGTTAATTTGATTAGCTTGTTGAAGCCGTTTTATTTCTAGCTGATGCACGTAGTCCAGAGTGGATAATGCACAGACTGGGAACCAAAGTTGCGCCCCGGCTTTTTGGAGTTGGCTAACACATCGGCTTTGTGCTTCGTATTCAGAACGGCGTTTCAGCAGTAAGTCTAAAACAATATTCACATCTAAAACGACATTCATAAATATTTTTCAGTCAACGCTTCCGCTAATAATTCTTGGTCAGTTTTGGTCGTGGCCACATAATGGTATTCAGTGCCTAATAATTTCTGGGCTTGAATTAAGTTGGCGTCTGGTTGTTCATCCACTGGTTGAAATGCTTTTGTAAAACTGGCGGGTGATGGGGAAGCCAATATAACTTCATGGTCTGGGATAATGACTACGATGGGAAGACGATTTTGACGAAGTTGAATGGATGAACCAAAAATCAACTGACCATTATCATAAAGTGCAGAGAGTTGCATGAAATATTCCTATTTGTCATAGATGAGTGAAAGATGTTAGCTATTTTTTTAAAAAACTGGGTTTTCTACTCTCTTTTGCGTAAGGTGGACTATTTATATAGACTGCCATGTTTTCACCTGATAGTCAATCTCTTTATATAGTAATATTCCTTCAGTTTTGGGTAGTGATGCAATCTGGGTGAAATATCGTGCGGTTTCTCTTCGTCTTGAACTTTGATTTAGATGATTAAATGAGGGCTATGAAAGGAGGCTATGACTAATCAGAGTCCATCTGAAAATCATTCTAATCATAGTTCAGACATTTCACCATTGCATCACTACCCAGTTTTGTACCAAAAGTTCGAGGGATAACACTCCTTCGAGGGGTGTTATCCCTTGGCAGCCAAAATTCTTGAAAGACAAATTTGAAGGAATATTACTCAGGACTTACGCAATCGCCGGTCTTTACCCCAACCCTCCCCGCACGCGGGGAGGGAGTCCCCCCCGTACACAGGTGATGGTGTGTAAAATCAAATAGCGAAAAAAACGGTAGTCCTATTACTATAACTTCTTGATTTTCAACACCTCCATTGGCTTGTCATGACCACCCGTATTTCACTTCCCGACGGGCCCGCGATGGGCCAAAGAGTCGGTAAAATGGTCCAGTTCAACTGGACTCATCGGTTTTTCAAAATCCCAAAGGCCGGTGATTCCGCACATAGTTTTTTTATGTTTCTAGTTTATTTTGTCAGGCGTTCAAGGGGTTGCCAGAAGTTCAGTTCTAAAGTGAAGTTGTGTCAGTGACTTGGCAAAGCCACGCTTTGGATTTCTAGGGATGACAAAACCTGACAACAATTTTTTGTGTTTCAATCAAGTGATGGTGCTAACGTCTGGTAGGTAAGGATTGACAGTCTTTGGAGGACTCTCAATCCTGAAAGAAACATTACTCATATTCCATGACCACCAACTTCTATTTTTCTCAAATAATTATTCCCTACCTGATAAGCACTCTTGCAGAGATGACAATTATAATAGCTTTCACCTTTAGCGAGTTTCATCAACTCCCCACAATAACATACCCATCCTCGTTGTTTAGCAGGAACCCCATACGCTAACGCAAAATCAGGAATATTTTTGGTAACCACTGACCCTGCACCTATCATGGCATATCGTCCAATGGTGACACCACAGACAACCGTGGCATTTGCACCAATGGTAGCACCTGTTTTGACTATGGTTTGCAAAAATTCACTTTTACGGGGCCAGTGGCTTCTTGGGTTCAGTACATTCGTAAAAACCACGCTGGGACCTATAAAAACATCATCTTCTAAGATGACACCTTCATAAATACTGACGTTGTTTTTAATTTTCACTCGCTGACCCATTTTAGTATGTCCTTCCACATAAACATTTTGTGACAAGAGACACTCTTGGCCGATGTCAGCACCAGCCAAGATAGTGCAATGTTGCCAAATTTTGGTGCCATTACCAATCTGGGATTCTGAAGAAACTTCGCTGGATGGATGGATGAAGATTTTGTTTTTCAATGGGTTAACCTTAATTTTAAAAAAGTAGTGTCACACAGGTAACATTCACGCCCTAAGATAAGACGGGCATAGTTATTTAACACTATGGAAAATTTTTTGATAACCGTTCCAAGTGAAGTGGTGCCCCCACCTGTTCTGCCAGTTGAATATCATGGGTCAGAACTAACGCAAGGAGACGTTTGCATTTTCAAAGAGTAAAGATTATACTCAAACCTGTTTGTTAATTCAAAAAACCTTGTGTACAAAATTACTTAATATATAGTCATTATGTAGAGTCCCTAAACCAATGCCATTAAGTTAAGGTAGGGTGCATCCTACGCACTATTTTAAAAACCGCATCATTCCTAAATGGTGCGTAGGACGCACCCTACCCATTGGGCTTAACTTAATAGCATTGATTCCCTAAACAAGAGGCAACTATCATGGAAAAATTAGTTTTTTCTAAACTCTCCTTAACAGAGTTAAAACGTCTGGTGACTTTACAAGAGGGACCTATTGCGCCCTATCCATGGACTCTTGTGGATGCTATCCCTCTCACAGACCAAGAGATGCAACAATTACAGTACATAAAATCTCATTTAATCAATTGTGATACCCAGTTGATGAATGAAAGTACCTTATGGGCCAGGGCTATTTATCCGTTACTTTTGTTGGCAGAATACGGATACATCCAAGCCTGGGGGGAAATTCCCTTACGTGCCAAATATGTGCAATTTGAGATAGAAGGGGTTGCAGACGGTGTGTTAGGCAAAACGGTAGCAGGGCGAATAGAAACGCCTTATTTAATTGTGGTCGAAACCAAAAAAGGGATCGAAAATCAAAACCCAGTCTTTCAATTGTATGGACAATTGTTAGCGGCGGCCCATCTCAATTTTGAAAACGATGGGCAAACCACTCAAGAAATTTTTGGTTGCTATACCATAGCAGACACCTGGAAGTTTGTTCGGGCGGAAGTCTCGGAGATAGAGAGTGACCGTCCTCTTTTGCGGGTGGAATATTCCAGAGAACACACAGAAAAATATGATGCGGAAACAATTTTGAAAATCTTGAAGGGAATTGTAGCACGATCCTGCTGAAAAACCTGATTCAGGAGTCCACCGCGTAGCTTTGTCCGTGACCTGGCAAAGCTACGCTTTGAACTCCTGAGATTGGTCCGAAGATTGGTTGTTTGTTCAACCTAAAGAAACCCTCTGATGACTCTGCAAAGCCCGTTGTACCGCTTCCAACACGGCCACTACCTGGTGTGAGGTCAAAGGAGTAGTCGACTCATCTTGCACCGTGACGGTACACCCTTTAACCAAAAATGTCTTTCTCCACTTCCGCGGGGATTTCCAATTTATCTGCCTGCTTAATTTGTTCCAACAAGATTCTCACTTCGGTTTGGCTTCGAACGCCACTCAACCACAGGGTGCGTAGCAATGCCTGTAATGAAATGACTTGGACGTCTTGGCTTTGGGCGAATGTTCTCGCCACTTTATCGTTGGTGGACAACTGCGCTACCTCAATTTGACAAAAGGCAATGGCCTCTCGTTCGCCGCGGCCTAACGCAGTGTTTTCCAGTCGCAATTGTGTAGCCCGTTCCATAACCTGCAAACTCATTGGAACGACAGGAATTTTAGACAGTACTTCTCTTGGAAAGGCGTAACCATATTGTAGAGGAATGGCTATTTCGTCGGCTATGGCCGGCGTTATCCCAATCACTTCTTGACCTACCAAGGCAACCAGTGTATCAAGGGCGCCGACCTTTGCAAACATACTTAAAATATCCGTGTCCACGATGAGTCGCGTCATGGTTGCCGTCCCGTTATTTTAACTAATTGATTGACCTCTTGTGCCATCACCTCGGTCTCCACGGTAGCAATACATCGCACCATACCAGCTTCTTGTAAGAGTTCTTTCATGCTTTCTAAATCCACGCCGGCTATCTCGGCGGCGCGGGCGAGGGATACTTTGCCACGTTTATACAGGCCCAACGCGAGTTGAGTTTTCAGTTCCGGTTTGTAACGTAGCAGTGAACGAAATGCGTCTTGAAGTAGTGCGTCTGAGGTCTGGTAAATGCCTTCGGTCACCAATAGGTTTACATTGCCAAGGAGTGTCATTTCTACAGTCATCGTCTGTTTCTCTGGGGAGTTCGTTGTCAATGGTGGTGTCGTGTGTATTCTCGTTCCTATGCAAAGGGAATGTCAGGGGATTACAACATTCCTCTTTCTTCTGCATCTGGGTAGAAACGATAGTAATCTGGTTGATGAGTCCAAAGCATCGCTTTATCACCACCTGGCAAAGCTACGCTTTGAACTCCTGAGATTGGTCCGAAGATTGGTTGTTTGTTCAACCTAAAGAAACCCTCTGATGACTCTGCAACGCCCGTTGTACCGCTTCTAACACGGCCACCACCTGACGTCCCTGAAGACCACCGGTCAAAGGAGTTCGCCCTGTTCGCACACATTCCAAAAAGTGCGTTGCCTCCATTTTCAGAGGTTCTTGGAAATTGATTTTGGGCAACCACACATCGCCACTACGGTGAACGATTTGATACTGGTTAAAATTATCGTAGTCCATCTTTTCACCAATTTTCGGTACGCGGTCCACCCCCTTATCCAAAATGGTGATTTTGTCGTCACTGACATCATCATACACTACCATTTTACGACTGCCTACCACAGTCATTTGGCGTATTTTACCAGGGTCAAGCCAACTGACATGCAGGTGTGCAGTCACTCGGTTAGCCCAAGTCAATGTGGCAAATACCACGTCTTCCAAGTGCGGCTGAATATAGTCTATACCATGGGCTGTGACCGTAACGGGCAATTCATCATTCATCAGGTAAAGTAAAATACTCACATCATGCGGCGCCAGATTCCACCAGGCATTTACATCGGCGCGTACTTGTCCCAAATTGAGTCGTTGACCATAGATATAGTATAATTGCCCCAGTTCGCCTTTGTCAAGCAATTGTTTGAGATAATGTACGGCAGAGTTGTAAAGAAAAGTGTGACCAACCATTAAGATACGTTGATTAGCCGTAGCTTCAGCCACCAATTCATCTGCTTCTATGGTCGTCATGGCCAACGGTTTTTCTACCAACAGATGTTTGCCCGCCTGAAGTGCCAATTTGGCCAACTGATAATGGGTGGAGGCGGGCGTCGCAATCACTATCGCCTCCACTTCTGGGTCCTTGAGAACGTCTTCCAGAACCGACGTTGTCTTGGTTTTAGGATAATTTTCTTCAACATAAGCCCGTCGTTGGGGGTTAGTATCGACAAGCCATTTGACCCAACACTGTGGCTGGGCCGTGAAGTTTCGTAATAAATTGGGTCCCCAGTAACCACAACCGAGTTGCGCAACAATATTCATCGTTTTTTTGAATTTTAGTCTATTAAATTTAATAGGGTAGTAATCCCCCCTCTCTGGAACGCAATAAGAATTATTGCGAAATTTCGGCCAGCTGTTCCACCACCGTTTGCACCTGACTGTTAGTCATTTCAGGATAAATAGGTAATGACAAAATACGCTGGGCAATCCGGTGTGTCACTGGCAATGCTTCTGGAGTCAATCCTAGATACGCATAGGCCGGTTGTTCATGCAAGGGGAGGGGATAGTGAATGCCGGCCCCAATACCATTTTTTTGCAGTTCCTCAAGCACCTGATCGCGTCGGTCTATCTGAATGACATATAAGTGAAAAACCGATTCTGCTTCTTTGGCAATCACTGGTATTTGTACCCCTGGGAGACCTGTTAACAATTCATCATACCATTGGGCAATTTGGCGCCGGGCTTGATTCCATTGACTCAAATAACGTAACTTCACTCGTAAAATGGCCGCTTGTAAACCATCTAACCGCGAATTGACGCCTTCAAACGCATGTTCATATTTTTCGGTACGCCCATGATTGGCCCGCATTTGGATTCGCGAAGCCAAGTTGGGATCACGAGTGAACACCGCGCCGCCGTCTCCCCAAGCACCCAAATTTTTGCCAGGGTAAAAACTGAAACATGCCGCATCTCCCCACTGTCCAGGTCCTTTCCCTTGCCAAGTCGCACCATGCGCTTGGGCCGCGTCTTCAATCACCACAAGATGATGACGATGGGCAATGTCCATCAACTGATCCATTGGCACCATTTGGCCATATAAGTGAACTGGTAAGATGGCTTTCGTTTTCGACGTAATCGCCGGTTCAAGTTGCGAAATATCCATTTCATACGTTTCAGAATCAATGTCGACAAAAACTGGTCGATAACCTGCTAACGAGATTGCCTCGGCGGTTGCAATAAAAGTGTGTGACACGGTGATAACCTCGCCTGTGCCATCGCCTTTACCTAACAATTCTAGCAAAGTTAAGTAGAGTGCATCAGTGCCATTGCCACATAGGGCAACATAACCACCGCCACAAAAATTGGCAAATTCTTGAGTAAACGCTTTGTGGTCTGGCCCACCAATGAAACTGGTGGAAGCTAGACAACGGGAGATAGCTTCATCAAATTCGGTTTGATAGGCCAAATATTGGGCATGAAGGTCAACTAGGGGAATTTTTTGAGTATGCACGGGAATTGTCTTTTTGATTTATTGGTAATAATAGAAAGTTATTTTTATGTCTCGTCTGTCTCGTCTGTCTCGTTCCCACGCGCCCGCGTGGGCACCGCATTCCCACACAGGCGGGTAGTGTTACAAAGGTAATGGTTATGGGTTTTGGAGTACGGAATTGATTCCGCTTGAAACGGAATTAATTCCGTACTCCAACGGAATTAATTCCGTACTCCAACGGAAT
>JAABRD010000091.1 GCA_011391085.1 Thiotrichaceae bacterium | reverse complement strand
GTCCCGCACGGTTTGGGGTGGGGGGAATACCTAATCTCTAGTGACAAAACGTTCCAAAAGGTTTTGGACACTAGAGAAGATGTCTTTCTCTATCACCATTTACAAACTCGCCACTCACCCACACAACGGTTGGACGGGAAAAAGGCGCTGCTTCAAGCGTTGTATGACAGCAACTTACCAGAACCTTTGTTTTTTGATTTATATGCCTTTTTAGATTGGGTGTTAACCTTACCCGAGGGGTTAGAACAACAATTTGAACACTTTGTAGCCAATTGTGAGGAGACTAAAAAAATGCCGTATGTAACCAGTATCGAACGTCGTGGGATTCAACGGGGACTCCAACAAGGACTCCAACAAGGACAGTTGCAAAAATCTCGTGAAGCCGTCACCGAGGTGTTGAAAGTGCGCTTTCACCGGGTGCCAAAGGCGTTGCTTGACCAAATTAATGCGTTGGAAGATACTTCATGGTTGTCAACCCTTCATCAAGAAGCCATTGTGATTGAGTCCTTAGCGGCCTTTCAACAACGGTTAGTGCAACCTACTAAGGCGACCACGGTCAAGCGGGCGACCACGCCGCGGAGCCGACGTTGAGTCGGTGTTGGGGACTTCCCACGCACCGTTCTTGGCGGTAGCCGGTCTGGTGCGTGGGAAACTTCGCCAAACCGTGGCCGAGTTTGAAGCGGCGTTGGCCCGCGTGGGAAGCACTGGTAACGGGGGCGTTGGCTTCGGTCGGTTAAGAGGAGTTTGGGCGATGCCAAGAAACTTAGTTTCTTCGAGAAACTAAGTTTCTAAGTTCTCCCTGGGTTGACAGGCTTCCGCATCCTGGCTAAATAGAGTAACACACCCAACAATACTGGCAAAATTTGCAACTTTGACCCACTCCCTTTATTAAATTTTCTTCAATGCCATGGAAAACGTTTCAGCCGATTGTGTCCCGAAAAGCAAATGGAAACCCAAAATCCATATCCGCCAAAGCAAGTAGGCAGGAAAGAAAAAGGAAAAGTAAGAACTGATAAAATAGAAACGTTCCTCTTGGAGGTCAAATTGGTACTGTTTGGCCAAAGTGTGAAAATCCTTGGGAGTGCATCTATCGTAATAGCTTGGAAAACCTTGCAATCTTTTGGTATGAGGATAGATAGTATGTAACAACTGCTTTTTTATCGTTTGGGGGAGTAGCAAATTCAACCGTGCATAGAGAGCATTTCGCGAGGGGACGAAAATGAGTGCTATGCCGCCCGGTTTGAGGATGCTTGCAATACTGGCAAACGCTTTTTCGACATCTTTGACATGTTCAAGTAGAGCTTGGCAAATGACTAGATCAGCGTCTTGATGTCCTTTGTAGTTGGTAATGTCGGCGCAGACCACCTCATCATAGATGCCTTGAGGCGCGTGTTGCAATTCATTGGCATCAATATCTAGTCCAACTATGGTTGCCCCAAGTTCGGTCTTTTTCTCCAAACTGAGATAGGGATTCTTGCCTCCTCCAATATCGTATATTTTTAGATTGGGTTTGAGATATTGGGGCACGAAGGAACGGATAAAATCTTGGTTGCCGTCGATGCGATATTTCTCTGGTAGGAGTTTATCAAAAGTTCGGCTTAACCAGATTTGGGTGTTAATTAGAGATTGCATCATATTACAATTCTCTTTTTTTGTACATTCTTTTTGAGTTTCCAGACGTTCTGTAATCATGCTGATTTGAAATATTTTTTGTAGACAGCTAGGGTTCTTTCAATCATAAGCGACAAAGTAAATGCCGATTTGACACGTTGTCCTCCTGCCGTTCCAAATTGTTTTCGTACCTCCAAATTCTCAAAAAATCCAAATGCCTCCGCGAGTTTAGCAGGCTGTAAAGGAGGTACCAATAGTCCTGTAATGTTATTTTCAATCACTTCAGGAATAGCACTGACCTGAGTTGCCACCACAGGTTTGCCCGTAGCCATGGCTTCTAACAATACCAATCCAAATCCTTCGTATATAGAACTTAACACGAAGAGGTCTAAGGCGTTCATTACTGTAGGTATATCTTCACGGAAACCAACCCAGATGACTCGACTGGCAATGTTTAGTTGTTCCGCCAATTTTTTCAGTTCCGATTCAAGCGGTCCTGTACCTATTATCGCTAATTTGACCGGTATAGAGGTTGACTGCAAATAGATAGCAAAACCTTTCAAAAGGGTATCTAAAGATTTCTGTGGAACTAGGCGACACACCGTGCCTATAAGGAAAGTCCGGTCTTCTACTCCCCAGGCTTGTCGAGTTACCTGAATTTCCTGATCTTGAACTTGTTGGTAAGGTTGTGGTTCGATTCCGTAGTGTATGACGGTGGCTTTGTCAGGTGAACATTTCAGTCCTGTCGACCCACATGTATAGGTTTTGACGGCGTTTGAAATGGCAATTATTTGGTTAGCCCGCTGTAATACCCAACGTCCAAAGGTTTGGTGACCAATGCCCTTATAGAAGGGTTCATCGTTATGTTTGGTGATCACCCAAGGTAGTTTTTTCGACGAAATGCCAAGCAAAGCTAACCGTGTGTAAAGTTCGGCAGGTGGCATGTGTGAGTGTACAATGTCGGGGTTAACGGATTGAATTAATCTTCTTAGTTTTAGAAGAGGAGATAATTCGCCGTAGTGTTTTAAACCTAGAGGGGTAACGGGTACCCCTATTTTCTCGTAATAAGGTTTCCAGTAGCCGTCACCTTTGAGATAGGCAAGGTATATCTGGTGTCCTTTATCGAGTTGTCCTTTGATAAGTTCAAAGAGATGGTTTTCGGCACCACCGCGGTTGATGGTGGTGATGATGTGAAGGATTTTCATGGTTTTGGTTTTATTAAATCAATATTTGAACATCACCAATAAATGATGGGAAATTATGAAATTGTTAAGTGGAATGAAATTTACTTTTAAACCATTCTTGGGTTTTTTCTTGCACATGTTGGTAAAAAGTGTTCCGACGGCTACGAAGAATATTTTCTGAATACTCCTTAGCCTTTTCAAGGTTTCGCTTAGACATACGAATCATCCGCTCTGTGTCGTTAATCACCTCATGAATCTTGCTGGCCAGATTATCTACTTCATTGGGTGGAACCACATCTTCAGGTGGTAGAAGTTCTGGAATCCCCCCCACTGTTGAACCAATACAAGGCAAAGCTCGTGCCATTGCCTCAATCATAGCGCGTGGTAAACCTTCTTGACGAGAAGGCAAAATAAATAAATCTGCCTTATCTAGTTCAGCATTAATTGCTTGTCCTTGGGAAAGTTGTCCAAGAAAGATCACTCGTTTTTTTAGTCCTAGAGTCGCAACCACAGTTTCCAGATGAACTCTATATTGACCCTCTCCGATGAAAACCAGACGCAAATCTAATCCTCCTTTAATACATTGATTTACTGCACGAATTAAAATATCGGGCGCTTTATAAAGTTGTTGTAACGTCCCCACCGTAATCAAAGTGATAGTACCCGTCTTTGGAAAAGATGTTCTTGGTTCACTTACTATAGCTTCATTGGGTAAATCAATACTTGAATAATGATTTGTAACAGTACCTGTCCTTGTAGGATAACGTTGTTGAAGAACCTGTTCTGTAACATAGGCAGCAGCGATAGCTTGCCGACACTGTTGGCCTAATTGTCTGGATAGCCACCAACGAAAGAAGGGGCGTAACGGATGTTGGATGGCACCTGGTGCAAAAGTATCTTTTGGATCGCCTACAACTTCAACGCCATACGGTCTGGAGGTTTCTAGTAACTGCCAGACTTCTGTGCCTATATTGCAAGGTAATCGCAACATGACTGCGTGTTCTGGAGTGGTAAGTTCAGTGCGAATGATTCTTCTCAACTCTTTTAACTGACTTAGAAATTGGAGAGGACCGATAAAATGTGGAAGTGGCACTGGAACAATGCCTGATCCTGAAACCTTATTCCAACCAGTAGGAACTTCCTTTACGGGTTTCGCCCGCACTAATAATCGCACTTCATCAAACACATCAAGATAACGTGTCCAAAAACGATATTGAAGTGACGCATTGGCAGTCCACAAGGTGCCATCTGGAGTAAGGAGGTGGTGTGCTGAAGCCGAAACTAAAACTTTCATGGTAATTATGTCCTATTTTTTGAGTTAACAACCTTTCAGTAGATTTCTAAACTTCTCTCCTACAACGGCTGGTATTAGAATCACATCATCTTTTTTGTGATGGCTTTCCCAGGAAAAATTGTTTCCGTGAAAATCAACTACTTCATAGTCATAGTCTTTGGCAATTCTATTGATTTCAGCCTGAGTGTTCTGGCTTATCTCGCATATCAAGATTGCGCCTTCTTGTAATACACGCTTGCTTCCTTGCAACACTTTGATTTCATAACCTTCCACATCTATTTTAATTAGAGGCATTAACTGGTTAGTGGTATGGGAAGGCACGATTTCATCTATGGTAACCACTTTTACCCAGTTGACTGTTGAGTGCGATGGTTTCCCTGACAGAGGTTGAGACGCAGTTATTTTAGCATTTGAACTTAACGAGTCATCTACAGAAAATTGGACCTGACCCGTAGTATCGCCCATAGCGGCTTCTACAACTTGGTAGTTAACGAAACCGTTGAGTTTCATACTATCCTCTTGAAAGAGGCACAATTTCTTGTTGGGTTCGATAGCTATTACAGGCAATTTTTTGTCTAGCCGTGCCCGCATTAATAGGGAAAAGTAACCCAAATTGGCACCCACATCTATGAAGGAAGAGATATGAGGGACAAATTTCAGTAGAACCCAAGTTTGTTGCGGATCATATTCATGTTCAAATAAGATAGAAGCAGCCGCTTGATCATTGAGTGGTACCAAGATTTTGAAACCTTCTTTGGTCAGCACTGGATAAATGGCATCATTTTTGAAAAATGTTCTGTACATCAAACGGTTTAGCCGATTTCTTAAAACTATTGCCGGGTGTTTTTGACGAATAGTCAATTTGCCAAGCGCAGTCAAAGAGTGGCTAATATAAGCATAGCAACGATATTTAAGGGGTAACATTGAGAAATTGTCTCTCGGTTTAAATGAAACATTCATTATTAATCTCCATTATCTGTTTTTAGTCTGAACTTATGACGATACTTTGTGCCAAGCATCCAAAACTTGTTTCCACATTTTATAAAATAAAAAATCCACTTTATGGTCCAACATTTCACGGATGGGCCGCCAACGGCAGTGATACCCTTTGGGTATGGCTGGCAATGGTGGTTGACGAACAGCTTTGATGGCCAGCGTGTAAGTGCCGCGTTCCCCCGGATAGGAATAATTTTCCAACAGATCCACAAATTTTAGTGGTGAACTATGACGACGCCAGGGAATAAAATGAACTTCTGAGCTAAATTGACTAAACAGGTTATTGATGGCTTCCAGGTTTCCCTCCACAAACATTCTGGCACCATGAAAGTGAATGGGAACATTCATTAACACCAATCCACCAACCCGACATACCCGAAAACATTGGTATAGACCTTTTTCAGGTCGACAACCTGATTCATTCCAATGTTCGAGTGTTTGATTACCAATCACTAAATCAAAAGTTTCATCTGGAAATGACAGATGTTCTACAGATTCAATTCGTGTGGCAATGGTTCGCTGTCCATAGTAATATTCACTAATATCAATTCCATCATATTTGGCGCCAACTTTTTTACAATGTTCATAAATTGGGCTCCAAATACCACATCCTATTTCTAATACTCGAGTGCCCGCTGTAATTAGGCGACAATATTCTTCATTGATAGCTATAGTACAAGCCCGTACCAGATTAACTGGGGTCACGGGCCAAGAAGTAGGTATGGCTTTGCATGTTGAACCTTCCAACCAGCGACATTCATTACAATTTGGCATATTTTAAAGATAACTCCGTAGGAAATTATTGACGAAAAAGTTAAAATTCGTATCTTAAAAGGCTATTCTTATGGATAACAGCTTGTTTCACTAATTCTTTTCGTTTGAACTGTCCAAAACTCGTATTTTACTTCCTACTAAGATGACTAAAAACGGGATTGCACCATTTTTAATTAAAAAGAATAAGATGTTATCTGAATCGGCCACCAATATGGTAAAACATAGGTTAATTAGAAAAGGGATTAACAACCAGCGAGTATCCGTCGGTTCTAAAACACTTAATAAACGTATTAACCGTCCTACTAGCCATCCTAGCAAAATGAAAGAAAACGGTACAGCAAGTGGACCAAAATTTAACATGGTTTCACCGGCCAAACCATGTACCCAAGACGATTGATCAAAACCAGCTACATAAGTTCCCATACCCAAGCGTATTTCTGTAGCTTCTTTGACCTTATGAGGCGGTCTGGTTGGCCAAATCTGTTTAGGTATTAAAATGGCTAAAGCCCCCAAATAAGTTCTTCCCATCGTCAATTCATAATCAGAATTGAACAACTTGAACAAAATAAATCCTTGAACACCACTTCTGGCTAAGTCATGCAATAAGGTTCCCTCTTTAGTTCGTGCCGTCTTCTCTTCAAGTTCGGTAAATTTTCCCTGGGTCGCTAATAAAAGACCTTCGCTTCCTTCTGCTTTAAAGAAACCGTACATATAAGCGAATATCACAACAAAAGCCAATCCAGCCAATGTTACTGTTTTAGTCAAGGGGCGAATCCAGAAATGAATAATACCTGCGGCCCAAAAAAGTAGCCAAATAGTTGTACTACGACTGCCTCTAAAACCACCAAACAACAAACTTAATACCAGAAAAACCAGTACAATTATGGTTAGGGTGGTCCAAGAGGGTATTTGGCGATTTTTACGAACATAGACAGCGTATCCTATCAGTAAGAGGATGGGAAAACGTTCAGAAATCATGAAAATCCACCCCATCCCTTCAAAAGCATTACCACGTAATTCCTCATAAGCTTGTATATAACCCCAAATCCCCCCAAATTGGGCATAAACGTTAATTTGAATAATCGCACTCACGAATAACGCAACTCCTAGTACAACGGGGAAAGAACGATTATTGATTTCCCATACCGTCTTTTTAAAGGATTTCTTGGGAAAAAGAGAAAAACGGTTCCTAGTAAAACGGTAAATCATCAGACCCAAAAAATTTAATACAGCCATTCCACCCAACCAATCTCGCCAATCGTTTGGTGCAGAAGTCAAATAAAGCGGCCAGTAATCCCAATAAACGTGAAGAAGTGGGGCTAGAAAAAAGAAATGTAATCCAAGAATGCCAAGAATGCTAACAGGACTAAAAATATTTAGTCGTCCTCTTAGCCAATCTACGACATCAACACCTATCAACGTGCCACATAACAGCACAGGAATAACAAACCAGTGCCAAAATTCCTCTTCAGAGAAGAATAGAAAATTCATCAAGATGATTAGACACAAAGCAAAAGAACGCAAGAAACTACTCGTGGTTAATTCTACTTGGAATTTTTTTGAAACGTTGAGTGTAGGTAAAGGATTAGACATCATAACAAAATTTTAGTAGTGTTTCAACATTGAAGTTGGATGTTTACGAAGTTGTACCAATTGGTGAATAATATCATCCAGCGAGTATTGAGGGTTCCAATTGATTAACGTTTGTGCCCGTTTTAGATCAGGGATTCGTTGTTGCATATCATCAAATCCTGCACCATAGGCTTGTTCATAAGGAATGTACTCTATTGTTGAGTTGGCACCTGCAATTTCAATAACTCGTTGTGCAAGTTGTTCGATAGAAACTTCTTCCTGACTTCCTAAATTAACCACTTTGCCAGCCACCTTGGGGACCAGGGGAAGTTGAATTAATCCCTCTATCACGTCATGTACTGAACAAAAGCATCTTTTTTGTTTGCCATCACCGTATACCGTCAGGGATTTTCCGTTGACTGCTTGTTCCACAAAAGTAGGTAGTACCATACCGTATTGTCCTGTTTGTCTAGGGCCGACAGTATTAAACAAACGAACAATAAACACAGGCAAGTTCGTTTCATAAAAATGGGCCAACGCTAAAAATTCGTCTAAAGCCTTTGCGCAAGCGTAAGCCCATCTCCGCTTTTCCGTAGCACCCATGACCACATCCATTTCTTCACTAAAAGGCACTGTTGTAGATTTTCCATAGACTTCGCTAGTAGAAGTTATCACCACTGGTTTACGATAACGTGAACAAAGTTTTAGCACCACGTCGGTGGTATGAAAGATAGACTCCACAGTTTTTACTGGTTGTTCAATAATTAACTTGACTCCTACAGCACTAGCTAAATGGTAAACGAGGTCATGATTGGGTATTTCTTTTTCCAACAACTGAGTATCCGCGGCTGAGGCAATGATGGCCCTGAAATTTGGATTATCTTCCAGATGACTAATATTACTCCACTTGCCTGTGGATAAATCGTCAATAATAGTCACATGATAGCCGCGCTTCAATAGGGCCTCTACTAGATGTGATCCGATAAAACCTGCACCACCTGTTACTACGATATTTTGAAAGTTCATGGTTATTTTTCCTGATAAATTGTACAAAGTTCGTTGATACATCTGTAAATGCCGAAAGCACTTGAATTCACTTGCGGCAAACACAATTCTGATTGAATATTAGGTAATTGCAATAGTTCGTAAGCCGTTTTGGCCCAGACATCAACTCCTGCATCCAACGACAAGCGTTTGACCATAGCAGGAATGACATCTACTTCTGAAGGAATCGCCGTTGATGCGAGTGTTCTCACGCCTGCGGCCTGGGCTTCTAAAACCACTATCCCGAGCCCTTCGTACTGAGACGGGAAAACCATTAAATCCATACATCCCATAATGGGGGCTATGTTGTCCCGTTCCGCCAGCAAACTGCATTGTTCTGCGATATCTTCTACTTCAAGTTGTTCACGAATAGTTTTTTCTAAGGGTCCCTTTCCAACTAACAATAAATGAGCATCTATCCCTAAAGTTAATAACTGTTTGAATACCTGGATTAGAAAGTGATGGTTTTTGACAGGAACAAAGCGGCCAACATGACCTATCACTTTGGTATTAGGAGAAAGTCCTAATTGTGTTTTTAAACTGGACTTATCTGAACATATCCCAAATCTGGCAAAATCGAAACCATATAATAAAATTCTAAAGCGTTTATCCTGTTTCCAGTTTGACTCAAACAAATATTCGGCAGCAGTTTCAGAAATACCAATCCCATGAGTTACATACTTTTTAATCCAATGCTTCATGAGTTTTTCGTACAGACTTCGCAAGAAGTTGTTTTTCTTTTGAGAGCCTGCTGTGTGAATATGGGCGATTCGTATCGGTATATGGTGGTAGGCTGCTAGGCGAAGCACAAATCCACTGTAATGAGACACATGACTATGTATGACATCATAAGGGCCATAGTCCTTTAAAATTTTGGCAAAGTTGTTAGCAAATCGCCAAGGTTGCTGTGCCCCAAAACAAGGAATTATGCGACTACCGAGTTTCTTAATTTCCTCGTCATAAGCACATGTTTCTTTGGTTTGTACCAGGAAATCCATCTGGTAATGTTGCCGGTCAATATTTCGTAGTACGTGCATCAACCAAGTTTCAACACCGCCACGATTCATGCCGGCGACAATATGAAGGATACGAATTGGTTTCATGTTAATGTTAATTTACTCTCTTTTTTCTTTAAATCCTATAGCACAAATATTACTGGTGAAAATGTTTTCTATTCCTCTTCCGCAAATTTTAAATAATGCCATATGCAAGTAATGTTCCACCCAAAGCCTTACTCTTCCAGAAAAGTGTGATAAACGAATAGGAATGGTATGACAATCTTTAAAATCACTAACTTCCAACAACTGCATTAGAGATGCTGAAGTAAAGCAACGTTCATGAGTCAAATCCATATATCGTGAATAATTACCGAACAAATTACTTGCGTTAGGTACACGGCAGAAGAAGAAACCTCCGGGACACAATGCCTCATAAGCAGCTTCCAACCAATCTACGCAAAGTTCCAAATTAGGGAGATGTTCCAAAACATCGTTGCAAATAATCCCAGAAAACTCGTTATGCCGATTACGCAAAAATTCTAAGCCGTCCGCGCAAATAAGAGGAACATTAGGCAAATTCTGACGTGCCACCTCGATTTGAGAAGCAGAGGCATCTACCCCCATGATTCGAAAATTATGTTGATTAACAAGCCAGGCTAAAAGGTTTCCTGTACCACAACCAAGGTCAAGAACCGTCCCGTCGTCTGGTACACTTCTCAGTAGGCTTTCGTACATGAGTTTAAGATTTTGTGAATCACGAGACGAAACTACAACAGCATTGATGTCCTTCGTGTTTATTCGTGCATAGTGTGAATAATAATGTTTTATTAACTTGTCGTTGACGCGACTCATTGCTTTTCTCTTCTTAATTGATAAAATAAAAATAATGGAACAACACAAGTTGTTAATCCAACTAAACCGGTCACCCACGCTGCACCTAACAATTTATAAGAAGGAATCAACATGGCGGAGGTAATAACGGCCACCAAGGAAATACCGCTGTAAGGCAACAAGAAGCGGTGAAAATGTCGAGTGGCAGTAATTGCGTATCCTAAAGAACTTCCCAAATAGTGCAAGGTAGCTGCTAACATTATCCATGCCAGTATATCCAAATTGGAAGAAAATTTGAGACCATAAAAAATGACCAGAATTTCTCTCCCAAAAAATATCACTGCAACTATCCCAAACAGACCTAAAAAGAGACTCACTAAGAGGAGTTTGCTAAGTAACCGATAAAATTTTTTGAACTGCTGTGTTGTGTAATAACTTGCCAATCGTGGACTTGCAGCTTGACCTATTGCTACAATCACCATGTTTCCAGCTACCATGAGATAGACCATGGCCGCAAATACTCCTAATGCCTCTTCACCAAGATAACGTTCAATGAAATAACGCGGAATATTAGTATTGAGTGATAAAAGCATCGTTGACAACCCCAAGGGAAGTGCCAGCCAAACTAAACGTAACCAAACTATGCTACAAAAGTGCTTCTTTAGTTCGGTAATTACAGAAATATCTACTCTTTGCAACCACTGGCGACTGATAGGAACGTCATAAAGCAACAAAACCATTGCCCATACTGTTACCATTGCGTAAATTCCTAGTAGCAGACTTCGAGTCATGTAATATATTACGGTCAACCCTAAAAGACCGATACTTCCCCGTAATATCAGTGAAAACGCAACTCGGTCAAGCCGTTCATGACGTTGTTGGAGACCATAAAAGATGTCACTTAATGACTCAAATGCTTTGGCAATTCCAACTGCAATGATGATTGATACTACCTCACCGTAATAACCACCCGCTTTAGAGATAATACCAATCATCAATAAACCTAATAGAGTCGTGATAACACGCACTCCGAGATAATCCGAAAAGGAGTATAACCCGGTCGCATCTGTAACTTGCACCTGCCGAAGCGCAAGATTACTAAAAATCATCACCGGGGCAGTAATAGCCAATGCTAGAGAAAATCTTCCGACAACTTCTGGTCCTCCTAATTGTGCTAGTACAATGAGTATTCCCCATTGGCAGGCTGCATAGATACTATTTCCTGCAAAAGCCCAAATAGCGCTACGTCGAAGTGTCATGATTATTTAGTTTTGAATAACAACCGTTGAAAATAAGTTATGGTTTTTTCCAAGCCTTGTTGTAATGATATTTGTGGTTTCCACCCCAACTGTTCCTTCGCCAAACCAATATTCGGGCATCGTTGCTTCGGATCATCACAAGGCAATGGCATAAATACCAATTCTGATTTAGACCCAGTTAAATCGATTACTTTCTTAGCTAACTCCAGAATGGTAAACTCCCCAGGATTACCCAAATTCACAGGCCCTGTAAAATCATCTGAGGTACCCATTAACCGAATAAACGCCTCTACCATATCCTCTACATAACAAAATGACCGAGTTTGTTTCCCTTCTCCATAAATTGTAATCGGCTGATTATTCAAAGCCTGCACAATAAAATTAGACACCACTCGACCATCATTGGGGTGCATTTTTGGCCCATAAGTATTAAAAATCCGAGCTACCTTCACTCTTAAATTATGCTGACGATGATAATCAAAAAATAACGTTTCAGCACACCGCTTCCCTTCATCATAACAAGACCGTTTTCCAATGGGATTCACATGCCCCCAATACTCTTCCCGTTGCGGATGAATCTCCGGGTCCCCATACACCTCACTGGTAGAAGCCTGAAAAATCTTAGCTTTGATGCGTTTGGCCAGTCCTAGCATATTAATCGAACCATGTACACTGGTTTTAGTTGTTTGCACTGGGTCAAACTGATAATGAATCGGTGAAGCAGGACAAGCTAAATTATAAATTTCATCCACTTCCACATAGAGTGGAAAGGTAATATCATGACGCATTAATTCAAAATGCGGATTTGAGAGAAGGTGAACAATATTTTCTTTCGTCCCCGTATAGAAATTATCCGCACAAAGAACATCACATCCTTCGGTCAACAAACGTTCACATAAATGTGACCCCAAAAAACCAGCACCACCAGTAACAAGTACACGCTTTTTTAAACTTTTCATAATAATCTTCTTTTTAATCTTCAATTAAAACTTCAGAACAAAACTCTTAATAAATCATACTACCCATACTCCAGCAATACTCATACCAACTCCCCAAAATGCCAAATAAGAAACCCAGCCACCCTTTCTACAACGACGAACCTTGGCAATTTTTCATCAAACTGTCAATCAACTAGACATTGATGACCCTTTAATGAAAAAAGCCGTTAGAAAATCCTTGGCCATTCGTGTTCAAAGTGTTATAATAGGTAATACTTTCTGACTTCAGCTACCTATTAAGGAGACTCTTTCATGTTAAAATTTCCGTATGGCACTAGCGATTTTTACTCACTTATCACCGAAAACTATTTCTACGTGGACCGCACCGCGGCCATTCCACTTCTGGAAGAAGCAGGCAAACAACTGTTATTTCTACGCCCGCGTCGCTTTGGCAAAAGTCTGTTATTGTCCATGTTGGAAAATTACTATGATGTGGCCAAAGCGGGCGAATTTGAGAAATTGTTTGGGCATTTGGCCATTGGCAAGCAACCGACGCCTAAACATAACCAGTATTTCGTGTTGAAATGGGATTTTTCGGCAGTCCGACCGACTAACGGTGATGCCAATGAGATTTGGCAAGCACTCTGTGACCATATTAACGGCAAGATTGGACAATTTCAAAAAACTTATCGGGCGTGTTTGCAAGATGAAATAGTTTGCAAGCCGGACAATGCAATGTACTCGTTCCAATCCCTGCTGACGGCTATTTCACAAACGCCCTACCGTCTCTACTTATTGATAGACGAATACGACAACTTTGCCAACGAATTGATGATGGCACCACCCAACACCCACCCGATTCGGGAGGCCACGTTACGGGCCGGTGAAAGTGCGCTAAAAGCGGTCTTAAAGGTGGTCAAAGCCGCCAGTGCGGGTGGTGGCCTGGACCGTGTCTTTCTCACCGGCATTTCGCCGGTGATACTCACCGACATCACCAGCGGTTACAATGTCGCGCAAAATATCTACTTAGACTCCGAATTTCACCACCTCTGTGGCTTTACCGAGACCGACCTCGCGACCGTCTTAACTCAACTGGGTGAAGCGTGTCAGTGGCCGTTTGAAAAAGTGACCGAGGCCCTGGCAACGATGAGACAGTTTTATAATGGCTATCGGTTTAGTAAAGATGGTCAGGGACTGGTTTATAATCCCACCATGGTATTGTATTTTCTCCGGCATTTGCAACGAAAATGTCAAGCCCCGGACCAGATGTTAGATAGCAATATGGTGATGGACCGCAACAAATTGACCTATCTGTCACAATTGCCCGACGGCGAGAACATTATCTTCACGGCCCTGGGGGAACACCCGCCGTTAACTATTCCGGAGTTAACCGACCGGTTTGGGATAGAAGAGCTCCTGAGGCCGTCGCAGGACCCGGCGATGATAATTTCCTTATTGTATTATTTTGGCATTTTGACCTTAGGTCGCCCCGAGTTTGGTCGGTTAGTGTTAACCATTCCCAACTTGGTGGTGCGGAAGCTGTATGTCGACGAGTTACGGGAACGACTCCTGCCGGGCGTGACCACCGAAATGGCACAACTAGCGTACACTTGTTATCGCACGGGCGACTTGCAACCGGTCGGTGAGTTTATCGAACAACGTTATTTCAAAGTGTTGGATAATCGTGATTACGCTGCCACCGCCAAGGAGTTAGCGCTGAAACTGGTGTTCCTAACTGCATTATTTAACGACACCTTTTATGTCATGGACTCGGAGACCGCTTTGGAACGTGGTTATGCAGATTTGACGATGATAGTTCGACCCCTGATGCGACAACATCGGTTTTGGGATTTTCTGTTTGAATTTAAGTTTGTGAATTTGAAACAAGCGAAGTTACCCGAGGAACCGAAATTGACGGGCGAAGCCGTGAAACAAATGACGGTAGCGGACTTGAAAACACGCTGTCAGTCGCAGTTGACCGCTGCCAAAGAACAATTGCAACGGTATCGGCAGACGTTGATGGAGACGTATGGGGAGACGTTACGGTTGAAGGTGTTTGCGGTGGTGGCGGTGGGGTGGGAGAGGCTGGTGTGGGAGGAGGTTTGTTAGTGGAGAGTGGAGAGTGGATAGTGGATAAAGTTTGACCCTTCGTACCCAAAGTGTTATCATACTTTAGATGTTCCAATTTCACTCGTCTCTCAATTTAAGGAGAATACCTTATGTTAAAATTTCCGTATGGCACTAGCGATTTTTACTCACTTATCACCGAAAACTATTTCTACGTGGACCGCACCGCGACCATTCCACTCTTAGAAGAAGCAGGCAAACAACTGTTATTTCTACGCCCGCGTCGCTTTGGCAAAAGCTTGTTATTGTCCATGTTGGAAAATTACTATGATGTGGCCAAAGCCGGCGAATTTGAAAAGTTGTTTGGACATTTGGCGATTGGTAAGCAACCGACGCCGAAGCATAATCAGTATTTTGTGTTGAAATGGGATTTTTCCGAAGTCAGCGCGGCTGGGGAAGTCAGTGACATCAAACAATCCCTCTATGACCATATCAACGGTTGTATCAAGATGTTTGTTACACACTATCAAAACCTCTTACCCCAGGAGATTGACATTGACCGCCACAATGCGATTTTCTCCTGTCAGTCGGTGTTAGCGGCCATCTCTCCAACTCCCTATCGTCTCTACTTGTTGATTGACGAATATGACAAATTTGCCAACGACGTGATGATGAGTGGTCACGGTGTTACTCCAGCACGTTATCAGGCCCTGGTCACCGGTGAAGGGATTCTTAAAACGGTGTTTAGTGCCGTGAAATCGGCCAGTAGTGGTCGTGGCTTGGACCGCGTGTTTATTACAGGGGTGTCGCCCGTGGTA
>JAABRD010000090.1 GCA_011391085.1 Thiotrichaceae bacterium | reverse complement strand
TGTGGGTTAACTGTTTGAACTCTGATTAGAATGATTTTCAGATGGACTCTGATTAGTCAAGCCTCCTTTCAGAGTCCTCATTTAATCATCTCAATCAGAGTTCCAGACCGACGCGAAACCTCTCGATATTTAACCCAGATGGCATCACTACCAAGAATGGCACTCAAATGACTACACAAACAAAACATCCTAACTACACTGAAGAGTTTATTAAAGTTTATTTAGCGGAGTTAGGTTATATCAAACAACGACGTGAACGGATAGGGTTGCCTCCCGCCGAAGTGGTTCAAGAAATGGAACGAATACATCAAGAGTTAGAGACAATTCCCCCTTCGAAAGAAGAAACCGCGTCTCCTAGAGAAATCATGCCCAGTGGGAACACTGGTTTAGAGGATAACATTATGAGAACCCCAGAAAATCAACCCAATTTGCCATCTTCCACCGTCATTTCCACCGTCGCTTCTGACATTGACGATGACGACGACATGCCGCCTGCCTCCTTTGATAATGATGACAGGGAAGAGACAACTGAAAAAAGAGAGACAAATGGTTCACCTGAATCGGAACGCGCTTTTCTTTATACCTACTGTTGTGATCGTTACAAGGAACTGGAGGAACTTTTAGAGTTTGCGGTGGAAACGGGGAAACTCGATCCACTCACTTTAGCCCCAAAGATCAAGGCGTTGAAGAAAGTGTTGTATTCGGCCCCAGAATCGGGGATCACCACAGAACAATTATGTTCCATAGAAGCGTCCATGGAAATGCTATACTCCAAGATGGCCCAGTTAGTTGCCCCTGTGACGGTTTACACGTTACGTGCAACATCGCCTCATTATACGGTCACTCATCCCAAGTGGATCGGCTGGCTTCTCGGCAACAGTTCTCTGGGGCGTAACTTTTTACGTCAATTGTTTTGGGTCGGTATGATCATGCTAGTTATAGTTTTCGTAGGCCGTTATGGGGCACTGGATAGTCAGCACACAAGCCTGTTGGATAGATTTCGAGAATTTCTGGTACCCTTTTTTTATGGCGCCATTGGTGCCTGGATTTATTTGTACCGAACTCTCTCCGAATCCTACGTGAATCGTACCCTCAACCCTAGTCAAGCATCTACTAACTGGTTGCGTATGTGTATGGGCGCCTTGTCGGGTGGACTCTTCGTTCACTTGTTACTTCCCCAAATGCAGGCGATGGATACAGAAGGATCAATCAAACTGGCCCACGATACCTTTGCCACTTCGGCTGCCATTGGACTGTTAGCCGGTTACAGCGTGGACCTCTTTTACATTACCCTAGACCGGTTAATCAATGCACTCTTACCCAAGGGTGAAAATGGCGCCCCAATGGCCCCACCGCCAGCCGCAGTAACAGCCAAACAGGTGCAAATGGAAGCCTTGTTGAAACGCTTGCAAGAAGCGCAAAGTGAGGAAGATAAGGCAACCATTCGACGGATGTTGGAGAAGTTATAGTAATATTTCTCATCACTGTGTACCCCCCCAGCCCCCCCGCACGCGGGGGGGAGTCACTCCCCCCGTGTACGGGGGGCAGGGGGGGTACAAATGAACAGGAATATTACTATATAAGTACCGAAGCAGAAATTTTACCGTATTTTCAATCGTCGCCCTCACCCCCGGCCCCTCTCCCAGAGGGAGAGGGGCCGGGGGTGAGGGTAAGGGCGTCATTATACCAGAAAATTTCTGCTTCACTACTTAGAATTAAAAAAAAGCCCAGAAGTTCAAAGCGTAGCTTTGCCAGTCACAAAGCTACGCTGTTTCTTCATGGATTAAGCTTTACATCTGTTGATACAGGTCTTCAATTTTTTGTACCACATCCACCACGCTACCAGTGGGCTTCATGAATTGAATGCCTACCTCAAAGTGATCTTCCACTTTTTTGCACCAAACCACTCTGCCATAGACTTTGAGGAGTTCTTGGGAGAAGTTAAAAGGCGGGTGAAAATTAATGCCTACCGCAGTGCCTTTTTTCCAGGCTTTTTCAGATTCAAATGATAACCCTCCCGTACTGATATTGTTCAAGGCTTGTAAATTCATGGTTTTTTCGTCAGCCAGGGTGACAGTAATGGGAATGGAGGTAGGGTGTCTTAAATAACGTCTATGTTCGGCGGTTTTTTTCATAAAAAAATCTTTACATTTGCAACCCTCTATAGGATAATTAAAAAATAGTCGGTTGTCTATAAAAAATATTCAGCACACGGTAGCAATGTTTTTATTTGCTACATGACAGTAATTCATTCCAACTTTAAGGAGTATACCATGACATTGAAAACCAAAGTTATCTTTTTTGCTGGTCTATTAGCTGTTGGAGTAGGCAGTTATGGGGGAGAAGGTAAAAAATCAGCCTCTGAAACAGCAAATGCCCCTGCCACGGCCGAGTCTGATACGGGTGTTGTCAGTGATAAAACAGAGACTGGAACGAAGTCTAGTGATAAAACTGCCTCAGAGACGGCAAACTCAGAAAATAAACCGCAACCGGGTCTTCCAGATGACGATATGATAGATGATGCCCCTGCTTCAGAGAGTAAGGGGGAAGGGGATCAAGACTAATAGGGTTTGGTAGTGATGAAATGTGGGGGATGGGGAGGTATCAGGTCTGGCAGTCCTTAGCCGGCCCCTGCGGGACTAGAGGCTTCAGCCGGCCCCTGCGGGACTAGAGGCTTCAGCCGGCCCCTGCGGGACTAGAGGCTTCAGCCGGCCCCTGCGGGACTAGAGGCTTCAGCCGGAAAACTTCTATCTGGAAGCCCGGCGGAAGCCTCAATGCCATTAAGTTAATGGTAGGGTGCGTCCCACGCACCATTTCAGAAACCGCATCACACCTAATCGGTGCGTAGGACGCACCCTACCCATTACACTTATAGTGATATTCATATAAAATTGTACATAATTCGCTGGAGTGCAATAAGAATTATTGCGCTTCGCGCCGACGCTACGCGGGCGCAGGGGGCGCAATAATTCTTATTGCGCTCCAGAGGAGTGCTATTTGCGCTCCAGAGGAATGCTATAGTTGTCAAGGCGATCCACATTCTATCGCCGTCACCGAAAACACCGTCAATGCCTCATCTGCCACCATCTCCACCGCGCATTGTAAAATCTCCTCTGGCGGATTGAACACTTCCAATTTGGGCAGCCGTAAGTGTCCCGTGTCTAGCAGGTAAGAAGAGGGGATTTCGCCTGGCAAGGGGATGTCGAAGGCACTGGTTCTTGCGACGGTCAGTTGCAAGGGGGTGCTGTCGGCAACTAAGTATAAGGAGGCGCGGAATAAACCGAAGTCTGGGACGGTGAGAACTGGGATATATAATTTGCCCGTGGCCACTTCAAAACTGGCATAATATTCCCGGTCATATAGGAAAATATCTGCCGAGTTATTGTAATCTTCTACCACCAAATTCCAAGCCATCGACTCAAAGGCTACCCAGCGTCCATCACTAGACATGACGGGGCGATTGAAAGAGACATGCGTGTCGCGTTCCCCTTCACTAATCAAAGTCAAACGGTGGGTTTGGGCAGAGTCACGGTCATGGATAAACACGTCGGTACTTTGATTGTCATCTTCGGCAATTAGGTTATCGGCATCAGAATTGAAAAGAACATAACGGCCATCGGCAGACAATGAGGGGCCAAAAGAATCTTGAGTGCCCGGTTGACCTGTGGGGTCAATACTCACCAATGTAGTCTCCCCCGTCTCTCGATCATGGACAAAAATGTCTTCAATCTCGTTGGTATCTGCGGCCACTAAATTGGTAGCACGGGAAGCAAAGGTGACATAACGCCCGTCGGCTGATAAGGCAGGGTTAAAGGAGGCAACATCTCCTTGTTGACCTTTCGAATCGATACTGATTCGTTGCATCTCCCCGGTGTCGCGGTCATACACAAATACGTCGGTGGCCTTATTGGTATCTCCCTTCACCAAGTTAGTGGCTTCAGAATTAAAGGCGACATAGCGTCCATTGGCAGAAATGAAGGCACCATAGGAAGCGTCATTGCCTTGTGAACCCTTACTGGCAACACTCACACGGGTGGTTTCCTGAGTTTCCAAGTCCCGAATGAACACGTCAATTTTCCGATTCGTGTCTTGTTTGACCAGATCGGAAGCATAAGAGTGAAAGGCAATATAACGTCCGTCGGCAGAAATACTGGGTTCTGAGGAGGTGGAGTCGCCGGGTCCCCCCAACCTGCTGACACTAACTAAGGTGGTGGTGCCCAAGTGGCGATCATGGACAAAAATGTCACTACTCTCATTCGTGTCCTCTTCGGTGACCAAATTATAGGCGTCTGATTGGAAAGTCACATAACGTCCATCTCCTGAAATAGCGGGAAAGTAGGAGTTAAAATTGGCTTGCGTGCCCGTGCTACTAACACTGACACGCTGAGTTTGTCTAGTTTGGCGATCATACACGAAAATATCGGTAAAACTATTGGTGTCGTCATCCACCAAGTTATTGGCATCGGATTGAAAGGCCAGATAACGCCCATTGGCAGAAATAGCCGGCGCGAGGGAGTCTCCATTACCACTGTCATTTTTGGAATTGACGCTAACGCGGCTAATGATTTCATTGGCCGCGGTGGTGGTAACCCAGAGGGGGAGGCTTGTCAACAAGAGAACAAGGAAGAAGTCATAGAGAAAAGCGGATAATTTTATCAAAGTCGTTTTCATAATGGTTTTCAGAATGCGTCTCAAAATAGGGGCGAAAATGGATTTTTAATGATTTCCTGCACATTTCGTTTTTTTTAATGAAGTCTATCTCAGAATGACGGACTGTTGAAAATCAGCGGTAGGTGTTGAAAATCAACACCTAGTTTTTGAATTTTTTTCATTAAAAAACGCCAGGGGTTTTAAAATTAATCAATTGATAAATATGGCATAAAATATGCTTGTACTGTCGAGGTAAAATCTCAAAAAATTTAAGAAAAAATCTCTTGACAAAAATTGAGTGATACTTTCAAGATAACTCAACATAACTCAACCACAATGATAATGATAAAGAAATGGGGTGTATCAAGCAAATATTCTTGTGAAGGGTATAGCATTTCTTTATCAACTGTGGTAATATAGATTAAGTAAATGAAACGTCACCTTTGAGTTAGGTGACTCTTTTTTTCCAATTACGGAGGAAATTTATATGTCTAAGCAACATTTATGGAGACAGATTTTAAAAAGTCTCATGGTAGGCGGCTTAGTAGCCACCTCAATACAACCAGTCACAGCGGGTGTCACCTGCTATGCAGTCGCAGACAATGACACGAAACAGGGTTCCAACGACGTTCTCGTGAAAATGTCTCCCGATGGCACTACGGAAACGGTAGGTTCCACCATTGGCACCCAACACATTGAAGCCATTGTGTTTGACCCCAAAGGCGAAGTTCTCTATGCCTTCAATTCCCAAGATGCTATCGACACGATAGGGAACGTGGGTGGCCCTGGCGAATTTGGCACTCTTAGCCTGGAAACCGGCGAGTTTAACGTCATCAAGACTGGCTTTGGCCCTGCCAACGGGGCACTTGGTATCATTGACATCAATGATGTGGACGGCTTGACCTTTGATTATGCGGTGGAAGGAGTCATGTACGGTACGGCACGTACTCATGAGAATGGTGCTTATGACCTTCTCGTGCGAATCAATCCCTACACGGGCGAATTAGTCCGCAATGCGTTTGGGACCGGCAAAGATTATGTCGTTCTCAAAATCGATGGGGCACCTGATTATGACAATGTTGACGACATTGCCAGTGACCCACAAGATGGCACTCTTTACATCATTGCCAATACAGGCGATGGTAAAGAAGGCGCCCTCGCTATTTTGGAAAGAAACTCTGGGGTTCCCACTGGCACTGCCAAAATGGTAGGTGTCAATGGTGTCGACGATATAGAAAGTCTGGATTTTGAAAAACATCCAAAACCAGATGGTTCCTTCTTGCTGTATGGCACCACTGGCTATAAAGCAGGTGGCAGTAGCAACCAACTTTACGAAATTGACAAAGCCACCGGTCATGCCGGTCTGCTGGGTAAGTTGCTTCCCGTTCAAGGGAATCCTCAAGAGGATATGGAAGCCGTCTCCTGTCAGCCTGAACCAGGTCCAGAAAGTTGCTTGATGTACGCAGTCCATGACGAGGGCCAATATGATTCTCAATTGATCGTGATTGATCCATGGGCAGGTCATGGCGTGGGTTCCGTCAAACCGCTTGGTCCGATGTATCCAGCACGTGACCTCGAAGGGTTGGTCATTGTGGAAATGGATGGCAAATTTTATGGCACCTCCGGCGGCGACATGGAATGTGAAAAGGTCCAAATTGGGTACCGTGATCCTCCAGCCAATACTTTACCTAAGATGGCATGTAAGAAAGATGCCGACGGTAATCCCGTACCTCTGATGCCACAGGGTGGTTTCTATGAAATCAACCGTGACACTGGCGCGATCAAACTCATTGGTCTAACTGGCTTTTATGAAGTTTCTGGATTAGCCTACAATCCAGTCACAGACACCATCTGGGGCTGGGCAAGTGGTGGTGTGGAAGGCCGGAAGGCAGGCAGTCTGGCAGGTCCCATTACCATTGACCCTGCAACTGGCAAAGGCACCCTGGTCAAGGCGTTCGATTATCTTAACCCCATCATTCAAGCCTCTGCATTTAGCAATGATGGCAAGAAACTCTATGGCGTAGTGGTTAACCGTACCACCCCACCTTATGGCACCGATATTTGGGAATACGATGTCTCGGCCCAAACGCATGTTCTCAAGTGCGAAAATGCGGTTGCTGCGGAAGCTGAAGCCTTAGAAATGCAGCCTAATGACCTGTTGCTGTTAGCGGTGAATAACGACGCGGATGTGGGTATCATTGCTTATGATCCAGAAACCTGCGAAGTCAAAGCGACCCGTACCTTCAAACAAGTCTCGGCCTATTACGATCTGGAATCCATTGAATGGCCTGCCAAAGAATGTCGATACCGTTCGTGGCTGTCTCCGGGCAGTGGTGACCTCGAAATGGCTTCCATTGCCTACGAGATGGCACCAGATGACGTGTCTGAAGCCATCCGCTTGGCATTAGGCAATGCGGAAGACATCACGGTGGAAAATGAAGATGGTAAAGTCACTGTCTATATTGGCAACCAACGCTTTGTCGTGCGTCCTTCGATTTACGGCACCAAGAGTGGTGAACGTAGCGCCCGTAGTCGGGATTGCCCTGTGACTCAAGCCACGCTGTCGGCTGACTTCAGTTCCTTGAGTTTCACGGATTGCCAAGGCAATACGCAAACTTGGAATCTGAATCCCGTATCGGTTTATAAGGATGCGTTACTCAACGCCCTCAACCAATATGGGCAAAGTCAAGCCAATGCCGATGGCAGTGTCTCTGTCACCTTAGCGGATGGCACGGTGATTACTGGGAAGTTGGGAATCCAAGTGACGCCTGCACAAATTGCCGCAGGCCAGGCGATTCAACCTGACGCGAGTAATATGGCAGAAGTAACGCCACTGGCTGATATGGATGGCAATGGACTGGTAGATTACGAAGTGAAGTATCCCGCTGGTCAAACGCAAATGCTGTTTATTACCAGTGTGAGATAACCTGGTGCTAAAGAAACTCAGTTTCGTAAAGCAAACTGAGTTTCTCTTCGGGTGCTAAAGAAACTCAGTTTCTTGAAGAAACTGAGTTTCTGTGGTGCCGTTGCATAAAGTGATTTACTTGACGGAAGGTATCTTAATATGTGGACCATCCCTAGACATTTAAGCCGACGCACTTCCTCTGGAGGAATCCTTCTACTACTCACACTCCATCTCGCCTCCTGTGGAGGGGACGATATGAGTGATTTGGTCGCCGAAGTGAATAAAATTAAAGGCAAAGAAAACAATGAAGTAGCACCCCCTTCCAGATTTTAAACACACCCCTAGCTACTTCTACGAAGTGGATAAAATGCGCGATCCCTTTATTATGGATGCCCTACCAACTGGCAACGACGGCGATATAATTGACCCGATACGCGAGAATTTCATTTCACCCGACTGTCCTCAGCGTCCAGACCAGCACCGTGTGCGTGTTGGGTTAGAACTCATGCCTCTGGATTCGTTGAGAATGATAGGCACCTTGGAAGAAGAGAACAAGAAGAATAACACATTGTGGGCACTCGTTCTGGCCAGCGACGGCACTGTCTATCGCATCCAACAGGGAGAGTTTATCGGCCAAAATTCGGGAAAAATTATTAATATTGAAGAACACAAAATGGAACTACAAGAACTCCTTCCTAAGAAAGAAGGGTGTTGGACCGAAACCGTGACTACCTTGGAATTAATTAACTAAATTGGAATTAATTAACTAAAAATTCAATCGTGTAGAAACTTAGTTTCTCATCGTAAGTAGAACAGACCTTGGAGGTTTTGAAAATCTCCAAGGTCTTTTTTTGTTGTGTACGGTTTATAATATACAGGACTTACGCAACTGTATTTGTAACTCTTTGAGTTGATACCCCCCCTATCCCCCCCGTACACGGGGGGGGAATCACTCCCCCCGTGTACGGGGGGCAGGGGGGGTGACTGCGTAAGTCCTAATATAGTAATATTCATTCAAACCTGTACAATTCCCGCTGGTGCGCAATAAGAATTATTGCGCACCAGCAGACACGCACCAGCAAACATGTACAAATTTATGTGAATATCACTATATCATTATTCAAAATGTGATAGCACACCAAAAACTCAATTTCTTGAAAAGACTTCGTTTGTCCACCTTTCAGATTGTTTACCCATGATAAATCAACTCAAAGTCATTCCTCAATACCTCATTCCTCAACATCTGTTATCCCGTTTGATGTTCAAACTCACAAGGTGGCCCGGCGGGGCTGTGACTCGGTGGCTGATCAAAAGGTTTATCCAACATTATGAGATAGATATGAATATCGCTGCCTCTTCCGATATACGTGACTATGCTACGTTCAACCAATTTTTCACTCGTACCCTGAAACCGTCAGCCCGTCCGCTTGCTTCGGAGGGACCGATTTGTCCTGTGGATGGTCAACTCAGTCAAGTGGGTGTCATTGAGGGGAAGCGTATGTTGCAAGCCAAAGGGCATTGGTTCACTTTAGAAGAGTTGTTGGGGGGGGCGGCACAGTGGGCCAATGTGTTTGAAGGTAGCCTGTTTTGCACATTATATCTGTCGCCGCGAGATTATCATCGGATTCATATCCCAGTGACAGGACGGTTGACGGAAATGATTTATGTACCGGGTCGATTATTCAGTGTGAATCAAGCCACCACGGAAGTGGTCCCTAACTTGTTTGCACGTAATGAACGGGTCATTTGCTTTTTTGAGACGGAAGTGGGACCCATGGCGGTGATTTTAGTAGGTGCCCTATTTGTAGGTAGCCTAGAAACCGTTTGGGCTGGTACGCTTACGCCTCCGTATGGAAGCGAAATAAAACGCTGGTATTATTCTTCTGACACGGCACCCGTGTTAACCCGAGGGGAGGAGTTGGGACGTTTTAATATGGGCTCCACGGTGATACTTCTCCTGGGTGCGCAACAAGTCGCTTGGCTACCTGAATTGACGGCTGGGAAGACCTTGTTAATGGGGCAACCGTTGGCGAAAATGTTGAGGTAAATAATGACGAGAGTCTGTAAAACTTGAACCAAGAAAAATTTGGTAGTGATGCAATGTGGGTGATATGTTTACCCTCACCCCCGGCCCCTCTCCCATGGGGAGAGGGGAGAAAACTGCTGGTTTCGCCCCTCTCCCTCTCTCCGAGGGGGCGGGGGTGAGGGTAACATGAATATCACCATAATTGCATCACTACCAAAAATATTCTCATAACCATGGGTACAAAGCATAGCTTTGGACTCCTGGTTATTGGAATATTCCTGGAATATTATAAACCATTATGATAAACACTGCTGACCTCCTCACTACTCATCTGCCTCAGTTTATAGAAGAACTTCGCCTGGCGGGTTACAATTTAGGTACTACACAATTTATTCAGACTCAACAACTCCTGTTGGCGTTGGCCAAACAAGGTGCTTTACCTACTCAACTGGTTCATTTGAAAAATCTCTTAGGTCCTCTTCTGTGTCACTCTCCTAGAGAACAAGAAGATTTTCAGTGGCGTTTTGACAGTTGGTTGAAACGAGTGGAAAAAATAGAGTTTCAGCGGCACTTGTCATCCCAGCCACGTCCTTTCTTTAGGATTCCGCGAGTTTGGCAATGGGGCTTGATGACGGCCATTCTATTGTCTTTCAGTCTATTTCTCTGGATGTGGTTCAACAGCTTAACTGTTGTCGCGGTCACAGGTGTTGTTCTCCTGGGTGCTTACTTCTTGTTGAAACACATTTGGCAACAATACTTGGTCAAGTTCTACTTGCCGAACAAGTTTGTTAAGGTCCCCTCTAATTTGCAACTGTTTTCTATCCAGGAGTTGAGTTCACGTATTTTTCAACCTATTCAGTTATGGCGTGTGGTTCAGCAACTTCGTCAGCCCGTGTCAACTGTTTCTGAGTCTTCTGACATTATTGCAACTCTCGCAAACAGCATTGTTGATAGGTTGTCACAGACAGTTCACACGACTTATTATTGGCCTGAATATTTGGTTCTCAGTGATCCGCCGTTGGTTGCAGAAGACCATCAAGCGGCATACTTTGATGCGGTTTTTAGAATACTTGAAGCGGAGGGCATCGGTCTCACTCGTTATTATTTTGATTATAACACGCAGTGCGGTTATTCTGGTGAACAACGCTTCACTCTGTTAGAATTGGAGAAACGTTATCGTTGTCATCATCTGTTGGTATTCGCCCATGGTGACAATTTGCGATATTGGGTTGTAGGTAGCATGGAGAATCCTTTATTTTCGGGTTGGCCACAACGTGCGATTTTTACTTTAGAACCGCAAATGGGTGGCGAACTGGGGCAAGCGAAGGTTCCGATTTTACCGGCTAATCAAACGGGACTCAAATATTTTGCCGATTCCCTGGTCACACCTTTTGGGTTGTTTGAGGGTTCTCTTCTCCACCCTTCCCAGTTATCAGA
The DNA here is from genome assembly GCA_011391085.1 of Thiotrichaceae bacterium. Classification (GTDB taxonomy): domain Bacteria; phylum Pseudomonadota; class Gammaproteobacteria; order Beggiatoales; family Beggiatoaceae; genus JAABRD01. Next base: position 4,611 of record JAABRD010000090.1, on the reverse strand, counting down.
ATCAAACCGACGGGATCATTTTCCGCCTCTTCTCTATGATTCTCCCCACCGTTGGTTAGAACCGCAAGCCCCAAAGACGGTGGAACTCAAACAGTTACTCAAACAGATTTATCTATATTTGGGTAAAGACACTTACGATTGGTTTTCTGCATGTGCCGTTTATCCTACATTACATTGGCAATTAACTTTGTATTTGGGAGATAAGTTGATTGGTGAACCGAATCAAGATTCTCTCATTCATGAATCATTATTCAAATTGATTCGGCTACCTTGGTTTCGTCACGGTCAGTTTCCTGAGTGGCTACGGAAACATTTGATCAAAAATTTGTTAGCGCAACCTAAAAGGTATAGGGAGATTCATAAAATTCTGGAGGAGTTTATGAGTCGGGAAATTCGGTAGTGATGCAATCTGGGTGAAATATCGCGCGGTTTCTCTTAGGTCTTGAACTCTGATTGAGATGATTAAATGAGGACTTTGAAAGGCGGCTTGACTAATCATAGTCCATCTGAAAATCATTTTAATCATAGTTCAGACATTTCACCCACATTGCATCACTACCGGAAATTCAGGAATCCAAAACGTAGCTTTGCGGTGTCCCAAAACGTGTTTTGGGACTCCACCACAGTCCACTATCCACTATCCACTATCCACTATCCACTAAAGTCCACTACCTATAAACGTTCCCCATTTCATACAATACTAATTTTCCATGCGTAAGAGGCACTGCTATCCAGCAATTTTGAGGGGTACAACGAAAGTCAAAATCCCATACAGGTGAATCCGTTTCCGCTTGAGTGGGCAAGCGTAAGGTAAATAATTCACTGCCATTGGATAAGTCCCAAAAACGTATAGTGGCATCACCACTGGCGGTTGCTAATATCGATGTGTCGGGACTGAAAATAGCACGGAAAATGGTCTGTTCATGCCCCATTAAACGATATTTCTCTTGATTTTCAGATAAACTATACAGTTGTACCAATTGGTCACGTCCTACCCCAGCCACCCATTGATTATCTGGACTGATAGCAGCCCAGAGGATTTTGGGAATGTTAGTAACAGATTGTAACGTGGTTGGAATAGCTTCCGAAAGATTCCAAAGTTGTGCCGGGTGGTTGTCGCGGCCACCACTAAGTAAACGTTTGCCGCTACTATCAAACATCACCGATAACACTTTCTTACCGCCATGGGCATTCTGAATAAAACGTTTCTTGTCGGTGCCCGCTTCAAAGAGACCAATTTTACCATCTTCACTGGCAGAGGCGAGGGTGTGATTATCGGGAGAAAAAGCAACAGCCGTGACTTTATCGGTGTGTCCTGTAAAGGTTTGTTGTAACTCGCCGGTTTCCGCTTGCCACAATTTGACCAGATTATCTGCACTGGCAGAGGCTAACCAGGTGCTGTTAGGACTAAAAGCTAGACGTTCAATGTTATCACTATGTGCAGTTTTCTTCTCCCAAATTAATTGGGGCGAAGGGAGAGAAAACAAGCGTAGCGATCCGTCTAAAAAACCTACGGCGACACTGTGTCCATCGGGTGCAATGGCGACAGAATTGGGTACTAAGGAATTGAGTTCGACCATGTATTGATGGGGCAAGCTAATATCCCAGCGTCTCACGGTGCCATCGCCACTGGCACTGAAGATTTGACCATCTTGGTTAGCCAATCCTACGACTCGGCCTTGGTGTCCTTGTAACACTCGTAACGTCACTCCACTTTGGGTATCCCAAACGCGCAAGGTGCTGTCATAACTGGCCGAAACTAAATAACGTCCGTTTGTCACAAAGCGTAAACCATAGACTCGATTTTGATGCCCATTCAACATTCGCAAGGTTTGTCCAGTCGTAACATCCCATAAACGTACACTGGTATCATCACTGCTAGTCGCTAATAACTTGCCATCTGGGCTAAAAGTGACATTTTCAACGTCTTTGGTATGACCTGTTAAAACATGTAACGTCTCCCCCGTGGTGACGTTCCATAAACGGGCAGTGTCATCATAAGACGCACTGGCTAATAATTCCCCGTTGGGACTGAAGGTCAGACCACCTTCCGCAATCGAGTCTTGATGTCCTATCAAAGTGCGTTGTAGAGTACCTGTCGTTGTTTCCCAGAGGGTGATATTTTTATCAGGACCTCCGCTGGCGATAGAATTTCCATCTGGCGTGATGGCCAACGCATAGACCTTTTCGGGGGCTTCCCATTCCGTTTGCTTTTTATAGGTGGACAGAGACCAAAAAATAATGCGTTTGTCGTCTCCTGCACTGGCCAACCATTTTCCTTGGGGATGAAAAAGGAGGGCATTGACATATTTGGTATGTCCTTCGAAACGATGTACTAGCTTGCCACTTTGTGCATCAAACAGGACCAAGGTGCCATTGTCTCCGCCTGTTGCTAAGAGGTGACCGTTGGGACTGATGGCCACGACACTGAGTTGCACGCCTGCCCCTTCATAGACTTGTTGCGCCGTGCTTCCCATCAGTTGACCAAACCAGGCTAATAAGTTGCGAACATGCAGGCGGGAAGGCAAAATTTTGGAATTTAATTCATGGGTCTTGCCCAGCACTTGTTTGACCATCGCATAATCTCCCACTCGCGCTAACAAGGTCGCGTGAGTCAATTGGGATTCAAAGAGGTTTAAAGAACGTGCTTGTTCGGCTTTGACGGCGACCTGTTGGGCCTGTTCTGCCATCGTTTGGGCACGCATCGCATAACGAACTTGAACAAATTCAAACAGGGCCAACAGGACGACCACTATCAAAGCGGTCAGGGTCCAAAAGACTTGTTGATGGGCGCGTTGTCGTTGCAATTCTCGTTGTTGGATAGCTTCGGCTTCTTGCTGTTCTTCGTTTTGACGAGTTTCACTGGCGTCTAAGAAGCGCATGGCTAAATCAAAATGTTTGCCATACCGACTGGCCCAAATTTTATTAGGACGTTCCAAATTTCGCCACACCAGTGCGTTGTTTAAATTCAAACCATGCCAGGTTTCCACTTCGCCGGCGGCCCATAACTGGGCGTCAATTTCTAAACGTTGATACAAGGCTGCGGAAACGGCTTCATTTTTGGCCCAATCTTTTAAACGTTGCCATTCGCGAATGAGACTTTCATGGGTAATATTGATAACGGTAGTGGGTTTCAACTCCACTTCTTCCCCAGGCGTTAAAAAACAACGTCCTGCTTGCCGAAACATCTCTATGACAGCCGCCACCCGTTCCCAAGGTACTCCCGTTTGGGCTGCGACTTGGCGAATTTCCACAGATCGCCGCGAATCCCGTGAATCGCTACTGAGTTCCGTGAGGTTGCGAAATAATATTTCGGTGATTTTGTATTGTGCCTGTCCTAGTTCCAAATAAGCCTCGTCAGCATGTTTTGACAATACTGTGGCCAATTGTCCGCCGATAGTTTCATAATGTTTTAGAGTCAGAATCACTTGTTGCTGGTTGTCTTCCCAAGCCAGGTGCCACATACGCATCAAGGCGTGTTGTAACAACGGTAGCTGGTTTGAATCATCTCCAGTTTCTTGCAACAATTGTTTGACTAAGGCGGGTTCCACCTGTCCCCCAAATACTTGGGCCGGCATTTCAATGATGGTTTGTAACTGGTTTTTTTGTAACCGCGGAACTAAAAATAAACCTTGATTGATTGCTTCTGGCAAATTTTGATAGGCGGTACAATCGCCTAAAAAGTCAGAACGCATGGTGATGACGACATATACGTTGGCAAGTTGACAACTGTCTAATAGCAATGCGACAAATGCTTGTGCTTCTTGACTGGCATGGTGACCCTGTCGAGAAAAACGAAAGATTTCTTCAAATTGATCTACTAATAACAATAGGTTCGTATCCTTGGCCCAAAGGAAGTCTTGTGTCAGTTCACCTAAACTATGAGGACTGCGACGTAAACGGGCTTGCAAGGCGACACGGGCAGCGGCGTGATCAGTGAATTGGGCTGTGTAGTGGGGGCCCCACGCAGACTCTGTCAACAATGCACTTGCCAAATGGTCAAACGGGTGGTTTCCAGGAGATAATTCGGCACTGTGCCAAGTTTTCTTTTCTATTGCTGTAGTCAGTTCTCCCTGGTTCAATCTAGCTAACAGTCCTGTGTAAACCAGTGACGATTTGCCACAGCCTGACGGGCCTATCACAGCGAGAAAATGGGAGGTGTTTTCTAGTCTTTTTAATAGTTTTAACAGTTGACAAAGGTGTTCTTCACGTCCAAAAAAAATATCTGTTTCATCTTTTTTGAAGGGACGTAAACCGGGATAGGGAAAGTGACTCATGGTGATATTTCCAAACGGTTAGAGGTAAAATGTGAGTCTATCTCAAAAACGTTGGGAAGGCAAGTTGTGGTCAAAAAATAGACCTTCTCAACTTTGTGAAATAAATAGTGGATAAAGAAATAGAACTTTAATGAGTTAGGTTATGCAAAAATTGTACAATACTGGATTAATGAATAATGTCCAAAACGTGTTTTGGACTCCGATGGTTGAATGTTCAAAACGTGTTTTGGATTCCGGGTAGTGATGCAATGTGGGTGATATTTTTACCCTCACCCCCGGCCCCTCTCCCTCTGGGAGAGGGGCCGGGGGTGAGGGCAACTCTTATGAATATCAC
>JAABRD010000089.1 GCA_011391085.1 Thiotrichaceae bacterium | reverse complement strand
TCACCCCCGGCCCCTCTCCCAGGGGGAGAGGGGAGAAAATCGATTCGATATTTCCACCTGACTCCCCTCTCCCTCTGGGAGAGGGGCCGGGGGTGAGGGAGGTAAAGGTTTGCTTACCATTAACTACTATTTACTTTACCAATAAACACTATGACAACCAAACATTTTCTCATTACCACTATTATCCTAAGCACCTGTCTAACGGCCTGTCAAGCGACCCCAAAGAAGTCCGCCGTGGAGGGAAAGGAGCCTGTGTCGCTATCGATTCTGTCTCCTTCCACTCCCAGCGAACCGATACCCATACCGCCTGCCAGTTCTGTGCCAGCGTTATATGCCATTCTCATTGCCGATACCCGTGACCACAACATTGGCGACAGTACCCTGGCTGATTTAAATAATCTCAAAATATTGGTAGAAAATATTTCTAAACACACTCAACTGCCCAGCTATCCGTTGATTATTCAAGGCGACCAGCTGTCCCGTCAAACCGTGGTTAACACACTAACACAACTATCGCTGACCAGTCAAGACCGTGTCATTTTTTATTACTCCGGCCACGGTACCAGAGGGCTGGTCTCGGAACAACGAGATTCCAAATGGCCCTACTTATGTGTCAATGGTGGAGAACGTTGCAGTGAAAAAGAAAATCGTCTGGACCTAGACGAAGTGGTAACCATTCTTAAAGAAAAAGGACCCCGCTTTCTTATTGTGATGGCAGATGCTTGTAATGATTTGATTCGTTCAAGAAGGTCTAAACCTGGACCTGGGTTAATTATCGATAAACCAGACAATTACCGCAAACTGTTTTTGGAACCATCCGATTTTTACATAATCGCCTCCGGTTCCAAAGCCGGTCAAGTGTCGGTAGGCGACGAAACCGGTGGTAGATTTACTAACCAATTTTTAAAAGTTCTCTATGCAGAACTGGCGGCCGATGATTCCCCAAACTGGGAAACCATAATGCAACGTGCCGTGGACCCGATTTCTTACCCATATGGAATAGGGATAAATGAAATAGAAATGAAAATTCAACAGCCACAATTTGAGTTCCTGTTTCACGCACCGACACCCCCGTTACCTCCAACACCGGGACCAATCCCGCCAGACCTGGAACCACCGAAACCAATACCACCTATACCAGTTCCCACTCCTGTTAACTCAGAAGAGATACACCTGGAAATTTTACCCAGCACTCGCCTCTCCCCAAGTGAAGCGGCACAATTGGCTGTCACTGCGACTCAAGGTGGTTATCTATTTATCTTTGATGCAGAACATAACAACGGAGGCACATTATCCCAAGTCTTTCCAAATTCCGCTTACCAAGAACGCAGTGGCAGGCAATACTTCCAACTTCAGGCCAATACTAAATTCTTGTTACCTGATGAACGTTACTTCGAGTTAGCCGCTAACATCCGCGCCCCCCAAGAAATTGGTTCTCGGTCTTTGGTTGCCTTGTTAATTACGGCTGACCAGGATTTGGAGAAAGTTCAACAACTGTCTAACCAACCTATTAGTGCTATCACTGATTGGTTAACTCAAAATCTACAAAATAACCAATGGGTTATGACCACGACAACTTATGAAATCACTCAATATTGATTCCGTTGGAGTACGGAATTTATTCCGTTGGAGTACGGAATTTATTCCGTTGGAGTACGGAATTTATTCCGTTGGAGTACGGAATTTATTCCGTTGGAGTACGGAATTTATTCCGCTTGAAACGGAATAAATTCCGTACTCCAAAACCCATAACCATTACCTTTGCAACACTACCAGAGATTAATTATATATGCGAAACCAACCCCTTTATATCCTAGTTTTCAGTTACCTCCTCAGCCCCCCGGCCACTGCCCTGACCTGCGCTGCGGATCACGACTCAGTCACTCAAGCCTGGCAACGTCAAGACTTGGAAACGTTGGCGACCTTGTTACCTTCTCTTCAGAAACAATGTTCCTGGGAGGAGATAGACCCCTTGCAACGGCAAATGTCACAACTGGCCGTCACGAAAGCCAAACAATGGTTGCAAGCAGGGAACTTGGAACCAGCCAAGCAACTGTTATTACAACCACGCTATGCCCCGTTTAATTCTTGGGAAGTGCAAGCGGTTCTGGGTGAAATTGCCTGGCGCCGCAAAGAATGGGCAACCGCATTGGGATTGTTTAACCAAGCCCTAGACTTGTTAGACGACCCCAACGCTACCCCCATTCCACCGGCCCCGGCGGAGACACGGAAGGTGTATCGACTGGCTGTGGAAACTCAATTACTCACGGGGACCCTTCAGACGGTAAGAGGAAGGGGAGGAGAACCAGGCGGCAGTTTGCGTCCTCGTTCGGGTTGGACTGTGGAGGAGGGAGACAGTTCCATGACGGTGGCACCTACCCCAGTCCCCGTGCAATTCGTCTTTGGCAAAGCGACCTTTACAAACGAAGGTATACACTCTGCCAAACAACTGGTGGAATACTTTAAACGTACTCAACCACACCGTATCACTCTGATAGGTCACACTGACGCCGTTGGTTCGGATAACCACAATTGTGAATTATCCAAACAACGGGCGATAGCAGTGAAGAATTATCTGGTTGCGGAAGGTTTGAACGTGGCTAAGATTTCCACCCTGGGCAAGGGAGAGGGAGAACCCTTATCGCTGTATGACCCCAGTAATTACACTCAGGAACATATTGACCAACTCAACCGGCGCGTCGAATTTGCGCTTGATAAAGGCGTGGAGGATTCGACAGCGTGTCGTTAATCAATGAGTAGGGTGGATTTCGGGTAGTGTTGTATAAGTAATGGTATAGCGGTTTTGGAGTACGGAATTTATTCCGTTGGAGTACGGAATTTATTCCGCTGGAGTACGGAATTGATTCCGTTGGAGTACGGAATTTATTCCGCTAGAGTACGGAATTTATTCCGCTGGAAACGGAATAAATACGGAATAAATTCCGTACTCCAAAACCCACAACCATTACCTTTGCAACTCTACCGGATTTCGCTACGCGTATCCACCCATTTAACTCATCAAAAAGGTGAAACATTATGTCATTCAAATACCCTATTACAACCTCACTACTGTGCCTACTACTGGCCAGTTGCGCTACAGGTCCCACCTCCACCACCGTGGGGGAGGCCGTGCGTGATGCGTTTCAAGGGGAGTCACGAATTGCCCTAGTGATAGGCAATGCCAACTATCCCCAGTTACCGGAGGAGAAATACCAACTGAAAAACCCGTTACGGGATGCCAAGGCCATGAAGGAAGCTTTGGAGGACTTGCATTTTACGGTTCTATCTTACGAGAACCTGACCAAAGCCGGGATGACCGAAGCGTTTCTACAGTTTCGTGACAAACTGAAAGCCACGCCTCCTTCCGGTACCAAACGGATTGCCTTGTTCTACTATTCTGGACATGGTGCGGAATACAATGGTAACAACTGGTTACTGGCGACCGATGCGGTGAACTCGTCTGCGGAACAGAAGACCGATGAAAATCTACCGGGCATGGTGCCATTAGCCTCCCTTTTTGCCGAAATTAACGGCTTAAACGAGGAACTCAAGCGCGACCAACAGTCTCCCACGCAAAACATCTTCGTTCTCGACAATTGTCGCAACAATCCGACGTTAGCGAGAAATGATGCGGGTGAAGGTGTCGTGACCAGAAGTATCGGAGAGGCGTTGCTGAAGGGAGTCGAATGGGCCGATGATAGACAGACACTGTATGACGCGCCCCGCAATTCCTTCCTTGCGTATGCCACCGCACGGGGCAAAGTAGCGCGAGATGGGGAAGGGACGAATAGTCCATACACTCAAGCATTGCTGGCCCGGATGAGTGACCCCGGAGTGCCAATAGACCAGTTGTTTCAGGAAGTGATTGATGAAGTCAAGCAGCAGACTGGTCAGACGCAACAGCCTTGGAAGGAGTCTTCCTTGGGTGGGGATTTTTATTTTGCCAGGTCCAGTTCTCCGATAGGAGGATTTGGTAACTAAACCAGGGAGTTAAGAAACCGAGTTTTTTCAAAAAACTCGGTTTCTTCTCAAACATCACTTTTTTCAATTGACGGAGGTTTATTTTTATGAAATGCAGTTTCAAACGAACAAGAATGGTAACCAGCGTGGCTGTGGCGTTGACATTGACGTGGGTTGGGCAACCGACGGTTTGGGCCGCCTGTTATGATGATGGGTTTAATGATGGAGAAAAGGCTTGCTATGATGCATGGAATGCGGATAAATGCAAATCGACCCACACTCTCATTGCTGAAAGTGATTGTAAGGTTTCGGATGTAGAGACATGCAATCGGGAGTATGACAATCTGATTACTCAAAGTGAGTGCGATTACAGTGGGTATATCACTCAAAATACTTGCAATACTGAAAAGGATGGACTTATCTCTCAAGATACTTGCAATGCCAAGTCCGCAGGCAAGATAGACAAAAGCAGTTGCGACACTGAAAAGAAGACCATCAGCGACCAACTGTCGTCGTGCCAAACTGAAAAGGATGGACTTATCTCTCAAGATACTTGCAATGCCCAGTCCGCAGGCAAGATAGACAAAAGCAGTTGCGACACTGAAAAGAAGACCATCAGCGACCAACTGTCGTCGTGCCAAACTGAAAAGGGTGGACTTATCTCTCAAGATACTTGCAATGCCCAGTCTAAAGACAAGATAGACAAAAGCAGTTGCGAGACTGAGAAGACAACTGAAGTTGCCAAATATACGGGGTATGTGGATACCGCCAATCCAGCAACCGCAACGCCTTGCACAGGAGTTACCCCAAACTCGAACGCTGCGGCCAACTCGAAAGAGAAACAATGTGCTGACCAAATGGGCTTCGACGAAGGGTACAAGAAAGGCGTCAATGCTGGTCAACTCAGTTTGGCTGGTTATGAGGGCACCAACGAGGAGGAGAAGAAGGAGGCAAAACCTTGTCAAAAAGACTCCGTTTCGGGAGAACTTCCCTTGGAGTGTCAACAAAATTTGCAAAGCTTTGTACAGGGTTACACTGCCGGCCAGAGTAATCCCACATCCCCACCGGCAACAACGTCAATGACGCCAGAAGAGTCGGAAAAGTGCAACAACAACCCTGAGAGTTCGACTGAATGTCCAAATCAGGCTTTTAGGGATGGTTACAAGGAGGGCAAAGAGAAAGCCATCACCAACTACGCTGGGTATGTGTACACGGATGCTGGTGGTGTCACCCAATCTTGCGACACTAACCAGATTGTCCCAAACTCTGCGGCAGATGCTAACACGCCCGAAAAACAATGTGCCGATAATAAAGCCTTTCAAGCAGGTTTTACCGCCAGTCAACTCAGTAAAGACAAGGTGGCACAAGCTGATACGACTATGTGTAGTGCCAATCCTGGTCAATGTGCAAATGTGACCTTTAACGCTGGTTATATAAAGGGCAAAGAGGAAGGCCAACTCAGTTTGGCTGGTCGTGTCACCAAAGACGAGAACGGGAAGACGACCGGTGCGGAAAGTTGCAACGCAGTGACGTGTCTTGAGACTGAGAAGAAGCAAGGCTTTGTAGATGGCTTCAAGGCTGCTGGCAACCCCAGTCCGCCTGCATCCCAATGTGACCCAAATGATATTTCCAACGACTCGGATTGCCAGGCAGTCAAAGACCATTGCCGAGATTACCCGGCGGATTGTGGCATTGACACTGACGTTGTCAATCACTTGCAAGCCTTCTATGACTTCTTTATGGCAAACAGAGGAAAAGCACCGGTAAATTTTCCTTCTGACCTCAAGGTACTTGCAGGAGGTGGCAAGACAGATGTGGTAACTGACACTGCTGAACAGTGGAAAGTTACCTGGGTGAACAAGGAGGGCAAGAGTTCGTGTGGTTCGGCAAAAGGCGTCAACGATGCGGCGATCTCATTATGTTTTCAACAATTAGCGGACAAGAAAACCCCTTCTGACTCTTCTAAGCCGGCGGTGGAAGGTAGTCAGACAAAACAGCTAACAGAGGAAGACAGTCTCGGTTACACCGTTTATTTGGTGGATACCAATGACAACAACACGGTAAAAGGAACCATGGAAATTGTCTTTTCTCTCACGGAAGAAGGACCATTCTCAACTCCACCAGCAGCTGCGGAAACTGGAGAAAATGCAACTTCAGGCACTGCTGGAAGAACTACTAAGTAACCAATAAAATGGCAGACTCAGGAGTCCAAGACAAACCTTCGTTTTGGACTCCTGTCTCACCACAACTAAAATCAGAGGAAATCAAACGTGAACCGTTTTTTACAACCACACCACCATTACCGACTCACTGTCTTACTTGCCTTTCTCTGGGCAGGTCTGATGATGCCCTTGACTGCGACCCAAGCCATCGATATTACGGTTGAACCGCGGGCAACTGTAGGGGTTATGATTTACCAATACGAGGAAAACTACAGCGAAGCAGAACGTGGTAATATAGAATGGAAAGATACCTCCCCTTTTTTTGGAGTGGGAAGTACCATCTCTATCGCTACCAATTTTTGCGAAAGGCTGTTTATCGATGCGTATGGTCAATTCACTGATGCAGGAAGTGACGGCAAATTTTCTCAGGCAAAATCAGAAAGAGGTGAACAGTACCAGAAAGATGAAAGCGTGGATTTTGGTCGCAGAGATTGGGTGGGAACCATGGGTTGTGTCATCCCCCAGAGAATCTTTCTTGATGGTTCAGTCACTTTGACTGCTGGCTATAAAGGTGGCAAATCAGAGATTAATGGCACCCATAGACAATACCGGCCAAAAACTGTAACCCCCTCCCCCGAAGACTCTACCATACTTAAAACGGATGGGTTTTTTGGCGGAGTTTCTCTGTCTTGGCCTATCCGTTCAACTTGGCAGTTTCAAATTAATTTGGCCAATGCCTGGTTGCAAAGTGAGTTTAATTCGGCCTATCACTCCATCATTAATCCGCCAACCACGGGAGACACTGGTGGATTCACAGGTGGAATTAGGATCCAAAACACACTCACTCGCCATGTCACCTGGAGTATATCGGCAGACTGGTTTAGGTACAAGATGGACGCCAACCCTCCTGAAATGGAGATAAACGGACAAAAAGGGCGGGAGACATTGACGGGAGTGAAAGAACAAATCATTCCACTACGTGCTTCACTAATTTGGCGTTTCTAACCATACTAGGAAAGACTCACTCTCTTCCCCTCTTCTCCACCTCACCTTCTAGCTTTCCTAAATTTTGGAGGTGGAGGCAAAGCGGGGAGGGTTCACTCTTACCAAACTACCACCACCGGGTAAGAGGTCAGTTTACTATCGGCGCTGACCAATGCCATTTGTTCTGCAATGGCTTGTGCCACCAATAAGCGGTCAAACGGGTCATTATGATAGAGAGACAAACCTTCTAAAGCATAAACATGAGATAACTCTACAGGCAACAGGGTAACGCCATTCATCTCTTGTTGCCCTTGAATCATTTCACGCAGTGGTACTCGCAACGTCAAACGTTGGCGATGAATTTTTATCATCATCTCCCAAACGCTAACGACACTTAAATACAACTGGTGCCACGGATCTTCACAAACAGCTAACGCCGTGGGTGACAATTTTTCGGGTGAACTGTCTAACCAAATAAAGATATGTGTATCAAGCAACAGCTTTTTCATGGCTACTCTCCTCGCCAAGCCCAAACGGGTCAGGTAAAGGGTCATCAAAATGGGGACTCATCCAAACTTGACCCCGGTGTTGACCAAAGACTCGTTTGGCAGGTGGTTCTGCTAGGCTAATCAACTGGATAGTGGGACGATTCTCCCGCACAATCCGCACCTCTGTGCCCTGATCAACCAGGTTCAGTAGTTCCGATAGGTGTGTAACCGCTTCTTCCATCATGACTGTTTTAGTCGTCATAAGTTTATCTCCTTGAATTTATTTGAGTTAAAATACGTTTGCGTTGATTCTTGAAGGGTGACTCATTTAATCAGGTTTAAGACACCCTGTCAAGACAACTTCTTTAGAGTTTGGCAACCGACTCTTTAAAGTTTCAATATCGCTAGAAAAAGGCAAGTATTCGTAGGGTGGGCAACGCGGTTTACCGTTGCCCACCGATTTCACCACCTAAATGGTGGGCAACCAAAAGACGTTGCCCACCCTACCTAGCTACCTGGCTAATTTGGCGTTTCTGACCACTCCCCCGTTTCTAGTTCTCACGCCAGTTATGAGAACGAGAAACAGGAGATGAGGTTGTCAGAATCAGAATTGAAAGACATTTAAGAATTGGAAGACATGGGGTTGAATTTCATTCTGTTCATTAACCAAACCTGACAGGTCTTGAAGACCTGTCAGGTTTAAACCACCTGATTCAGACCTGCGGGGCTTGAATTTGAGGGGAGTTATCCTCATATTCAAGGTCAAGAATTTTATCTTCAGGAGAAGACCATGATGACATTACAAGCCTTTCTCAAACAGAAACATGCCCTTAGCAAAGCCCATCGCCATCAACCTTATTGGGAAGCCAAACAGCGCCAGTGGTTATCCGCGGTTCAAGAATTATATGACGATATTCAGAAATGGTTGCAATCCTCGATTAAGCAAGGTGTGGTAACGGTTAAAACGACTCCGATAACGATAACCGAACCCTATTTGGGAAGTTATGACGTTGAGAAATTGGAAATTCAAGTGGGAGAGGAAACGGTTTCTATAGACCCCCAGGGAGTGGAACTTGCCAATATTCTAGGAGAAGTGGTCATGCGCGGCCCTGTCGGTCAAGCAAAGCTGTGGCTGATGCCGGCCGGACCTGCGTTGGAAAAGAACAATCGGTGGTATCTCGTTTCGCTATTTACCGGCGTGACGGAATGGATAGGTTCACTTCCCGAAGCCCCGCAATGGAACGAAGGGAACGATATAAAGAAAAAATTGCCGGTGTTAAACCGAAATCAATTTGCCAAAATCTTAATGTCTATTCTGCGACCGAACATAGATGAAAGCTAATTTTTCCCCTTCTGGAAGTCAATCCGATTTGGAGAGTATCTGGAGTTGCTATACCGTCTCCCAACATTCTCTCATTGCCTTCCAGGCCAGAGTCATGGCCGATTTTAAAGCGGGGAACCGCTTGCCGGCCCAGTTTACGGGGATGCGTCAACGGCACTTGGAAAAATATTTTGTACAGTGTGACAAAGAATTAGAGTATGTCACCTGTTTACAACTGTTGATCGCTATGGAAGCCATCTTACGAGTGGATTTCTGGAATCGTGTCAACAAGCCTCGCCCAAATGGTAAACTAGACCGGGCATTTCAAGATATTTTTGAGGTTAAGGCATTCAAGGTGAAATTAGAGGCAGATATTTTAGAGAAGTGGAAAGAGTGTCAACCTAACTGTATTAACGAGATTGGCCAATTCAAGCAAATTTTACGTTTCAGGAACTGGTTAGCCCATGGGCGATATTGGCAACCGAGTTTTCCAAAATATGCACCACTACAGGTTTACACCCTCTGCAAACACTTCCTAGATTGTCTTCATACTGAATAAATTAAGTGGGGGGCAAATCACAAAAGGGTAAAGATTAGAAATCAGTTGTCTATCCCACTTGAGTATTTATGATGAAATGAGAAACGGGAGGTGGGATTGTCAGAATCAGAATTGAAAGACAGTTAAGAATTGGAAGACATGGGGGGTTGAATTTCATTCTGTTCATTCTGATTCTGATTTGCGGGGCTTGAATTTGGGAGGAGTCATTCTCATATTCTTGAATGTCAAAACCAGGAGGAAACAGCGTCGCTTTGTCAGGTCACCGACAAAGCGCAGCGAAGGATTCCTGGACACGGCTTCTACAACTTTATTCCCAAAGAGGGAACGTCATGCAAACCGTTATCCAACGTTTACAGATACCTGAAAATCATCAAATTACGTTGACCTTACCTCCCAACATTCCGCCTGGCGAGGCGGAAATCGTGTTAGTCATTCATCCGACAAAGGTCCAGCGCCGTCCCTCTGAAGAGTTTCTGAAACTGGCAGGGGCCCTCAAAGACTCTCCCCATTTTGGAGGAAACCATGACCCAGTTCAAATTCAAAGACAACTCCGGGCCGAATGGGAAGGATAGTTGTTTATTAGACACCAATATCGTGTTAGGATTTCTCCAACAACAACCTAACTTGATGAAGTTGTTCCTCTCTGATTTAGCCGGTCGGCCCTACTTGATTAGCGAAATCACTCGTATGGAGTTATTGGGTTATCCTAACCTCACTCAAACCGAAGAAACTGTTATCGAAGAATTTTTAGGCTTTGTGGAGATTCTCCCTATCCACCATCAAATAGGTACTCGCGTCATTCAACTGCGGTGGTTAACCACGCGGCTTAAACTACCTGATGCAATTATTGCGGCCACGGCTATAGAACATCAATCTTGAGTATTTGTGAAATGAGAAACGGGAGGTGGGGTTGTCAGAATCAGATTTGAAAGACATTTGAGAATTGGAAGACATGAGGTTGAAGTTCATTCTAAAATTCTGTTAATTCTGATTCAGTCCAAGAGGTCTTGAACTTGGGGGGAGTCATCCTCATATTTGAGAGTATCAAAACCAGGAGGAAACCGCGTCGCTTTGCCAGGTCACGGACAAAGCATAATCGCGAAATCAATTATGATGCCCTCGCCGGTTGCCCCTGCCAACTCATTCTCACCCGCAGAACCACTTTAACAGAATAGGAAAATTCAGATGATGTCAACTTCCCAATTAGTTCTGTCCATTTCCATAGAACAGATTGTCACGGCGGTCAAACAACTCGATAAAGAACAACAAGAAGCGTGGATAGAAGATTTATTGGCAGCCCTCAGTCCTGATTATCTTGACAGCATTCGACAAGCCAGACAAGATTATGAAAGGGGTCGGGTTTATTCGCATGACGAGGTGTTTAGCTAATCATGGCTTATCAACTTATCTATACGCACCGGGCCTACCGAGACATTCGGCGGTTGACGCCCGAAATCAAGCAACGGGTCAAGACCGCACTAGAAAAATATAAAGACAACCCCGGCTTCTATGCACAGAAATTAACCAATCCAGTGTTTGGTTCTTATCGTTTTCGCATCGGTGACTACCGCGTGATTTTCGACATAGTGGAGGAACAGTTGAGTATTTTACGAGTGGGTCATCGAGGTGACATTTATCGTGGTCTTTAAGAACTTCTAAAACCTGTCATCATGCCATAATCGACTGATTTTTTCTACCACCTACAAGCAACTCCGAATGGTAACAAAAGAGTGGCCAAAAATAATTCAGGAGAAAATCGAACCTGATTAATTTCAAACTACTCGAGTTAGCCCACCAGATGTATGAAACTTTGCACCAACGTTATCCTGAAGTGAAAGTATTAAAACCAGGAGGAAAAAGCGTCGCTTTGTCCATAACCTGGCAAAGCGACGCTGGTAGAGGAACAGGACTTCCCTAATACGACCAAATTTTTGCTACGGTACGTGTTATACACGCCGCCGCAACCGATACAACGCAATTTCACCAAACCAATTTGGCGATAAGCGCATCATGGATGTGGTGCGATGGTCGGTGTTCACCACGGCCCGTTCCAGAATTTCAAACCATTTCTTGTGACACAGTCTTTCAAAGTCTTTCAAGGTACACAGGTGGATGTTTTCCGTGTTATACCATTCATTGGGTAAGGCACGAGAAATGGGCATTCCACCCCAAAAAAACAGGTAAGAACGGGCTTTCCAGTGGCCAAAGTTGGGAAACGTCACAATGACTTCCCGACCCACGCGCAACATTTCCTGAAGTAATTTATCAGGACGCCGAATGGTTTGAATCGCTTGGGTCATCACCACGTAATCAAAACTTTGGTCCTGAAAATCCGATAGCCCTTCGTTCAAATCGGTGTGAATCACATTGACACCCGCTTGAATACACCGGGCAATGTTGTTATCATCAATCTCAAGGCCATAGCCGGTTGCCTTGTTCGTTTTGCGTAAGTGCGCCAACAAGGTGCCGTCTCCACAGCCTAAATCTAAGACGTGAGAACCTTCCTCAATCCATTCGCTAAGTAAAGCTAAATCAGTACGCAACGACTTCTTCATTATTTTTCTCCGGGAATCTCGATTTTTTGCATGTAGGCTTGGAAAACTTGGGTGTAGTGAGGAATCGGCATTAAGAAGGCATCGTGGCCATCTTGGGCCTTCACTTCGGCATAAGTCACCTGTTTTTTGTTGGTTAACAAGGCTTTGACAATTTCACGGGAACGTTCCGGTGGAAAACGCCAATCGCTGGTAAAGGAGACAACTAAAAATTTGGCTTGCACCCCGGCTAACGCCGCCGCCAGGTTGTTGTCATGTTCGCTGGCAGGATCAAAGTAGTCTAGTGCTTTAGTCATCAGCAGGTAGGTGTTGGCATCAAAGCGGTCCACAAAGGTACGACCTTGATAGCGTAAGTAACTTTCCACCTGAAATTCGACATCAAAGCCGAATTTGACTTTGCCTTCGCGCAATTCTCGGCCAAATTTTTGTCGCATGGATTCATCCGATAAGTAGGTGATGTGACCTAACATCCGGGCTAACATGAGACCTTGGCGAGGAATGGCGTTATGTTGATAATAATGCCCGGCGTAAAATTCTGGGTCATTCATAATAGCTTGTCGGGCAACTTCGTTGAAGGCGATATTTTGGGCTGATAACTTAGGGGCCCCGGCAATGACCAAGGCGTGACGGACATGTTTAGGGTAGTCGATAGCCCATTGTAAGGCTTGCATTCCCCCCAAACTGCCTCCGATCACAGCGGCCCATTGCGTGATGCCTAGCACGTCACCTAGCCGCGCTTGACAGCGAACCCAGTCGCGCACGGTGACGATAGGAAAATCAGGACCATAAGGTTGACCTGTGTCTAGGTTAATCGTATTAGGTCCTGTCGAACCGCGACAGCCACCCAGATTATTGAGGGAAACGACAAAAAAGCGGTTCGTGTCAATCGGTTTGCCAGGCCCAATGCAGGTATCCCACCACCCAGATTTTTTATCGTGCATGGTGTAATAACCGGCGGCATGATGGTCACCACTGAGGGCGTGACAAATCAAGACGGCATTGGAACATCTTTCATTTAACTTGCCATATGTTTCATAAACAATTTGATAGTTTGGCAAGGAACGTCCACACTCTAACGAGAGTGATGTCGTAAATTGGTGGGTTTGCGGCGTGACCAGTCCCACACTATCGGGGGATAATATATCAGGCATTGCAGAGTCATTCCTCTTTAAATGGTAGTTTAGGTTAACAGTTATCCGTGTTTGAAAGTATAGAGTAGAAAAGGTAAAAGTGGAAAACACAAAAGTGGAAAAAACATTGGCGGACTGGAGGTGTAAGCCTCTAGTCCAGCAAAACACCTCCGGCTAAAGCCTCAATACCATTAAGTTAAGGTACGGTGGAGTGGAGGCTAACGCCTGCCGGCGGTAGGCGCCCCGCAATTTGAGTGGGGGGTGATGCCTACGGCCGGCCGGCTAAAGCCTCCACTCCACCGGTATTTTCCTTAACTTAATGGCAGTGCGGCTAAAGCCTCTAGTCCAGCAAAACACTTCAGCCGAGTTTTTATTCCTTCTCTATCTTGACTACTAACACCGTGGTATTATCTTGATTCCGTTGCTTTTTAGCTTCCACTGCCGTCAGCAATTCATTGACAAATTGTGGCGCAGTTAACTCTCTTCTTAGCACTTGACTAATCTCCTCATCAGACAAGGTAAAAATACCATCGCTGGCTAATAGAATACAGTCCCCTTCCCAAAGGGTTAACGGTTCTTTCGAGGTATCAATCAGTTCAATCGAATTACCCGCGGTCAGGGCGGAAAACAACAGGTTACGTTCTGGATGATACGCGGCCCTTTCAGGTGTTAATTCACCTCGGTGTATTTTTTCTTCCAGAAGAACTTTCATAGAGTGGTCTAAATTCAGGCGATAGAATTGATTCTTATGGCCATCATACAACCATAAAGGAGAGTCACCCACGCTAATCCATTCGATCTGATGGTCATGGATAACCACGGCCACGACTGTACAGCCCATTCCGTATAATTCGGGTTTGCCGTTAGCGTCTTTGGCTAATTTTCGATTAGCTTGTTCCAAAGCCTTCTGTAGTCGTTGGGCAACAGTGCCAGACAGAGTGCGATATTGTTCTAAAAAAGTGTGGACCACACAATGACTGGCATAAGCGCCCCCTTGATGACCTCCTAAGCCATCGGCCACCACCATGATAAACTCAGAAGGGGTTGGGTGGTCAAAACCGAAATCATCTTCTTGATAGTTACGTGTGCCTTGAATATGTTGACCTGCATAGTGTGTATCGGGTTCTAAAAATGGAGTTGTCATTGAATCAAATTTTCTCCTATTTGCTGTTGTCTCTTGAAAGAGTGTATCATATTAAAATGGAAAATGGAAAGATTCTGATGGAGTAGAGGCTTTCGCCGCAATGCCATTAAGTTAAGGAATTAAAGCATCGAAGAAATTAAATCACCGGTGGACTAGAGGCTTTAGCCGGTGGGGGCATTGCAATTTCAATTATCTTCAGCCCCCCACCGGCTGAAGCCTCTAGTCCACCTGTCGATTCATTTTAGGGGCTTTTTTCCATTTTCATGTTAAAATGAACATAAACTAAATAATAGGTAATTTCTATGAAATATATTAAAGTCGGTGCCGCTTCTCTTAATCAAACCCCACTGCACTGGAAAAACAATCAAAAGAATATCTTAACTGCCATTGAAGCTGCCCGGGCCGAACACATTAGCATTTTGTGCTTGCCAGAATTATGTATCAGTGGTTATGGTTGCGAAGATGCGTTTTTATCGCCAAGTACCTTGGCACAGTCGCAACGGGTATTACAAGCTATTCTCCCCTTTACTGCGGATATTATTGTGGCCGTGGGGTTGCCGTTAGCGTATCAAAATCGAGTGTATAACACTGTGGCACTACTGGTCAATGGGCACCTCCGTGGGTTTGTGGCAAAACGATTTTTGGCAGGGGATGGCATTCACTATGAACCGCGCTGGTTTCAAGCCTGGCCACAGAATATTTTTGTGGAAGTGGAATTGGGGGGGCAACGTTATCCGATTGGAGACATTTATTTTAACTGCGGCAACGTTTGTATCGGTTTTGAAATTTGTGAAGAGGCGTGGGTAGCCAATCGGCCTGGGATTCAACTGGCTGAACAGGGGGTCGATGTCATTCTGAATCCCAGTGCCAGTCATTTTGCCTTTGGAAAACATCTGGTGCGCGAACGTTTTGTCCTCGAAGGTTCACGGGCATTTAGCGTCAGTTATGTCTATACGAACTTGGTTGGAAACGAATCAGGACGGGCAATTTATGATGGTGATAGTTTAATTGCCAGTGGTGGCAACTTAGTGGCTACCAGTAGGAGGTTTAGTTTTGCAGATTATCAACTCATCAGTGCCGTGGTGGACGTGGATTTAACCCGCATGGCACAAGCCCGCACGGGCGAATGTGTGCCTAATTTAGAGGCACGAATTTCGGTCCCATTTGACTATCCTCTGGTGTTTCCCAATAAGCCTCCTTCGATGACGTTACCCTCGTGGGAATATAGTCCAACGGTTAAGGAGGAGGAATTTACGCGGGCGGTGACGTTGGGATTGTTTGACTATTTACGCAAAAGTCATTCTCAAAGTTTTGTCGTCTCTCTCAGTGGCGGGGCGGATTCCTCTGCCATTGCTTGTCTCGTCCGTCTTATGGTGGAACTGGGGGTAGCTGAATTGGGAATGACGGGATTTTGTGCGAAATTGGGACATATTTCATTGTCACAAAATACGATTTCTGACGTGGTGAAAAAACTGTTGACCTGCGTCTATCAAGCCACGGAAAATTCTAGCAAAACGACACAATTGGCGGCCGCTACCGTGGCCCGTAATTTAGGGGCTGAGTATGTAGAATTGAATATCAACAAGTTGGTCAAAGGGTATGTAGAATTAGTCAGTGTGGCACTTGGGGACAAACTAACGTGGGAGAAACACGATATTGCCTTGCAAAATATCCAAGCCCGCACTCGTTCCCCCAGCGTTTGGTTGATTGCCAATCTCCGCGGGGCGTTGCTATTGGCCACCAGTAATCGTTCGGAAGCGGCCGTGGGTTATGCGACGATGGATGGGGATACCAGTGGCGGATTGAGTCCATTGGCGGGGATTGACAAAGATTTCTTGCGTCACTGGTTACGTTGGTTAGAACAACAGGGACCAATGCAATTTAGTTCTTTCCCGTTTCTTTCGTTAGTCACTCAGCAATTACCTACCGCAGAACTGCGGCCTTTGGAGTTGCAACAGACTGATGAGGTGGATTTGATGCCTTATGATTTGTTGAATGTGATTGAGAAAGGATTTGTCAGGGACCGGCAAACGCCAATGGAGATTTTAAGTTTGTTAAAAGTGAAATTTGGAGAATATGGGGAGAAACAGTTGAAAGTGTGGATTGAACGGTTCTTTCAGTTGTGGACTCGTAATCAATGGAAACGGGAACGGTTTGCGCCTAGTTTTCACTTAGATGATGAAAGTTTGGACCCGAAAACGTGGTGTCGGTTTCCGATTTTGTCCGGCGGATTTGCCGAGGAGTTGGAGGAGATGGGGAGAGGGTAGGAGTTGAGTGATGGTTTTGGAGTAGAGGTTTTAGCCGGTGCCAGTGGACTAGAGGCTTTAGCCGGTGCCAGTGGACTAGAGGCTTTAGCCGGTGCCGGTGGACTAGAGGCTTTAGCCGGTGGCTTTTCCCTTGAATTTAATTGGTTGCCAACTCCCACCGGCTAAAGCCTCAATGCCATTAAGTTAAGGTACGGTGGAGTGGAGGCTTTAGCCGGCCGGCGGTAGGCGATCCGCAATTTTAGTGGGGGGGTGATGCCTACTGCCGGCCG
>JAABRD010000008.1 GCA_011391085.1 Thiotrichaceae bacterium | reverse complement strand
CCATTCCATGTTCTACTTCATACCTCATCTCGTATTTTGATTAGAGAGAATATTATGACTGATTTAGATTGTAACTATACCCCTTGCACCTTTAGATGATTCCAGAACTAAAGGAACGGTTCTGGATAAGTGCTTTTAACCCTGTTTATTTTAAGGGGCTTCATATATTACTTTGCTTTCGCTAATCATGTCAGTCTCTACTCAGGTGGCAACCTTAAACAGAGTTTCCTTATTTTGCCTATCCCTTTTGTCTCCTCGCTTTACAACCTAATACCGTTATTGCGGTTTAGATGTCTGAGGGTAAGTATCCCACATCTCATCAGTGGGAGGGGAATCGCACCCCATTTCTCTCTATCTTTCGTGCCTAACTTGTTGATTTAGTTCAACTTATTGGCACTTCTTACGACACACTCCTCTAAATAACCGTTGTTCCATTCATAATGGTGGTCGGGGTCTTCATAATAGGTCTCCCAATATTCTGCCTCGCTGATCCAATCTGGTATCACCACCTTAGTGAGAGGGGGATGCGCCAGGATGGGTGGGCGGAAGGATTGATGGGTTGCTAGTGAAATTGTCATTCAGGTTCTCCTTGAAAGTTAGTTTGGACTGTAGGAAATCAGAGAATCAGTAGGTGAAGTATAACACTAGGGGTTGGAAAAGGCAATGAGATACTGAAATTTTTTATACATCTTTTAGATCAGAACCTCTTGCGAGAATTTTCCGTTTTAGTTATCATTGGAATCGTTGTTGCCAAAGTCTCGGTAGTGATGCAATGTGGGTGATTTTCTAGGTAGGGGCAACCCTTATGGTTGCCCGCGACGGTGGCGATTCGAAACCACAAAGTAAATTTCGTAGGTTGGAGTGAGCGTTAGCGAACTCCAACAATTTCATTGTAAATTTCGGTAGTGATGCAATGTGGGTTCTCTGTCTGAACTATGATTAGAATGATTTTTAGATGGACTCTGATTAGTCATAGCCTCCTTTCATAGCCCTCATTTAATCATCTAAATCACAGTTCAAGACGAAGAGAAACCGCACGATATTTCACCCAGATGGCATCACTACCAAAATCTCTAAGTTCACCATAATTTTTTCATTATTCGTTATCCCATGACTCTCTTCAATTTAAAATCAAAATATGTTGGTGAAATTCTCGCCCTCTGCGCAGGTGGTTGTCTGCCTTTGGCGTTTGCGCCAATTTCTCTCTTCCCGATGGCCATCCTGTCGCCAGCCATCTTGTTTTTTCTATGGCAAGCGATTTCTCCAAAACGGGGCTTTTGGCGCGGGTTTCTCTATGGGATCGGGATGTTTGGGGTGGGCGTGTCCTGGGTGTTGATTAGTATTCATCAATTTGGTAACATCCCTCTTCTAAGTTCTCTCTTCCTCACATTGGTATTTGTCTTGGGGATGGCTTTATATCCTGCGGTGTTAGGGTGGCTAGTGACGCGCTTTTTTCCAGAGGAGACGATTTTCAAAACTCTCCTCATTTTGCCGGCGGCCTGGACATTGTTGGAATGGGTGCGGAGTTGGTTATTCACGGGGTTTCCTTGGTTAAGTCTCGGTTACAGTCAAATTGATTCGCCTCTCAGTGGTTTTGCGCCGCTGTTGGGGGTTTATGGTCTCAGTTGGTTGGTGGTCTTAACGGCCAGTTTAGGTCTTCTGGTTTGGGAACGGCGGAATTGGAAATGGGGGGGAAGTGTGTTGCTGATGGTGGTCATTATTTGGGGTAGCGGTTGGTTTTTGAGAGAGGTTGACTGGACTACGGCGGTGGGCAAACCTATCAGTGTGGTGTTGGTGCAAGGGAATATTCCGCAGGATTTTAAATGGGTGCCAAGTTTTCAGGAACCGACGTTACAGCGTTATTTGGATCAAACGCAACCGCATCTGGATGCGAATCTGATTATTTGGCCTGAAAGTGCAATTCCAATGTTTTATCATCAGGCTTTAGACGTGTTGGAAAATTTGTATAATCAACATGTTACGCAGGGTGTGGACTTCCTTATTGGGATTCCAATTATGGAAAAGGATGAGGAATATTTCAATGGGGTGGTTAGCTTGAGTTCCTCTCCTATTGGGTTTTATTACAAGCGTCATTTAGTGCCGTTTGGGGAATATATCCCGTTTCAAAAATCGCTGGGAGACTGGTTGCAATTTTTGAATATTCCTATGTCCGAATTTTCGGCAGGTCAGGAGGGGCAACCGAATTTGTTGGGGGCGGGGCTGTCTTTGGGGGTGTCAATTTGTTATGAAGATGCGTTTGGGGGATTGGTTAGAAGTGGTTTGCCAGAAGCGCAGTTGTTAGTGAATGTCAGTAATGATGCGTGGTTTGGGGATTCGCTGGCGCCGCATCAACATTTAGAAATTGCCCGAATGCGGGCGTTGGAAACGGGTCGTTATTTGTTACGGGCGACGAATACGGGGATTTCAGCGGTTATTGATGTCAAAGGCAAGGTGGTTGCCCAAGCCCCGCAGTTTGAGATTTTTAGTTTGCGGGCAACCGCAACACCGTATGAGGGTACGACGCCGTATGTGCGTTTTGGAGATGGGTTAATGGTGAGTGTGTTGATGGTGATTATGGTGATTGGGGGAGTGTTGCAACGGTCTAAACAGGGGGCCAAAGCGTAGTTTTGTTTTTATTGTACATTCACTGGAGTGCCATAAAAATTAGCGAATGTCTATAAATTTATACGAATATCACTATAAGTCTTGTTTGGGTGTTAATGGTTAATGCGGCTTTTGCGACAATTCCTTTTTGTTAAGGCACGATGATGTTATGGTTTTTGCTTGCCAGTAGCCGTAATGTCATTTAAGTTAAGAAATAAATATCTCCGAAATTAACCGACAGGTGGACTAGAGGCTTTTAAGTTAAGGTACGGAGGAGTGGAGGCTTTAGCCGCAATGCCATTAAGTTAAGGAAAATCCCGTTGGAGTGGAGGCTTTAGCCGGCCGGCCGTAGGCATCACCTCACACTGAAATTGCGGAGTACCTACGGCCGGCGGTAGGCGCCCCGCAATGTTAGTGTGTGGGGTGATGCCTACTGCCGGCCGGCTAAAGCCTCCACTCCACCGCCATTTTAATTTTTTTCGCCCCCCAATTCCTTAACTTAATGGCATTGGCCAGTAGCCGGTGGCTTTGCCCTATCCTTTCATTTGGGGACGCCACCCTCTGGCTACCGCCTCTTTTCCAATGCTTTTGATAGATTCACGTATTTAAACAGGTGTTGCACACAAGGTGATAAGGTAAGTAATGACTTGACCATTTTATATTTTCATGCTAATATTTATCCTTTAAAACAGTTCAAAACCCCAGGAGTCCTTCGCGGTGCTTTTACAAAGCTGCGCTTTGGTCTCCTGAATGACTGAATTACACTTATCATTTACATCCATAGGAGGACTTGGTTTATGCCAAAAAATGCTTTTTATGCCCAATCAGGGGGCGTCACCGCTGTCATTAACGCTTCTGCTTGCGGTGTCATTGAAACCGCCCGGAAACATCCCGACAAAATTGGGAAGGTCTATGCTGGACGCAATGGGATTATCGGGGCTTTGACGGAGGATTTGATTGATACCAGTCAGGAATCTGATGCAGATATTGCGGCGTTACGGCATACCCCAGCCGGGGCGTTTGGTTCTTGTCGTTTCAAACTCAAGGGACTTGACCAAAGTAAGGCGGAGTACGAACGTTTGATTGAGGTGTTTAAGGCGCACGATATTGGTTACTTTTTCTACAATGGTGGCGGCGATTCCCAAGACACTTCCCATAAAGTGTCACAAATTGGGGAGAAAATGGGTTATCCCATCACTTGCGTAGGGGTGCCAAAGACGGTGGACAATGATTTGCCAATTACGGATAACTGCCCTGGCTTTGGTTCGGTAGCCAAATATATCGCCGTTTCCATTCGGGAAGCCAGTTTTGACGTGGCTTCGATGGCAAAGACTTCCACCAAAGTGTTTGTCTTAGAAGTGATGGGACGTCATGCAGGTTGGATTGCCGCCGCTGGTGGGTTGGCTGCGGAGAAGGAAGGTGATGGACCTCATATCATTTTGTTCCCAGAAATTCCTTTGGACAAGGACAAATTCTTAGCCAAGGTCAAAGACGCGGTGGACAAATATGAGTATTGTTCCATTGTCGTTTCCGAAGGCGTCAAAAATGCCGAAGGGAAGTTCTTGGCGGAAGCGGGCACTCGTGATGCGTTTGGACATACCCAATTAGGAGGCGTGGCCCCCGTGGTGGCCCAAATGGTCAAAGACGCCTTGGGTTACAAGTATCATTGGGCAGTGGCTGATTATCTGCAACGGGCGGCGCGTCATATTGCGTCCAAAACTGATGTGGAACAGGCGTATGCACTTGGTAAAGTGGCAGTGGAATTGGCAGTAGCGGGTAAAAATGCAGTGATGCCAACCGTTGTGCGCGTATCCGACAATCCTTACAAGTGGGAAATCGGTTCTGCCAACTTGGCCGATGTAGCGAATGTGGAGAAGAAGATGCCCAGGGATTACATCACCGCCGATGGCTTTGGAATCACGGAAAGTTGCCGGCGTTACTTGCAACCGTTGATTTTAGGGGAGGATTATCCTCCTTATGAAAATGGTCTGCCTAAGTATGTGCAGTTGAAAAACGTGGCCGTGCCCAAGAAGTTGTCTTCGACGTATACGTTGAAGAAGTAATTTGTGATGATGCAATCTGGGTGATATGTTTACCCTCACCCCCGGCCCCTCTCCCAGGGGGAGAGGGGAGAAAACCATTAGTACCGCCTGTCTCCCCACGCCCTCTAGGAGAGGCGCCGGGGGTGAGGGCAACTCTATTAATATCACCTAAATTGCATCACTACCTAAGATTTGACAACTTTTTAAAAGTTGTCAAATCTATTCAGAAGAAGAGGAGATACAGATATGGCTAATCAATCAAAAAGAACGTCTAAACCGGTGGTCAAGAAAGCTGTTAATCAGCCTGCAACGTCCACCAGTTCCCTGAAATATTCATTGGATAAGACTGTCGCAGATGCTGTGCAATCAACTAAGGCAGTACAAGAGAATCCTAAGTTAGTAATGGACTGGGCCAAAGAAAATCCAGTCACCGCGGCGGGATTAACAGGATTGGCGGTGGGCAGTTATGTCGGCTATTCTCAGAAGACGGGGGAATATAAGATTCCTGGTTATGAGTTTAAGACTGGTGAAAATACCAGTGTGAAAGTGGAGGGGGGAATTGGATTGGATGGAGAAGTGAAGAGTGCGGGGGTGACGTTTCGGTGGAAGTTTTGAGGTATGAATCCTCGATTGTTAACCATTGGAATTATGCCGCGACATCAATTTCAACAATATACCATAGCCATCGCTAAGGGAAAATGTAAACCACCTCCAAATGCGCCCAAAATTTGGTTTGAATCACTCAAATCATTGAGTCAGGTACTCAACGACGATACTCAAAAATTGTTGGAGATGATTGAGAAAAACCAGCCTCATTCTCTTCAAGAATTGGCTGAACTGACTGGTAAAAGCCACCGTCAAGTGTCGAGGAGATTGAATAGGATGGCACATCATGGAATTGTAGAATTGGTGAAGACTCGTAACCATGTGCGTCCGGTAGTCAAAGCAACTGACTTTAGGGTAGAATTTGGACTTCATTCAGGGGTAGATTGAGTTGTTGTCTTCCTACATACTTATCACATACTTAACTACAGGAGTCCAATTTACTCAGGAGTCCACAGCGTAGCCTTGTACTCCTGTTGATTCCATTGACTATTCTAATCATTGACGGTCCATTTTTATGTATCCATATCAACAAGAATTTTTAGAACTTTCGATCTCCCAACAGGTGTTACGATTTGGGAATTTTACTTTGAAATCGGGACGGCAGAGTCCGTATTTCTTCAATGCCGGGTTGTTTAACACCGGTGCGGCAATGGCTAAGTTAGGACGTTATTATGCGATGGCTATTCAACAATCTGGAATGGCGTTTGACATGTTGTTTGGGCCCGCATATAAGGGGATTCCATTAGTGGTTGCCACAGCCATTGCATTGGCGGACCAGCATCAACTGGAAGTGCCTTTTAGTTTTAATCGCAAGGAGGCCAAAGATCACGGGGAAGGGGGCAACCTCGTGGGGGCGCCATTGCAAGGGAAGGTGTTGTTGATTGATGATGTGATTAGTGCCGGCACTGCCATTATGGAATCGGTACGCTTGATTGAGGAAGCCGGGGCTACGTTGGCGGGCGTGGTCATCGCCCTGAATCGTCAAGAACGTGGGCTGGGGGAACGTTCTGCCATTGAGGAAGTGGAACAGCGGTATGGGGTGAACGTAGTTAGTATTGTCACCTTAGATGATCTAGTCGCTTTTTTGGAGAAGCAGTCTGGGACAGTAGCGATTTTGGAATCGATTCGGCATTATCGTCAGTGTTATGGCGTGTCATGATTTTTTGGGATAACAGGGCTTGCACTTGGTGTTCGCGCAGTTGAATATGTTCCATCAGTGATTTTTCATACGTGCGGATTTTTTCCAAAATGTCAGGTTGATCTTGGTAAAAAGCGGTAATGAGGGGGAGAGGATCCACACTGAGGTCTTTAATTTGGATTTCAAAATGTAATTGAGGGGAGATGGCATTTCCTGCGGGGCCTTCGATCTTGCCAATCACGTCGCCTGGTTTGACCGATTGACCAACTTCCACGGTGGTATGATGGAGATGCACATAAACGGTAGAGAGATCGTTGGTGTGACGAATTTTGACATAGAGACCCGCGGTAGATGTTCTTTTGATTTTAGTGACGGTGCCAGCCGCTGCCGCCAGGACCTTGAGATTGTCGGCATAGATGTCATAGCCTTCATGTTTTCTGGGTTGACCTTGCCAATCGTCACGGACGGCGCCGAAGTGGGGAAGACCGTCGTGAATGACATCTTGGGGAAGAAAGCCGATTGACTGGTCTAAAAAAGAGTCGATGTGCATCCCTTCCAGGGGAATTTGAAAAGGAATGCCCCTGAGAGAGAACATGAGAAAAGGTTTACGCGGAAGAGATAACGCAGTCAATTTGGAATCTCGTTTTTGAGGACGACAAACGGGCAGACAAACTAGATATTGGTTTGGGTGAGTTTGTATCTCATATTGATAGGCTTGTGAAAAAGTCGCCACTACCCAGACCGTATCCAGGTCGTGTGATGACCAATGGACTTGGGTTAGGGGATTTTCAGAGGGATTGAATTTGCCTGCGGTGCTGGAACAATTTTCTAGTTGAAGAATTAATTTGCGATCCTCGTGACGCGGTGGTTCCAATCGACACGCGTGGTGAGAAATAGTGAGGATAGATTTGTCAAAAGAGATGTGATGGATTTCTCCCGCCAGGGGGGGCTGGGAGGACAGTGAAATGAGGAGGTAACAAATAATTATCGTTGAAATATTGTTCATGGAAATTGATGTGGGCCAGTCGTTAGTCTAAATTTGAGTCTATTCTACCTTACTACCGTGTGGGTTGCCGAAAGTGGAAACGTTGAAATGGAGACTTTAGCCGGTGAGTTGATAGACTGCCGAATTTTAATAAAACTATTCACCGTTTTCCACTTTAGTCACTTACTTTGCAAAATACTTACCAAGCCGGCTTTTGGTTCAAAGATAGACGTTTTTGCCAGACGACTGGACGTTGGACTAAGAGGATTGACAGTCTTTACAGAAAGGGAGTCCAAAACTCGTTTTGGACAACTTCGGCCCAAAACGGGTTTTAGGACTCCGACTGTTATAGTAATATTCCTCATCACTTATACCCCCCTGCCCCTGTGTACGGGGGAGTGACTCCCCCCCGCGTGCGGGGGGCAGGGGGGGTACAAATGAGAAGGAATGTTATTATAAAATAGGAACGGAAACACGATTTAGGGGAGATGGATTTATGGTTTCTTTTCCTCGTTGACGGTTTGAACCTCTAATTTTTTGCATTCCTCATCTCGATTTTCTATCAGAAATTGTGAATTTACCCAACCCTTCGGCTTGTCTCTGTATTGCACCAACACCCATACGTATTGACCGACAATGCGAAACTGTCCCAAATAAGCAACACATTTGCCATTAGGTGGGAGTTCATCTACAAGGGGACTGAGGGCGCCTGGGAGGGAACGGACTCTTAAAGTATCTGAAGCACCAACCCCCACTACATCATAGTAGTTATTTGTTCCCAGGTGGTTTTGAGAACCGGTTTCCCCCCTGATTTGCTTTCTTTCTTCAAAACTGACGACTTTGGCAAGTAACAGTTCTTTTTGTTTGCGAAGTTTTTGTTCCTTGTCTAACAAAGCCTTGGTGTCTTTAAGTTCATTTTCTAAAGCAGCGCGGGCGGCCTGTTCTTTGGCTAAGGCAGCTTGAAGTTCTTGCGATGGCACACCACCATAATAAAGGGAGGCAATAACCCACAGGGCAACCAATAGGATAACCCCCAAGCCGCTGAGGGCGGTGAGGCACCACCAACGCAATTGTGGAGAACTCCAGAATTTTTCTATGGAAGAAGAAGGGGGAAGTGGTAACGCTACTTTCTGACTGAAAAAATCAGATAAAAAGGCGTGACGCCATTGTTCCACACTTTGCGGACGATTTTCCTCGCTGACTTGTAAAGCCCAATCAATGGCCTTTAACAGGCTTTCATTATATTTACCTTCCCCAATTTGCACCGCAGGTATCATGGGGTCTTTTAACACGCGCCTCGTGGCCGCTGGTGGCGGTTCGCCGTGAATAGCATGATACATGACCGCGCCCAGGGCATAAATGTCACTCCATGGACCTTGATCTTTGATGGCATTATCGTATTGTTCTAAAGGTGCATAACCTGGCGTAACAATACTGGTAACACTACGAGTTTTGCCAACCGCATAGCGGGCCGAACCAAAATCGAGTAACACGGGAGTGCCGTCGTTGCGAATGTAAATATTATTAGGTTTGATGTCACGATGTAACAGCCCCGCTTTGTGGACCTCTGCCAGACCAAATAAGAGGGGGTCTATAATAGCCAATAATTCTTGTTCATTGAGGGTATGCTGGGTTTTTAAATAATCCGTAAAGCATTGACCTTCTTGGTATTCCATCACCATGTAGGCGGTCCCATTGGCCTCAAAGAAACGCAAAACGCGCACGATATTGGGATGACTAAACCGCGCCAGCGCACGCGCCTCTTCAATAAAGGATTTCAAGCCCCATTGGAAGGAATCGGCATCGGAGGAAGAACGCACATAAACGGTGCTGATACCTTCACGTATGGCAAAATCGGTAGGTAGATACTCTTTAACCGCGACCTTTTGGCGCAAATTAGTATCCATAGCCAGGTAAGTGATACCAAATCCTCCCGGCTTGCCCAGGACGGACTCAATTTCGTATTCGTTTAGCCAGAAACCTTTAGGTAAGGTGTTACGATGTTCTTTTTTGTCTTCCAAGGTGGACATTCCTATTGTGAAGAGTTAGAGTTTTTGGTATTATGACACGACATAGAAAGATTCGACAACTTTCAAAAAGCGGTCAAATCTCGCCCACATCAGCATAAGTAAGCATGAATAACCAATCTGGTATATGGTTTGTTGGCCGTTTGTAGTTTGTAGGGTGGATTAAGCGAAGCGTATCCACCAGACGGACCACCTGCATTTCTGGTGGATACGCTTCGCTTAATCCACCCTACATGCTACATGCAGGCCATCAATACCAGATTGGCTTCGCATAGGTACTTAAATCAGCAATTTCAGACTATCAATTTACAACTATCATTTGTGACCATAGAAACCGAACGTTTAATTAGCCCCGTCGGCTGTGCCGAAGACCGCATTTTTGATAAAACCATTCGCCCACAGTGTCTAAATGACTATATTGGTCAACCGCGCACCTGTGAACAAATGGAAATTTTCATCACCGCCGCTAAGGCACGCGGCGAGGCACTTGATCATGTATTAATCTTTGGACCACCAGGCCTGGGCAAGTGTATCACCGCCGATAGCTATATTTTAACAGAATTTGGGTGGACTCCATTTGCTAACTTAATTCCACCGCATTTAAAAACCGATAGTTATCTTGAAAAACGGATTCGTGTCTATGGCTTGCAAGGTTTTGAGAATACCTCACATATCTATAGTAACGGCATCCAAGAGACTCTTTGTTTGACTACCAACGCCGGTTTCAGTCTCCAAGGTACGCCCAATCATCCCGTCATGGTTGCGACACCACACGGATTACAGTGGAAATCTTTAGGTGATTTAACCAGTCAAGATTGGATCGCCATTACCCAAAATATGCAAAAATTGGTGCATCCGCAACCTGTTGATAATAAAATATTTATTCAGAATCCTGTCAAATTCCATGGTTCTGTCATATCCCATATTAAGGAATTTTCTGACAAAAAGCAACGAAAGGTCTCCAGGATACCCCATTATTTTTCTATCGCACTGAATAACATGGCTAATTTTATTTGGTGTTATGACATAGGAAGACGAGTAGCGATTCAATGTTGCGAGTTACCCGCATTTATTTTAGATAAATCTGCCAGTACTATTGCCGCTTGCCTACGTGGTATTTTTGAAACAATCGGTCAAATCAGACAAACTCATCTGGAATTGCCATTACATTCTAACCGATTAACCACTCAAATACAATTGTTGCTGACTCACTTTGGGATTATTGCGCATCGTCCACGCGACCCCATCACGGGCCTACATTGTCAAGATCAGTTACTGATTACGGGCAACCAGTTTGATTTGTTACAAAAATGGATAGGTTTTAAACCACCCAGACCTGCGAGGTCTCTGCCTGGCAATCACTTTCCAGACGACTTCTGGAATGAGTCACCTTTAGACTTGATACCCTATACGCAACCGCTGTTAAAGACCATCATTGACCAAACGATACTCCCCACCTCGGCGGCTTATCCACAACTTGACGCCTTGTGCCAAAATTATCTGCACCCCTTATCGCGTCAAGAAGTAGAAAAATCATTGAATTTACTGGGAACTCAAGCTACCTGGCAACCCGAAATGCAAATCCTTAAACAGCTTTGCCACCCTAACATCTACTGGGACCGCGTCGCTACCCTAACACCAGGCCGCGCCCCCGTGTATGACTTCTGCGTTCCCAACAGCCACTCGTTTGTCGCCAATGGTTTTTACAACCATAATACCACCTTAGCCCACATCACCGCTAACGAAATGGGTGTGAACCTACGTCAAACCTCTGGACCTATTTTAGAAAAACCCGGCGATTTAGCCGCTTTATTGACTAATTTAGAACCCCGTGATGTCCTCTTTATTGACGAAATTCACCGTCTGAGTCCCGTGGTAGAAGAAATTTTATATCCCGCCATGGAAGACTTTCAACTGGACATTATGATAGGAGAAGGACCTGCGGCCCGGTCTATTAAACTCGACCTGAAACCCTTCACCCTAATTGGTGCAACCACTCGTGCAGGGCTTCTCACTTCTCCGCTACGAGACCGCTTTGGCATCACCCATCGCCTCGAATTTTACAACAGTGACGAATTGGCTAAAATTATCACACGCGCTTCCAACATTTTAAATGTCCCCATCGACCCCGATGGCACCACCGAACTAGCCCACCGTTCCCGCGGCACCCCACGGATTGCCAACCGCCTCCTCCGGCGGGTTCGAGACTATGCCCAAGTTCGCGCCGATGGCCATATCACCCTAGAAGTGGCAAAAAGTGCCCTTGACCTCCTCAATGTTGACATTTATGGTCTGGACATGATGGATCGAAAACTCTTACTCGCCATTATGGAAAAATTTGACGGCGGCCCGGTCGGCATAGAAAGTCTAGCGGCGGCTATTGGCGAAGAACGAGGCACCATCGAAGAAGTCATTGAACCCTTCTTAATTCAACAAGGCTTCCTCATGCGCACCCCCAGAGGCCGCGTCGCTACCCGGCTTGCCTGGCAACATTTTGATTTAAAACCGCATAAAACGATTCCAGAACTTCAAGATGATATGTTTGAAAATCCATGAATTTAGCCAGTGACCCACTGGACTAGAGGCTTACGCCTCCATGCCATTCAGTTAAGGAGTTGAAATGGCGAAAGAATTAAAATTGTGGTGGATTAGAGGCTTTAGCCGGAGGGGGGGCGGAACATAATTGAAATTGCGGGGCCCACCCACCGGCTAAAGCCTCTAGTCCACCACCACTTTAATTTTTTCGCCACTTCAATTCCTTAACTGAATGGCATTGACGACGTTCCCCTTCCAATTTATCACCATCAATTGTCAATAATAGAGACAAACCAACTATGAATGCAAAACAACCTACTGATACTCTCAAACTCACATTAGACAACCCTACCGAACAAACCATGTCCTCGAAAAACCACGGCATCCTACAAGCACGTCTCGCCGGTTTCTTCAACCTTTCCGACGCCTACAACTCTGCCACAGAACTCTCCATTGACGTGTCCACCCCAGAACGTCAAGAAATTCTGAAAAAATATGACCTTCACGCAGAACGCGAACTCAAACCTGACGTGGCCGTATATCTCGCTGACACCTTTGACTATGTGGACCCCACCGTAGGTATTGACCCCGTGCGAGTCCATGAGATACCATTATGTTGCGTAGAAATTGTCAGTCCCAGCCAGAGTAGCCGCGAAATCACTAATAAGTTCAAAGCATACTTTGATCTTGGTGTCAAATCCTGTTGGTACGTGGACCCCAATCTAAAACTACTGAAAGTCTATTTTTCCATCCAGACCTCAAAAATCTTTGAAGAAGGTGAAATCATTGACCCGACCCTAGATATTCACCTCCCGGTGAACAAAATTTTCACCACCAAAAAAGCACAACCCCCCCACCCTTACTAAATTTTATAAATGAACAAATTTATTTGGCCCCTCCGAATTTATTACGAAGACACCGATGCCGGTGGCGTGGTCTATTATGCCAACTACTTGAAATTCATGGAACGCGCCCGCACTGAATGGTTGCGCCATCTGAATATCGAACAGATCCAACTTAGACAACACCACCACTTAATCTTTGTGGTGCGACACGTTACCATTGACTACTTAAAAGCCGCTATCTTTGATGACCAACTCCAACTCATCACCACTATTACCCGGTTAGGCAAAGCCAGTTTGACCATGACCCAAACCATTGTGCGCCAAGATGACCTCTTGTGTGCTGCCACTGTCAAAATTGCTTGTGTCAACCTCCCCAACTTTCGCCCGCAACCGTTTCCTAAAGACATTTTTGAAAAATTTGAAAGTATTATCACCACCACGATATGACCGAATTATCCATTTACCAATTAGTCCAAAACGCCAGCTTGCTGGTGCAAATGGTTATGCTGTTATTGCTTCTCATCTCCCTTTACTCCTGGACCCTCATTTTCCGCAAAAGCCGTTCTCTCCAAAAATCACACCGCATTGCCAACGATTTTGAAGAACGCTTTTGGAAAGGTAAAGACTTGAGAGGATTATACAATCGCATCAGTAGCCAAGAAAAGGAACCCAAAGGGATAGAAAATATTTTCGTCTTAGGTTACTTAGAATTTTTGCGACTTCGCAAACAACCCCAGGTTGCCTCTGCAACCATCATAGAAGGCGTCCAACGCGCCTTACGAATCGCCCTGCATCGCGAAACTGACAAACTCGACATGCACCTCACACCGCTGGCCACGGTCGGTTCCGTCAGTCCCTACATAGGACTGTTTGGCACTGTTTGGGGCATTATGAACTCCTTCCATGCGTTAGGTGGACTACAACAAGTCACCCTCGCCATGGTTGCCCCCGGCATCTCCGAAGCCCTCATTGCCACTGCGATGGGCCTCTTTGCCGCTATTCCTGCGGTCCTGGCATACAACCATTACACTGACGACGTGGAACGTTTGATTACCCGCTACGACACCTTTTCAGACGAATTTTTAGGCATTTTGCAACGTCAAATCTTAGCCATGACCACCACTACCTCTTCAACCACTGAACCCGAAGAATTTTTAGAAAACTAACTGATAATCGATAATGGCAACCGAAACCAGGATAAAATCACGTCACTATCCACTATCCGTTATCCACTATCCGTTATCCACTATCCGTTATCCACTATCCACTATCCACTATCCGTTATCCACTGCCTTTACAACATGCGTCAACGAAAACATAGACTTGCCGAAATGAATGTAGTACCCTATATCGACGTGATGCTGGTACTCCTCATTATTTTTATGATAACCTCGCCCTTGCTAACCCAAGGCGTCGATGTTGAACTACCCACAATTAAACAGGCTAGGAGTATAATGCCTGACAAAAGACCCATCGTTGTCGTGATTGACGACAGAGGCGATCTTTTTTTAGAATACAAAGATAAACCCCAGGCCGTTTCAGCCGCGGAATTACCCGGAGAAATCAAAGCCATCCTACGTGATGCCCCCACGTCCGACGTCCTCCTCAAAGGCGACGCCAGACTACCGTATGGAAAAGTGACCAACGTCATGGGTTTACTTCGGCAAGCCGGCATAAAAAAAATCGGCTTGATTACTAAATCACCAGAAATGCCAAAAAGGTGATGTTATTAACAGAGAAATACCACAATGACTCACGTAACCGAATCGAAAGATACCGACATGGCCTCTTGGAATCATGGCTTTTTACAAGGACAATTGTTCATGGCATTCAGAACCTTAGTCAAAGAATATACACCTAACATTGAACTCTCTTTAGACGTTAGCAAACACGATTTAAGCCAATTTGCGTTAGGCCAAACAGACGAATTAAGACCTGATGTGTGCCTGTATCCAGCCGAACAATATCGAGGCTTTAAAAAACCGTATGACATTGTACGAATGTCTGACATGCCACACTTGGCCATTGAAATCGTCTCACCTCGCCAAGGCATCATGGACCTCAAAGAAAAACTAGAAGTTTATTTTCATCTGGGAATCAAATCTTGCTGGCTAATTTTACCCGAATTGGAGGACGTGACGGTCTATCAGTCCCTCACGAATTACAAATTGTTTAGCCCTAAACATGGCGATGCCGAGGTTGTTGACGACATACTGAATATTAGATTACCACTTAACAAAATATTTGAGGAATAAAAGAAATCCAAAACACGTTTTGGACAACTTGAGGCAAATATGCTAGACAAAATCACCTCCTTCATTGACTCGCTGTTCATCCATGCTATACTGATAACGATTCTGCTATTCAGTCTGCCAAGCACCATTATCATCCAACCTCCTTCTGAAGCCGAAGAAGAAGGGATAATGGAGGCCGTTGCTATGGATGAAGAACAGTTGCGCGAAGTCTTTGAGGAGATTGAAGAACCAGAAGAACGGCCCCCAACTAAGGTTGCGATTACTCCACCACCGCCGCCACCCAGACCAGTTGCCCCGCCACCACCGCCACCACCGGTGGTCAAAGAGGAGATTGTTGCAGACATCGGGGACAAGCCCTGTGAACAATTGGAAAGAAACAATTCTCAGCCATTTTTGAATGCTGCCGAGAAACAGCGTTTGAAAAAGTTGTGTAAGCAACAACAAAAACAAGAACGGCAACTCTTAGCAGAGGCGCAGAAGCAAGAGGTACAAAAGCGCAAGGAGATCGAGAAGCAAGAACGTTTAAGACGGCAACAAGAGGAGTCGGAACGAAAGAAAAATGTAGAACTCCAACGACAGCAGACGGAAAAGCAACGTGTGGAGGAACTCAAGAAGGCTAATTTGGAAAAGGAACGGCGTCTTGCCAAGGTAACTGAAAACAAGCGTAAAGCAAAAGAAGAACAACAAAAGCGTCGGCAAGAACAACAACAATTAGTTAGGGAGAAAGAGAAA
Organism: Thiotrichaceae bacterium; assembly: GCA_011391085.1. GTDB lineage: Bacteria > Pseudomonadota > Gammaproteobacteria > Beggiatoales > Beggiatoaceae > JAABRD01. Next base: position 117,609 of record JAABRD010000008.1, on the reverse strand, counting down.
GAAAAACCGCGTGTTACGGAACGACAACAAGCGGAAGCAGAGGAAGCTAAAAAACTGCGTGCCGCAGAAAAAGCCAGACAACAAGCAGAAGCGGAAGCCAAACGTCGGTCGGCCCAGGAAAAGGCACGACAACAACAGGCGGAGGCTAAACGAAAGGCTGAACAAGCTGCTGCGGGGGCTGCCCAAAAAGCAGAGGAGGCACGTCGCGCACAAGCGGCCCAAGCCGGTAATCAGGCGCGAGTGGGGCAAGTGATAGCCCAAATTCTGCAACGAGTGAAAAGTCGTTGGCGACAACCACCAGGTCACGACCTCTACTGTGTAGTTTCTGTCCGTGTACTTCCAAGTGGTTCGGTCGTGGCACGTATCAGCAAAAGCAGTGGTAATGTTGCCTTTGACCAATCCGCAGTGGCCGCCGTTTATAATGCTACACCTTTTCCAATTCCTAAAGAACTTTCTGAAAACGTCAGGAAACGATTAACTAACATACCATTTTATTCCAGTGAGGATACTAAAAAGAGAGGTAAATAACTATGCGTCATCTATCACTCATCTTATTTTTACTGCTATTCTGTTACCCTTTTTTGGCCAGTAACACTTATGCAGAGATTGAAATAGAAATCGTTGGTACCGAAGAGGGCGGCGGCGACGCCGAGGGGTCGAGTGGCCAACCCATTGCTATCGTTCCTTTCGGCGGCATCGAACGTCCACCTCAAGACATTGCCCAAATTGTCACCAACGACCTCTATCACAGTGGCCGCTTCGCCCCCATGCCAGTGGCCACGTTACCAGAACAACCTAGCCAAGCCAGTCAAGTTCATTTTCCCGTCTGGCAACAAGCAGGAATACCGCACCTGGTCATTGGCCGAGTGCAAAGCAGTGCCACGGGCGACTACACGGTGGAATTTCAACTCTTCGACATTAACACCGGGTCCCAAATTCTGGGACTTAGCTACAATGCTAACCTGAATAACCTCCGTCAAGTTGCCCACCAAATCAGCGATCAGATTTACAAAGCCTTGACGGGCGAACGCGGCGTCTTTGGCACCCAAATTGTCTATGTCGTCGTCCAAAAAATGGGCAAACAAAAACAATATGTCCTCTACCTCGCCGACGCCGACGGTGCCAATCCGCGCACCATGTTACGGTCCAGTGAACCTATTTTGTCCCCCACTTGGTCCCCCGACGGGCAACGGGTTGCGTATGTCACTTACGACCCCATTCTCTCCGCCAAGGGCCTACGCGACAAACAAATGGCAGTTTATGTGCAAGACATTCGCACCGGCAAACGCAACCGCGTCTCCATTGGCCGCGGCATTCACGGCGCCCCTGCTTGGTCCCCAGACGGCACCAAAATGGCCCTGACCATCTCCCAAAATGGCAATCCAGATGTCCATATTCTGGACCTCCAGACGGGCAACCTGACTCAATTAACCAATGACAAAGCGGTGGACACAGAACCAGATTGGTCGCCTGATGGTCAATCGATGGTATTCACTTCAGACCGCAGTGGTCAGCCCCAAATTTATCGCATGTCCACGGCTGGAAGCAATATTCAAAGAGTCACCTTCCAAGGCAGTTACAACGCCCGCGCCCGCTTCTCGCCCGATGGACGCAAAATCACTTTGCTTCACAATGGCGGAGGAGGCTACCAAATTGCGGTCATGGATTTAGACAACAATCGCATCAATGTATTAAGCAGAACGTCACTGGACGAATCTCCTAGTTTTGCACCCAATGGTAGCATGATTATCTATGGCACCGGCGCCTCTTTGGCCGCAGTTTCCATAGACGGACGAGTGCATCAGCGATTATCTGTGGAACTAGGCAAAGAAGTTCGGGAACCGGCCTGGTCGCCATTTACTGAATGAACTGTGATTGATGTATTGATGTGATGTGATGTGTTATGATGTGTGTGATGAAAGACTGGATGATATAGTAATATTCCTTTGTACCCCCCCCTGCCCCCCGCACGCGGGGGGGAGTCACTCCCCCCGTGTACGGGGGGCAGGGGGGGTACAAGTGATGAGGAATATTACTATAAATGCCTTTTTTCACACAGACTCATCACATACATCACACAAATCACAGTTCACAATATTAACTTTAGTCTTCACCACAACTTTTATTTCAACCTCAAACTTTAAATATAGGAAGTAACTCAACATGAAAAAACTACCACGTTATCTAATCCTCACCCTCATGGCTATGACTCTTGCCGTGGCTGGCTGTAGTAGCAAAGGTAAAACCAAACCCGGCGACGAAGTAGGCGGTCCTGGCAGTGGCTTGGCGGCTGGCGGTGCCGGCACCGAGGAAGGTGGCGACGGCACCGGTAGACCAGGAGAAGGGGCCGTTGGCGCCATTCCTACCGAACGAGTCGTTTATTTTGACTATGACAAAAGTGATGTTCGTAACGACGCCCGTGCCGTGTTAGAAGCCCATGCCGCCTATCTTCAATCTCATCCTGTCAGCATTCGCTTAGAAGGTCATGCTGACGAACGTGGTTCTCGTGAATACAACCTGGCCTTAGGAGAACGTCGTGCCGAATCGGTCAAACGTGCCCTCGTGATCATGGGAGTCACAGAATCACTGATGAACACTCTCAGCTATGGGGAAGAACATCCCATCGACCCAGGTCACAATGAAACTTCCTGGCAAATCAATCGCCGGGTCGAAATCATTTACCCTTAACCGCCAGACACAAACCTCAGTGGCTTAACCCACTTTCCTAAACCTTAAAGGTTTAGGAAAGTTAAACGATTTCCAGTCTTACCTCATCTTGCAATCCTCATCCCCAAACATTCACATGCAAATACGAAAATTCACTCAACTGATATGTTTGACTCTCCTCACTAGCACCGTTTCAGCCCAATCTTCTTTGTCTCAAGACAGCCCAGAAGCGCGTTTAACCCGTCTGGAACAACAGATTACCACCCTCCGCGAAACCCTGCTGGACCATGAATCGACGTTATCTCAATTGCAACGAGACGTGCAAAACTTGCGTGGTGAAAAAGAAGTCTTACTACACACCATCCAACAAGTGAAACGGCAACAAGAAGAGATGTTTTTAGACCTTGACCAACGGTTTCGTGAATTGCAACCAGGTGGCGAACCAGCCACACCACCGGACCCTAATTCTGACTCTTCGGAACCTTCTGAACCCATTGCGGAAGAACTGCCCACGAAAAAACCACCACCAGCAATCCCCTCGGTCTCATCCCCTGCGCCTCCCCCTGCGGTCACTTCCTCTGAAGAGGCAGATAAAACGGATATTTCTGCCAGAGAAGCCCCACCTTCCCTGGATTCAGGAACAATCTCTGCACCTGCTACCCTGTCAGGCACCGATGAAACCCAAGATTATCAAACTCTCTTCAAAGTGGTTCAAAATGGAGAATACGAAAAATCTATAGCCGGCTGGGAAGCCTTTTTAAAACGTTACCCACAAGGTCAATATGTGGCCAACGCCTATTACTGGCTAGGCGAATCGCAAGCAGCTTTGAAACAGTATCATTCTGCTATCACCACGTTTAAAACGTTGCGCGACAAATATCCAGACCATCAGAAAAGTGCCCATGCGTTACTCAAAATGGGTTACATTTACTATGAACTGAAACAATACGAGGATGCGAAAGCCACCTTGAAGCAAGTGAAAGACCTCTATCCAGGCACTGCGACAGCCCAATTGGCCGAAGAACGGTTGCGACAGATTTATCGGCAATAACTATAGTGACATCCCCATAAACCTGCATATATCCTCTGGGGCGCAATAAGAATTATTGCGCCTTGCGCCCGAAAGATTTTGAACAGACTCTAAGATTAAAAGTGACTTCTTAACCGTTTGAACATCCGTGTCCCACTTTTAACCTCATCCCTAGTTTCAGTCAATTTGAATATATATTTGCTTTAGGTTGTCTCTTTACCCCATTAGCCTTTAGAGTGTTAATGAAAAGGATTCACGTTTCATTATAGGCTATTTGACCCTGTCGCCGTTTTGAGGCTTCAACCAAGACTTTGCTTACGCTAACCATGACAAACTCTCCTGCGAGGATGGTCTTAAACAGAGTCTCCTGAGTCCATCTCTTCGCATGTTTCCTCTTGCTATACACCCCAATGCGTAGTTAAACGCTTGGAGGTCTGAGAGTAAGGACTTCATAAACTACCCAGATTAAAGAATTTTCTGGCTTTCACTCAATGAAGGGGGAATCTCACCCCATTTCAAATTGCCTAACTAGGCACACGAATCCAAAGCGTAGCTTTGTACGTGACAAAGCTACGCTTTAAAATCCTGAAGTCCGTATTTTGTTTATTTACGCTTCCCCAATAACTCCACTAACAACTCCGGCGAGACATTCAACTGCCCAATCTTTTCTGCCCCCTCGGCCAATTCCCGAAACGCCAACGCCACCAATTGACGGGGATTCATTCCCACACTGGTCAACGCTTGCAACACCTTCGCATCGGTGCCAGCCAACGCCTTCATTGTGACAGTCAGATTATAGGCTTTGGCATCGGCTTCACAACGCCAATTCTCAGTGGCCAACGCCACTAAATCTTGATTCTGTTTCTCCAACGCAATTTTCCCCGTCATCTCCTCCTTCTGAATTTGTCGTTGCTTCTCCTTCACGGATCGTTCGGCTTCAATCTGCGCTTCCTGCACTTGACGCTGCTTATTTTCCACCGCGATTTCCGTATCCAACTCATTCTCCTTAATCGCCCGTTCCTGTTCTACCGCCGCATTTCGGCGGGCATAAATGGCTTGATCTGCTTCCTTCAACAATTGTTCTCGCACATCCGCTTCCAACGCCCGGGCCGTGTCTGGATTGGGTTTAATGGCCAAAATCGACAGTCCCAACACTTCCAACCCCAACTGTTTAATTTCCTGAGACATTCCAAGAGATTCGCGCACTTGTTGAACCAAATGGGTCGTCGCGATCAACGCTTCTCGCAAAGACAGCTGCCCAATTTCACTTTGCATCAACACTTGAATCAAGTTAATCACCCGTTGCGACAGCTTCTCCGGGTCCGTACTGACATAATTTCGGCCCGCACTGTCTAACGTGAAATTCAACAACTGCGCCAGTTGCTTCGGGTCTGCCACGCGATACGTGGCCTGACCTTGAATGGTAATTTCTTGAAAATCCGCCGTGACTTGTTTAAAAATAAAGGGAACATCTGTGCTACCCATAGGAACTGCCACAAGAGACGTGAACGGGGCAAAGTAAAAAAATGCCAAACCCTGCCCTTCTTGTTTAATTTTACCACGACTGTATTGCAATAAGTAAGTGGTAGGTGGTATTTTGATAAAACGGATGCCGAACATAAAATAATGGAAAATAGAAAAGGAGTTAAATTTGGAGTCCCAAAACAAGTTTTGGGATAGTGTGCCTATACCCGAATAGAAACATTATAGTAATACTTAGTCTCTCTCCTCTGGAACGCAATAAGAATTATTGCGCTGCGCACGGGGGCGCAATAATTCTTATTGCGCTCCAGAGAGGGGGGAGGGGCGTACCGTCTTATGGAAATATTACTATAACGCATCTATTTTACACAATGATTCGTAACAAACCAATATTCGGTAGTGAGGCAATGTGGGTGTATTGTCTGAACTCTGATTAGAATGATTTTCAGATGGACTATGATTAGTCAAGCCTCCTTTCAGAGTCCTCATTTAATCATATAAATCACAGTTCCAGACCGACGCGAAACCTCACGATATTTCACCCAGATTGCATCTCTACCCAATATTCAACTTGAGAAACTTAACATGATTATCCCCCCCTCTTTTTTACCACTCCTCCAATGTCCCCTGTCTCACCAACCGCTGGTGTCACAAGAAAACGGCCTTTGGTCAACAGATGGTCAACATTCATACCCAATTAACGACGCTGCTATTCCACTGTTTGCAGAACAATTTTGTTCGCCAGAAGCCCGTCAACAGCAAGCCCATTATGATCGAATAGCCAAAGAGTATTTGAATAATTTGGACTATCCACATACGCAAGAATACATGAATTACCTAGATGAAGCCTTTTTGCAAGTGACGCAACCAGCAACTTTAGGTCAAGTCGCCGAAATTTGTTGCGGCAGTGGGGAAGCGATACGCCTGTTAGGTCATCGAATGGAACAGGCTGTAGGCGTGGATATTTCAGTGTCGATGTTGGAAGTGGCCCGTCAAAAGTTTCCACAACCGCATTTTCTCTTTATTCAGGGAGATGCCACCCAGTTGCCGTTGCAAACTGGTCAATTTGACAGTGTCTTCATGTTAGGAGGCATTCATCACGTCAATCAACGCAGTCAACTGTTTGCCGAAATCTTTAGAATTTTAAAGCCCGGCGGTCAATTTTACTGGCGCGAACCAGTCAGCGATTTCTTTCTGTGGCGGTGGCTACGGGCGATTATCTATCGAGTCTCACCGACGTTGGATAGTGACACCGAAAGACCTTTGCTATACAGTGAAACGGTGACCCCTTTGAAACAAGCCGGCTTATCCTTGAAAGTTTGGCAAACGTATGGATTTGTTGGATATTGCCTGCTAATGAACAGCGACGTGTTAATCTTTAACCGCTTCTTTCGTTTCTTGCCAGGGATTCGTCCCTTGACCAGAATGATGACCAAAGTGGATGATCTGACTGTCAAAATACCTGGTTTAACCGGGAGTGGCTTAATTGTCATTGGAATGGCTGAGAAACCGCGATGAAAATTGTCTTGACTTACCTGGCAATGATTAGTTTAACAGTGATAGCCAACCTGTTATTGAAAACAGGGGCGGTAGCCGAAGACGCCACGAAGTGGTTTGGATTCCTCAATATCTGGATCATCGGCGGACTGGCCGCGTTTGGTACCAGCGCATTATTTTACATTCTCGTCTTAAAATGGCTACCCCTCCATGTTGCCCAATCGTTTGCCGCCATGCAATTTATTGCCGTGATTCTCGCCTCCTCCCTGGTGTTGCAGGAACCGATTACACCGTTGCGATGGATAGGGATTGTGATTATCTTCATTGGTATTTTGGTGATAGGTCAATCTTGGTCAGAAGGATCATAAAGTGGTAGTGATGCAATGTAGGTGATATGTTTACCCTCACTCCCGGCCCCTCTCCCAGGGGGAGAGGGGAGACAGGCGGCACCCGTAGTTTTCTCCCCATGCCCTCTGGGAGAAGGGCCGGGGGTGAGGGCGAAGATTGAAAAGCCGGTAAAATCTCTGTTTCGGTACTTACCCTTTCTTCAACCCTCTCCCTCCACCTCCTCTGCCTTCGTGACTCGCCGCAACCAACTCACCTGGTCGAAATCCGCATCAAAACTGGCAATCATGTCAATTTCACGTTCACGACAAGCTAACGCGATCAGCGCGTCATTGAAGTTTAAGGCACCGCCAGAGGATTCCATTAAGTCGAGGACGTTAGGATAACAATGTTGCATTTTGGGAAGAATCCAAGTAATGGATTCGATGGGTACGAAAGTATTTAATTGGTTCAACAGGAACTTGATGTTGGAGAGATGCTGTTTCTCATACAACCGACGCATTGAGGCACTGACTGCCTCTCCCACTACGCAATCAAAGTAAATGCAGGTATAACCGGCTTCTTTAAGAGTTGTCCACAGAACCTTTGATCGAGAATGCCAAACATCATCGGTGTAGATTAGTCCCACTAGCAAGGAAGCATCAATGACCACCTCTTTCTTAGTCTTCATAAACAACCTCCGTATCAGCTAGGGCATCTCCGTTTATTCCAGGAAGGCAACCCACTAAACCGTTTAACGAGGCCGCGGACACCAACACCGTCGGATAGCGATACGGTTTCCCTTCCAGAGACTCCACCCACACCTCAATACCATTAGGGAGAACTTTGTGTTCCCACTCCTCCTCCTGTTTTCTGGACGTGTCCTCCCCCGTTTTTTGCAAATAAGATTGCACCCATTGTCCCACTAAGGCTTGCAATCTTTGTACGGATAATCCTCGTTGTTCCACTTGTTGCATTAAACTATCTGGTAATTCTAGGGTTAAACTGGCCATAATTTTAGTTACTCTTGTTGGGTTGATATGAAAAGAAACTAAGTTTCTGAAAGAAACTTAGTTTCTCCCCCTTACCTTCACAGACACCCACTTACCCACGCCGTCACACTTGCCAACGCCTCTGGCAACTTCGCCGGTTCCGTTCCTCCTCCTTGGGCCATATCAGGTCGTCCACCACCCTTTCCGCCGATTTGTTTGGCCACGTAGGTAACCAAATCACCCGCTTTAACTTTGTCGGTGGCATCTGCGGTAACGCCCGCTACTAGGGAGATTTTATTATCATTGACGGTGGCTAACAGAATCGCGGCAGTGCCCAATTTATTTTTCAATTGATCTAACGTGTCACGCAGTTGTTTCATATCCACGTTAGACAATTGGGCCGCTAACACATTTAGACCTTTGATTTGGACGGCTTGACTGACGAGATCGTTGCCTTGACTACTGGCTAATTTCGCTTGCAGACGGGCCACTTCTTTTTCCAAAGTGCGCGATTGTTCTAACGTTTGATTCAAACGTTCCGCTAACGTCTCACGATTCGTCTTGAGTAAAGTCGTCAGTTGATTCAACGTTTTCTCCGTGTCTGTTACCCAATCCAAGGCACTAGTTCCAGTCACTGCTTCCAACCGCCGCACCCCCGCGGCCACGCCAGTTTCTGAAAGAATCTTGAACAAACCAATGTCTCCCGCGTGTTGAACATGGGTGCCACCGCACAGTTCGGTAGAGAAATCACCAACCGAGAGGACCCGCACCTGGTCCTCATATTTTTCCCCAAACAGGGCCATCGCCCCACTCTTCATGGCCTCTTCTAAGCCCAGGAGACGGGTTTGTACAGGCATATTCAGTAGAATTTGTTGATTGACGAGACGTTCAATCTGGGTCAATTGTTCAGCCGTGATGGGTTCAAAATGCGAGAAGTCAAAGCGTAACCTATCAGAGGCCACCAGTGACCCTTTTTGTTTCAGATGGTCACCCAAAATGTGACGTAATGCCGCATGAAGTAAATGCGTCGCAGTATGATGACGGGCCGTCGCTTGACGAAATTGAATATCAATAGTGGCACGGAGTTTGTCACCCAGATGAAGCGTCCCCGTGGTGAGTTTGCCAAGATGAACGTGGGCTTTGCCCATTTTTTGGGTGTCTTGCACTTCAAAAATGGTGTCACCCTGGCTTAACGTTCCGCGGTCTCCCATTTGACCACCCGATTCTGCATAAAAGGGAGTATACTCTAAAATCACTCGGCCTTCTTGACCGGCAGTTAAACATTCGACAGGCTGATCTTGGGAAAACAGGGCGATCACAATACTGTCAGTTTCTAATTGATCATAACCAGTGAAGACCGTTTGACAATGAGTACCTTGGGCCAGTTGACTCAAATCGACCTTAAATTGTCCCGCTTCCCGGCTTTGGTTACGTTGGATGGCCATGTTTTTGTCAAAGCCTTCCATATCTAAAGTGAGACCCCGTTCGCGGGCGATGTCAGCGGTTAAATCGGTAGGGAAGCCATAAGTGTCATACAGTTTAAACACGATGTCGCCAGGGATGGTTCGATTTTGAAGATTAGCCAAGGCTTCTTCTAATAGGCGCATTCCACGGTCTAACGTGTCGTCAAACCGTTCCTCTTCTTGTTTGAGAATGCGGGCTACCAAGTCTTTATGTTGAGTTAATTCAGGATAAGCACTGCCCATTTGCTTATCTAATTCGTCGACCAGGCGATAAAAGAATGGTTTCCGCAACCATAATTTGTGTCCATGCCGAATAGCCCGGCGTATAATGCGCCGTAAGACATAACCACGTCCTTCATTAGACGGGATAACGCCGTCCACCACGAGGAATGCGCAGGCGCGAATATGGTCAGCAATGACGCGCATAGAACTGTTATCAGTTTTCAGATGGACGGCCATTTTAGCGGTAGCATGGAGAAGGGCTTGAAATAAATCGATTTCATAGTTACTATGAACATGTTGCATAACCGCGGCCAATCTTTCCAGACCCATTCCAGTATCGACCGACGGTTTAGGTAGTGGCGTTAACTCTCCTTGGGTATTGCGATTATATTGCATGAAGACGAGATTCCAAATTTCGATATAACGGTCGCCTTCTTGGTCTGGACTACCGGGCGGACCACCTGGGACGGTGGGGCCGTGGTCATAGAAGATTTCAGAACAAGGACCACAAGGGCCTGTGTCCCCCATCATCCAGAAATTGTCTTTTTCACCACAGCGGGAGAAGCGTGTGGGATCAACTTGGAGGTGATTTAGCCAAATATCGGCGGCTTCGTCATCTTTTTCATAGACCGTGACCCACAGTTTAGCTGGTGGCAAAGCTAATACTTGGGTAAGAAATTCCCAAGCGTATTCAATTGCTTCTCGTTTAAAATAGTCTCCAAAACTGAAATTGCCTAGCATTTCAAAAAAGGTATGGTGACGGGCGGTGTAGCCGACATTTTCGAGGTCGTTATGCTTGCCTCCAGCCCGTACACAGCGTTGACAACTGGCCGCACGGGAGTAATGACGAGGTTGGCTACCTAAGAAAGTTTCTTTAAATTGCACCATCCCTGCATTGGTGAAAAGAAGCGTGGGATCATTAGCAGGAATGAGGGGACTACTTGGGACAATGGTGTGTCCTTTGGAATGAAAATAGTCTAAAAAAAGTTGGCGGAGTTGGGCGACGTTGGTAGTCATTTTAGCGGATAGTGAACTTCTTAGTGGATAGTGGACTTAGTGGATAGTGGATAGTGGATAGTGGATAGTGGATAGTGGATTCGAAGTTCAAAACATGTTTTGGACTCCACCACTTTGATAGTTTTTGGATATTCTTTTCTACCTTAATTTAAGAACACTCATGAAAGCACTCATCTTGTCAGGCATCTTGCTACTCTTTTGGGTATGTGGGTACTATATATGGGATTATTCCCAGTTTCATAAGCATACACCTTTTATTGCAACTAAATCAACTTTGTCTGTTAGCCCTCAAGCCAATTGGATCGATTTTTTTGACAGTTATTCTTTTACCATGACACCCACGGAAACTTGTAGCGAAAATTGTTGTCTCCATTGGCATTTGTTACAGTTTGAATTAGAACAGCCTAGTTTGCCAGCAGGTCAAAATCCTTGTTCTGAGGCGCAACCAAATCAGTCAGTTTCGGTACAGAAGACTAGAAACTAAGTTTCTTAAAGAAACTTAGTTTCTATAGAGGGTGTTATTTTATCGGAAATGTTGAAAGTGTCAAGTTAGGGCAGGGTGGGCAAATATTTATTGGCTTACGGTGGTGAACATGATTAAAGAGGTCCAGCTTTCTTAAACCTTGGAGATTTAGGAAAGTTGAACGACGTACTCTTGTAAAATCAATATGGTTACCAAAATCGTTACGTTAAGTTCTGAATTTAAGACATGGGCCGGACCGATTCGACTCAAACGCTGGAACACTTCGACTCAAACGCTGGAACACTTCGACTCAAACGCGGTGTCGATGATTAGGATTGACGCAATGATTTTGGTAATTCTATGGTTTTATAAAAGTACGTCGTTTAGCTTTGCCTCCGCCTTCGAGGCGGAGGCAAAGCTGGTTTGCGTAAGTTTTGATTAATTGACGGATACTTTGGACATCTTTAATCCATCTTGAAATAAGTATATTAATCGCATAAACACATTCTGTTATTTATCCATAAATAATTTCTGGTAGTCATGCAGTAGATCGCACGAAATTCTGAGTGGAATCGACTCAGCCCGTGACTCGAGTCGGGTCAGCCCGTGACTCGAGTCGGGTCAGCCCGTGACTCGAGTCGGGTCAGCCCGTGACTCGAGTCGATACACGGCGTGAGTTTGAATAGACACTCAACATAATGTATATTTTACGCTGTTAATTCTTTAGTGGTAAGATTGCCAGAGTTGAAAATTGCTGTAAAATGGTTCTCTTTAAATGTATCTATTTTGTGTAATTTTGACCAACTTATCTAAGCATTATAAGAATAGAAACCGGGGGGTTTCAAAAAACTCGGTTTCTTAAAACGACTAAAGTAACTTAACCTATGACACTTCCTTCTTCTCATCCATCGAATGACAATATTATCAACGATTTCAACATTGTTGCCACCGTAGGCGGTTTTCTTTTTGCGGTGATGGCCACTTTTGGCTGGTCAGTATGGGCTGGATTGGCTTTTCTGGTGGTGACTGCTTTGTTGGTCATCACTGTGCATTTATGGCGTCGTTCTGGTTCTTCGCAACCTGTGGTGATTCCAAACGGTGGCACCCGCGTTTCAGGCCCATCCTCCACTACCCTCTTACCCTCACCTTACGCAACGGCACCCCAGAAACTGAGTTTCTTCTTAGCACGTCTTCCGGAACGGCACCCCAGAAACTCAGTTTCTTAAAGAAACGGAGTTTCTTCGTGGTCAGAAGTTGGCCGAGAACCAGATTACATCGTATTGAAAGTGTTAAGCAAACGGTCTATCGTGCCTACATAGATAAAATCTCTGGTTGGCGAATCCACCTGCAATTGATTGATGGTAATCTTTATTTGAGAGATGTGATTGCGGGACAACTCCATGATGAGGCCAGTGAAGTTATCAAAAGGAAGAAAATCAGATATAAGTAACTTAGCGGGATTAAGTTTTGGTATTGGCTTACTAAAAAGACCTTGAAGGTTTTCAAAACTTTTTAGTAGGGTGCGTCCCACGCACCTTTCGATGCTTCTACAACGGGCTAATGGTGCGGGGGACGCACCCTACACGGTTACTTCAACAAAATTTTGAAACCAGCCTGTTCAAAATGATGGTCGGTAGTGAAAATTTCTGTGATTTGAAATCGCCGGGCGAGATGAATACCAAGACAGTCTGTTAAACTCCAATCTTTATCTAATTGTTGTTTGAACAAACTCAGACCCTGCGCCATCAAGGTTTCATCTATTGTCAGGTAATGCCATTTGGGAGATTGTTGAATAGCTTCGATTAGACTAATCACCAAGGGTTTGTAGCGTACTCGACTGAAAGCATTGGCCAATTCTAAAATGACAGCATTCGTGGTAAGAAACGTATATTGTTCTGCTATCAGTCGTTGATTGATTTGATTAGCCAGTCGGTGAAGACTATCGGTCTTGTTACCCAGGGCAATGAGTGCCGCGGTATCCACATACACATATTTTTTCATAGAGGTAAAGATAAGTAATCATCGTGATGTAAAGCAAGGTCGGGAATACCAGTCTCAACCGCGTGTTGTTCCAATTGTGCGGAAAAAGTCACCCAGGAATCGGTAGCCACTCGGTTTGGTAGCACCTGTTTCAAAAGATTTGCCAAGAACTGGGACGGTTCTGGAAGGGTAAGCACTTGTTGGGCAAGTTCATCAGGTAAATCCAAGGTAATTTGCATGTTGGCCTCGTAGTTTAGGAGTGTAATGACAGTTTCTCAATATCGACAGTCTTTGTTTGAAAACTGGGTTTGTTGACCGTTTTTTTCATTTTAACATGGCCAATTATAAGTTGAAAAACTTTGCAACCTTGCAATTAAAAAGACCTTGAAAGTTTTCAAAACCTTCAAGGTCTAATCGTGTCGGAGGCATTCTACACACCTTTCTACTCATACCGACCCTTTTTTGATTTGATGACTTTTATGACATCATCATGTCTTTGACCTTTAATAAGGTCTTTTAGCCGTAACTGATTGGTTTTTTTGTCGAATTGAAGATGTAAACGCCAACCTGAGATTTTGTTAATATCAGCTCTATAAACGGCCTTCTCATAACCTGTCACTCGATGCAGTCTCGTTTTCGGGTAATTCTGGTTTTTATGGCAAGAATTGTCTTCTAGTTCTGCCAATGCACTCAAAAAATCCGGTAGTGATGCACAAGGTAGTGGTTTAAACCTGACAGGTCTCGAAGACCTGTCAGGTTTGAAGCCAATCACCACTACCTTGTGCATCACTACCAAAAATCCAGTCTATGTTGGTCATCGGGCAGGATTTTGTTAGCTTCGTGAATAATCCCATATTCATCTAGCAATACTTTGATTTCAGCCATGATTTAAGGTGAGTGACCAGAAATAGAGTGAATATAACCATGGTAGAGAGATTCCGCTATTCCACGAAAAGCGGTCTCTAGGTCCTGATGACGAACCACTCTCATCAGAGTAATGATGATTTGTTCGAATAAGGGGTCTTCATCAACGGTGAGAATGACCCTCACATTTCGATTCACCTGTAAGGAATAAAGACTCGGTTCAAAGCCATTCTTGAGTTTGATTTTAAGTGGGCGGACCGCCCGTCTATAAAAGGCTTTAAACCCATTTGTTAAAGTGGCGCATCGATGATTCAACTCTGCCACAATTTGGTGTTTTTCTTGGTCATTGAATTGGTTCAGGTCTTTCTCGAAGTTATCGGTTGATTCAAATAATAGTTCCATAGATTTTTATCCTTTGATAGACATGGTATAGTAATATTCCTTCTCATTTATACCCCCCCAGCCTCCCCGTACACGGGGGGAGTGATTCCCCCCCGCGTGCGGGGGGGTTGGGGGGGTACAAGTGATGAGGAATATTACTATATGTACACCTCTTTTTATTTCATCGAACCATGTGTGCTAGTTGAGTGAATTGACTAATTATAGTCTTGTAGAAAAATTTTGCAACGGTCCAATTAAAAAGACCTTGAAAGTTTTCAAAACCTTCAAGGTCTAGTAGGGTGCGTCCCACGCACCTGTCGACGCTGAGAAACTCAGTTTCTTTGAGAAACTGAGTTTCTGAAGTGTGCCTTATTTCTGCACGATTCGCCCCAAATCCAAGTCAAACGTAAACGTCGCCGGTTGCTGGATCAAATAGACATCAAACGTCTGCATCAGTCCAAACGCACCTGGGACATCTACCAAGGGAATATGTAACTCCCCAGTGCCTGGATTAAAGGCCGCATGTGCGCCACTGTCACCACAACTTCCAGGTGTCACGGCGATACCACAAGAGGCTGGGTTAGCAACGCATTGTTGAATACCGGCTTGTTTGCCTTCTTCAAAGTTACCGCCATTAGATGGTGGCGTTGTTCCTGTACCTTTTACACCAACACCAGTTATACCGTCAACACTTCTAATTCCGTCTATTACTAAATTGGTATAACTTGCATCTGGACTGTTTGGGGTCACTTTATCAAGAAAAACATCATTTATATACAACTTAGCTTCCCCATCAGCAACCGAGAGTCTTAAATCATTCCAAGCTGGTTTAAGATTATCCCCTTTCCAACCCTCTGGGAGATATTCCGTGTACTTTGTGCCGTGAGCATACTCACCGATAAACCCAACAAACATACTCGCTACACCTACACCAATCCTCGTATCATCAGATGCTAGAAGGAATATTTTTATTTCGTCACTTCCAGTGGTTTGCCCCGCATAAACTTCTAAAGTAACCTCGAACGTTTTTGAGAGATTGACAGGAAGCTTTAGCTTTCCTATAACACCTTTTTTAGTTGCTGCAAGGTAATATCCACCATTATCAAATTCAAATACAGTTAAATTTTCTCCCATTGAATCACCAACTTTGCTGGAATTTAATCCAAGGAGATCAACAAAGTCATCTGCTACAACAGAGCTTGCCATAGATAAAAGCAGCCACGCTGTAAAAAATGTGCTGATAAAACAGCACCTTAACAGTTTCATAAAAAAACCTCTTGACAATTTCAAACTAACAGTGATAAACTGCCCGTTTGAAAAATTGAACACAACAAAAGGAAATTTTAACCCGTCCACCCAGGCCCACTGTGAAGTTACCCAGTGAGACTGTGTATCGCGTGACTTCCTTTTGTTAACCCGTGTAGTTGAACGAGGTCAATCTACACTCTATCAATCTTAAAAAGAATTTCATTACCTGTCCACCCAGACTTACTGTGTCTCCTCACACAGTCGGAATGTGTATCTATGGAACTCCGTGAACGAATTAGACAAATCCGCGAAGACAAACATTGGACCCAAGCAGAGATGGCGGAGAAGTTAAATATACATCCCAATACCTACTCGAATATTGAACGCAGTCTCACCAATCTACAACTCTCTCGACTGAAACAAATTGCCAAAGTGTTTGACATGGAACTATCGGAACTGGTTGGGGCTAGTGACAAGAATGTATTTAATGTGGTCGGTGCTTGCAATACTCATGCTACTCACTTTAACCA
The DNA here is from genome assembly GCA_011391085.1 of Thiotrichaceae bacterium. Lineage (GTDB taxonomy): Bacteria > Pseudomonadota > Gammaproteobacteria > Beggiatoales > Beggiatoaceae > JAABRD01. Next base: position 101,449 of record JAABRD010000008.1, on the reverse strand, counting down.
GTCGCACATTACCTCTGGTTCAATGGAAGTAGTGGAACTTAAACATGAACTGGAAAAATATCGTCTGCTGGTGGAACGGTTGGAACAGGAAAATGCGTATTTGAAGAAAATTATTAGTTTGATGGAAGAGGGGAAGGGGGAGGGGGACATGAGGTAGGGTGGATTAAGCGAAGCGTATCCACCATTTTCAAAACTATAACAAGAGAGAACCATCAATGATGCCTTTTAAGTACCAACAATATTTGGCCACCCTCGTCACGCCATGTCCACCTTCAGACTATCAGGCGGAAGAAAGAACTGCTTGCCGATTCGTGTTTGATACTCACCATGAGAAGCATCCACATAACTTTTTGCCTGTGCTGATAATCAAACCAGAACGCAAGAATGGACGGCGTTTTAAAAAAGATGTCAGCAAATGCCAAGGTTATGCCCTCTCCTTTTTTGACTCTTTCTCCAATGCTTATCAAAGATATATAGAACTGAAAAAAGATCATCCCAATATTCAAGAATCTCTGGGCACCCATATTGCCCAAGGCCGACTGGATGAAACGGATGGAGTCATGTCTGATGTCGATGCCAATGGGCATTTTAGTTTACATGAATTTGAACATACTGAATTGTCAAAGAAATTCAAGACAATCGGATCATTGAAATAAAAGTTGAGAATAATTATGCAATCCCTCACCGGTAACCCACTCAAAACCTTTCCTCTCCACCTAAGAGATATAGTTGACTTAATCTACTTTGATGGTCCCTTACTAACCCTGTTTGAAAACCAATATGGTGATTACTACCTCTACCACTGGTGTGATGTGGACCAACGTTGCAATCGTTGGTTAGTGTTCCGCGTCACGCAAAAATTTTTAAGACTCTATATCACTCAAAAACTGTCATTGCGAGAACTCATTTTAAATCCCGTGGACGGCTTCTTATATGCCCTCGACCTGGACGATGACTTAATTTGTCAACAGGTTTATTTAACCTCTCCCAACCAGTTGCCGGATCGCTATGTGCCGGCGGTAGATTCTTATTATGATTTTGCGAAACTAGATAAGACCGATACCGAAGCGAAATTGCTTGTTTTACAAAGAATCGAGGAGGATTGGAGTGAACTTAAACAATGGTGGAAACAGTCGATTTTGCAAGCTGCGTAGTCAAGTAGGGTGCGTCCCACGCACCATTTTGGCAACGGGTTAGTGGTGCGTGGGACGCGCACCCTACACAAGATTTTTTTACTTCAAATTGTTCACATTTATGCCGCAGGTGAACATCCTCCTTGACCGTCGTCAAAATTTTATATTAAACAGGAATAAACCTCATGCAAACCACCGTGTTTCCCATCACCCTCCCCAACCAATTCCTTCACTTCGGCTTTGACCAAACCGAAATTCAAAACCGGGTGGCGGAATGGCTGGTCTTATCCTTGTTCACCGAAGGACGCATTTCGTCGGGCAAGGCGGCGAACTGGTTAAATCTCAGTCGCGTCGAGTTCTTGGCGTTTCTTCGAAGACGAGGAATTGCCTATCTGAATTATACCCCGGCGGAACTTGCGGAAGAATTTGCCGCGGTGGAGTCTTTAGAGGTCCACCGGGTCGAATGATTATTGTCTCAAATACGACACCATTAATTGGACTCGCCTCTCTTGGGCGATTTGATTTGTTACATTCACTGTTTGACAAAATTTACATTCCCCAAGCAGTCTATCAAGAAACTGTCATTTTTGGTCGAGAAGTGGGCGGGGCAAAACACGAAGTCACAACCTCGACTTGGATAGAAACTGTCAGTGTGACAAATCGGCACAGAGTAAAATCGTTACTAGAAACCCTGGACTTGGGGGAGGCTGAAACCATCGTGTTGGCCCTAGAAATGGGTGCGGACTGGGTGTTAATGGATGAAAAAAGAGGACGTCGGAAGTTAACCGAACTGCATTTGAACAAAATTGGAACGTTAGGAATTTTACTGAAGGCCAAGCAATTGGGGTTGTTACCCGTCATTCGTCCTGAAATTGATCGACTCTGTTCCCACGGTTTTAGTTTAAGTCAAACCGTGATTGAAGTGGTATTGCAACAGGCGGGAGAAGGCTAGGAGGGGTAACATAGTTTTTCATTGCCCATCGGGTGCGGTTTCCATGGCTGTTTGCATCATCCCTTTGGCACGGGCAATATCACCTAGTACCGCCGTAACCAGAGCCGGGTCGTGTTCTTCCAACGCGGCTTCTAAATAAGCGGCCATGTCCTCTTCGGTTTCCAGATGTTCAGCGACATTCCAAATCTGGGTGAATGTTTTAGTCATACGCTTTCCTATAGATTCCGCGCTAATTTGCGGGCTGTTTGAATATCTTGGTATTGGGTCTGCTTATCGCCCCCAGCCAGTAGCACGACGAAGTAATTTCCGTGTTACACAAAGTACACCCGGTAACCGGGACCGTAATCTATTCGCAATTCCGAAACACCCTCACCGACAGGCTTCACATCACCGGGGTTGCCAAGTGACAAACGACGAATACGTGCGTCGATTCGCAACCGTGCTTGCCGATCACGTAAGTTTTGGAACCAACGGGCATACTCTGCGGTTTGCCGGATTTCAATCATGAGTAGTCTATATCTATGAAATTTATATTATGTGTCGAGAATTGCCACCTACCACAGTTTATTGAAAACGGTTGAATAACTTAACACGTTAGAATTACAACAGCCTGTGTAGGGTGGACAACAGGTTTGCCGTTGCCCACTCCATACAAACTGAATGATACCAGCCTAAGTTAAAGTGATAGAGTTTGTGTCGGGGGCCACCGACGCCGAGGACTCTTGAGAATCGTCGGGCAAAATTGAATCTTTGGACTCCTCTGAATCCTCTGGCAAAGCTGACGCTTTGGACTCCTGAGAATCGTCTGGAATTTGAAACAACAGACCTTGTGAATCCAAATCGCGGAGGTCGGCCAGGGGAGGTAAAGCATCGAGATTTTTTAAATTAAAGTGTTCTAAAAAAGCGCGGGTCGTGCCATATAAAGCGGGATGACCTGGGGTGTCACGGTGGGCCAGGATTCGAATCCAGTTATAGTCTAGGAGTTTTTTAATAATCTCAGGGTTGACGCTAATCCCCCGGAGATTTTCAATCTCAGTGCGTGTAATCGGTTGACGATAAGCAATAATCGCAAGCGTTTCTAACAGGGCACGGGAGTAGCGGGGAGGCCGTTCGGTGTAAAGACGTTTTATCCAAGGCGTGAGACTGGGTTTGGTTTGAAAACGAAAGCCACTGGCAGTTTCTACCAATTCCACGCCGCGGGGGTCACAGTCATCTCGTAGTTCAGTTAATATCACTCGCAAGGTCGAACGTGGCGGTGGAGATTCATCGGCTACGAATAAGGCTTGCAAGTCTTCCAGCGTCAACGGCTGGTCCGCAGCAAAGAGGGCCGCTTCCAGAATCGGTTTAAGTGGTACGGAATAAATTCCGTACTCCAAAGGAAATATTTCCGAAGAACCGGGCGAAGAGGATGGTAAAGCCGTGGCGGAGGAGGTGAGAGTGTCAGTCATAAGGTTTCTACACGAATGACTTGTATCATGTCAAAAGGTTGAGGTTGGATAATTTGGATAAGAGATTCTTTGACCAGTTCTAAAATCGCTAATAAGGTGACAACCACGCCAGCCCGGCCTTCTTCCAAGTTGAAGAAGGTTATGAAGTCAATGGGTTGCGGGGTTTTTAGCAACTCTAAAATTAAACTCATGCGTTCCCGCACAGACAGCGGTTCACGTAGCACTTGATGAGAAGTGAAGAAGGCGACTCGTTCCATGACTTCGCGCATAGCGTGGAGAAGGGCCGGCCAGGGGATATTGGGGACCATGATTTCTTTAGGTATTTCTGGAACACTGGCGGAGACAGTAAAGAGGTCGCGTCCTAACCTTGGCAAAGCGTCTAAATCTAGGGCCGCTTGTTTGTAACGGGCGTATTCTTGCAGTTGTTGAACTAATTTAGCACGAGGGTCTTCTGGGGCCGAATTGTCACCGTCTTCTCGATGCACTGGTAATAAGAGACGTGATTTAATTTCCATGAGAATGGCGGCCATGAGGAGATATTCGGCGGCCAGGTCTAGGTGTAGGGCTTTCATCAGTTCCACATATTGTAAGTATTGACGGGTGATTTCGGCGATAGGAATATTTAGAATGTCAAAGTTTTGCCGTTGAATTAAATAGAGTAACAGGTCTAACGGTCCCTCAAAATTTTCTAAAAAGATTCGTAGTGCATCAGGTGGTATATATAAATCAGAAGGCAATTGGTCAAGGGGTTTGCCTTGGATGAGGATGGGAGTGAGTTGAGTGTTCATGAAGGTTTTATTTTCAAGGAGTTCAAAACCAGAGAATTTGGAGTCCAGAATTTATTCCGTCCATTGAAGCGGAATAAATTCCGGACTCCAAGGGCAACTTCATTCACGCGGAATAAATTCCGGACTCCAAGGGCAACTTCATTCACAGCGCCCGTTTAACGATACAACAATCCCATCACTTCCCGCACCTCCTCCAATGTCTCGCGGGCCGTGGTGCGGGCTTTTTCACTGCCTTCGGTGAGAATGGCGCGTACCGATTCAGGTTCTTCCAAGTAACGTTGAGTCCGTTCGCGAATGGGTGCCAATTCGGCCAGAATGCTTTCTATGATGGGTTGTTTGCATTCTAAACAACCGATGTCGGCGCTACGACAGCCGGCTTGTACCCATTCGTGGATGTTCTCGTCGGAATAAATTTTATGGAACTGCCAGACGGGACATTTTTCGGGGTCACCAGGGTCGGTGCGCCGCATTCGTGCGGGATCAGTCGGCATGGTACGAATCTTTTTTTCGATCACACTGGGAGACTCGCGCAGGGCAATGGTGTTGTTGTAAGACTTGGACATTTTTTGACCATCTAAGCCCGGCATTTTGGCCACGGGTGTCAACAATGGTGCAGGTTCGGGCAAAATCGTTTTGGTTTCTCCCTCTAAATACCCCAGCAACCGTTTTTTGTCACCCAGCGAGACATTTCTTTGAGTCTCGACTAGGGCGTGGGCGGTGTTCAAGGCTTCCGTCTCTCCTTGTTCTTGATAACGTTTGCGTAACTCTTTGTAAATTTTGGCATTTTTACTGCCCATTTTACGCATGGCGTCTTTGACCTTGTCTTCAAAATCGGGTTCGCGCCCATAGAAGTGGTTAAACCGGCGGGCGACTTCACGGGTAAATTCAATGTGGGCCACTTGGTCTTCGCCTACGGGCACGAGACCGGCCTTGTAAATCAAAATGTCGGCACTTTGCAACAGGGGGTAACCCAAAAAGCCGTAGGTGGTGAGGTCCTTGTTTGACAGTTTTTGTTGCTGATCTTTGTAAGTGGGCACCCGTTCTAACCAACCCAGGGGGGTGAACATGGACAGTAAGAGGTGCAATTCGGCATGTTCAAGGACTTTGGATTGGATGAAGAGAGTGGCGTCACCGGGGTTGATTCCCACAGCTAACCAGTCGATGACCATGTCCCAGACATTTTTTGTGATGATGCTGGTGTTGTCGTATTCTGTGGTTAGGGCGTGCCAATCTGCTACAAAGAAGAAACATTTGTATTCATGTTGCAAGTTAAGCCAGTTTTTGAGTACGCCGTGTAGGTGTCCTAGATGTAACTGCCCTGTAGGTCGCATTCCAGATAAGACTCGTTGAGAACTTGAAGTGTTCAATTGTTTCCCCTTAATGATGTGTATGATATTGTTTTACCTAAAAAAACCTTCTATGAGGCGAGGTGTCAAGTGATTCCTCGTCCAAAATGATTCAAGGTTATATTACCTCAAGTCGTTTGAAAAAGAAACTCTGGTTTTTCCAAAAAATCATAAGGGCATTAGGTGATGGTGGTTTCCCGTATTTCAAAACTTACTAAGTACCTATGCAAAACGAAACTGGTATTTATTTCCCATACGTAGGGTGGATTTCGCTGCGCGTATCCACCAGAAAGACCGGCGGTGGATACGCTTCGCTTAATCCACCCTACAGACTACTATAGATGTGGTTGCATACCTCCTATTCGTGTTCTTCCTCAAACAAATCCACAGGTCCTTTGCCTTGTCTAAGCACTTTTGGCGATTCTGCCATGAGGTCAACCACGGTGGTAGGTTCATGGCCACAATGACCCCCATCGATAATCAGGTCAACATGTTTTTCCAAGAGTTCCCGAATGGTTTCAGGTTCCGTTTCTGGCGTATTTTGGTTTGGAAGAATGAGAGTCGAACTCACAATGGGTTCGGCCAGTGCTTCTAACAAGGCCGATACAATGACGTGGTCTGGGATGCGAATACCAATGGTTCTACGTTTGGGATTTTGGAGGCGCCGGGGGACTTCATGGGTGGCTTTGAGAATGAAGGTGTAGGGACCTGGCGTCAGCGATTTCATTAGACGAAACGCCATATTCTCTACTTTAGCATAAGTCGCAATTTCGGAAAGGTCACGGCACACTAAGGTAAAGTTATGGTCTTTGTCAATTTGTCGCAAACGACTGATTCTTTCCATCGCCTCTTTGTTGTCTAAGTGACAACCGAGGGCGTAACTGGAATCAGTGGGATAGACAATGACTCCACCGTCCCGAATGATGGCAACGGCTTGATTAATCAGTCTGCTTTGAGGATTTTGGGGGTGAATGGAGAAGTATTGACTCATAAAGTTATTGACAGAAATGGTTTCTAAGAAACTCAGTTGGCGTTCCGAAACTTAGTTTCTCGCGGCATTGAAGTGAATTAAATCTTAGGTAGTGATGCAATGTGAGTTCTCTGTCTGAACTCTGATTAGAATGATTTTCAGATGGACTCTGATTAGTCAAGCCTCCTTTCAGAGCCCTCATTTAATCATCTCAATCAGAACTCTGATTAGAATGATTTTCAGATGGACTCTGATTAGTCAAACCTCCTTTCATAGCCCTCATTTAATCATCTCAATCAGAGTTCAAGACGAAGAGAAACCGCACGATATTTCACCCAAATTGCATCACTACCAAATTTTATTTACGCAAATAAATCAAATCCCATACCTGATGTCCCAAACGTTGTCCCCGTTGTTCAAATTTAGTCAGCGGGCGTTGGATCGGACGCACGGCAAAACAGCCTGAACCTGCCGTATTGAGGAACTCAGGTGCAGCATCAAGGACTTGTAACATCTGTTGGGCGTAATCTTGCCAATCCGTTGCCAAATATAAGTAACCACCGGGTTGAATACGTTGGGCCAACAGGGTGACAAATTCACGCTGAATGAGGCGTCGTTTCTGATGACGGTGTTTGGGCCAAGGGTCTGGGAAGAAAATGTAAACCGTCTCTATACTATCTGAAGGCAAATGATTTTGCAAGAGAGTGACAGCATCGGCATTGCAAGTTCGGACATTGGTCAGTTGGGCGGTGTCAATTTTCAATAAGAGACTGCCTATGCCGGGGAGATGTACATCGATACCAAGATAGTCATTTTCAGGATGATTGTTAGCCATTTCGAAGAGGGCATCGCCCATCCCAAAACCGATTTCTAAATGTTTTGGGGCGGACCTACCAAACAGTTCTTCTAAATTTAAAGTACGGTCAAGTTTAATACCATAACGTGGCCAAAGAGTGTCTAAGGCCCGTTGTTGGGCTGTGGTAATGCGGCCACTGCGGCGGACGAAGCTACGAATTGTCATTGGGTAATGAATAATGGATAATGGATAATGAATAATGAGTGCCGGACTTACCGCTTACGCCTCCATCCCATGTAGGGTGGATTAAGCGTTAGCGTATCCACCGACACCGACATTGGTGGATACGCTAACGCTTAATCCACCCTACCTTAACAGCAATGGCATTGAGGCGTAAGCCGTAAGTCCGGTCTCTATTTTTTATTATTCATTATTTTTTATTATTCATTATCCATTATCTACTATCCATTATCCATTTCCCATGCTAAACCAATTCATCAAAGGTATCCTTTATTTCTTCTCCGGCTTTCCTCTCATTACAAAGCCCAGCATTCGCATTTTTGTCATCATTCCACTTACCATCAGCGCATTCTTCTTGAGTGTGTTAGCCTACCTGAGTTGGTTACAATTTAACCCAATGGTCCAGGACATTCAACAACATTGGGTGCCTGACGCATTGGCCTGGTTAAGTTGGCTTATCTGGTCATCATTCATCACAATTCTCATCGGCATCGTCTTGTTCACTTTCACATTGATCTCTCATTTCATTGCAGAACCTTTCAATGGAATGTTAGCCGAAGCGGTGGAAGAACATTTGACGGGCACACCTTTGCCAACGGTTTCACTCTTTCAATCTCTCCAACAGTTACCCAGGAAATGGGGCGATATAGTGAGAAAGTTATTTTATTATGGCTGGCAACTACTGAGTCTTCTCATACTCTCCGTGATTCCACCTATCAATCTTGTTGCACCAGCATTCTGGTTCCTGTTTGGCGCTTGGATGTCAGCCTTGGAATATTTTGATGACCCGGCGGATAATCATTCTCTCTCGTTTTCGCAACAACGTCAACTGTTAGCCAGTCAACGCGGTTTAGCATTGGGATTTGGGAGTACAGTCGTGATAATGATGATCATTCCAGTGGTCAATTTTTTCGTGATGCCGGTGGCAGTAGCAGGGATGACAAAGATGTGGGTGAAGGAATTTGCGGGGGGAAGAGTAATGAATAATGAATAATGGGAAAACCGAGATCAACCAATCGGCGAAAACCCAATCTTCATTATTCATTTTTCCCCACTAATGGGCCAATCTCAAACGATTCGCAATTTTCGCAAACAGTCCCGTCTTACCAATCACTTTTTTGACCGACACAGTGGGCAAATTGGCAGGATTGACGGTCAACAAACCAGTCGCCCAGGTGGCATTGTAAAAACCTACCAACGTGTCCCAAGAGAGATGAAATTTCTCCTGGACTTGCTTGAGACTCATGGCCCTGGCCGCCATGATGGACGCGAGTTTCATGTGGTCCGTTTCAAACTCCAGACGGGAGAGGTTAGGCCAGGCTTTGAGTTGTACTGGGACATCAGGTGAATGTTCGGGAATCAGTTGACCAAAGGAACCATATAAAGCGGCACTCCAGAGGAGATGATTGAGAGGTATCATCAATTGGCCTCTAGCCAAAACTTCAAAGTCCTGGCTAGATATTTTAGTGCTTCGAAGTTGCCCAGAGGCAGTTTGGATAATTTTGCGCAACGTATCACGCGAAGCGGAGGTGGCTACAATTTCTTTGGAGGTGTCTATAAATAAAGGGGAATAAGGGGAACAAAAGATTTGTAAAACCTGTTTTTCTTGTTTGGCTTTTAACAAAATAAAAAATAGACTGTTGTTGGCATCCGTAAGAGTAGCAGTTTTGATCTTTTCCCCCGCAGGCAGGGTCTGTTTCGCTTTCGGCGCAAAACCCGTACAGATGTCCATCAACACGTCCCGCAACGTTTGGACGCGAATAGGTTTCTTGATGACCAGATTACGTGGATCATTGAGGGTATCACTAGACAACAACAGCATGATGCGTTGACGTGGATTATCGAAGTGTTCGTAAAAATCTCGGCCTGCTGGGGTGTCTATATCCACGACAATGATGGTGCCGCTGGTATCGGCCCCTTCCAACAGTTGGACCGGGATAGCATGTTTTTCTAACAATGTGGCAGCCACCTTTAGCACAGAAGAGTCGGTATTATTCAGGGCAACTGCTGAAATAGTGACAGGGGTTTGTTCAGACATGGTTTTCTTCCTCAAAATGGGGTTGGGAGTCGTATTTTAAAACTAGGACTTACGCACTCACCCCACCCCAACCCTCCCCGCACACGGGGAGGGAGTCATTCCCCCCGCGTGTGGGGGGATTAGGGGGGGTAAATCAACGAATTACAAAAACGGCTGCGTAAGTCCTGAAAACGTTTTATTAAAGTCATTTTTTCATAAGGACTCGGCTTAATCTAATTAGAGATTGTCCATCTTTAAATATGCCATTGACGGTTTCCATACCAGCTAATCACCTCAGAAAGGTTACACGGTATGGATAACATGGCATTGAGGTATGTCAATAAACAAGGACATTTACTCTAAATATATCGGCCATTCCATAGATTCGGAAGTTATATGCAGTATTTGTACCCGTCTAGTAACCAGATAACCAGGAGTCCAAAGCTACGCTTTTTCCTCCTGGTGACTCGGTTTTTAACCCACGGTGAAATCATTTGGGCAAAGAGAACTATCCGCCTTTGCGCAATTAACTTCCTCCACATGTGCCGCAGGGGGACCTTGATGTAACCAAAGGGCAAGTTTTTCTACCGCACTGGCTTCCCCACAAGCTAAGACGTCGACACGCCCATCTTTCAGATTTTTCGCCCAACCAGTGATTCCCAATTGTTGGGCTTCTTTGTGCGTATAGTAGCGAAAGGCGACGCCTTGAACTCGTCCCCGGACGTGACAGTGCATACAAATTTTGGTACTCATGGCATGACAGTCCTGAATTGTCCAACTCTTTCCAAATTAACGGTAATAGGACTTACGCATTCACCCCTCCCCAACCCTCCCCCCACGCGGGGAGGGAGTCATTCCCCCCCGTGTACGGGGGGGATAGGGGGGGTAAAATCAAAGAGTTATAAACACAGTTGCGTAAGTCCTGGGTAATTAAGAAACTAAGTTTGCTTTCCGAAACTTAGTTTCTTAGGACTTACGCAAAACTGCGGCAGAGATAACACCCCTTCGAGGGGTGTTATCTCTTGTACTTGTGGAAAGTCAAGGAGTTGCAAAAGTCGTTGCGTAAGTCCTATTTCTGTTTGGACAACCGTTCATTTATGCACGATTCTTAATCATCATCACTTGGATAATGGATTTGCCAATGTCGTCAGAGACACTCAGAACTTTTTGGAGTTCTTCCAAGAGGGCTTGTTCACTGGCCTCCACACTGCCATCGGCCATCGCAATGTCAACCGCACAGGCAAAAGCCGTTTCCCGAAGTTCTGCGGGAAGGCTGTTTTTGGCAATGGTAACCAGACCCCCCACGCCTTCGGTTTGCAGGATTTTGCCCAGTTTTTTGAAGATGTCCGAGAGTTGTTTTTGAGTCATGCCCTCAAACATTCTCATCTGCAACAGATAAGCGAAAATGCCTTTCGCCTCCTCTTCGGCAATGTTGCCATCGGCAGCGGAAGTGGCCAGGGCCACGGCTAACATGGCTTCTTGTTTATTAAACGTATCGGTGGAAGTTGCGGTTTTGCTTGAGAAAAAGCCCATAATGATTGACTCCTTAATAGTGAATGATAATTGTGTTACGGATAAATCTTATAATACAAAACTATTATAAGGGTAGAGAATCGAAAAGGCAAGGGGGGCATCAGAATGATTGGCCATCAGAAACTCAGTTTGTTCAAAAACTGAGTTTCTTTGCACCAGCGGTTTATCGCATAATATTGACCATCTCTTGATATAACTTCTCAAAAATTTCAAGAGTTGTCCTTTCATCTACTATTAACCAAAGCTGTTCCAAGTGAACTAAGGAAAATTCAGTCATTGCCATTTTCAACAGTTGAAAAAATTGGTCAGCAGGTAAATTACCGTGTGTTGTTCCCAATAAAGGCATTGCCAGGGAATGTAATTCACGTTGTTCAACCGTTTGTAAAATGTTGAGTAAAGCCTGGGTTATCCACTGCGATTGCCAAGTGGGTTCACTATCCATGTCATGAATCACGGCATGAATGTGCAGAGGGTGACCTGACTTGACTACAACCGTGCCAGGCAGATGGGGGGGAGTGTGCAAGGCTTGCTGAATCAGTTCATTGGTACTCTCGGTAGGGTAACTGAGGAGATGAGGAGGTTGTAACACCAGGGCCGTGTCTTGTTCATACACCAGGGCCTGCACATGAGGAGGAGGTTCTTCCAAAGACAGGAAGAGGTGGACATTTTGGTAGTCAATGGGTTTGATGGGAAGAAGATTAGTTGGCATAGTTTACAGAAAATCTAGTTATATTCTCCTAACCGAATACGATTCCTGCTGGAACGCAATAAGAATGATTGCGCGGCAAGCACACGGGGCGCAATCATTCTTATTGCGTTCCAGAGGAAGTCGGGTAGGATGATAGTGAAGTCCCAAAACCTGTTTTGGGACTCCACCTGGGCACCCTTTACTGATTCAACGTCCGCCCGCCGTCTATCGCAATCACCTGGCCAGTCATGTACGTGGCATCACGTACCAAAAATAAAACAGTACGTGCCACATCATCTGGATGCCCTGGACGTTTGAGGGCAGTGTTAGAAATAATCCGCTGTTTAGTCACATCGTCGGTCTCCTTTTCCGCCCATAAAATCGCCCCAGGGGCAATCGCATTCACTCGTACTTGCGGCCCCAATTCACGGGCAAACGTCTTGGTCAACATGACGACCCCCGCTTTGGCAATATTATAGACAGGATAAGATTTCAGCGGACGTTCAGCATGAATATCGGCCAAGTTCACAATACAACCATGTGTTGTCGTCAAATGAGGCGCCGCAAACTGAGACAAGAAAAAAGGTGCCTTCAAATTGGTCCCAATCAAGTCATCCCAGTCATTTTCTTCAGTTTTACCAATTGGTGTAGAATAAAAAGTGGACGCATTATTGACTAACACATCTAAACGGCCATAATGTTCTATGAGTTGCTGCATCATGCGGTGGATTTTAGACACCTGCAACAAATCAGCTTGCAACAGCAACACCGACGATAACCGTTGATTGTTTAACTCCGCCTGCAAAGCGTGGGCGGCGGTTTCCGAATGACGATAATGTATTGCCAATTTCATCCCAGCGGCATGTAATTGACGGGCAATCGCCTCGCCAATCCGTCGGCTACCACCCGTGATGAGGGCAACTTTGTTGGTTAAATCATTGGGTGCTATGTGGTGAGTGGTTGTCATAATTTAGCGGAGAGTGGAGAATAGAAAAATCAGTGGCCAATGTAGGGTGGATTAAGCGAAGCGTATCCACCATTTTTAAACACATCTGGAGTGGATTAAGCGAAGTGTATCCACCATTTTTAGATAGTGTTGCAAAGGTAATGGTTATGGGTTTTGGAGTACGGAATTGATTCCGTTGGAGTACGGAATTGATTCCGTTGGAGTACGGAATTGATTCCGTTGGAGTACGGAATTGATTCCGTTTCAAGCGGAATCAATTCCGTACTCCAAAACCGCTATACCATTACCTCTGCAACACTACCCATTTTTAAACACATCTGGAGTGGATTAAGCGAAGCGTATCCACCCTCTTTAAACACACAGGTGGATACGCTTCGCTTAATCCACCCTACCTTAACTCTCCGCTAACAAACATGTCCAATTTACCCTTCCCCCCTCCCCATTCCGATGCCGCACTACATAGTCAACAATTGACTTCTGTCATCAGACAAGCTATTGACCAAGCTGGCGGTGCTATTCCTTTTGCAGATTTCATGCAACACGCCTTATATGCCCCTGGGTTAGGTTATTACAGTGCCGGCGCCCGCAAATTTGGGGTAGGTGGAGATTTTGTGACAGCGCCTGAAATCTCTCCATTGTTTTCACAATGTTTGGCCCGTCAATGTCAACAAATCTTCACTGCCCTTCCGCAAGGAGTCATTTTTGAATTGGGGGCTGGTTCTGGCATCATGGCTGCCGATTTGTTAAAAGAATTGGCCAATTTGAACTGCTTACCGTCACGTTATCTAATTTTAGAAGTCAGTGCCGAATTACAACAGCGTCAACAAGCCACGTTGCAAGCCCACGTTCCTCAATTCTGTCATCTTGTTCACTGGCTTCAGTCATTGCCACCGCAACCCCTAAAAGGCGTCATCCTTGCCAATGAAGTCTTAGACGCCCTGCCAGTGCAACGTTTTTGTTTAGAAGCACAAGAAGTTTTCGAATACTATGTGAGTTATGATGAAACGCAATTTATCTGGCAATGCCTCCCCACTCGCAATGAATTATTGCGTACTCAAGTGGAACAATTGCGCCCGATCCTCCCGATTCCATATACTTCGGAAATCCATCTGGCTTTACCCAGTTGGATACAATCCATAGCAGACTGTTTGGAAACGGGGCTGGTTTTGTTAATTGATTACGGTTTTCCTAGCCGAGAATATTATCATTTACAACGTCATCAAGGAACTCTGATGTGTCATTACCAACATCAAGCCCATACTAACCCCTTGATTTTGGTTGGCTTGCAAGACATCACGGCACATGTCAATTTCACCGCCCTTGCCGACGCGGCCCAGACTGCGGGGTTACACGTCGCAGGTTATACCACTCAAGCCAATTTTTTATTAGCCTGTGGTTTGCCTGCCTTGTTATCTGCATACGATTATAATGATAGCCATTATTTGCGATTAGCGCAACAGGCAAAGATGTTAATTTTACCCAGTGAAATGGGCGAACTCTTCAAAGTCATGGCATTGACTCGCAATTTGGAGTGGCCACTGCTTGGATTTATGCGCGATGAAAGAGGACGCCTCTAGGAGTCCAAAGCGCAACTGCATACCATATTCCTCCAGAGAAAATCATCGGCTCATTTTTATAAAAGTCACATATCACTATGACAATCACTGTTTTTGACGCTGCCTACCATTGCCTCATGGCTTGTGACCCTGCGGATAAGGTGCAACTCACCCAGTCCACGACCCAAGCCTGGCGGGCGGGAGAATTATCGCTGGCTGACACTGAAGCCAGTACCTCTGTACAACCTATTGTAACCCCTGGCCAACCTTCTTATTTGCGTCTCGTTTCTCCCAAAGACGTGCCACGTCGTACCTTGACTTCACCAGCGGGGCAAGCGGCTTTGATACATGCGTTGGCGCATATTGAATTTAATGCCATCAATTTAGCCTGGGATGCAGTCTATCGTTTTCGGAACTTACCTACCGAGTTTTATGCTGACTGGATTAACGTGGCCGATGAGGAGGCAACGCATTTCTTGTTATTACAAAACCAGTTACAGAAACTCGGTTATGCTTATGGCGACTACCCCGCCCACAATGGTTTATGGGAAATGGCCATCGACACGGCCCATGATGTCTTAGTCCGCATGGCCTTAGTCCCCCGCCTGTTAGAAGCCCGCGGATTAGATGCCACTCCCACGATTCTGAATAAATTACAATCATATCACTTGACTCCTCTCGTGGAAGTTTTAAACATTATTTTACGCGATGAGATTGGCCATGTCGCCTGCGGGTCTCGGTGGTTTGCCTATTTCTGTGCGGAACGTCAAGTAGAACCAGAAGCGACTTTCTTCAGTTTGATAAAACAGTATTTCCGCGGCCGGTTGCACAGTTCCTTAAATCACGAAGCCCGTTTGCAAGCGGGCTTCAGTGAGACGGAGTTGGAAAAATTGGAAAAGGTATTTGAGTTAAGTTAACCCCAAATGCCTCACCATAAGGAGTCCAAAACACGTTTTGGACGGGAATAAACGTGTCCAAAACGTGTTTTGGATTTCGAAATGGGTAGTGATGCACAAGATAGTGATTTAATTTAAACCTGACAGGTTTGAAGGCCGTCACCACTATCTTGTGCGTCACTATCGAAAATTGACAGACTACCCAAGTCTCTCATTTGGCGATTGCCGACGGAATGTTCGGACTGTTCGGATTCACCACCACCTTTCGTTCGGCTGGCAACAGGTTCAAATCCATGTCCTCCAATGGAATCGCACCCATTAGCATGGTATCCCCTATCACAATCGCACCCGTATAACAGGTACGACCTTCATACTGAATTTTGAGAGGCCCCATATAAGGAACAACATGAGATTTGCCATCTGCGGTGTTCACCACCCGCTTTTCGCTTTCCTGTAATTGTAGTTGAATCGCTACAAATTCGGGAACACAAAGCGTCGTGGCGCCTGTATCAACCAATGCTGTCGCGGTCATGGGTTTTAAATGAGGTGCAGCGGGGTTGCTAAGTTGAATGTCGATGGAAATGAGGCCCATGTGAGTCGTTATTTAAAGTAATCTTGGAGTCCAAAACCTGTTTTGGACTCCACCGTGAAGCGAGGTTTTACACCATACACCGCTTATGATCAATATGATACTGGAACTCTTCCCTAAACGTCTTCACAAAACTGGCCACTGGCATAGCCGCCGCGTCTCCCAAGGCGCAAATGGTGCGCCCGGAGATTTTATCAGCTACATCTGCCAATAAATCCAAGTCCTCTTGACGCCCTTCGCCATGTTCAATGCGGTGGACGACTCTGGCTAACCAGCCGGTGCCTTCGCGACAGGGGGTACATTGGCCGCAGGATTCTTCGGCATAGAAGTGCGAGAGACGGGATAAGACTTTGACCATGCAAGTCTTCTGGTCCATCACAATGACGGCGCCTGAACCTAGCATGGAACCGGCTTTGGCAATGGAGTCATAATCCATGGTCAACCCCATCATCACTTCTCCTTTGAGAACTGGGGTGGAGGAACCGCCGGGGATGACGGCTTTTAGTTGACTTCCGTCGCGCATTCCGCCGGCCATTTCAAAGAGTTCGGCAAAGGGAGTGCCCATTGGGACTTCATAGTTCCCTGGTTTTTTCACATGTCCAGAGACGGAGAAGAGTTTGGCACCGCCATTGTTTGGTTTGCCTAGTTTCAAGAACCAGTCGGCGCCGTTGTTGATAATGCTTGGTACGGAAGCTAAGGTTTCCGTGTTGTTAATCGTGGTGGGTTTGCCATATAGACCGTAAGCCGCAGGAAAAGGTGGTTTGTAACGCGGTTGACCTTTTTTCCCTTCAATGGATTCTAGCAAGGCGGTCTCCTCTCCACAAATATAGGCACCGGCCCCGTGGTGAGTGTAAAGGTCAAAATCTATCCCCGTACCCAAAATATTTTTGCCTAACAGTCCGGCTTGGTAGGCTTCTTCTAGGGCCGCTTCAAAACGGGCAATCGGTTCTGCAAATTCGCCGCGGATGTAGTTGTAACCGACGGTGGCGCCAATGGTATAACCTGCGATAGCCATTCCTTCAATGACTGCATGAGGGTTGTAGCGCAAAATGTCCCGGTCTTTAAAGGTGCCGGGTTCGCCTTCATCAGAGTTGCAAACGATGTATTTAGGGATGGGTTTATCTCGGACGGGTAACATGAAACTCCATTTCAGTCCTGCCGAGAAACCGGCGCCGCCGCGGCCGCGGAGGACGGAGGATTTGAGGGTATTGATAATTTCTTGAGGCGCGGGTTTCTCTTGTAAAATTTTCCGTAATGCCTGGTAACCGCCGGTGCTTTCATAAACGGGGAGGGTCCAGGAATTGGGTAGGTGGATATGTTTAAAACAGACTTCGTTGGCCATAAATATGATTCCTTGATAGGTTTGAAAAATGGGTAGTGATGCAATCTGGGTGAAATATCGTGCGGTTTCTCGTCGGTCTTGAACTCTGATTGAAATGATTAAATGAGGGCTATGAAAGGAGGCTTGACTAATCAGAGTCCATCTGAAAATCATTCTAATCAGAGTTCAGACATTTCACCCACATTACCTCACTACCGAAAAAGGTTGATAGATGGGTATCTAAGTTTCTTTGTAGAACCGCGGGACTAGAGGCTTCTAAGTTAAGCCCAATGGGTAGGGTGCGTCCCACGCACCACTTAGGCACGGTGCGGTTTCCCATAAGGTACGTGGGACGCACCCTACCTTAACTTAATGGCATTGAGGCTTTAGCCGGTGGTAGGCATCCCCCCGATATTTAAAATTCCCTCAAACCCTCCGGCTGAAGCCTCTAGTCCCGTGGTACCGGCTGAAGCCTCTAGTCCCACGGGGGGCTGGTTAATGATTTCTCAACAATTACACTTCCCCAAAGTCACTCTGGAAGGCTTCCATTAACTTCCGACTCCATTGTTCTTGGGCTGTCATTTTGCCAAAAAAGAAGCGCAACACGGGGGGTTCTTCAACAAAGGTCAGTCCCTTGATTAAATCGCGGTGTTGGTATAACCAACTGATACGGTCCACGGCAAATTCAATGTGGGACATGGTATAGACGCGCCGAGGGACTGCCAATCTGGCTAATTCTAAGTCCGAAGCCACTTCGTTGCGGTCTTTGTCTCGTTCCATGGAGACGGTGCCACGTTCCATACTGCGGATGCCGGAGACGAGATAAATCGCCGCTGTTAAAGCCCCCGCTGGGTATTGGAAGGAAGTCAGGTGGGGCAAGAAACGTTTGGCATCGACGTGACAGCCTAAGCCGCCGGGAGGTGTCACCACGGGGACCTTTTTGGCTATCAAGCGTTCTGCGAAATATTTGACAAATTCTACAGAACTGCCGGCTACGTTGACATCAGTCATCTCCCGAATGCCTACCGCCATGGCTTCAATCTCTTTGGTGGACATGCCGCCGTAAGTGGAGAAGCCTTCATAGACGGGTAACCAGGGTAAGATTTTGTCATAGTAGGCTTTGTTGTTGGTGGCAATTAAGCCGCCGCGGACACTGCAACTCTTGCGGGCGGAGAGGTACATGATGTCGGCCAGTCCCATGATTTCGGAAATAATCTCCTGAATCGATTTGTCTTGATAGCCCGGTTCGCGTTGCTTAATCAGATACGCATTTTCGGAAATCAAACTGCCATCGACAAAGAGGGGGATGCCATGTTTGGTGGCAATCTCTTTGACATCGCGGAGGTTTTGCAGGGAGAACGGTTGCCCGCCAATCAGATTGGTAGTGGCTTCCATACGCACAAAGGGCACTTTATCAGGTCCATAGCGTTTAATCAAGTCTTGGAATTTATTCAAGTCCAAGTTCCCTTTGAAGGGGACGGTACTTTCGGTTTTCAACGCTTCGTCGGTGTAAATTTCATACACCGTGCCACCCAGAAATTCAAAATGCACCTTGGTCGTGGTGAAGTGATAGTTCATGGGAATGGCATCCCCTGGCTTGATAAACAATTTGGCCAAGAGATGTTCGGCGGCCCGGCCTTGATGGGCGGGTAGGCTGTATTCAAAACCGAACACGTCTTTTACGGCACTGGCCAGTTTGTAAAAACTTTCTGACCCGGCATAGGCGTCATCGGCCACCATCATGGAAGCCAATTGGTTGTCACTCATGGCATTGGTGCCACTGTCGGTCAACATGTCCATAAAGAGGTCACGGGTGCGTAACAGGAATGTGTTATAGCCCGCTTCTTCTATCGCCCGGAGGCGTTCTGTGACGGGAATCAGTTGGATTTTTTGAACGATTCGGACCTTGTGACTCTCGACTGGGATTTCACGGCCATCTGACAGTTTGATAAGCATTTTTAGAAAAACTCCTTGAAAATTGTGATTGGTGATGATTATTGCAAGATGGGAAAGGTTGAGTTAAATCAGTTTTCCAAGTCTTACTAGAAGGAAATTGTACTATGACATTTTTGCATTGCACAAGTATTTTTTATTTCAGTCAAAGTGAAGAACGGGAGGTGGATACGCTGTGGTTATCCCACGGTGGAGTCCAAAACACGTTTTGGGACGGTGGAGTCCAAAACACGTTTTGGGACTCCACCATCGTTCCACCGCGTCCCAAAACGTGTTTTGGACTCCACCATCGTTCCACGTCTGCTGAAGAAAATTCCGTTATTTAGAGACCTTGATATTGCATTGCACAATCCCAAAAATGATTTATATATCTGCATAATATAAATTTTATGGTGCGTTGCACAAATTATGCTATACTATAAATATTATAACCCTTCAAAAACGGTGTCCCATGAGTAAACATTATTTAGAACCCCTATTCTCCCCCAAATCTATTGCCATCTTTGGCGCCAGTAACACGGAAGATTCTATAGGATATATCGTCTTAAAAAATTTATTGGAAAATGGTTATCAGGGTGAATTATATGCGATTAACCCGAAATACAAAGTCATCCAAGACCAAGTGGCCTATCAATCTCTCAACGAGTTGGGTGGCAAACCGGTGGATTTGGCCGTCATTGTGACACCCGCTAACACAGTGTTAGAGGTCATCGACTCTTGTGGCGAATACGGTGTTAAAACGGCTGTGATTATTTCAGCAGGATTTAGCGAAACTGGCGCCCAAGGTGTTAAGTTGGAAAAGAAAGTGGTGGCCGCGGCAAAACGGCATGGCATTCGCTTGCTGGGCATGAACTGTTTAGGCATTTTACGTCCTCATCTAAACTTAAATGCCACTTTGTTGCAAGGTCGTACCAAGTCCGGCAATTTGGCTTTGGTCTCCCAGTCCGGCGCCTTATGTTCTGCGGTACTTGATTGGGCCGTGCCCAATGACATCGGTTTTTCTACCGTCGTCTCCGTGGGCACGTCGGCAGATTTAGATTTTGGGGAAGTTCTTGATTATCTGGTCTCCGACCCGCACACGCAGGGCATTTTACTTTATATCGAAGGCATTCATCAGGCCCGCAGTTTTATGAGTGGACTGCGTGCGGCGGCGCGAATGAAACCAGTCATTGTGATTAAAAGTGGTCGCCATCACAGTGCGGCCAAAGCTGTTATGTCTCACAGCGGGGCCCTGATTGGACGCGATGATGCGTTTGATGCCGCTTTGCAACGGGCGGGCGTGGTGCGCGTATATACCTTTGGTCAACTGTTTGCGGCGGCGAAAACGATTGCGTCTCGTTATAAAGCCCAAGGCAATCGGTTAGCGATTGTCACCAATGGCGGTGGCCCTGGCGTCATGGCGACGGATCGATGTGCTGATTTAGGTATTCCGCTGGCCGAACTGTCTGCCACTACGTTGGCTAGTTTAAACAAGGACTTGCCTGCCACTTGGTCGCATGGTAACCCGATAGATATGACCAGCGATGCCTCTGCCGAATGTTATCACACGGTGCTATCGCTATGTCTTCAAGACCCCAATGTCGATGCGGTACTGGTCATTTTGACTCCGCAAGCCACCAGTTACCCATTGGAGACGGCAGAAGTGATTGTCGAATTGGCTAAACATTCGACGAAACCCATCTTGGCATGTTGGATGGGAGGTACTCAGGTGAAAGAAAGTCGGCGTCTGTTTGGACAAGCGCGGATTCCTGAATTTCGTACACCAGAAACCGCGTTGGAAGGTTTTTGTTATCTGTCTGCTTATCATCAAAATCAACAATTGTTGTTACAAACGCCAGGACCGTTAGGCCGAGTGGATCCGCCGGATGTGGAAGGGGCACGCATCATTATTGAAAGCGTGTTAGCAGAACGCCGCAAAGTGTTAACTGAAATGGAATCCAAAGCGTTGTTAGGCGCCTTTCGCATCCCTGTAGTCAACACTGCCATCGCCCACAGTCCTAACGAAGCGTTAGTCTTAGCAGAATCTATCGGCCTCCCCGTGGCCATGAAAATTAACTCACCTGACATTGTGCATAAAAGTGATGTCGGCGGAGTCAAGTTAAACATTAACAGTGCCCAGGCGGTGCGCGAATCTTTCAAATGTATTATGCAACGAGTTAGGGAAAAATGTCCACAAGCCCGTCTGGACGGGGTTACGGTAGAACGCATGGTGCGTAAGCCACATGGACGGGAATTGATGGTTGGAATCATTCGGGACCCAGTTTTTGGACCTGTCATCAGTTTTGGTCTTGGTGGCACGATGGTAGAAATCTTAGGAGATATAGCCGTCAGCTTGCCACCTCTCAACCGTTATCTCGCTAACACGATGATTAATAAGACGCGGGCGGCCAAATTATTAGGTGCCTTTCGTCATCTCCCCCCAGCGAAACGTGACGCGCTGGAGAAGGTCTTGTTAAGAGTGTCTGAAATGGCCTGTGAACTACCTTGGTTACACGAAATGGACATTAATCCTTTGATTATAGACGAAGACGGCGTGGTTGCAGTCGATGCCCGGGTGGTGGTCAATTACTATACGCCTTCTCCAGACCGTTACGCCCACATGGCCACTTATCCTTACCCAGTTCACCTGGTCAAATATTGGCAATTGCCAGATGGTACCGATGTCACCATTCGCCCCATTCGTCCAGAAGATGCGGATATTGAACAAGAGTTTATCCGTAATCTATCTGATGAATCGCGCTATTTTCGTTTTATGCAAAGCTTGCACGAATTGACTCCCACCATGTTGGTACGTTTTACCCAAATTGATTATGACCGCGAGATGGCATTAGTGGTGGTCACTGAACAAGATGGCAAAGAATTGGAACTGGGCGTAGCACGTTATGCGATTAATCCAGATGGCGAAAGTTGTGAATTTGCCTTGGTGGTGGCAGATCAGTGGCAACATCGTGGCATTGCGCAACAATTGATGACTTCTTTGATGGACGCGGCGCGGGCCAAAGGGTTGAAGGTTATGCAGGGAGAGGTGTTAAGTAGTAATCATAACATGTTAAAATTGATGAATAAGTTGGGATTTACAGCCACTTTGGAACAGGAGGATCGGACGTTGACGTGGGTGAGTCGGAATTTGTAAAAGGAAACCAGGAATCACTCAACTCCAGGAGTTCAAAGCGTAGCAACTCCAGGAGTTCAAAGCGTAGCAACTCCAGGAGTTCAAAGCGTAGCTTTGTGCGTGACCCGGACAAAGCTACGCTTTGGACTCCTGAATTATTACCTTTATATAATAAAGGAATAAAAAAAACTAGACATTTTCTTTCCACTGTTCTATACTGTGGTTTAGGAAGTTAGTCAAGACTGTCGCTACGTCACAGTAGAGGAAAGTCCGGACACCATAGGACAGGGTGCCAGGTAACGCCTGGGGGGTGTAAACCTACGGAAAGTGCCACAGAAAAAATACCGCTTGTGACAAACAAGTAAGGGTGAAAAGGCGAGGTAAGAGCTCACCGCCTCGATGGCAACATAGGGGGCATGGTAAACCCCACCTGGTGCAAGACTAAATAGAGGAACCGTTTGAGTGTACTGTGATTTTTAAGGTGACTGAAACAGATGTGGTCCGCATCGTTCCTGGGTAAGTCGCTGGAGGTGTTTGGTGACAAACATCCTAGATGAATGGCAGTCACATCCGTTCTTATCAAGAATGGATGAACAGAATCCGGCTTATGGACTAACTTCCTTCTTTTTCGCAATAATTCTTATTGCGTTCCAGAGGGTACGTACAAGTTTATAGGAATATTACTATATGTTTGGAATAGCGCGTTATTTTAATAAGCGTTTTCAAGGTGTGAAGTATCTGAATTTTTGCTAAATAATTCCATTGATTATACCTTATCCTACCACTATATATTAAGATAAAATGTTTTCTTGGTCTGTTTTTATCTTGACACTAAGGTATATTCAAAACTATTCTGACTTGACAACGGCGGCTGGGTTGTGTGGAATCACTAATTTATCACTTTAACCCAAATCGCCCTTTTTTGTCCTTCAACGACTCTAAACTGAAATAGCACTGGTTGCCCTTCCGTCAAGATTTTAGCGTCATCCTTTTTCGCAGTAAGGATAGCACTGAAATGTACAAAAACATTTCCAGTGATTCCGCCGCTGGGCGTAATAAATCCAAATCCGCGGCCGTTATCAAACCACCCGATGACCCCCCTGTAAGAAGTGGCTTCTGCGGCATGTGCTGGCAAGTTGCTAAGGAATAATAAACAGATAAGTATGCAATATTTAAGTGATTTCATAAATTTACCCTTGGTTTTTAGTATCCAACACAGTATAGATGCAAAAGATATTCCTTTTTCTGAGTAAATCCCATAAAATTTGGTAAATCATTTTTGACAATAAAAAAATCTTCGGGTGCCCTTGAGATCATTTCCTGTTGACCTTATTTATTAGCAGCAAGTAGAGTAGAGTGCTAATAGATTTTATACAAATGGTACTGAATTTATTGCGCTTGAATGTCAGCAACTGAATATTCTGACATTGGCTAACTCATCTTAACGTAATCGTTAGACCTCGTTGTTTGTTAATAGGGAGACAAAATATGCAAATTCGTCCTTTACATGACCGTGTTGTTATCAAACGTGTTGAAGAAGAAAGAAAAACCCCAGGTGGTATCGTGATTCCAGACTCTGCCACAGAAAAGCCTATTCGCGGCAAAGTGGCAGCGGTTGGCAAGGGCAAGATTCTGGAAAATGGTCAAGTCCGCGCCTTGGATGTCAAAGTCAACGACATCGTGTTGTTTGGCAAATACTCTGGCACCGAAGTGAAAATCGACGGTCAAGAGTATGTCATCATGCGTGAAGAAGACATCATGGGTGTTATCGAATAACTGTCTGGACTTTCCAGATTCTCGTAGCGTTTTTTTTAAGAGGTATGTATTATGGCTGCTAAAGAAGTTCGTTTTTCTGAAGATGCGCGTCATCATCTAATTCGTGGCGTCAACGTTCTGGCCAATGCGGTTAAAGTCACTTTGGGTCCAAAGGGACGCAATGTGGTATTGGAGAAATCTTTCGGGTCCCCTACCGTCACTAAAGACGGTGTGTCAGTGGCCAAAGAAATTGAGTTGGAAAACAGGTTTGAGAACATGGGCGCCCAGATGGTGAAAGAGGTGGCCTCTCAAACTTCCGACATTGCTGGCGATGGGACGACGACGGCAACGGTGTTGGCCCAATCGATTTTGACCGAAGGCATGAAGGCCGTGGCCGCCGGCATGAATCCCATGGATTTGAAACGGGGGGTGGACAAGGCCGTCGCCGTGGTGGTGGAAGAATTGAAGAGGTTGTCGAAACCTTGCACGGATGATAAAGCTATTGCCCAAGTGGGCACCATTTCTGCCAACGCCGACGAATCGATTGGTGAAATCATTGCCAAAGCGATGGGTAAGGTGGGCAAAGAAGGTGTGATTACGGTAGAAGAAGGGTCTGGTTTAGACAATGAAATGGAAGTGGTCGAAGGGATGCAATTTGACCGGGGATACTTGTCGCCTTACTTCATTAATAACCAACAAACGATGAGTGCCGAGTTGGAAAATCCTCTCGTGTTGTTGCATGACAAGAAGATTTCCAATATTCGTGAAATGTTGCCCGTCTTAGAAGGCGTGGCGAAGTCCGGCAAATCGCTGTTCATCATTGCTGAAGATGTGGAAGGTGAAGCCCTGGCCACGTTAGTCGTCAATACCATTCGTGGTATCGTCAAAGTGGCCGCAGTGAAAGCCCCTGGCTTTGGAGACCGTCGGAAAGCGATGTTACAAGACATTGCCGTGTTAACCGGCGCCACGGTGATTTCTGAAGAACTGGGTCTCAGTTTAGAAAAAGCCACCTTGAATGACTTGGGTAGTGCGAAGAAAATCGTTATCACCAAAGATAATTCCACCATCATTGACGGTGCTGGCAATTCCAAAGATATTGAGGACCGCGTCAAACAGATTCGTGCCCAAATTGAAGAAACGTCTTCTGATTACGACCGCGAAAAACTGCAAGAACGGGTGGCCAAACTGGCCGGTGGCGTCGCCGTCATCAAAGTTGGTGCCGCTACCGAAGTCGAAATGAAAGAAAAGAAAGCGCGTGTAGAAGATGCCCTCCATGCGACTCGTGCCGCAGTGGAAGAAGGCGTCGTACCAGGTGGTGGCGTCGCTTTAATTCGTACCGTGAAAGCGTTGAAAGACCTGAAAGGGATTAACTCCGACCAAAACACCGGTATCCAAATTGTACGCCGGGCGTTGGAAGAACCGTTGCGTCAAATCGTGGCCAACGGTGGCGGTGAACCTTCTGTCATATTGAACAAAGTGGCCGAAGGGACTGGCAACTTTGGTTACAATGCGGCCACGGAGGAATTTGGTGACTTAGTGTCGATGGGTATTTTAGACCCCACCAAAGTGACTCGCACGGCTTTACAAAATGCCGCTTCGATTGCCGGGTTGATGATTACCACGGAAGCCATGGTGGCGGAATTGCCTAAGAAGGAAGAACATCATCATCCGGGCGGGCCGGGGGGTGGGATGGATATGATGTAAGATAGGGACAGGAGACTCTATTAGAAACTCAGTTTTTTCCCAAAAACTGAGTTTCTTTGTTTGGTTTTCACGACACTGGACCAGAAATTTTGATGTTGCTATCATGAAGTTTTTGGTTTGGTGTTTTTTTCTTTTCTACCTATTTAAGAGGAGATAAACACTCGCGATAACATTTTACCGTAGCGACCTTATTTAGGAGTCGTGTTGCACAAGTAATGTTTTTTTATCAAGAAACTGTTAACAGATACAGATGAGGATAAACCTGTTGGTGCGGTCTTATCCTTAGTGATTCTTGAAAATTTGTAATTTTTAGAAAAACATTGCGTGTTCAATAAACTTAATGAGGTTATTATGAAAACAGAAAACTTGGCCTTAAATGCGGTATTTGAAGAAGTTTCTAATTACTCTTCCTATCGAACGATTTCCAACCCCCTCTTTGATTAACCATTTGTATTCACAAGGTGAACTCTCTATAGAACAGTTTGATAATGCAAAATCTCTGCTAAACGTCAGGAATCATCTGGTTCATGGCTTTCAAACGGCTGAACTCAGCGAAGCGGTAAGGCAACTTCAGGAACTGGTAAATGAATTGTTCAAGTTATGGTCACCAAAGAAATCTTGATATATAATTCCAGAGTCCAACGCATAGTTTTGCCAGGTCGTCGACAAAATTGCACCTTGGACTTCTGGCTTTGATACCATCAATGAGGTTAACCAACATGAACTATCTCTATCTAGGTGACTGCTTAAACGTCTTACAAGATTATGTAAAAGACGAGTCTGTCGATTTAGTCTATATTGACCCTCCCTTTAACTCGAAGCGCAATTACAATGTGTTCTTTCATGATAAAGAGATTCAAGTACAACGTCTGGCTTTTGAGGACACCTGGTCATTGAAAAATGTCAATGATTCCATGCAACAGTTAGATACGCTACAGAATGAACATTTGTATCATCTCTTACGCGCTTATCAGGATATTGCGCCACAGGTGTTTCCGTACTTGGTGATGATGACGTTGCGGATTCTGGAATTGCATCGAGTTTTAAAACCGACGGGGAGTTTTTATTTACATTGTGACCCGACGGCGAGTCATTACTTGAAGACGGGGTGTGATGCAGTGTTTGGGGTTAGGAATTTTCGGAATGAGATTACCTGGAAGAGAACTCCATTCAACGGTAGTAGCAAATCAAGGGCAAAACAACTGCCCCGCAACCATGACGTTATTCTGTTTTATTCCAAGAGAGAGGATAATATCTGGAATCCTCCCTCGACTTCCTATTCTGAGGAATATCTAAAAAGGTTCAAATGGCATGATGAACGCGGATATTACCGGAAAACCCTCTTAAAGACTTATAGTCAAGAGACCTTTGAACGGTTAAAGGAAGCAGGACGTTTAATTGAACCCACTAAGAAGGGGGCGAGGTACTCCTATAAACAGTATTTAGAGGACAGCAAGGGGATCACGTTGGTTGATGATATTTGGTCGGATATAAATATGATCAACCCCGTGGCTAAAGAACGTCTCGGCTACCCCACCCAAAAACCCAAAACTCTACTAGAACGCATCATCCAAGCTAGTTCCAACGAAGGTGATTTGGTGTTAGATGCCTTCTGTGGTTGTGGCACCACGGTTGACGTGGCGGAAGGATTGCGGCGCCGGTGGCTGGGGATCGATATTTCTCCCTTTGCCATTTCTCTCATCAAACATCGGTTGCAAGGAACTTATCAAGGAGATTTGGCCAGATTTGAAATCCGCGGGATTCCTACTGATGAGAATAGTGCGGTAAAACTTTGGGAACAGAATGCCTTTGCGTTTCAAGATTGGTGGATCATGGAGTTTGGCGCCTTCTCAACAATGTTTGGCAAGAAAGGTGCCGATAAGGGTATCGACGGAATTGCGGTCTATGCCATTTCCAAAGCGGACAAGCTGAACGCAGCTTTTCAGGTGAAAGGGGGGCAAAAGGTTCAATCCAAAGATATTGATGCGTTATTGGGGGCGATGGTCAAACACAAATGTGAATTGGGTGTCTTTCTGACTCGTGCCGAACCGACTCGTCCTATGTTGGAAACGATTGCTAAACAAGGTTATCATAAAGTCGGCAATCATCATTACCCCAAGTTGCAAATCTTGACGTTGCAAGAATTTTTCGCGGGCCAACAGTTAAAATTGCCAAAGGAGAATGTTACCTTTAAGAGTGCTGAAGTGATCGGCAAGGGGGGAGAACAAGCGGAATTAAAGGTATGATTTAGGGTTGCACTGGTGGACTAGAGGCTTACGCCTCCATGCCATTAAGTTAAGGTAGGGTGCGTCCTACGCACCATTTTAGTAACCGCACCACATCTAATCGGTGCGTGGGCACGCACCCTACTCATGGTGCTTAATTTAATGGTATTGAGGCTTTAGCTGGTGGGAGATACCGGTGGACTAGAGGCTTTAGCCGGTGGGGGAGTGGAACATAATCAAATGACGGAGAACTGCTACCGGCTTTCGCCTCTAGTCCACCAGTGTTGCCTCCAGCTTCCGCTTCTAGTCCACCAGCGCGGTTTCCATCCTCACTCTTAAAATTGCACTTCCACCCCCAAAGAATAAGTACGCCCCCGATTGGGTAAGCCAATGACAAAATTGGTCGACTTGGTTGGACTGGCAAACTCGTCATCTGCCAAATTTTGGATGCGCCCTACGAAGGTCAAATGTTTGTTCCAATTATAGCGTAAGGCACTGTTCCATACCCAATAATCAGCCATCGTGAACATCGTAAAGCCTCCCTTCGGTGCAACAATATCCTGTTCCATCTCGTCATGGTAATAACCGTTGAGGTTAACATTCCAGTTACCATATTGATAATTCGCGATGGCTGAAAACATCTGGTTAGACACATTTTGCGGATTTTCAATGGTTTTGGTCAGATACGTGTAAGCCAATCGTAGAAACAGATTATCTCGTTTAAACGATGTTTCCAATTCCCAACCGGCGGTGTCTAAGTTGGAAAGATTGGCAAAAACTCGTCCTGTCCCTGGTTTTAGCACAGTGTCTATCCGATCCTCCGTTCTACTCCAAAAATGAGTTAGCGTCGTTTGCACCGTTGCGTATTGCTGGGTCCAAGCCAATTCAGCAGTTTTCACTGTTTCTGGTCTCAAGTTAGGATTGCCGAACCCGCCGACCCC
The DNA here is from genome assembly GCA_011391085.1 of Thiotrichaceae bacterium. Lineage (GTDB taxonomy): Bacteria > Pseudomonadota > Gammaproteobacteria > Beggiatoales > Beggiatoaceae > JAABRD01. The sequence goes on along the minus strand of JAABRD010000008.1, from coordinate 72,519 downwards.
TAATTGAACATAAGAGGGGGCCCGAAAGGCTTGGCCGTACATCAGTTTAAACTTGGTTTCTGGAGTCATGGTGTACACCAAGGCTAATCGGGGATTCGTGGTATTCCCAAAATCTGAATAGCGGTCATAGCGAACCCCTAACGTTGCTTCTAAAGCGTCACTGAAATGATATTGTTCTTGTACATACAAGCCCAACACGTTGCGTTTCCTAGTTGCGTAACCAAGCCGGCTAATCACGTCACCGGTGACAAAGTCAGTATTGACCAGATAGCGATTCGTCAACTCTGGCTGACGCCATTCTACCCCAACCGATAAATCATGGTGTGGGTTTAATTGATAATAGCCATCGATGCCAAATAGCCATTCGTGTTCTTCTGAAAAAGTGAGTTCCCGGGCCGTCGTATTTTTCACCAGATAGCCACTCGCGTTTTCCATTGTCACCCTTAAATGTTGGCCATACAACGTCATTTTTCCTTGTTCAGTGTCCAGCAAATGATATTTAAGCGCGACCATATCCTGTTCACTGTCAAAAAAATTGGTGCCCTCAAGAGAAAGGTTGCGACCACCTAAAAAATCTTCGAATCGACGTTCCTTATGTTGAAAATTCAACGACACTTGTTTATTCCAGGCCAGATTGAGACGTACCTCGGTTCCCCAACGTGGGTCATGGGCCTGCGTGGCATACGGATCACTGGGCAAATAGCCGGATCCATAAGTTTGGCCATCGTCATGAAAATACCGGGCAAACAACGAAGTTTGCCAATTTTTTCCCAAGTGAGACAAATTAGTGTAAAATTCTTGGCTATTGAGATTGCCGCCACTGGCGAAAGCGTTATTACTATCGGTGGTCGTGATGATGTTGACCACACCGGTAAAAGCACTGGTGCCATAGAGTGCAGAACCTGGTCCGCGAATCACTTCGACTTGTTTGACGTTTGCCAGAGTGAGAAAGTGGTTGGTGGCCAAAGCCCCGCCGGTGAAATCGGTGTTGAGACGTTGTCCGTCTATCATAAACAACACGTTGTAAGATGTTTGTGGGGTACTTTGACCACGGCTGACCACGCGGTATCCTTGATTGTAAATCATTTCACGAGTGGCTTGAAAACCAGGCACGAAATTCAAAAGTTCTTCAACCGAAGTAATCCCCATCGCAATGAGTTCTTGTCGACTAAACACCGTCATAGAGGAAGGGGCTTCCGAGGTTTTTTGGGTGGTTTTGGAGGCACTGATGACGTCCACATTCATTAATTCTTCTAGGTCCATAGCCATCAATGATTCGACTATCTCTTTCTCGGCTTCGGAGACTCGAAGTGGTTCACTTTGAACCGTGGTGAGTGGTTGAAGGCCGAGTAGCAAGAATGTGTTCAAAATGGTAGTGATACGAAAAAGTAAAGGTTTGTTAGCCATTTGGTTATTATCTGTAGGAGTTATAATTTCAATTATAGTAATATTTCTATAAATTTGTACACATCCTCTGGAGCGCAATAAGAATTATTGCGCCGTTGCACATCCTCTGGAGCGCAATAAGAATTATTGCGCCCCCTGCGGCTCGAAGCGCAAGAGAGTCTTCCAAACTTGTACCATTCCCTCTGAAACGTCCTCCAAATTCTTGCGCTTCGCGCCGACGCTACGCGGGCGCAATAATTCTTATTGCGCTCCAGAGGAAATCGTACAGATTTAAAGGAATATTACTATATTGCGCCGTTGCGACGCTTCGCAGGTGGCAATAATTCTTATTGCACGTAAGAAGGGAATCGCACCAGTTTGGGAGAATATTACTATGATTAACACATTTCCAGAATTAATTATACCTTTCCAGGAGTCCAAAGCGTCGCTTTGCCAAGTCACGGACAAAGCTGCGCTTTGGATTCATGGTTATCCAGTTCTTGGTCAACTACCTTTCACTACCTTTCTTTTCCGCACCTGCGGCTGCCACAGCGTTGGACAGAGGCGAACCATTTTCACGGCATTATTGGCTATTTGGACAATTTCCATTGGATAACCTTCCAAACGTAAACTGGTTCCCGCATCCGGAATCACTTCCAAATATTCTAAAATCAGACCATTTAGCGTTTTAGGACCATCGGTAGGTAAATGCCACTGCATAAAACGGTTCAACTCGCGCACCGTGACACTCCCATCCACCAGAAAAGTGCTATCTTCTTGAGGATGAATATTGGGACTCAGAGTATCAGGATTCGTCGTAAATTCGCCCACAATTTCCTCCAAAATGTCTTCCAAGGTGACAAGCCCCTGAATATCTCCATATTCGTTTACGACCAGACCGATTCTCCGCTTATGTCTTTGGAAATTCAGCAATTGCGTATTTAACGGCGTCCCTTCAGGCACAAAATACAGTTCTCGCGCACTTTTTTCCAACGCCTCCTTGGTTAATTCATTGCGTTTAAACAAACGCAACAGTCTGCGCACATGAATCATGCCAATCACATTATCAATACTCTCGCGGTACAGTGGCAAACGAGAATGTTGAATGGTGGCCAGTTGTTCGGTGATGACATCCAAGGGGTCTTCTAAATCGACACCCACGATTTCATGACGTGGTATCATAATGTGTTCCACCGTGACTTTTTCTAAGTCTAAAATGCCTAACAACATTTGCTGGTGACGTTTGGGAATAATTCCCTCGGCTTCTAACACCACGGTCCGCAATTCGTCGCCATTTAAACGATGCGAATTTTGATTGGGTTCCCTCCACAACCCCAGGAGTTTGATTAATCCGTTACTGGAACTATTCAGTAACCAAACAATGGGGTACAATGACTTCAACAACGGTTTCACAATAATCGCAGTGGCAAAAGCGATTCTGTCAGGATGGAGGGCGGCCACCGTTTTGGGAGTCACTTCCCCAAAAATCAGCACAATCACCGTCATGGCGGCGGCGGCCACGGCAATTCCAGCTTCACCCATCAGTTCAATGGCAATCACGGTGCCGATGGAAGATGCTAAAATATTGACGAAATTATTCCCCAACAAAATCACCCCAATAAGGCGGTCTGGATGTTCTAATAACTCATTGACGCGCTGGGCACCCGCATGTTTTTTCGCCACGAAATGACGTAATCGATAACGATTTATCGCCATCATGCTGGTTTCTGCGGCCGAAAAAAATGCTGAAGACAGAATGAGGAAAAGCAGTATGCTAGATAATATACTTATAGGAATATCGTTCAAGGCAAGATCACCATGTTTTCATTTTAGTGTGACCTATTGTTTATGATAAACAGGAAGAAATGTCAAGAGGTGGATTGCACCTGCGAAGTGGGACAACTCTCGTATGACTTCATTATTCATTATTCATTATTCATTATTCATTAAGATTCAAACTCGTTTAATTTCAAACTCATAGGTGTAACATGTCAGAATTTCTATTTAACGATACGCATTTGACGATTGCAGATCAAACCTACACATCCCGCCTACTGGTCGGCACTGGCAAATACAAAGATTTAGAAGAAACTCGGCTGGCTATTGAGGCCAGTGGGGCGCAAATCGTGACGGTGGCGATTCGACGTACCAACATCGGTCAAGACCCGAAACAGCCAAATTTACTTGAAGTCATTTCGCCTAGTAAATACACGATATTACCGAACACGGCAGGTTGCTATACAGCGTCTGAAGCCGTGCGTACTTGCAGATTGGCGCGAGAATTGCTTAACGGCTATTCTTTGGTCAAATTAGAGGTTTTGGGTGACGAAAAAACCTTGTTTCCAGATATTGTGGCCACCTTGGAAGCGGCCAGTATCTTAGTCAAAGACGGCTTTCAAGTGATGGTCTATACCAATGATGATCCCATTATCGCCAAACGGTTTGAAGAAATAGGCTGTGTTGCCGTCATGCCCTTGGCCGCACCCATTGGTTCCGGATTGGGCATTCGTAACCCCCTGAATATTTTAACCATTGTAGAAAACGCCAAAGTCCCCATTTTAGTCGATGCCGGCGTGGGAACGGCTTCTGATGCGGCGATTGCTATGGAACTCGGTTGCGACGGTGTGTTAATGAACACCGCCATTGCTTGTGCCAAACACCCGATTTTAATGGCCCAAGCGATGAAAAAAGCGATTGAAGCAGGACGCGAAGCCTACTTGGCAGGACGGATGCCACGCAAACGGTATGCCAGTGCTTCTTCACCGATAGAAGGGTTATTTTTTTAATTTCGCGGTGTCTAGCTTTCCTAAACCTTGAAGGTTTAGGAAAGCTAATCTTTGCCTAACCCAGCTTTCCTAAACCTTGAAGGTTTAGGAAAGCTAACCGTTGCCTAACCCAGCTTTCCTAAACCTTGAAGGTTTAGGAAAGCTAACCGTTGCCTAACCCAGCTTTCCTAAACCTTGAAGGTTTAGGAAAGCTAACCGTTGCCTAACCCAGCTTTCCTAAACCTTGAAGGTTTAGGAAAGCTAACCGTTGCCTAACCCAGCTTTCCTAAACCTTGAAGGTTTAGGAAAGCTAACCGTTGCCTAACCCAGCTTTCCTAAACCTCGACGGTTTAGGAAAGCTAACCATCAGTTGCCTAACCTTTTTCACTGTTAAATTGTAAAACGAACATGACAAATCACTGGAATCTGCAAAGCAGCATCAATGTGCTGAATGATTTTTGTGCAGACATTCAAAACTTTTCCTACACCAAATTGGCGGCCCTGAAATTAAAAGGACTCACCTTAAAGGTGAATGCAGAAGGGCACGAATTGTCAATACTTATCAGCACGGAGGAGGATTACCAAACAGTCCAGTGGCACTTGACCCCGAATAAAAGAATGACTCAATTGTTAGGGTTACACTTTAAAAAAGTGCATCTCGTCTTTGGCGCCCCCGACGAACCTATTGAACATGGCATTTATTTAGACACCATTTCGCTGGAACGACGTTCCCATCAACTGGAATTACGTGATGTTAATTCCGTCGGTGCAAGATTCCGGAGAGTGCTAAACGTCGCATTACAAGGCCATATTGGCGTACTCAGGTTACATAACGACAGTGAAGTGGAACAATTAAGGGCACTTTGGGAACGCGGTAGAATCGCCCAATTACTGGAGAAATATAACATTGTACCCTTTGATGATAACAGTGGTGAAATTGTGAAATTGTGGAAACCACGTCGATTGGTGGAAGGAGAACAGCCGATTGTTATTATCGATTGAATGGAAACGATGAATTTAAGGAGTCCAAAACATGGAGTCCAAAACATGTTTTGGACTCCTTATTCATTACACCTTCTTCTTCAACACCACCAACGTAATATCATCAAAGATTTTTTGCGTACTAATATGTGAACGCACATCGGCAATGACCGCTTGTTGAATTTGAGAGGCAGAACGCGACCAAGTCTGACTGATGACATGACACAACCGTTCCATACCATAAAATTCCCCTTTGGGATTTTCCGCTTCCGTAATTCCATCTGTGTATAACACAATACCATCCCCAGGTTGCAATTTCACATTGACTTGACCCACAAAGTCAGCAATGTTCTCCTCCAAACCGATGGTAAATCCCAAATCTATCGTGTCCACTCGTTCAATTACCCCTCCTTGACGAACAATGATGACCTCTTCATGTTGACCACTGACATGTAAAACACCGCCTTGACGGTCTAACAGTAATAAACTGAGAGTCTTATCCGTGTTCATCCGCTGAATATTTGCGTACAAGGCCCGATTGAGAACATCTAAAAAGGTTTTCAAATTTGTTACATTACAAGTTAACAGCGTGCGAATGGCCATTTGTACCATTAACATGAGTACCCCACTTTCTAAACCATGCCCCGTCACATCGCCAATGCCGAATATCACCCGTCCATTGTGTTCCAACACATCATAATAATCTCCTCCCACCTCGGAGGCCGGTTCCATAAATCCTGAAATGTCCAAATCCGTAATTTTGAGTAACTCTTCGGGTTTGGGCAACACCATTTGTTGCAAGCGACGTGTCACCGACAGTTCCGCACTCATGCGGATATTCTCCTCCTTCAAATGTTCATTCAACATTTTAATTTCTACCTGGGCCATCTGCAACGCATTTAACATGTCATTGAGGGCTTTGGCTAACTGGGCAAATTCATCGCGACCGTCGATGGTAACGTGCATAAAGAAATTTTCTTTGTCCAACCCAATTTTTTTGACTTGATTGCTGAGACTGTCTAACCTTAACAGTACCCATTTTTCCAACGCCACCAACATGACGATAAAAAAGACCAAACCACTGACCAGTATCATAATGACTAAATAATGTACACTGGTTTGACCTTGTTGATAAGCCACTCTGGGTACTTCCAATTGCAGGATTAAAGCGTGTTGACCGTGAATATCATCTAGGAAAGTATAACCACGAATCACCTCTTCGGTCACAGGTTGTATTAACACTTTCTTTGGTGAAGCGGCCAAATTGGCGCGTAGTGTTTCGACCTCACTAGATAATTGAGGGTCGTCCAAACGATAGATCGTTATCGATGAATTTGTGAGTTTCTCCAACCAAGTCCAGTAGGATGGCGCCAGATAATGTCCTATCACCAAACTCCCCAGAATGGGTCCCTCATGGTCGGTAGTCAAAATCGGCAATGACACTATCCAGAAGGGATGGTCAGGTAGCAATATCACTCCAAAATTGAGGTTAGAAAGATTGGGATATTGAAGGAACTGATTGCTTTCACGTAATTCAGCACGTAGTGCCAGGGGCAAAGCGTCTTCTGATAACTCCGTCTTCCCAAACCCCGTCCCAAATACATATTCGCCGGTGTTCCTGACAAACAGCATCATATCCACCTTTAATCCTTTCAAAGTGTCCAAAGATAAATTTTCATCAATATATTCTTGATTTTTATCGGCAATAAACTGATAAGTCGCATCCCATGCGGACCAGTCAACCAGGCGTTCACTGAATCTCCGTTGTAAGGATTGAAACAAGGTCAACACATTCATAACATGTTGTTCTATTTCACGTTCTTCTGCATCCCGAATATTTTTTAGCAAGATGTTAGAGGATGCCAAATAGAGTACTCCAACTAGGCTAATCAGAGTGACAATCGTAATCAGTAAAGTTTTTTGACGTAGTTTCATAATATAGTGTTGTAGTGGTAATGGTAAACCACAGTGTATCATGGAGTAGAGGCTTTCGTGGTAGCTTTGTTGGAGTAGAGGCTTTCGCCGGTGGCTTTTCCCCTAAGTTTAACTCAGTGCCAACCCCCACCGGCGAAAGCCTCCACTCCAACATATCCTAGTGGTTTACCATTACCACTGTAACACTACCGAATCGTCTATTATACATGATGTCGCAATCATGGAGAATGAAAAATGGAAAATGAATAAAATAGAGACCGGACTAGAGGCTTTAGCCGGTGACGTGCCCCTGCCACTGGCTAAAGCCTCTAATCCACCTTTGGTTTTTCTATTCTCCATTAGCAAAATTTTGGCAAAAGTTCAACTATTTCTCCTCCTCCCCCTCGTCCTCCCCATACTCATAAATGACATCCCCATCCTCATCGACTTCAAATTCACCACTACAATTAGGACACCTTGCTTCTCCCTCCGCTGTCACCACAAATACGCTATCACAACGTGGACAGACCACATGAATATCATCTTGGGCCACCGTGGCCTCACTCTCCACCTGCGAATGTAGAGAAGAGGAGTATGAGTAGCCACTGCTTTTGCCAAATTTGGTCTGCGCTAACTCCAATAACTGTCGCAATTCCTCACTCATTGCCTCCTCCCCGTCCCCGTCCCCCTCCTCCCTAGATGCTGGAATTTCCTTTTTCTCCAATTCCACTGGCTTCTTTTCCACGAGAGGCGTGTGAAGAGAGTGAACAGCGGGTTGCCTACGTTGCGGAGACAATCTTTCCAATCTAACCATCATCTCCTCCACCGAAGGACGCACCTGTGGGTCTTCTTCCATATAGTCACACAACAAATTAAACAATTCTGGGGCCGTCGACAACCGCCTTGGATTCAGTACTTTGCAATACAAGGTCTTTTTGCACAAATGGTTGCAAATAATTGGGTGCCACCTGATTAGCAAATTCCTTGACCACGCTGGCGGCCAATAACGACGGTTTGCCTAACCCGATACAGATGGCTTCCACAGCCATTTCATAACTATCTTGATAGGCTTTAGCAATTTCATAAGTGGTTAACGTAAAGTGTTCTCCCAGCGTATTAACCGCCTTCAAAACGCCTTCTTGACTGGCGAGTTTGACGACTTTTAACAACGCAGTGAGACCTTTTTGCATGAAGGTGGGTAGGGACATAGTGTAAATTTAATAAAGTTATTTTTAAACAATTACTAAAGTCCAGGAGTTCAAAGCTGCGCTTTGGACTCCTGGGTCTGATTATTTCTTCACCAAAATAACATGCAATCGTCTTGGCCCATGTGCCCCCAATTGAATCGTCTGTTCAATATCTGCGGTGCGGGACGGACCCGTGATAACGTTGACAGTACGTGGCATCGTTTGTGAACGCAGTTTCATCCATACCTCCTCAAGATGGGCCACCAGACGGTTTTTGGGGAGGACGATAATATGATTTTCTGGTAAAAAATTCAAGGTCGTGGGACTCACTGGGGAGGACCGTAGGACGAGACTACCTGTTTCAGCCACACCGGCAAAAGCATAGCTAACACTGGTTACATCTTGCGGCAAGGCGGCCCGGTAAGCTGGGTGAAGGCGCGGTGACCAGGACAAGTGGTTCAACTGGGCATCCACCACCAGGTCTTTGGGGAGAGTGTATTTTTGTAAAAATTCTTGAATAGCAAACGGAATCTCTGTCAAAGTAGAAACCGTGTCATGAGTGCCTACCACTTTGTCAAGTTGGTAGAAAAATTTAGACACGAGGTCTGGACCGACAAAGGGTTGTTCATGGACTACATGGGCCGCCAACCGGGCTTGTAAAGTTTGGCGAGTGTGGGCATCCAATTCTTGACGTTTTAAAGACTGGCGAAGGTTGTTGAAAATGGTGGTACGGGGTTGATTCATAAGTTTCTCTGGCTAGGAAAAATGGGTGGTGTTCACAAGGTGAAAGAAGCGCCGGACTAGAGGCTTTAGCCGGTGGGGGGCCGAACGTGATTCCATCAAAGCGCGGGTGGACTAGAGGCGTTAGCCGCAATGCCATTAAGTTAAGGAATGAAGGTCTCCCCGAAATTAAAATACGGGTGGACTAGAGGCTTTAGCCGGGGGCGGGGCCCCGCGATTTCAATTATGTTCCGCACCCACAGGCGTTAGCCTCTAGTCCACCTGTATTTTAATTCGGGGGGCGGTTTTCCTTAACTTAATGGCATTGCGGCTGAAGCCTCTAGTCCACCACTATTTTAATTCTTTGGCTACTTTAATTTCTGGTAGTGATGCAATCTGGGTGATATTCATGAAGTTGCCCTCACCCCCGGCCCCTCTCCCAGAGGGCGCGGGGAGTGTGGCGGCACCAACGGTTTTCACCCCGCACCCGGAGGGAGAGGGGCCGGGGGTGAGGGTAAACATATCACCCACATTGCATCACTACCTAATTTCTTAACTGAATGGCATTTTTCCAAATGGTGCGTGGGATGCACCCTACTTTAACTCCTGTTGTTTCTTCCACATCGCCATAAACGTCTCCCCCTGCGGCGCCGGCAGATCACGAGTCGCCGTCCACCTTCCCGCCAATGGAAGATAGCGAAATGCACCACGGCGTCTGCCTAAACGACCTAGCCAACGGATTTTGATGGCCGCAAAATAGTGGTAAAGGCGTGGATGTCTGGCAAACCAAGCCCACATTGAGAGTAACCAACGGATGTAAAAAGGAGATAGTTTAGCTTGCTGTTCCCGGTGGCGATGACAACGTAGCATGTGAGGTAAAGAAATGTGCAATGGACACACCTCTTCGCAACGTCCACATAACGTGGAAGCATTGGGAAGGTCTTTTGCTTCCTTCAGTCCTAACATGAGAGGGGTGAGAACCGACCCCATTGGACCTGGATAAGTCCACCCGTAAGCATGTCCTCCAATCGCACCATAGACGGGGCAATGATTCATACAAGCCCCACAACGAATACAGCGGAGGATGTCATGAAATTCGTTGCCTAGCCATTGGGAACGGCCATTGTCAAGGAGGACTACATGAAATTCTTGAGGTCCATCTAAGTCCTCCAGACGCCGGGGACCTGTCGTGAAAGTAGTATACGAAGTGATTTCTTGACCTGTGGCACTCCGGGCTAAGATTCGTAAAATAGTGGTAGCATCTTCCAAAGTGGGCACGACTTTTTCTATACCGGTGATAACAATATGCACCCGTGGCAACGTACTGGTCAAATCGCCATTCCCTTCGTTAGTGACTAACACCGTCGTCCCAGTTTCCGCAATGAGGAGATTCGCACCCGTGATGCCAACGTCAGCGGCAAGAAATTTTTCGCGCAACACTTGCCGGGCTTCATTGACCAATTCTGGAATTTGGGTAAGACGTTGCGTAAGACCGTATGGTTGATGATGAATATGAAATAAATCAGCTATCTGTTCTTTACTTTTATGAACCGCCGGGGCGATAATATGACTAGGCGGTTCCTTAGCTAACTGAATGATATATTCGCCCAAATCTGTTTCGGTCACTTCCATCCCTGCTTGTTGTAAAGCCGCATTCAGTTCAATCTCCTCACTAACCATGGATTTGCCTTTAGTCACTCGTTTCGCTTGGGCGGTTTGACAAATCCGGAGAATATGGTCCCGTGCCGTTTGCGGCGTATCAGCCCAGTGAACTTGGCCACCTTGGGCCAGCACTTGTTGTTCAAAATATTCTAGGTAAAAATCTAAATGAGTCAGCGTATGTTCCTTAATCTCTTTCGCCCGGTGCCGCAGTGCATCAAATTCGGGAAGATTTTTGACCGCGGCCTGACGTTTATCCACAAAGTGACTTTTGGTTCTGGCAAGGGCGCGTTGGAGACTATCATTTTGAATGGCCTGGATGGCTTGCAATTTGAAGTTGTGGGGGGTGAATGTCATATTTTTTTCTGCTTTGGATTGTATTCATTACTGGCAAGTGATATACTTTATAATATCTAAAAAACGGTAACAGTGCAAGCGTGTATTGTATTATACAGGAGTCCAAAGCGCAGCTTTGTGCGCCGCCTGGCAAAGCTGCGCTTTGGACTCCTGAACCATAGCGTCACCTGATAAAAGCGACGTTACAGAAGTTGAGGAGTTGGTAAGAGTGCTGGTGGCGATTTAGGAAGGTGGGAAATGAAAAACGTGATTTTTTACGACTGGAAACCTAGAACCTAAAATGCCGGTGGAAATGCCGGTGGACTAGAGGCTTTAGCCGGTGGGGGTTGCCCCCTTTTTTTCGATGCGTGTACCAACATCCACCGGCTAAAGCCTCTAGTCCAGCAGTGCGGTTCCTCGCGGTAGCTTGAGAACGAGAACATAAAGAAACTAAGTTTCTCACTATTAATCATATTTCTTCTTTAAAGGAGTATATCATTATGAGTCTTCAAACCAAATTACTACTCACTATCGGTATCGTGTTACTACTCACTTTCACTGGCTTGGAAGTCCTCAATTACCAAACGATACGGGTCAACACGGAACAAACTCTCTGGGAACAAGCGGACAAAGTCCGCAATGTGTTAATGTCCATGCGGCGTATTTATCACAAGCAATTCCTAGACAGTGGCATCCCTCTCACTCCCAAAACGCTAGGCTTTTTACCAGCCCATGCCATGGGCAAAATTTCGCAGGATTATCACAGTTGGGACAACTCCGAATTTAGTTTTGAAAATGTCTCGGACCGGCCACGTAATCCAGACCATACTGCGGATCCAGTGGAACTGGAAACCATGCAGTATTTTCGCGACCATCCTCAAGAGAAGGTGTTGTTCAAAGCTTTTTACAAACCCAGCGGGGAACGCTTTTACCTCTATGCCCGTCCCATTTGGGTGGAGGAATATTGCATCAAGTGTCACGGCAAACAAAGTGAAGCACCGCCGACGATTCGTGATACTTACGACACCGCTTATGATTATAAGGTGGGTGATTTGCGCGGTCTGTTAAGTATCAAACTGCCTGCTTCGGTGATGGCAGACCGGATTTGGAACTCTTTTCTCCAAACCGCCATCATCCATTTCATCGGTTTCATTCTCATTTTTATCCTCGTCACCTTCATTATTCGTAGCCATGTCGCCCGTCCTTTGGAATCACTGGTCAATGGGATGCAGGTCATTGGGCAGGGTGATTATACTCAACGTGTGAAAACCTATGCCGGTGAATTTGCGGTGTTAGGCAATACGTTTAATACCATGGCCGGTCAAATTTCTGAACAACAGGAACATTTGCAGAATTTGAATGTGCAACTGGAACAACAAATCCAAGAACGTACCGCCGCGTTAAAGATGGCGGAAGCGGCTAATCAAGCCAAAAGCGAATTTTTAGCGAACATGAGTCACGAGTTAAGAACCCCGCTGAATGGTATCTTAGGCTATGCCCAAATTTTCGCACGGGATAAAAGTTTTTCCGACAAACAGCAGGAAGGGATTCACATTATTCAACGCAGTGGTGAATACCTGTTGACCTTGATTAACGATATTTTGGATTTTTCCAAAATTGAGGCTAACTGCGTGGAACTTTACCCGACCAACTTCCATCTGGAAGACTTCCTGCAAAGTACCCTAGCCCCTTTTAAAATGCGGGCGCGAGACAAACATATTGCGTTTGTTTATGAAGAACTGTCCTCCTTGCCGACCGGACTGTATGCAGATGAAAAAAGGTTTCGGCAAGTTCTCATCAACTTGTTAGGCAACGCGGTTAAATTTACCAAACATGGTGGCGTCACGTTTACCGTCAGTTATACCGTAGGCCAAATTCACTTCCAAGTCATCGACACGGGGATTGGCATCATCAAGGAAGATTTAGCCAAAATTTTTCAACCGTTCCAACAAGCCGGTGACAAACATTATCGGCCTGACGGGACGGGATTAGGATTGTCAATCACCCAAAAGTTAGTCAATCTCATGGGAGGAGATTTACAGGTGGAGAGTACCTTGGGGAAAGGCAGTCTCTTTGCAGTCACCTTGCCCGTTGCGGAAGCCCGCGAGGTTGTTAAATCAGGACATCATGCCAATAAACCGGTCATTCTAGGTTGTGCAGGCCCTTCTCGAAAAATTCTGGTGGCAGATGATAAATGGGAAAATCGTTCGGTCCTCATCAACCTCTTAAAACCATTAGGTTTTGACATTCTGGAAGCCACTCATGGTCAAGAGTGCCTCGATTTGTTGTATAGTCATCATCCAGACCTGATCCTGACAGACCTAGTCATGCCCGTCATGGATGGCTTTGAGACGGTCCGAAAAATCCGACAGTCAGACGGATTTAAAGAGTTGCCGGTGATTGCGGTGTCCGCCAGCGTGTTTGACCTAGATTCGCAAAGTCATGCCGCGGGGTTTGATACGTTTCTTATGAAACCTATTGATGCCGAAGTCTTGCTAGAGAAGTTACAGAAATATTTAGAGTTGACTTGGATTTATGAACAAGCGGTGGTCCCGGCGGAGGCAACCCAATCTGCGGAACTGACGACACACGCCCAGTTACTTCCTCAAATTGCTGTGCCTCTGCCCGGTCAGACTGCGGAAGTGTTGCTGGACTTAGCCATGCAAGGAGATGTACAGGGGATTTTGCAACAAGTAGATAAGTTGGAACAAACTGACGTTAGGTTAAAACCGTTGACCAGCAAAATTCGGGAGTTAGCGGATCAGTTTAACGCTGATGATATTATTCCGTTGGTGGAGGAGTATGTGAAGCAAACTCAATCTTAGTCGAGAGTTCGACAGACTAAACCTGACAGGTGCTCTGCGACCTGTCAGGTTTGAGTGGGGATAAACTTGAACCCCGCTTGAATTAACTGTCAAAGTGTCCAGAAAATCCAAATCTTTTAGCCTCACTGAATTTTCCAAAGCTACCTTAAGATGGTTGCCAAAAGTGTACTATCAATTTTTCGGTTGATGCAGCCTGCCTGAAATAACTCACTTAATTTTTTCCGTGCTTCGGTAGCATCGATAAGATGGTGGCGAAATGCCTTCATAATTTGACCTGCAATACCAGAGATTTCAATTCCCAAACTACTAGCTACTCGCCGTCCTGTAGTCTCTTCAATCAGCAGGGCCGTGTTAAGTTCTAAGGCAAGTTGAATGGCCTGTGTTTAACCTTGATGTAACAAATTCGAGTCCGGCAATACTCTCAGAGAGGAAGGATAACGTACCTCAATTAAGTCCGTTATGCCATAGTGGTGTAAATAGGTTTGAGAGTCGTCAAATTGTCCCTGGGCCAACTCGTAAAGTACCGCCGGCGGAACTATAATTCTGTCATATAGAAGACGAATAAATTGATAACCATGCCGAAGCACTTCTAGCGAAATCAGTGGTCCTGTGTCACTGACAATGATATTCAACTCATTCATGCACAGAGTTCTGTCAGAATAGTATCTGGATCATCGGCAAGAATAGAAAATCCAAAGTTGGGCAACATTTCTTGAAATTCGCGACGGGTGAAACCCAGTGCCACACAAGCCTCTTGTTCTGACAGCTTACCAATATGATATAACAGGGCAATTAACCCTTCCTTGAAATAATTTTGACTCACTTGATGAAGAGAAATTTTGTCAGGCAATTCTATAGAAATGTTCATTTGATACCTCAAGAATAAAATATCGGAATAGGTTGAAGAACTTCAAAATGTGACAGCCCATTTACCTGTCATGTACCCCTTCTTTATTTTGGCGCCCCTTCTTTCTTTCCCGACGAATCCGCCAACCCCTTAATCCACGCTTCTGACACCTGTCTAGCCATCTCTGCGGGCAGGGAAATCGATACTGGAGAAATCGTCACTCTATCGCCCAACTTAACACAATTTATTATGCCATTACCTGTTGCTGTTTCTAGTTGTATCATAGTCTCTCCCGAAGAAATAGGTGTAGATGATTTGTTCCGATACCCTAACTCCTCCAACAGTTCTCCAATATCTCCCGCATTATTTAGATTTTTTACCCGCTTTGACACTGGCCGCGTTTGATTGACTAACTCTTTGACAGATTGATTAATAGTGCCTGAAATATCCGCTTGTACTCCCCTGACACTTTTATGTAACTTTTTAGCAATGGTGGCGGAACTATAACCGCAGAGTAAGCCGCGCAAATGCAATTTTTCGGTCTCGGTTAACGCTTCACCATTAACCTTGGCCAAGTCGGCATAGAGACGTTCTAAGTCCCAGAGATCGGCGGCTGGTTTGAAGAGGTCGGCTGTGGGGGAGGGAGTCATCATTTAATCTTAAACGGTTAGAAACAGCTTCTCAATACAACGTAGGGTGGATTAAGCGAATGGTGGATACGCTTCTGGTGGATACGCTTCGCTTAATCCACCCTACCCTTGAGTCATCTTACTGACACGATTGCTGGAGTATACCTTATCACCAACTATACGACACGGTTGCCATCGTTTTGTCGATGGCCAAACCTCCTTCGGCAAACTTGGTTCAGGAAATGGTTTGCCGATTTGCCGGGCCGCTTCCAACCATAATGACATCGCGACTTGCAATTCTTGAAGGGCCGCCACCGCCGTGGCACCGCCTGCCGAACAGCCTTCTAAGTCTGGCGCAATGGCAATATAAGCTTCGTCTTCGTCACTCCAAAATACGGAAATGGGATAGCGTTGTAGATTATTCTTCATCATATTTTTCTAACAACTTGATTAACTGACGTGCCTGGTAAGGATAAATATAACCGTCTCGATTTTGGAAATTCAAAATCTCCAATTCTGCTGGTTTCGTGTAAACACAATGTGAACCTTTACCACCGGTTTTTTGGAAACCGATTATTTCAGCGGCCTGGCAGGCTTCTTCAAAACGTACCGCTTTGGGGTTATTACAAATAGCGGCTAACAATTTTTTACGTCTGGTCATCTCTCCAATTTTTTATTCTCTCGTTCGCAATTTCTGAAATATTTGTGTTTTTCTCCATTTGAGTCATTCTCAATATGACTCCAACGCTTGTTTATTGTGACGGGAACTGGTTTTCTTCGTGCAAGCAGCCGATAAAACCATGACATTGGAAAAATACTTTAGATAAGTAACCTCCTATTCCTTCCCCCCTCCTCCCCCTTTTCCCGACGAATCCGCCACCCCCTTAATCCACGCCTCTGACACCTGTCTAGCCATCTCAGCGGGCAGGGAAATCGATACGGGAGAAATGGTCACTCTATCGCCCAACTTAACACAATTTATTATGCCATTACCTGTTGCTGTTTCTAGTTGTATCATAGTCTCTCCCGAAGAAATAGGTGTAGATGATTTGTTCCGATACCCTAACTCCTCCAACAGTTCCCCAATATCTCCGGCATTATTCAGATTTTTTACCCGCTTTGACACTGGCCGCGTTTGATTGACTAACTCTTTGACAGATTGACTGATAGTGCCTGAAATATCCGCTTGTACTCCCCTGACACTTTTATGTAACTTTTTAGCAATGGTGGCGGAACTGTAACCGCAGAGTAAGCCGCGCAAATGTAATTTTTCGGTCTCGGTTAACGCTTCACCATTAACCTTGGCCAAGTCGGCATAGAGACGTTCTAAGTCCCAGAGGTCGGCGGCTGGTTTGAAGAGGTCGGCTTTGGGAGGGGACATACGAGAGTGGTATCAAATGGTTGAAGGTGGTTGTTTGACTCTTTGGAGACACGATAAACCCCTTGTCATGCAAGGTTCGGCCTGTTTCAGTGAAGACGTTTCATCTCTGTAATAATCTCTTCCAAAGTCAAATCAGCAAATAGTTGTTCACGTTCTTTGGTATAGTCACCATGACCTACGGTAAATTGGTTAAGGAACCGCACGGTGTTCACTATCCCAATTTCTTTATATAAGACTTGTATCGCTTTGGCAGTGATTTCGGTTAGGGGTTTTATAGACTGTTGCATGATTGAATCTCCGCAATTAACTCCAATGGCGAAACAAACTTAGTTTGACTCTGTTTCAAACTTTTTATTTTCTTCAACAGTTTGTCGTCCCAAACAGATTTTGTTTTTGTTGTGAGGAGAACATGTCAGCAACGGTTTGGGGGCACCGCAAACCAACCGTGCAGCGTGTAGCTTTTGCACTTCGAGGAGATGTGCATAATAAAGGTCCGCATCATTCTGGCATTCTTGTTCTATCTGCCGACGAATCTGTCTAAGTTCTTCAACAATGGGGTCTTGATACATAACTGACCTTATGAATGATAGGAATCCATAACCGCAAAGAAACTAAGTTTCTTCAAGAAACTTAGTTTCTATAAAAATACTAACTCACCTTACGCACGGTTAACTCAACCACCTTGCTAAGGAGGGGAGTCAGCACGACCGGCCTCGCCGGGAAGATTCCCCGCTTTAGCCAGGAGTCTCTAGGGATGGTGGTGCGTAAGAAGTCGTAGGGTGCGTTAGCGATAGCGTAACGCACCCTTTTCCCGTGCCATCATCAACCACAACCACCAACAAAACCGTAATAGGGGAATTCAGGTGCGTTACGGCGCAAACAGACGCGCCTAACGCACCCTACTTAAATAACATAAATATTATACAACTTCTTTCAGTTAGGATGCGTAAGGTGAGATACTAACATCTCCTAACCTAAATACCAACATTTGTTAGTTGAGAAATTCAACAAGGCGCCTTATTTTCCCCGTTGTGGACTAATAGACGCAATTCAAGCGTACAAGTTCATAGGCTTTTTATCAAGTCAAGTCTAACATAAATCGTTGGTGCCTGTAAACTTTTTCTTTGGCATTTTATTATTTATGAGGGTTGATTGGGTAAAAAACAATGGGTATGTATCCTATGGGATTATAACCATATAGAATAAAATACATGAAAACTCGTTATATCTTAACTGTTGCATTGTCAGTTTCGTCTCTAAACTGCCTTGCCATTGAACCATTGCCAGACTACTGGCGACAATGGACTAAAGAGAAGGGAACTCATATCGCAGGTCTTGATAAAGATACTTATCGTAGCAAGCCAGACAGTCTCACCGTTATAAACGACAAAAACTCCGTAAAAAAAGGAGAAATCAACAGGTCGGGAATTTGCCAAGAGGTAAAGACCACCAAATATCTTGGAAAGCGGGTTAGATATTCTGCTTTTATCAAGACAAGGGACATTGAACACTGGGCGTACATATACGCAATCAGCGGAAATATTTATCCATTTAAAGGGGTAAATGCTTACAATGATGGTGGTGGAACTCAAGACTGGACGTTTCTGGATATGGTTTTCGACATTCCACAAAAACATAAAGAAAACACCATTTCACTATGTTTTTCTTTGTGGCAAGGGGGGCAAATGTGGATAGATGACATCAAGTGGGAAATCGTCGATGATGACACTCCTGTAACATACGAGGTCACTAGGCCACCACTAGATGAACCCATCCTAAAATAATGGACCACCTTGTTTTTTTCGTTCCCACGCGCCCGCGTGGGAATGCCGTACCGACACACCAGCATGAAACCTTGGAGTAGAGGCTTTAGCTGGTAGCCTTTCCCCAACATTTAACCTTGTGCCAACTCCCACCGGCTAAAGCCTCCACTCCTCCAATCCTCTTGACATCCATTCCCCCTCCCCTTATCATAACCCAATACCATGGGTTTTTCCCTCAAATTCTCAATCTACTTAAACTTGCAGAGGAAACGAATATGATAAGTTTGGCCGTTGCCGATTCCCAATTGAAAGACGTTGTGAAACAGGCACTTATAGAATTAGTGGAAGAACGGCGCGAATTATTTACGGAGATATTTGCAATTGAAGAGATTGGGTTGATTAAAGCGATTCAAGAAAAAGAGGTAGGGTGGATTAAGCGGTAGCGTATCCACCATTTTTCGTCATCAGTAGCGGTGGATACGCTATCGCTTAATCCACCCTACATGAAATACCAGGTTCGTAAAGCGCCAGTGGGATGACATTTAGGTTTAGGAAAGCTAAATCCGCAACGTTTTCAAATCGAATCGATATTTCAGCTTTCCTAAACCTCACCCATCGAAGCTGCCAACCTGCCTGCTTCTGCGTTGGAACGAGAAACCAGAAACGTCGTGGTGTTGCACACAAGGTTAATATCTTGTACCGTAATGATACTACGAGAGTGGGTGGGTATGGTGGGCAAATAAACATCTGCCCACCCTACAGTGACTGGGTGCCACCAAAAAACCGAGTTTTTTGAAAAAAACTCGGTTTTTCGTTCCCATTACTGTTCTATCGTAATATCAATCGGCACACTGCTAGTAATCACCACTCCATTAGGTAAGCGGTAGCCGAAATAGACTTTCAGTGTCCCTGGATAGTAGAACTTCCCACTGTACATCTGCACGGTTTGAAAGACCCCCAACGTGCCACTGGAGAAGGCCACTAAACTCGCGGGATGTTGGTCCCAAGCCATGATATTTAAGCCGGGGCCTAACATGTAGTAGGAGACCGTACTGACACCTGGGAAGGTGGCTGCCGCATAGACGAAAATATCCACCTGTTGGCCGACATCCACTGGGTCAACTTCGAGGTCACCTAGAACCTCCACGGTGTCAAACAATTTTTGTTTGACCTCGACGACAGGCGGTTGGTTATTGACGATAATGCCGGCGTAGGTAACCGTTGCGGTCGTCACAGATTTGCCCGTGGCATCGACAGCGACAGGAGGAGACAGTTTTTTACAACCGCAAGTCTTGGCTGGTTTCGGTGTTGTCGGCGTTGTCGGCGTTGTCGGCGTTGGATTCGGCGTTGGGTTGACAGTCACCCCTTGACCTACTTTCAACTTGTAGAGTTTGCTATTCTGGTCAAGTCCGTCGTATAGCAATTGGGTATAAGTTAAACTCGATTTTAAGGTCAACTTTTGAGAAAACACATCGTTGACATAGAGTTTAACAACGTTTCCTGAGATGGAGAGTTTTAAGGTATTCGTCGTGTAACCCATCCACGCACTACTGCCATCCCCAGGTCCGGTATCACTACCTGCTTGGAGTCCGACACTACCTGCACGCCAAAAACCAACTTTGATTCTATACTCGTCAGCAGTTATAAAAAACGCTTGCCCCTCGTTAGGATTGACTTTGACCGCCACTTCAAAGTCACCTGATAAGTTCACTGGGAATTTCAAACGCCCGACACTACCCGCTTCTTTTCCAACGGTTAGCCACTTAATGTCGGCCTGATCGTCCTGACCCACCAGCACATTCTCACCATACGACGGAGTCGTAGCTTCTTGGTAAGTCGACAAATTCAATAGGTCCGTTTCGGGTTCTTGATTACCCGTGACAGAAGGTTGTCCGCTTCCACCAGAACCTCCCAAAGTTACTTGATAGAGTTTGCTGTTTTGGTCAAGTCCCTGGTATAAAAATTGGGTATAAGTTAAACCCGCTTTTAAGGTCAACTTTTGAGAAAACACATCATTGACATAGAGTTTAGCGACGTTTCCGGAGACTGAGAGTTTTAAAGTATTCGTCGTGTAACCCATCCATGCGCTACTGCCATCCCCAGGTCCGGTATCACTACCTGCTTGGAGTCCGACACTACCTGCACGCCAAAAACCAACTTTGATTCTATACTCGTCGGCTGTTAGAAAAAATGCTTGCCCCTCGTTAGGATTGACTTTGACCACCACTTCAAAATCATCTGACAAGTTCACTGGGAATTTTAAACGCCCGGTACTACCCGCTTCTTTCCCTACGGTTAGCCACTTTATTTCGGTCTTTTCATCCTGACCTATCAGCACATTCTCCCCATACAATGGAGTCGTAGCTTCTTGGTAGGCCGACAAATTTAACAAATCCGTTTGGGCCCCTGTAACGGGAGGTTGTGCGCTTCCACCAGAGCCTCCCAGAATTACCTGATAGAGTTGGCTATTCTGGTCAAGTCCCTGGTATAACAACTGGGTATAAGTCAAATCCGCTTTTAAGGTCAACTTCTGAGAAAACACATCGTTGACATACAATTTGGCGACGTTTCCGGAGACTGAGAGTTTTAAAATATTCGTACTGTACCCTTTCCATGCCTTGCTTTCATCCCCAGGCCCGGTATCACTACCTGCTTGGAGTCCGACACTACCAGCACGCCAAAAACCGACTTTAATTCTATACTCATCGGCTGTTAGAAAAAATGCTTGCCCCTCGTTAGGATTGACCTTGACCACCACTTCAAAATCCCCAGACAAGTTCACTGGAAACTTTAAACGCCCGGTACTGCCCTCTTCTTTCCCAACGGTCAACCACTTCGCCCCTGTTTTCTCATCCTGCGCCACCAACACATTTTCCCCATATTCTGGAGTAGATGCCTCCTGATAGGCGGACAAATTCAACAAGTCCGTCTCCGCCCACACCACTTGTCCCTGTAGCAACAGCGTGAACAACCAAAATAGGCCGATAATACAGCCCCTTAATTTGTACTTCATAAAAATACCTCTTGTTACATTGAATGAAGACCCGTGTTATCTTAAAATAATAAGTAGGCAAAAAATATTTTCTAGCCCCCTTGTTTTTTCCAACTTCCACCTATAAATCTAGTGACAGGTGATTACCTGACTTCTATCAGAACCCCATTCAGGACTATATCATGGCAGGGATGATAAATATGGTAATTGGACGTATTTTATAGACATACGAAATAATTTAAGGTCTAACAATCCAATAATCAATTTGACCAATGTCAGGATTTATATCAGAATTTAATCAGTATTTTGTAGGCAATCAAACATGGGCATCAAAACCTCTACTTTCGGCGGTGTCACCTTAACAGGTGCAGACGCCCAGCAATTTCTCAAACAGGTTAACCATGGTCGTCCCAGGAAATCGGCTTCTCGTGTGTTAGCGCAGGGACGAAAATTGATGGAAGAATTTGATAAGAAAGGATTTGCGACGATTGTTTTGCAACCTAAAAAATCAGATAAGGACAGGCCGTGACTAAATTTAATTTGTTACAAACGTTTGTTCTACGTCCCCTACAACAGGGTGATATAGTCTCCAAATTCGCTTTAGGTGACAAGTCCAAGTTACCTCTTAAAATCTTTTTGCAAAAAGATGCGCTAACATTTCATCAAAATGACATAGCTAAAACTTATGTTTTGGTGGACAAATCTCTCTCATCTCCCAGAGTTTGGGGTTATATAACGATTATTTGTAGCGAGATTACCATTGGTGAAAGTTTTGACCTAGATGAAGAATGTTCAAGAACATGCAAATATAAGACGTTTCCCGCTGTCAAAATCGCCAGACTGGCCATAGATAAGTCTTTACAAGGACAGGGTGGAGGTTCACAAATGGTCAGTTGGTGCGTCTCTGTAGTGAAGGAAAAAATTATGCCTGTGGTGGGTTGTCGATTTTTAATTGTAGATGCCAAATCCGAGGTCATTTCCTTCTATGAGAAATTGAGTTTCAAGAGACTAAATACTGAAAATAATAACCAAAGTGAACATCCATTGATGTTTTTGGACTTACACAAAATTTAAACAAGGTTCCGCCAATGCCAACCTCAACTCGCAAAAAACAAGAATACTTCGACGAAGCCAAACTCCTTTGGAATCTTGATTCCCTCTATCACAACCTCGCCCAAGTCAAAGGAAGGTCGTTAACCCCCTCCGAAAAATTACATCTCCGTGGTCTCCTCTGTGGCTATAGTCCCGCCGAAATCGCTGAACAAATTGAAAGAGACGTGCATGGTATCGAAGTCGGGTTGTCTGACACCATTTATCGGTATGTCAAGTTGTTGGTTCATAAGGAAAAGGCCAAAATAGATAACTGGCGAAATATTTCTGAATGGTTGGAAACGGCAGGGTTTAAAAAGAAGATAGAAATGAGTTTGTCTCCTTCGCAAACTGGTGTGGAAGTGCCTCTTAAAAATTTAGATGGTTTAATCAGAGTAAATAGAATTGATAATCACGGTGGAGTAGTTTTTGAAATCAATCTGCGTGGAACGGCCTGGTTGCCTCCAGAGGAGAAACACGTAGAAGCGCAAAGGTGCAAAGAAGATGTGGAGGAGGGAAACGTCGTCTCGTGATTTTTCTCAATTCAGGTTTGGCATGTAGGTTGAATTGAGCAAAGTGAAATCCAACCTACGCGGACTGAATTTTTTAATCGTACCACCAACCACTCTTCAAATGTTTGCCCTCACCCCCGGCCCCTCAATGCCGTTAAGTTATAGTATAGTAATATTCCTTTTCATTTATACCCCCCCAGCCCCCCCGCACGCGGGGGGGGAGTCACTTTCCCCATGGACGGGGGCACTCCCCCCCGTGTACGGGGGGGCTGGGGGGGGTATAAATGAGAAGGAATATTACTATAATATTCATTCAAACCTGTACCATTCCATCTGGAGCGCAATAAGAATTATTGCGCGGCGGCGCAAAGCGCAATAATTCTTATTGCGCTCCAGCGGAAGTCGTATAATTTGATTGGAATGTGACTATAACACCACCCTAGTTCTTACTACTTGCGGCCAAATTCGGATACTGCTGACAACGTTTTGGAAGTGGTTTTTTAAGTTGATACTCAACCACTGCACATTCATGTTCTGCATAAGTGGCGGAAAAATAATGGCTGCCATTGCCTTTGGCGACGAAATATAAAGCATCACCTGGCGCGGGATTAACCGCTGCTTCTAAAGCGGCCCGACCGGGCATGGCAATGGGGGTTGGGGGCAGTCCTGGGGTAACATAGGTGTTATAAGGACTCTTGACTTCCAAATCTTGTTTGCGAATATTCCCATGATAGTCTTCCCCCAAGGCGTAAATCACAGTGGGGTCGGTTTGCAATAACATATTTTTTTGCAAACGTCGCACAAAGACGCCGGCAATGAGAGGACGTTCTTCAGGTACGCCGGTCTCCTTTTCCACAATAGAGGCCAATGTCAGTGCCTCGTAAGACGTTTTCAAAGGTAACTCTTTCTCTCGCTTCTGCCAAGCCTTCTCTAATTCCTTTTCCATGGCGCGATAAGCACGTTGTAAGAAGGCCACATCTGTGGTCCGACTAGGAAACGAATAGGTATCTGGATAAAATCGTCCTTCCGGTTTTTGGTCCAGCCAACCTAATTTGGTCATCACCGATACGTCGTCTAGGTTGATAAGCGTGTGAACCAGATGCGGATGTCTGTTAACGGCTTCCAACACCTGGCGAAAATTCCAACCTTCAGGTATAGTCAAAGTGTATTGCAACGTTTTACCGCTGACCAACATATCCAAAATATCTTGTAACGTAGTACCGACAGGAAAGGCATATTCACCGGCCTTGATACGTTGTGCTTGATTTTGCAACCGGGCGGAGAGGACCCAAAATAACGCGGTTGGATAACTGATGAGACCTTCTTTCATCAGGTCCTTAGCGACGGTGGAAAAAGTGGTGTTGGGTTGCAGAGTGTAGTGCCATTCTTTCTTTACAGGTAATGGCGTCTGGAGTTTACATTCATATACCCAGTAAGCACTTCCCGCGAGAATGGTGAGAATCACGAGAGAGAAGAGGAAGAAGAAAAAAAGGACTTTGAGAAATGATTTCAGTGACAAATTTAACATAGTGAAAATTGAAAACGAATAGGTTGAACTAAGTGAGGCAAACGCAACGTATGGGGGGGAGGGGTCGTCTTCCCTTTAATCAAGGTATCCAAAAATTGTTGCGGCGTTGTACCTACCTGAATGACATAATCGCCGGCTTTAATGAGGTGCGCCCGTTGTTGAAAACGGGCTAACATCACCCACGTCAAGGCACTGGGATAGTCAATAATGTCCTTATCCATCAAGTCCATAGCTACCTGGGTCAAGTTGGTGCCAGAGGGGACCGTATACCGTACTTGGTTGACAATAGAAAAGGGCGTTACGAGTTTGTTTTCATAGAACCAATAGCCGGCACCACCTATTATCAAAGTGAAACAGATAAGGAGAAAGAAGAGAGTTCGGAATAGTTGTAGCATGGGGGATTTTTCATTTATTTTGCAAAAATTTCAAAATTGCAAATCCAAAGCATAGCTTTGTCAGTTACCTGACAAAACTACGCTTTGGACTCCTGGATTACTATGGATTATTATGTCATTATGTCATTATTCATTATTCATTATTCATTATCCTATGTTATCATAAATTTTGAAATATGAACCATATAAACTAACTACTTGTTATCCACTTAAAAATAAGGAGATACTTTGATGAAATTGACTCGCAACCACACACATAAAGGCTACCTGGTGCTGTTTATTTCAGCCACTCTTAGCGGTGCCATTGGTTTGTGGGGGATTATCGCCCCTGATGACATGGCCAATGCCGTCCTGAAAATGACAGGATTTGCCCTAAAAACGTTTGACTGGTTTTTTCTAGCACTCTGTACCAGTTTTTTGCTTCTCTGTCTTTACCTCGCACTTGGACCTTATGGCCACATTGTCTTGGGAAAAGATGACGATAAGCCAGAATTTAGTAACATATCCTGGTTTTCCATGCTGTTTGCGGCAGGCATGGGCGCAGGATTGGTCTTCTGGGGGGTGGCAGAACCGATTTTTCATTATTTGTCGCCTCCCAATATGCAGGGCAGTACCCCAGAAGCGGCTAAAATGGCGATGGTCATTTCGCTATTTCATTGGGGACTTCATGCGTGGGCGATTTATGGAATCTGTGCCCTGATCATTGCTTATTTTGGATTCCGCAAAGACACACCATCCCTCATTTCAGGCCCCATTCGGGCGGAATTTGGTTGCAAACACAAAGGTTTATGGTGTAACATCGCCGATATTACAGGTGTTCTAGCCGTCGTCTTTGGCTTGGCCGGTTCTCTTACCATGGGCGTTCTCCAAGTCCGGGCAGGGTTGACAGAAATTTTTAACATCCCCTCCTTAGACATTGTTAGCATCGTGATATTGGCACTCATGATGATCGCCTTCCTCTTTTCAGCGTGCAGTGGCATCGACAAAGGTATCAAATTCCTCAGCAACCTCAATATAGCCATCGCGGTTCTGGTCATGTTTTACGTCCTCTTCACTGGTCCCACGCGCTTCATTTTAGAAGTCTTTGTCACCGCTACGGGCGATTATTTTAGTAATCTGGTGTCGATGTCTTTCAAACTGTTTCCCTACAACGATTTGACCGGGTGGACCACCGGGTGGACCTTGACTTACCTGATCTGGTGGCTGGCTTGGGGACCCTTTGTCGGAATCTTCATTGCCCGCATCAGTCGTGGTCGCACCATCCGAGAATTTATGATCGGTGTCGTGCTTCTCCCCACTCTCTTCTCCATCTTTTGGTTTGCCGTCTTTGGGGGTGCGGCACTGTACATAGAAATGTTTGGCGGAGGGGGGCTTGCGGAACTGGTCCGGGAAGACGTTAGCAAGGCCCTCTTTACCTTCTTCACTTGGTTTCCGTTCCCGGAATTTCTTAGCATTCTGGCGATTTTTCTGATTTTCATCTTCCTGGTCACCAGTGCCGATTCAGCTACTTTTGTCATCAGCATGATGACTGATCATGGTAATTTAAATCCTGGTACAGGACTCAAATTGCTGTGGGGAATTATTATAGGCGTTCTCACGGCTGGCACTCTTCTCACCCACTCGGTCACGATTGCCAAAGCCATGGCCATTGCAGGCGCCATTCCCTTTACGTTTATTTTGATTCTTCAATTGATTGCGTTCCTGCGTACTATTCGTCGCGAAATACAACCACAACCCCGCCAGATGACTTCTCCTCCCCAAGTGGAAGTACTGGTCAACGCTGACAATTAACGAGGTACTTGTGATATGAAAAAAATCCTCATCTCCCTTACTATCTTACTGTTCCTGGGCAGTTGCACCAAACTGGACCCCCTCCACATTGGTTCTAAAGAATTTACCGAACAACTCATTTTGGCGGAAATGATTGCCCAATTGGCAGAACAATCCCAAATTCCCGTCAAGCGTTCCATTCCGTATGGTGACACCTTTTCCAATCTGGAGGCGGTCAAAACTGGGGACTTGGACATGTATGTAGAATACAATGGTACAGGTCTCATCATGTTAGGACAACCTCCCATCAATGATGGTGACAAGGCGTTTGAGGAAGTCAAAAAACTCTTCAAACCGTTGGGACTAGAATGGCTAGACCGGCTTGGATTTGCTAACAACTATGTGTTGCTGATGCGACGCGACCTGGCTTCTAATTTGAGGATCAAGAAAATCAGCGACCTCCTCAAAATTCAACCCACGGTACGGTTGGCCGCAGAACCGGAGTTTATTGAACGCCCGTTAGATGGTCTAGCCGCATTACAACGCCGCTATGGACTCAATCATATCGTTGCCACCGTGGTTAACAGTGATGTTTCTACCATCTATCAAGCCTTGTTAGACAACAAAGTAGATGTTGCCGAAGGCTTTTCTACCGATGGACGTATTGAAGATTTTGGATTAACGGTCCTCCAAGACGATTTACAATTTTTCCCGGTCTATGAACCTTCGCCGCTGGTCCGAGATGACACTTTGGACCGTTTTCCTAAACTGCGCATGGTCCTCCAACGACTCGCGGATACCATTGACACCAAAAGTATGCGCCAAATGAATCGCGAAGTCGAATTAGAAGGGCAAGATTATCAGACCGTGGCCCAAAATTTCTTGATTCAACACAATTTAATAAGTACCCGTGATAAAAGTCTCCTCAAGAAGGAAGAACTCATCATGGCTACAGGATTGTTAGATGAACCCAGTGGTGGTTTAAGTAAAGCCCTCCGGGCGGTACGCAAGACGTTTCCAGGACGCCAGGTCAAAACGATTCAGGTGTCGGACCCCATTCAATCTCTCATCAAAGGTCAATCTCGGCTGGCGATTGTGAATGCAGAAGCTTTTTTCAGAATCACCAGAGATATGTTACCCGTCCCCGAAGGGTTGATGGAAGCAGTTGGGGTAGTGGGTTCTGCAATGGCCCACCTCCTCATTTCCCGTGATGGTCAAATTACCGCTTTAAAGGACATCCAAAAATTGGGGGTCAATGGTGGCAAAAGTGGCATTTCAACTCGCAGTGCCAAAATGATACTCACGTCGTTAGGACTTCAAGACCAAGTGACTCTTAGTTACGAAGATAACTTGAATGATCAAATCGAGTCTCTTCAAAAACAGCACCTTGATGGGATTCTCCTCATGGTGCCCTTGCATCATGAACAGTTGGCCGGCATTATGTCCACGGGTCGGTTTAAACTCTTGTCTTTGAGAGAATGGCAAGAAGGCAATAATCTGATTCGTTTCCCCTTCTTTCGGTTGGCCCGAATCCCTGCCAATTCCTACGATGGTCAACCAGACATTGTGGAAACGATTAGCACCCAAATGGTTTTGGCGGGTCCTTTACCAGTTAGTGACGTGGTGGGCAATCGAGGCCCTGCCACCGTTATCTCAGCTTATTCACAGCCGTTATCAGACCCTGTGATTCTGAAACTGAATAAGGCGTTGGGTAGTGGTGAAAAACTGGATCCAACGTTACCTTCGGCGGAGGTTTTGAAGCCGCAAACCAAGGCGAAATCGAATTCGTTGAATCCTTCCAAAAGTGATTCGGTTTTCAATTTTTTGATCATTGCGGCAATTTTCTTCTTCTTTCACCTGCTACTAAAAAAGGACAAAGAGGAAGCCAAGTTGGATTCACCGGCCACCTCCACGCCCACCTCTATACCCAGGAATCCAAAGCGTGGTACTCATAACCAGGAATCCGAAGCATAGCTTTGTCATTCAAACCTGACAGGTGCTTTGCGACCTGTCAGGTTTTTGGAGATGGAACAACTAGGGCTTACGCAGTCACCCCACCCCGACCCTCCCCCCACGTGGGGAGGGAGTGATTCCCCCCCGTGTACGGGGGGATAGGGGGGTATCAAATCTAAAGGGTTACAAAATACAGGGGAGGGAGTGATTCCCCCCCCGTGTACGGGGAGATAGGAGGGTATCAAATCTAAAGGGTTACAAAATACAGTTGCGTAAGTCCTGACAACGTTAAAAATTACTTACGTTCCGCTTCCTCCTCTTTTAATTTTTCAAGCAACGTTTCTAACGACATCACTCCCAAATCTTCTCCCTTACGGGTTCTCACCGACACTTGTTGCATTTCCGCTTCTCGATTGCCGACCACCAATAAGTAAGGTATTCGTTGAAGAGTGTGTTCACGAATTTTAAATCCCACTTTCTCATTTCGCAAGTCGGAGAAGACTCGGAAACCTTGGTCATGGAAGAAATCTTCTACCATCTTGGCATAGCTGGCTTGTTGATCAGTAATGTTCATCACTACCGCTTGCACGGGGGCCAGCCAGACGGGGAAGGCGCCAGCGTGTTCTTCAATGAGGATACCAATGAAGCGTTCGAGAGAACCTAAGATGGCGCGATGTAACATGACGGGGACTTGTTTGTTGCCATCGGGGGCCACGTATTCAGCCCCTAAACGTCCGGGCATGGAGAAGTCAACTTGAATGGTGCCGCATTGCCAAATACGTCCTAAGCAGTCTTTGAGGGCAAATTCTATTTTGGGGCCGTAGAACGCCCCTTCACCAGGTTGCAATTTCCAATCTATCTTCTTGTTATTTAAAGCCAATTCGAGTGCCCGTTCCGCTTTGTCCCACACGTCGTCACTGCCAATGCGTTGGTCGGGACGGGTGGACAATTTGATGAGGAGGTCATGGAAACCGAAGTCAGCATAGACTTTCAAAAGGAGGTCAATGAAGATCGCGACTTCTTCTTGAATTTGGTCTTCGGTGCAGAAAATATGGGCGTCATCTTGAACAAAATTGCGGATGCGGAGGAGACCGTGCAAGGTGCCAGAAGGTTCATTGCGATGGCAGGAACCAAATTCGGCCAAGCGTAAGGGGAGGTCGCGGTAACTTTTGACGCCTTGATTGTAAATCTGAATGTGACATGGGCAGTTCATGGGTTTGATAGCATAGTCACGGTTTTCAGAATGGGTGCTGAACATTTCTTTGCCAAATTTGTCAGCATGGCCGGATTTTCGCCAGAGTGAGAAGTCCACCAGTTGCGGGGTGTGGACTTCGTGATAACCGTTATTTCGCCAAATTTGACGCATGTAATTTTCAATTTGGAGATACAACGTCCACCCTCTTTCATGCCAGAATATCATGCCAGGGGCTTCGTCTTGAACATGGAAGAGGTCGAGTTGTTTGCCAATTTTGCGATGGTCACGTTTTTCTGCTTCTGCCAGACGATGTAAATAGGCGTCCAACTCTTTTTTAGTGGTCCAGGCGGTGCCGTAAATGCGTTGTAGCATTTCATTTTTGGAGTCGCCACGCCAGTAGGCACCGGCCAATTTCATCAGTTTAAAGGCTTTGAGTTTGCCAGTGCTGGGAACGTGGGGACCGCGACATAAATCGGTGAAATCACCTTGTTCATACAGAGAAACATCTTCATTGGAAGGAATGGAAGCGATGATTTCGGCTTTGTAATGTTCACCTTGGTTGCGGAAAAATTGGACAGCTTCATCACGGGGGAGGAGGTAACGGCGGAGAGGAATATTTTGGGCCGCGAGTTTTTCCATTTCTGCTTGGATTTTGTCCAAATCTTCGGGCGTAAAACTTTTATAAGCAATGTCGTAATAAAAACCGTCTTCAATGACGGGACCGATGGTTACTTGGGCGTCTGGGAAAAGATGTTTAACCGCTTGGGCAAGGAGGTGGGCACTGGAATGCCGAATAATTTCTATGCCTTCAGGGTCGCGGTCTGTGACAATCGCCAGTTGAACATCGTCGCTAATAAGTGTGGAGGTATCCACCAAGTTGCCGTTAATTTTAGCAGCTAGGGCCGCTTTGGCAAGACCGGGGCCAATATTGGCAACGACTTGGGCCACGGTGACTGGGTGTTCAAATTGTCGTTGGTGTCCGTCTGGGAGTGTGATGGTTAGCATAGTTTTTAATGGAAAATGGAAAATGTAGAGAAATTAGGTTGCTGAGTAGGTTTTTGGATTCCTGGCTTGACAAACCGATTCATGGGGGACATAATACCAAACTGCCGGCGACATTCAAACTGTTGTGGGTTAAACTGTTTTGGCAGTGTCATATTATAGAGGCTTTAGCTGGTAGGACGAAGCTGGACTAGAGGCTTTAGCCGGTGGGACGCCGCTGGACTAGAGGCTTTAGCCGGCTGGCAGTAGGCGTCACCCCACTCTTGAGGGATGGAGTATGCCTACTGCCGACCGGCTAAAGCCTCCACTCCAGCGGTAGCCTCCACTCCAGCGGTGATCAAATTTCTTCCGTACTTCTGACTGATTCCTCTAAAATCGAATTTTGAGTTAAATTCATAAACAGTATAAATAGCAAAGTCAAAATGATAATTCCAAGCCCAAGGAACATGAATCCCATGGTACCTGATATGAATACCATGGCAAACGTCAGGGGGCCTATTGTTTCGGCGACGCTACTGAAAAATTCGAAGTAACTGACGGCCCTGTCTTCTCCAAGTTGTGCCACCGGGGGAAGTTTCAAGAAAAATTCATTCTGTGCGGTCACGCAAAAGCCTTCGGTAATTCCCATTAATACCAAAGTCACGATGGCGCCGATTAAATTGCCCGTGAGTGCAAACACAATCAGCGAAATTCCCCATAAGATGGAGCCGAAAATCATGCTTTTGTAGGTTCCCCATTGACGTTCCAAATAATTACTTAAAATGGGGCCCAGATAGATGACCAACAGTCCTCCAGAAATAATAAACAAGCCTGTGCCGGCCGTTGACAATCCTTGGCTTTCGGCAAACAGTGGGAAGTAATACCCGGCGAAGGTGCCAGCAATATACGTTGGAAAGACAATCATGGTCAAAAAGACTAAATTTTTGCCACTCATGATAAATATTTTGAGTGACTCTAACAGGCTAATCGATTCTCTTTTTGGTATTTTCGCGGCTTTTTGGGAAAAAGATGGATTTTTTAAATAAAAAAGTTGGAAAATCACCGTCAGTAAGAGGGGACTCAGGGCAATAAAAAATATATTGGAAAAACTAATATGGTTGGCTAATGTTCCCCCAAATACGGCGCCTGCACAAATACCTGCGGTCATGCCGGAATAAAATTGGCTAAATCCCTGACTTCTCTCTATCGTTCGTGATTCTTGATTAATGAAAGAACGCATCGCAATTAATGTGAATCCACTACTCATTCCTGTCATGCTACGTGCAATGTTGAAACTTAACATGCTATCGGCCAGACCCGATAACAATAAGCCTATCGCTGTTCCAAAGAGTCCTAAATAGAAAGCCCATTTCCAGCCAATACGACTGGCCACTCCGCCGGCAATTGTCGTGCCAACGCCGAACCCAAACATTTCTAACGACAGTGGCATCGCCAGCACCATTTCTTGTGACAGTCCGGGAATCGGTTCATAAAATTGTTTCATTAACAGTGGAACGAACGTAATCGACACCGAAACCGAGGTGAAATATAAGAAACTCAGAGGTCTAATCAACATGATTTCCGAAAAAGGTTGCTGTTCCTCAAATTTTTTTTGATGTTTTTCCTGAAGATGTTTCTTTTTATGTAACTCACCGACATACAGTATCTCCACCAACACTAACACAAAGATGATCAGTACAATGAGTAAATTTAACACCAATTCTTTAATCAATCTTTGATTTTCCAGTCGGAGGTAATATAAATCCGTACCAATTTCAAGAATCGCGACCACTTTACCGGCGCTATTCGTCACCGGGCCTACACCATAAATCCAGTCACCGGTAATATCTGTGACAGCTTCAGTCGCGATGTGACCGGCTAACGCTTGGTCATACACTCCACCATCACCTAGCCAATCGAATGGATAATACATGTTAATACGTCCATCTATATACATCATCCCATAGAGACGTTCATTCATGACCCGATACAAGGCGAAATAATAGCCATCGTTCCAATCATCTTGATTTCGGTTTAAGGCATTATATAACGTGTTATATACATATTTATAATCTGCATTATTAAAATCACTTTGTTTTGCGATCTTCTCAATTCGATTTCCGTCTAATACTTTTGGTACCAGTTGAATAATTTGAGAGAGTTTTTCAAACACCACATTTTGGTATCTTTGGGAAAAGTTGGTAATGAAATAATAAGAAGATAATAAAGCGACGGTAGCCACAATGACCGTGATACCGATGGATAATGTCAGAAGGTTGGGTACTTTCCTTTTTAAGACACTGACATAGATAAGACGGAATTTCCAAATAATGAGAAATCCCAAAATGAGACAAATTCCCCAAAACGTGAACACTTTTAATTGCCAGACCAGTGGCAGATTGGCACTGGTGAAATAATGAATCGTACCATTAGGCGTTCGTGTGACCACCGCTTTATCGTTACAAGTCACGAGGGTGCCATCCGCATTAACGCTCAAACGATAATAATTAAACGCCTCCATCTGAATTTGCAGTTGAAATTCAATCATGGCTTGATCCAGCAAGATTCGAGTGTTAGCGGGAGAGAGGATAGAACGAATATTTTTTCCTTCTAAATCAACAAAATAAATATTTTCGGACGCATCCGCCCCAATTTCCCAGGGAACGATAAAACTGCCATTTTTCGCTTGCGCTTTGTCAGCAGAAAAGAGAATATGAGTGCTTCCGTTTGGTAGAACTCGTGTAATTAAACCATCTTTGCTTGAGTACACAAAGCTATCTGTGGAGAGTTGGATAATGTCACTAACGACAATATTCGCTTCTGCTAACGGATAATTATTCCCTTCTTGTAGTTCATTACGTTTAATATCATAACTATATTTGGTAATGCCGTCACCTGTGAGAGTGAACCAGGAAAGGAGGTTATCCTGGACCTCTAAAGAGAAAACTTCGCCACGTTGAATTAACTGGGCTTTTTTATCCTCTTGGCCAAACATTTTATGATAAACTCTGCCGTCATACTCTCCTGTTGGAGAAAAGCGCAAAATTTCCTCGCGATTCAGATAAAAGCCTTTCTGATCCGCAACGTAATTGAGGACATATAAGTAGCCATCATTATCTACTTCTATGTCATTCGCATAGAAAAAATGTGTTTCTGCACGGCTACCGCCATGAATGCGATAAACCATTTCTTCTTCTTTATTGATTTTGGAAATGCGGCGAAACGAGTTGTCAATCACATAGCGATTGCCATCTGAATCTTGAACGGCATAAACGGGATAGTTCAGCGTGAATTTTCGTTCAAACACATTTTCAAAGAAAAGTTCGCTGTTTAAATAGAGGTACAGAATCCCACATGCTATTACCGTGGTTAGGAAAAATAAATTATTTGAGATTCTCTTCATAATCGTGGACTTGACTGATTTCGGGACGTTTAAGAAACTAGGGTAGTGATGCAATGTGGGTGATGGGCAAGGCACTGGCAGTCCGTAGAGAGACCGCCAGTGCCTTTAATTTCTATCACCTATATTGCATCACTACCGAAACTAGATGAAGCCGGCAGTGGTTAGGACAGTGGTCATCGCCATTATACCGTATAGCGTATAATAATTTGAAACATTGTCAACCGTTTGGACCCGGAAAACCTAAGTTAAGTTAGATTTCGCATACTGCGGCAAAATCTATATTTAAACACCGTAAATAATCAGATGCAAAAAGAGTGACAAATAACCGAATGGCATGGCAAAAACCATGACAGATTATTCATTTATAGAGAGGGGGAAAAGTCGAGACGGGACCAGCAAGAAGTGGTAGGCGCGGGCGGACTCGAACCGCCGACCCCTTCCATGTCAAGGAAGTACTCTAACCAACTGAGCTACGCGCCTAAGATTGGGGAGACACTGATGATGCACCCCCTTGAAATATGTAACGCTTAAACATTAGGAGGCAAGAATTAAGGCATCTTTAAGGCACTCACGTCGCCCCCGCGTCTCGAAATATAGGGGCCACGTTATTTTTTTTCAAGTCTATTGGAATAAAAAATTATCTGGGACGTGTTTGACATTAGAAAAATCTTTCATTAACAATATGATAACCTGAGTTCGACGTAGGCTTTAAAAGTAAGTAGTTATCTCTCTATAGGAATGTGGGATAATATACTGCATAGTCAAGGTAGGGTGGGCCAGTGTTTATTTGCCCACCTTAACCAGTTCAGTGAGATTTAGGTGAAAGCAAAGCTGAAATACAACGGGAATTAAAAATACCTTGAATTCAGCTTTGCCTTCACCTAAATTTCATCTCACCTGCGCCTTGGTACACACAAAATTAGTCTAAATCGCAGATTACCGCAGATTGACACAGGTTGCCGCAGATGATGGCCGTGGGGCACAGACTCCAATTTGACCACGATTCCTCTGCGAAATCTATCTCATCTGCGAGAATCTGCGAGAAAGACTAAGAGGTGCATAAGATGAAATTATAAATCGGTCCTCACCTGTTGTAAAGAGATAGTGATAACCATAGACCGCAGAGAGTCTAAAGACTTCGGAGGTCTCACCGAACGTTACCACTTTTTGAAAGTGGTCACATTCAACCTCCTACTCTTTCTTCACCACCTCCGCACACCATTTCACTTCCACTTGCAACGCTTTCGTCTCTGCCGCTAAAAAGTCCTCCTTGGCAGGTGATAAAATCCCATAGACACAATATGACCCCAGCGGTTCCACCAACTCCATATCTATCAAGGTAAGTGGACTATTGGGACTCTTCTTCCCCATCCATTTTTTGGCCTGGTTAGACGGTTGGAATTGATTGGTATCAGTCAAGGTGGCAAACGACCC
Organism: Thiotrichaceae bacterium; assembly: GCA_011391085.1. Taxonomy (GTDB): domain Bacteria; phylum Pseudomonadota; class Gammaproteobacteria; order Beggiatoales; family Beggiatoaceae; genus JAABRD01. The sequence continues at coordinate 36,874 of JAABRD010000008.1, read as the reverse complement.
GTCTGGGAAAGTTACCATCACATACAAATCATACCCCCAACTTAACCCTTCTGTCAACTGAATTGTCAGGCGTTCTTTCACCTTGTAAATCTCCTGTTGCGGAGTCAGCATCACTTGCACTTCCGCCTGTGCTGGTAATTCTGTGCCACCCGTCACGGTCACGGTCACAGGGGAACTGCTGGCACGATGCCCTTGATTATCCTCCGCATAGAAGGTCAGTTCATACTCCCCATTATAAACCGCATCTCGCCAACTCGCTTCCCATATTCCCTCATCCACCGTGGGCGAGAGAGTCAACAAGGGCAAGTCTAAAATGGGCGTACCATTGTTGTCTAACACCAAATTGACACGCGGTGGTTTTAGCACCGCCCAGACATGTTGCGCATAGCCTTGAGTCACATTCACCTGGGCTTTGAAGAGATGTTTTTGACCGGCGGCTAAACTGGTGGTGCCAGAGGAGACCAGTTCTTTTATCGACACTGGGTTGGTACGGGGGAAATTACCGTTGACAAACAGGGTGCGAAATTCGCTATTGCCACCATCATTGAATTGGGGCACTTGACCGATTTCGCCGGGTAGTTTAGAGGACTCTGCCACGCGGGGAAGAATGTTCTGTTGTTCTCGTTTGGCATGGTCAAAAGCCTCCCCAAAACTCTTTCCTTCTCCCAAACTCTCGGCCAGAAAACGACTAAAACCTTGCTTCTCCGGGGCGTAGAAATAGGCTTTTCCTGAACCTTCGCTACTGCTGATAATAGCACGGTTAGCACTGGGTGAGAGTTCCTCCATTAAGGCCCCAGACCAACAAGCGTCTATCACCATTACCATAGGTGAAGAGGTAGCGGCGGTATATTCGTCCAGAAACCCTTTAAGCTGGCCGGCTTCCAACGGTGTCGTACTACTCAATTTAAAGTAAAGTTTCTGATTTGAATCTTCCGCACCGTGGTCCACCAAAAAGAGATACAGTGGTTGGTCCAGTTTACCTCGCCCCTTGGCCCATTCCAAGGCCTGTTGCACATCGCTTACTTGCAAAGGATTTTCCGGTTGCGGTGCATCCACCACCCGGTCATTTCCCCCGTCATCATTGAAGTCCTCTGACAGTTTGGGGGAGAGATAATAAATCTCGTTATTTTCAAATCCTCTTTCATACAGCATTTGGTAAATGCTGTTAGTAATGCTTTCGGTCGTGTCCCAGAGGGTATTGTTAGCCTCGTTACCGCCACCAGCAATGATGATAGCAGCCCGGTTGCCTTTGAGAAGGGCGTCACAGGTAGCGTCATCTAGGTTGGTGCAGAGAAACGGTTTCTTACTCAGGGTGAGGTAAGCAAGACCAAAGGCAGTCCCTACCCAGATGCCTTCTTTGTTATCGCGTTTAAGAGAAACAATTCGACTGTCAGGTAATCCAGAATTTCTGATGGTAAAGACTTCTCCTGTACCATCTGGATTCAGGTGAACTAGACCACCCACTTCATCAAACGGAGTTTCAACATCAAACGTCCCCACCCAGACCCCGTCTCGGTCATCTGCCAGCAACGCTTTAACTATCCCATTATTGGGCATCTTGGAGTTATCCTTATGAAAAACTTGCCACGTATTATCTCCTTGCAAATGGGCAACACCATGTTCTAACGTGCCGACCCACACACCACCATGATTATCCGAGGCTAGAGAAACAAGGGAGTCTTCTGGTAGTTGCGAATTGCTGGTGGTAAATACTTCCCAATTGCCATTCACCAGAAGATGGGCTAAACCGCCCATGGTGCCTATCCAAACACCTCCTCTACCGTCGTTGTCCAAGCCTGACACTCGGTCATCTGGCAATTTGGAATTGGTGGTATTAAAAATTTCCCAACTGCCATCGGCCAGCAGATGGGCTAAACCATTACCTGTTGCCACCTCTCCAGCACTTAGCCAAACGCCACCTTGACCATCGGAAAGTAGGATACGAATAATGTCAGCAGGAAGTTGCGAGTTGCCGGTGGTGAAAACCTCTCTACTGCCATCAGCATGAAAATGTGTTAAGCCTCCTCCTCCTAACATTCCTCCGATTCCCGCCCATACTCCTCCTTGACCATCGGCGGCGACAGACCACACGGTATTATTCAGAGGTATCCCAAGGGCATTGGGTTCCTCTAGTAAAAAAAATTGCCATAAACCATAGGCATCCAGGTGTGCTAAACCACCACCAGAAGCCACATCCGCGACACCGACCCAAATTCCATCCTGACCATCTGAGTCGATGGCCAGTATCATGTTGTCTGGAATACTTTGTTCATGAGTATTCAGCAGATCCCAGGTGCCGTCCGTATGAAGGTAGGCCAAACCACTTCCGCCGGTGCCTACCCAAACGCCTTCACGATTATCCGTATACAGGGAAGACACTCTAGGATTGGGTAGTTGAGAACTGTCTGGGGTAAATGCTTCCACTGTACCATCACTATGAAAATGTGCCAGTCCGCCACTCACCCCAAACATGTCCGTGGTGCCTACCCACATCCCTCCATTGAGGTCAGAAGTCGCTGACCAAACGATGTCACCAGGCAACTTGGAATTGGACGTGTTAAACACTTCCCAACTGCCGTCAGCCTTAAAATGGGCAACTCCTCCATTATCACCACTCATCCCAAAAGTTTCTCCCGTTCCTAACCACAGGCCCTGATTACCGTCGGAAACTAAACGGACCACCCAGTTGTCAGGCAAAGGAGAATTGCTGGTATTAAACACTTGCCAAGTACTATCTGCCAATAAATGTGCCAAGCCCTGCCGAGTGCCCACCCATAGTCCACCGATACCATCTAGCACCGGAAAGTAAGTGGAGTTATCTGGTAACTGGGAATTGTCCGTGGTAAATTGTTCCCAGGTCAAGTCGCCATGTAAGTGAACCAATCCACCTTCACGAATAGCCACCCAAATACCCTCTTTGCCATCGTCAGTGAGAGACACGATGAATTTCTGGTTCCATTCCAGGTTAATTTTTTCCAGCTTGCCGGTGGCCAGCAGATGGACCAACCCGCCTTGAGTGCCAACCCACAGTCCTCCCTTGTTATCGGACAGTAGCGGTTGGACAAAGTTATGAGGTAAGCCATCTTGGGTCGTGTAAAACCGAATGACTCGGTTTGTCTTAGTATCCCGTTGTTCCAAGCCACCGGTGGTAGCAACCCACAACGTTTCCTTATCCTCCGACAAGAGGAGTCCAGCAATCGTGCGACGGTTAGCAAACACCTTCCAATTGGCATTTTCAGGTACGAAGGTACCTGCGCGAACCACAATGATTTTGCGGACGCCATGATTGCCAAGGTCATCTTTGACGATGACCGAATCTATCCCAGCTTCCGGTGGGGCAGTATAGGTGGCTTGATAGCCCACGGCACTTTGTACCTGACCTTTCGAGGCGACCCAGGTCACAGGGCGGTCGGTGCCAGTCATGGAGAGGGTCAGTGTTTTACCCGTCTCGACCACTGCCACGGTAGGAGTGATTTGGAGGTCTGCGGCGGCCAGGGAGGACGCCAGGAGAAGCAGACACCATAGACTGTGAGGTATGTAATGTTTCATGTTAGTTTCTCGATTTAGTTAGATTAGTAGGGTGGATTAAGCGAAGCGTATCCACCAATCCAGATTTCCTTTTCAAATCAGTTCCGTTATACTAGGTAATGTAATGGTTTCAGGAGTCCAAAGCGCAGCTTTGTCCGTGATCTGACAAAGCTGCGCTTTGGACTCCTGGGTCTGATACCATGGTCAATCATCCATTTAAACCTTTGAGGAAACCTCCATGTTCTCCAGTCTTCCCATTAATATTGATAACCTCCTTCACTTTCGCGGAGTCGAATCCGCACGGGTGGAATTTAAACGGTCCTGGGATGAAAAAACGACAGGACTGCAAGTTCTTAAAACGATTTGTGCCTTCGCCAATGACTTCTATAATGACAACGGTGGCTACTTAATCATTGGGGTAGAAGAACAACAAGGAATGGCAGTGTTGCCTCCTGTCGGACTGCCTCCCAATCAACTATCAAATATTCAAAAATGGATTCGCGGTCATTGCAAACGCCTGGACCCCGAAGTTCAACCCATTCTCTCCCCTGAACAAGTTGAGGGACGACATCTTTTAGTGGTCTGGGTGCCGGCCAGTGATGCACGTCCTCACCAAGCACCTGTTTCTCTTTCCGGTCGTGATAAAACTTACTATATCCGGCTGGGCGAGGAAACGGTGGAAGCAACTGGCAAACTGCTGACTGACCTCCTCAGCATGTGTGCCAAAGTCCCCTTTGATGACCGTCGCGCCCCGCAATTTACGGTGCATGATTTACGGGCCACATTGGTTCGTGAATTTTTGCACGAAGTAAGTAGCAACCTCCTTCAAGACCCCGATGACCATGAAATTTACCGCCGCTTACGACTAACGTGGCGAGTCAATGGCCATGAAGTGCCTAGAAATGTGGCCCTCTTATTTTTTGCTGACGACCCTGAAATCACCTTTCCAGGGGCCCGTATCGAGGTCGTCCATTTCGCGCCAGGGGCCGACGGAAATACTCTGCATGAACAAACTTTTCGAGGTCCTTTACCTCATCAATTGAAGAGTTGTCTCACTTATTTGAAAAGCTTTTCGACCCTTTACATCCAAAAACATGAAGACCGTCCCGAAGCCTCCCACTGGGCCAGTTTCCCCCCCGCCGCTTTGGAGGAGACATTGGTCAATGCAGTCTTCCATCGCAGTTACGAAGGCATTTATGAACCTACTAAAGTTTATCTCTTTCCAGACCGGCTGGAAGTGACCAGTTATCCTGGTCCCTTACCTGGGTTGGAGAAGAGACACTTTGAGGCCGGCCAACGAGTTCCCCTAGTACCTGCGCGAAATCGGCGCATTGGGGAGATGCTAAAAGAATTACGGTTAGCCGAAGCCCGTGGCACTGGGGTGCCCAAAATCTTTCAAGCTTTGGTCAACAATGGTTCGCCTCCTCCACGTTATGAGTTTGATGAACAACGCAGTTATTTTACTGTCATTTTGCCGATTCATGGCCATTCATCTGGTCTTGGGGAGATTTGACAACTTTTGGGTAGTGATGCAACCTGGGTGATGTTGATAGAGTTGCCCTCACCCCCGGCCCCTCTCCCAGAGGGAGAGGGGAGAAAACCACTGGTGCCGCCTGTCTCCCCTCTCCCTCTGGGAGAGGGGCCGGGGGTGAGGGGGAAACATATCACCCACATTGCATCACTATCGAGTTGACAACTAAAGTTGTCAACTCTGTCTTTTTTAAGACAACAACCTCAATCTTCTCTCCAGACAACGTTGTTTCACGGCTGGCAGGGCGCCAAGACAAATAAACACCCCGCGCACTTGCAACGAAGGATTTTGTGCCTGCATTAACTGCACTTTCCAGGCAAAGAAATCCACATCGCCAGATTTCGCCGTGGCTTTCACCTCAAAGACCGTCAATTGACCATTGTGGGCGACTAAATCCACTTCAGTCTCATAACCTTTCTCAAACACCAAACCGTCGTGGTCCACCAAAGGTTCACGCAAACGAATGGTCTCCGCAGTAATCTCCTCATCCTTTAAACCATAACGTAAACCCGCCGCGAACATATCTTCCAACGTTTCTCCTTTGTCATTGTGCAAACTGCCAATAGTCATCCTAAGCCAGGCTTCCTGCCCATCCAACCGCTTGATGATATTGTCTTGGCCAGCTTGCAACTTGACTATCTTCCGCTTTATCTGGAGATTGTCATTCTTTAAATCGGCAAGTTGTTGGTCCACTTGTTCAAGGTGCTTATCCACTTGTTCAAGGTGCTTATCCACTTGTTCAAGGTGCTTATCCACTTGTTCAAGGCGCTTATCCACTTGTTCAAGGCGCTTATCCATCTGTTCAAAGCGCTTATCCACTTGTTCAAAGCGCCGTTCCATGTCTTCGCGCAACAAATCGATGCGTTGTATCACTTCTTGACGCACGGACTCTATCCGCTGTTCCGTTTCTTGACGCAGGGACTCCAGCCGCTGTTCCATTTCCTTGCGATGGTCGTGAATTTCTTGACTCTGCAACTCTAAACGCCAACTCACCTCTTGGCGTAAAGATTTCATTTCCTCCAGTAATTTGGCAAAATCATCTCGCCTTGGAAATTGTTGGGCGACGATGCCTTCTATCGTGGTCGCTATGTCCGGCGATTGACGTAACCATTGGGGTAAATTCTTGAGAAGGTAGTCTTGAATTTGACTAAAATCAGTTTCTGTTAGCATAGTTGATTTGAGTTTCTCTGGTTGGTTTAATTAAATGCAACGGTACCTCAGAAACTAAGTTTCTTAAAGAAACTTAGTTTCTTACTATCTACCTATTAAGAATAACTCAATGGTGTACTTATTTCAATAGCCAAATTAAAGTTTAAACGCCGCGGTAGTGATGCAATGTGGGTGATATGTTTACCCTCACCCCCGGCCCCTCTCCCAGAGGGAGAGGGGAGAAAACCACGGATTCCGCCGTTCCCCCCTCTCCCTCTGGGAGAGGGGCCGGGGGTGAGGGTAACATGAATATCACCCAGATTGCATCACTACCAACGCCGCATTACTAAGTTACTCCGCCTTCCAAAATACTTCCTTCGTTCCATCTCCTTTCACATACAACATTTGCACCGCAGGTTTGCCCGCCCCAGCTTCGCCATAGCTGTCACAAAACAGCAATTTCACGTCTGCCACCTGGCCTGGCGACCCCACGGAAAAGGCACTGTAACCTCCTCCAGCATGGTCAATCCAACCGCCTGTCACTGCCCCATACAAGGTGTTGCCCTTGACAAACATTCCTAACTGACCACGCGGTGACAGGGTGTCTCCAGTCACCACCACCGCGTAAAAACCAGGCCATAACGGTGGCGTGGTATACGGCTGTTCTGGGACTGCGGAAGGTTGTCTGAAGACGGTTAACCAGTCGTCACCTATCTTCTGTATCACCTTTAAATCAAAGGTGGCGTGGTTTTGCAGGAAGTCAGAGATGGTCACTTCCACCGCTTCGGTTTCACCAACGGAAAAGCCGACCCAACTGGGAGACAGTCCATTTTCTCGTAATGCCACTCCTGCATAGAATCCACCTGGATAGGGGATGGCGATTCCGCGACTGCGAAATGGAGTAGTGGACATGGTATCCACCAGTAAACTCCAAACGCCCGGCGGTTGGTCGGTCGGCAAAGCGGCTTCGACAATATAGAAGCCGGTTTGTCCCAGTGGGACGGTGTAACGGGCTTCCTTGGCTTCCCCACATTCAACCGTGTCTGCCACATACGTGCCACCCGTTTCCATCGTTATCTTGCGTTTGATGGCGGTTGCGTATTGGTCAAAATTGCGAACGAGGGAGACAAAACCGCAATTGGTTTGACCGGTGGTGGTACATGGCGGTTGGGGTCTGACCATCGCGGTCAATTGGGCTTGGTCCACACCGGTGCCGACGCCTAACGCATTGATGGCATCGACGCCATTGGCCATGAGATTTTCTAAAAATTCCTTTGACACCGTTGCTTGTCCATCAGTAGAAATATCAATGACCTGCTTGTCAGCTTTGAACGTAAACTGTTTAGCGCACAGTTCGATACCCGCTTGAATATCGGTGCCTCCTTCAAACTTTTTGAAAGCACGAATCTGATTGGCCACCGTCTGAGCTGTGGTCTGGCTATCGATGACGGTAGGGGCGATTCCATATTTTTCAGCGATGGTAGCGGTGGAGGAAAATTGCACTACCGAGAGAGTGATGGTGCTGTCAGGTGGAATCACAGTAGGGTCTTCAATGGCATTGGCCAGACCATTGAGTTGGAGTTGAAAATCCGTCGTTTCAATGCTACCAGAGGCATCTATGGCGGCGCAGAGTTCTATGGTTTTGGCAGTGATTACGGGTTGGACAGGGGGTACTTCCCCAGTTCCTATGCCAGTCACCGAAACCTCCTCCACACTGGGACTCTTTCCATCGGCTGCGGGTTTCAAAATCACTTCCAATTGCAAGAAACGCCCTGGCGGGATGAGATTAGTTTCTACTCCATTGTTCACCTCCACAAATGCCAGTTCCCCGAAACTAGCTTGCATGTCAGCAGCACGGGCGCGAACTATCACTTTCCCGCCATTGTCCTGACCTATCCAACTTATCGTCTTCCAAGCCGTTCCCATTTGGTTGCTGTCATAAACGGTCATCCACCGACCTTGTGGATCCGTATTGCCTAACGCGATGGTACCGGTCATATCGCTGTAGTTGTAGGGTTTTGCATACGCACCTAAGTCCACTACCAAATCCACGGTGTTGGTGGCGGGGTCAATTCGCATGGCGTTGTCGGAATCTAAGTTGGTTATCCAAACTTTACCACGGGCATCTATTGCAACACCAGTGGGTTGCCACCCCTTGTCCTTGTTCGGTCCCCATCCCTCATCACGATTCAAATCGATTACTGCCAATTCGTTGCCATCGTTATCAAAGCGAGTAACTTGGTGAGAACCAGAGTTGGCTACCCAAACATGATTGTCTGCTGGGTTAACTGCCAATCCTCTACAAGTAGGTTGCTTACTCTGGAGGAGCTCATTACCACTACTAGCTACTTTGACAACGACATTTGGTTTGTACCGACAATTCCAAATGTTACCCTGTGTGTCTATAGCCAGACCGTAAGAGTCAGGGGATGGAAGACACTGAGCTTGTTTGGTAGCGGGATCATAACGTAACAGGTGGTTGGTATAACGACCAGAAGACCAGAGGACACCGTTTTTATCGACCAATCCACCATAGCCACCACAAGACATGGGAATGGTTTCAACAACCGTACCGGTGTCGCCCGCTATCAAAGCAAATTGAGGTGTACCATTAATCCCTGCTACCCACACATTATTGTCTGGAGTGATAGATACAGATCGTGTGCCACCATTCCCGGCGCGGACATAATGCAAGATGCACTCGTCTTCGGCAGTAGAAACGCCTCCTTGGTTATCTACACTGTCCTTGTTAGTCCAAGGTTTCACATCTCCTAAACCCGTGGAAGTGTCAATTTGACCATTGCCATTCCGGTCGACACATTGGAAATTTTCCGACAGGCCGATATGAGTCACAGAACCCACACCTCCTTCTCTTTCGTCACGATTACCCACCCAGACATTCCCATTTTGGTCAACCGTGGTACGGGAAGGATTGCGACCGCGCCAATCAGGGGCAGTGTAATATTCGCCCAAAATCTTGCCAGTCTCCGTATCCACTTTGACCGCTGTTCCCTTGCCAGATAAGGCAATCCAAATATAAGGAAACGTGGTCAAATTGGCATTCAGTTGCAGTTGGTTGGCAACGGTGTTGTGATTAAGATTGACGGCTTTGCCTTCGTCAAAGTCGGCATCAGAGGTATAGACCTTGCTGATGACATTCGTGGTTTGTGCCGCAACGCTGGTGACAGCGCAGGATAAAACCGCGGCGATTGCAGTTTTTAGTTTTATGTTCATAGTATAATGTCTCCTATGTTGTTAATAGGGTAGTGTTGCAAAGGTAATGGTTGTGGGTTACCGCTATACCATTACTTATACAACACTACCGAAAAATCAGCCCGTCTGTAGCAGGACTGGTCTAAATTTTTACATTTCATAAATAGGTAGTTAGGTAGGGTGGGCAACAGGTTTATCGTTGCCCACCACATAGCCGAGTTAAGTTAGAAGGTGGGCAAATAAACACTTGCCCACCCTACATGGACTACATGGACTGCCAACCATCCACCGGCTGAAGCCTCTAGTTCCGCGTGTCTTTTACTCACTCAAATAAACCCCCGACTTGACATTGAGTTTCCGACACCCTTCATCTCCCCCCGGCGCCGGTTCAAAATCTTTCTCTTGACAGAAGCAATTCGCCAACCCTTTGTTGTTGCACAGCGTGTCAAATTGGCGTTGTCCATTCAGTCCATAGTAGGCCACTGCTACGGCGGCCTGGCTGTCGTCACAACGGCGTTGGAGAGTGACGGTATTGGTGTTGACGACGGTTAATGGATTCCCTTGACGGGCTTCCAATTGTTGGTCTTGCAGATGTAAGGTGTTGGGAATTATGGTGTCTTCTGAATAAAGGGTATCGTCGCGTCCCCAAATCCCGTCTGTTTGTGGCGTCATCTGGCAAACTGGCCATTGCGTGTCGGTTTGCCAAGTCGCTTCGGCACCGCAGAAGGAGAGAATGGCGGGGGATTGGTTAACTTCAACTTCGGCTAATAATTGGTAACGTTGCGCAGTCATGGGTTGTTTTTTCACGGTGAGGTTTTCACATTGTGAATCATTCATACAGAGTTGATATTGACAGGCTTCTTTGCCTTCGGCACCAATGTTAGGCGCCTCTGGGTAGTGCGGGTATTGGAGTAACGTTTTAACCAGATACAGGTTCATTTCGGCACTGTCTTTGGCTTGTTGACCATAGTAACCTTCTAAGCCGATGAGTTCGCTGGTGGTGAGGTTAAGCCAGTGGGCATCGCCACAAATGATGCCATTTACGCAAGTGCTACCGTCATTGGACGGTTTAAAATCATCGCTTTTGCGCTTTTGGTTGTAATAGTCAAGGGCCCCTTTAAGCGTGGTGTAGGCTTGGGGGATGACCTCCAGGTAGGACTTGTCTTTACCAATGTCTAGGCTAAGGCGTCCTGCTTGGGCGTCAATGCCTTTCACGTTGTCATTGGTCTCATAGTCAACCACCAGCGTTTGAAGTTGCGTGAGGAGGTTGTCAGCGTGCGTTTTTAATTGGGGGAAATCAGGTAACACCGTTTGCAAAATGTTGTAGAGGTCAACCCGCACATTGCGTTTTTCATCTAGGGAACGTAGGAATCGACCGGTGTCTTTAAACGGGTAGCCAGGGGCCCGAATAATGCCGTGACTTAGCATTTCATAACTAAGAAAAGGAGTGTCGGTGAAGACTTGGTTAAGTGCCGTGGCAAATTCAGCTAGAGTGTTGGTAACCGTGGGGAGTTTGGTGAGGTCAAGGACGCTATAGGTGATTTGAGAGTTTGTAAATGTTCCCAGGTCTTTAGATTGTTGAATGTAACCCGTCTTGACAATTTGGCCAAAGGTAACGCCGTTATCAGGGGGAGTTTGTTGCAACGTTTGGAGGAGGTGGGTATAATTGATACCATGTCCCGGTTCCAATTCGGCAGAAGCACTCATGGCATTGGCCAGGGTGGCGGTCACTTCAGCCACTTCGATGCTGGCCATGAGACAGGCGTCGTATACAACGATGTCGAGAGGTTGTGCCAGTTGTGAACGAATCGTCTGATAGGCTTGGTGAAGGTCGGAGAGGTGGAGGAGGTTATTTTGACCTGCCGTAGAGGTGTCGAGGCCGTAACCGTTGGCACCGTCGCCATGATTCCAGAGGACCAGTGCGTAGTGTTGGGCAGGAAACTGAGTGGTGGCCCAGATAACGAAGTCGCTGAGAGTTTGTGGCGTGGCCAGGCTTTGGCTACCTAAATCTTGGAGGACGTGAGATTGACCGGCTTGAATGAGTGACCGTTTGACGGTGTTCCAACCTTCGCGTTTCGAACCGCCGGTGGTGAGGACGAGGTTGACATTGTCACTGACCATTTGCTGAGTGCCATTTAACATTTCTATCAAGTCTTGGCTGGCCCAATGTTGGGGGACAGATTCCAGGTTGGAACCGACGATATAGACCATGACGGTCCAAAGGCGCGATGGTTGCGGTAGCGTTGGGAAGGTGCCGTCAAAGATACGGGTGTATCTGGTGTTGGTTGCAATATCGGCGAAATCACTCCCGATGCCCACATAGACGGGGATGCCTTGTAGGAGAGTTTTAGAGAGAGGCGGGAAGCAGGTGGTTTTCACGCCCAGTTGTTTTTTGACAAAGAAGGGAGGTTCTTGGACGCCATCCCAAGGCGCCGGTTGGTTGTCAGCGTTGACGAAGTAGAGTTGGTTGCTAATGAGGGCCGCGAGATAGACTTGCCAATTGGAATTGGAGTAGTCTGGAGTGAAGCAAAATTGAAGTTCATTCTCCGTAGGCTTGAGGTCGATGGCCAATTGGTCATAGAGGGGGTAGCCGTTAATCGGAAGTAAACAACCTAGTAAGATAGAATAAATCGAGAATTGAGTTTTCATAAGATGACTCCTCTTTAAGTTTAAGTAACCAGGAGTCCAAAGCGTAGCTTTGTACAAAGCTGCGCTTTGAACTCCTGGGTTATGGTTATATAAACTACCAGATAGAGGGATAGACACTCACATAGGTTCTACTCCAACCACAAGACCAAACGGAGGAGGAGGCATTGCCCCATTTCCCGTTATTGACGGCTTCGACATAAACGTCGCCACATACGCCGTCCACATAGACATCAAAGTTGCCAGACGCATTCGTGGTGGTGGCACCGACATAAGCCCAGTAGCCGTCCCAAACCCAGAAATTGACGGTGGCATATTTGGCATTTTTCCAGCAGTTCCATGAACATCCATAGAGATATTCTTGGACGTTGCCATAGATGCGCAGGTAGCCAAACGCACGACCGTCGCCGGCGCTGGCTTCGGTGGTGAGTTTTTCCGAATCCAGGGTGGCAGACAGTTCGTTGTCTCCATAGAGGAGACCGAATTTATGTTGGCCTGGGAGTTGGTCGTTGGGAATTTTGACGGTGAGGTTGAAACCATCGTCTCTGGACACGATTTCGACCACGCCATCGGTTTCAAATTGCTTCATGGCGTCGCTGATGTCGGCGCCGTCAAAGGTGAACCCTTTGACTTCTCCGAGTTTGAGACCATCGACTTTGATGATGATGAAGTTCTCATCGGAGAGGTAGTAGCTAATTTTCGGGGGGCCACTGTATTTGGCGTCCGCTTGGTCAATGGGGACGCCTTCCGTGGGTGGGGTGGCGTTTGGGTCCAGAGGAGTCTCTTCCGCCCAGAGGGTGGAAGGGAGTTGAGTTAACAGAAGGCTTAACGTTGCCGTTGCCAGAAGTTTAGATAAGCGCATAATTGAAATCCTCTAAGTTTGTCATAAACAGAGTAAATGAAGTTGAATAGAATAGTCTTACCAAAATGAGTTGTGTTGCAAAGATATTGAAATTCATCGAATCGTTGCCGCACAATCCCTTACACAAGGTTGTCAATAGGTAAAAGCCAGGCAAGTTTCGTTTAACACAGTGTTCAATTTGGTTTGACATAGAGTTGATGCCAATTTTTACCCTATTCAACTTATCTAAGTATGGTTTAAAAATGATTTTATCCCATACTTATTGTAAATAATACGCTTTTTTTATATATGTCAATAATTCTTTAAAAATTTTTTATCATCCAATAATAGGCATTGATTATAATTTTTTTTTATAATTATTATTACAATTTTTAAAGAAATGAGAGGCTTTGAAATGTCCGAGGCGAGGCGTTGGCCACAATACCATTACATTAAAGTAGGGTAAATGTCGGTACGCGTATCCACCTACATTTCTAAGGTGGTAGATACGCGCAATTAAGTCTGCCTTATATTAGAGTAATATTCCTTAACTGAATGGCATTAAGGCACTGGCCGGTGGAGAGGAGGACTACAGTCTTAGGAAGGAAGAGAAGGATAACCAATCTTCATGAAGGGAGAGGAGGATTGGCAGTCTTTAGGAAGGGAGAGGAGGACTGGCAGTCCTCAGAACGATTGCCAGTCCGATGAAGATGGTTTTTGTCCTTATCTATTGCACTACCCCAAAACATTTTTCACTTGTCACCCACTGTTTTTGATTCATCATCTTAAACACATCTTCCTTGGCCGGTGACAAAATTCCCAGCAGACAATATTGACCTGGCGTCAATCCCACTGGTAACGTCAAATCTAACACCGTCACCGAATCTTCTAACCACCTCTCCGCCTCCCATTTGGAAGGTTGATTCAAGGGGGCAAATTGATTCAACTGAGTTAGCGCAATAAATTGAGGTGGTGGGCTGTCAGAAGGCAAAATAACGGCCACATACAAATCCATTTTCCAACTTAACCTCTCCAACACTTCGGCTTTAAATGACTCGCCGATTTGATAGGTATCCTTTGCCAAGGTCACTTGGATACTCGGTTGGAAAGGAATTTCAACTCCTGTCACTTGTAATTTCACAGGAGGACTACTGGCAACTTGTCCCTGCTGGTCTGTCGCATACAAAGTGACTTCATACTCACTGGGATAAACGACCTCATTCCAAAGTCCTTCCCACAAATTGGCTTCTGGCGTCGGTGATAAATTCACCCGTTGCAAGAGAAGTGAAGGCACTGTCTTATCCTTCTCATCCAATAACATCCTCAATTCCGCCCACACCTGTTGCACTTCTCCACTCCATGCGGTGGCTTTGGCACGTAAAGACAGTGACGCCCCCAAGGCTATCCTGGGTGTCAAGAACACTTTGGATAACTCCTGACCGTCTTGGTTGGTAGAAACACCATCTCCATTGTCATCTAACTGTGGTTGTTGATTCGAATAGTTTTTCATGTTTATCTTAAATGCCTCTCCAAACGAACTTCCTCCGAGGAGACTTCCACCTTCCCCCGCCACCATGAACTCACTAAAGCCTTGAATCACCTTACCCTTATCATTACGACTAAACTGTGCCTCCAATTCTGCCGAGGTGCTACTGATAACCCCCCGTTGCGGCGCCGCCAAGGATTTCAACAAGGTGCCACTGTAAGACGCATCCATAACCAACACCACCGAATTACCAGTCGTGTTTTGATAATCGTCTAACCACGGTTTCAAGGTACTGGCATCTAGCCTCTGGTTGGAATTTAACACCCACTTGTCCGTCTCCCCCTGTCCTGCAATAAAGAAGAGAGATAACGGTTGTTCCAACTTCCCCAACGTGTTCGCCCACGCTAGGGCTTCCTGAATATCAGTCGTGACCAAAGGACGTTCTGGGTTAGGTGCATCCACGATATTATCTCGTTGCCCATCCTCATTGAAGTCCATCCAAGAGGAGGGTGACAGATAATAAATTTCGGCATCGCTAAACCCTTTATCGTGCAGTGTTCTGTAAATATGTTGGGCAATCACCTGCGTCGTTGCCCAATGTGGATTAACCTCCTCATCTCCGCCTCCCAGAATGAGAATAGCGGCACGAGAGAAAGTCAGATGAGTCACGGCGAGGGCCGGCACCACCTGAATACTCACTGTGCCCAAGTTCCCTTCGGCGTCCAACACCATTACCACATCGATACTTGCTTGGGCAGGGGCAAGATAGATCACTTGTGTGCCGCTACCTTGAATTTGACCGTGCATCGGTGTCCAAGTGACTTCACCGCGGGTCCCTGAAACCGTCAACGTGAGTTGTCCACCCACTGGAACGGTAGGCGTAGCAGGGGTGAACGTGAGTTCCGTAGCGTGGGCAACGGACAGAAAAGTGATAAACCAAATTACATAAAAGTAGAATCGCATGTTAATTATCTCCTCATAAATTTACATCAAATTGGAGTCCAAGACCTGTCTTGGACTCCACCATGTTTTAAAAGATTTCAAAACATTTCTTTTCCATCACCCATAACCCCTTCCCCAACGTTTCCAACACGTCGTTCTGTTCAGGTGACAAAATTCCAAACAAACAATATTGCCCCGTAGGTAAGGTCAAGTCAAACAATGTCACCGCCTGATGTGGTTGTCGCGGCGTATACCACGGCTTCGCTTCATTCAGGGGACGCAAGTCGTTGGTGTTTTTCAAGGTCATAAAGTTTTTGCCATCGGGGAAGAGAACCTCGGCGTATAAGTCATATCCCCAACCTAAATCTTCCATCAAGGTGGCTTTGAAGGCTTCGCCGCGTTGATAACGGTCTTTCTCCAAATGAATTTGGACTTGCGCAGTTGAGGGTGGGTCAATACCACCGGTGACGGTTAGCACTGTGTCTAATTCACTGCTGGCAATGTTTTTCTCATTGTCTTCCGCATAGAAGGTGATGCGGTAATTGCCACTATACACCGCCTCATTCCAAATCGCTTGCCAAATATCTGGGGTCTCAGGCGAGGTGCCTAAATTTAGACGCAGGAAAGCTAAAATGGGGGTGCCACTGGTGTCGAGAATTTGGGCGAAGGCCGGGGGACGAATCACGGCCCAGACGCGCTTGACGATGCCTTGAGTCACGGTGGCTTTGGCCTGCAACATGACAGTTTGTCTAGCCGTAAGCATCATTGTGGCAGGCATTTTATTGTCAACAATTAGAATTTGACAAGTAGTAGTGTCAATTTGGAATTGGGTGCAAAGTTCGGTTTGACGGCTGAAGGTGAGGTGGGCGAGTCCTCTACTGATTCCCACCCACAAACCGCCTTGGTTATCGCTTGTCAAAGCGTTAATCCAGTTGTCAGGCAAACCAGAATTGTCGGTATTAAACACTTGCCATTGCCCAGAGGCGGTGTAATGGGCTAATCCTCCATGAGTCCCCACCCACAGACCGCCTTGGCTATCGCTTAATAAGGCCCTGACATAGTTGCCAGGCAAACCGGAATTGTCGGTCTTAAACACTTCCCATTGCCCAGAGGCGGTGTAATGGGCTAATCCGTCCCAAATAGTCCCCATCCACAGACCGCCTTGGCTATCGCTTAATAACGCCGAAACCTCGTTGGCAGGCAAACCAGAATTATCGGTATTAAACACTTGCCATTGCCCAGAGGCGGTGTAATGGGCTAATCCTTCATCAGTCCCCACCCATAGACCGCCTTGGCTATCGCTTAACAATGCGTTAACGGAGTTGTCTGGCAAGCCATCCATATTGAGAAAAACCTGCCGAATCTCCCCCGTCTGAGCATCCCGCTGTTCTAGTCCCCCAAGCGATCCCACCCACAACGTCTTGCCATCGTCTGACAGCAACAACGCCCGAATATTACTGCGATCCGTAAACACCTCCCACTGCCCATTTTCCATCGAAAAATCATTGGGCGGAGTGATAACGACCATCAACGCCTCCGTATTACCTTCGCTGTCCAGTACCGTGACCGTATCCTTACCCACCTTGTCTGGGGCCAGTTAAGTCACTATCGTCCCCTCGCCTTGAATGGTGTCATCAAAGGTTTGCCAGCGGACTTGGCCCACGGCGCCTGCAACGGTAATGGTTTGGTTGATTTGCACCACGGGCATGGCGGGGGTGAAAGTGAGGTCGGCGGCGTGAGTGGGGGTGAGGAGGCTGAGGGTGAATAGCCAGGTCAAGAGGTAGAGGGGGGAAAGGAAAGTGGTTAGCGTTTTCATAGTAGTTTTCCTGAGTTTGAGATGGTGTGGGTTTTTGGAGTCCGGAATTTATTCCGTTTCCGGCGGAATAAATTCCGGACTCCAACGGAAACGGAATAAATTCCGGACTCCAACGGAAACGGAATAAATTCCGGACTCCAACGGAAACGGAATAAATTCCGGACTCCAAAACCGTTGGTTTGGTAGTGATGCAAGGGATGAACGTTAGATTTAGTTGGCGCGAATTTCAACTTACCTCCACTCAATCCAACAACTCCAACCCGTTTTCCAAACAACGTTGCTTCACCGCGGGTCGGGCACCAATACAAATAAACACGCCACGAACAGATAGCGTCGGACTTTGTGCCCGGACTAACTCAACTTTCCAGGCAAATATATCTACATCGCCAGCCTTAGCCGTGGCCTTTACTTCAAAGACGGTCAATTTACCATTTTGGGCGACCACATCGACTTCCGTCACGTAACCCTTCTTGAATACCAGTCCCTCAAAATCTGTCAAGGGGGTACGCAACCGAATGGTCTCCGGCGTAATGTCATCGTCCTTTAAACCATAACGTAATCCTGCGGCAAACAGATCCTCCAAAATTTGACCCTTGTCACTATGCAAAATGCCAATCGTCATTCTTAACCAAGCCTCTTGGCCGTTCAGGGTTTTGAGAATACTGGTTTGACCTGCTTGCAATTTGAGAATGTCCCGTTTAATCTGGACGTTATCAGTTTGCAACTTGCCGACATTTTCCTGTAAGTTGCCGACATTCTCCTGCAACTTGCCCATATTCTCCTGCAAGTTGCCGACATTCTCCTGCAAGTTTGCCAGTTGTTGGTCCACTTGTTCAAAGCGCTTATCCATTTGTTCAAAGCGCCGTTCCATGTCTTCGCGCAATGCAGTCAGGCGTTGTTCCATTTCTTGACGCAACAAATCTATCCGTTGTTGCATTTCCTGACTCTGCAATTCCAGGCGCAGATTGATCTCTTGACGGAGTTGTTTGACTTCGTCTAACAATCGCGCAAATTCGTCTCGTCTGGGAAATTGGCGGGCCACAATCCCGTCAATGGTGGCCACTAATTCCGGTTCTTCTCGCAACAATTGCGGTAATATTTTGAGAAGGTAATCGCGAAATTGAGTGAAATCCGGTTGGGGGTTTGTCAGCATATTATTTCTCTCCTGTTTAGGAATTTTGAAAGGTCTGGAAACCCGGTGGTTTGAATACCGAGTCTCTTGAGTTAAGAATAATACAAGAGTTAACCTTTTGCAAGTTTTCCGTCTTCCTCAGAAGGCACAACGTTGGAATTCAAATTTTTCAAATTTGGACAAATTTACTCCACCTTCAATCGCACCCCCGCCTTAAACTGAAACCCCGTTCCCCGACAACTTTCATCGACATCATTTTCTTGACACACGCAATCTCCTTGGTCACACAACTGTTCAAATTGCGGTTGGCGATTGTCACCAAAGTATCTGGCGGGGATGACGGCTGTTTCCGTGTCACACTTTATTTTGAGAACAGGCACCGATTCGCCTACCACTAGCGGCGGACTGGGTTGTGGAGTCAACTGGTTATTTTGCAAATGGAGGACCGTGGGGGTGAGAATCGCTGGAAGGTCATTGTATAATACATCGGCCAATCGTAATCCTGGGTTGTCGGTTACGGTGAGGTTGCTACATGGGGAAATGTGAGAACTTATTTGAAGGGAATTTGAATATAGGGGGATGAGGAAAGTGGGCAAAATCAGTTAAGGTAGGGGGCAAGTATTTATTTGCCCTCCTTAACCGTTCAATCAGGTGGGCAACGAGAACCCCGTTGCCCACCTTATTTGACTAGCCATCTAACCAATTTTGCAAGACCAATGCTGGTATTCTGCTAAAATGTTTATGATTATTAGTCACTAGCGGTAGATCATGGACTAAGGCCGTCGCCGCAATTAAAATGTCAGCATCTTCGATAAGTTGTCCACGACGATATAAATCCGCATAAATCTTGACAGCCCACTTAATGACTGTCTCATCTAGTGGTAAAATTTCGCTGTTTAGGCAAGCTAACTCAAATCGCTGTTTTTGAATCGCCGCATTTTTTACCTCCAAGCCACGTAGAATTTCATAACGGCTAATAATTGAAAACGTTAGCCGTTTATGTTGATCTAAGTAACTTCGGATATGGGCCATCACGGCCGGCTGTTGTCGCATCAAGGCGGAAATGATGTTGGTGTCTAGTAACACTGGGGAATCATTCATCTACGGCTCCCTTGAAAAAGCCTTGTCGGTTTAAGATGAGACGTTCCACTTCGTTAATTTCCGTCGCCGACCAGCCTTCATAAACCTGGGTAAAGAGATTGACAATTTCAGCAGGCGAAGCTAATGGAGTTTGGAGTGGTGGTGGAAGTTCCAGCGGCGGGGAAGTTGACGCCTGGGTGAGTTGTTGATACCAGGCCAGCGGCATAATCACGCTAGTTGGGTATCCTGTGTGGTCGATAACGTATTGAATATTCATGCTGCCTCCATGAGAATGATTTGATCATGTTAAACTATTATAATCGATGTTTCGGACAGTTTTACCAAAATCTTGAAACATAGGTAACTTTAAGGAGAACCGTAAAAATGAGTAAATGTGGTTTACCACCCACTTTATTTAGCTAGTTCTATCCAAGGTTCTCAGGCACATATTAGAAACTATTTGGCGGCAACTGTCAAAAATACGGTAGTCCCTGCAAACTAATGGAGGTGTTGAAAGTCAATTGATTACAAAGGGTCAGGGTTGCAGGTTTTCTAAACCGGCGAGATGGAGGCGAACTTAGAAGTGGGAACTTATTTGAGGAAGATTTGAATATAGGGGAGATGAGGAGGGTGGACAAAATCAGTTAAGGTAGTATAAGGTAGTGGCAACACGGTGGGCAAACGAAAGGACGTTTGCCCACCCTACCTGTCTGGTTATTTTGCAAATGGAGAACCGTGGGGGTGAGGGTATCGCCGGCGGTTAACGGTTCCTCGCGTCCCCAGATGCCAGCGAGTTGGGGTAAAATACGACAAGCCTGCCAATTGGCATGTTCGTCTGGGCAGAGGGTGAGAATGGCGGGGAGGTCGTTTACCTGGTGATGATTCAAAAATGGTTTGGCATTACTTTTGCATTATTTACTGTGATAGTTTTATCAAAGTGATTTTTATAACTTTTTCAATATTCACATATATAAATTGAATTAATCTTATTAAGAGGGAATTAAACATGAGAACACTTAATTTGGCCGTTTCCACTTTAATCATCGCTTTAACGTTACCTGCCTTTGCACAAACCCCAAATGAACCACCTGCGGAAGTTCAGTGCGCTGGCACCCAAACTGGCGCCGTCGTAGGGGGAGTCGCGGGCGCAACAACTGGCGCAGTAGTAGGAGGCGTTACAGGCGCAACATTAGCTGGTGGCGTTGGAATTTTATGCGGTTTATCCATTGCGGCGGCGCCGTTTACCTTTGGAACCAGTCTGGGGGCGGCGTTGGCAACTTGTGGTACAGGATTGATTGCAGCTACCGCGATAGGGGCTGGCGTGGGTGCCGTAGGCGGTGGTATCGGCGGTGCTGTAAGTGGTAGGGAAATTGGAAAAATAGCCGACGGGAAGGATTGTGTCAATCATTAATTGCCATCGACCTTGAAGTTTTCTAAAACTTTCAAGGTCGTTTCTCAATTTTAGTTAAACTCACTTAATGTTATGAGGAACCGTCATTTATGACAACATCAGAATCTACTCGAAAACAGTTTATTGATTACATTATGCTTCACGTCTTTGATGACCAATACATTGATCGTCAGGAAGAGAAGAAAATTCTGGAAGAGGGCATCAAACGTGGGATGACTGTGGAAGAAGGCTTGGCTATCATTCAACAAGTCGCCCTTGAAAAGGGTGTCGTGATTGAACGACAAGCTGAAGACCGTGCCAAAGAAATGTTAGCGAGATTTGTCGCTAATGATGGAAAAATCGACAAGAAGGAATTTGAAGACACTCTCGCCATCTTCAAAAACGCCACCAAAGGCCGGCTTCCCGAACCTGAATTGAAAAGGCGTCTGAAGAAAATGATGAACGATAATGGTTGGAATGCCAAGGAAGGAGGATTGTTTGGCACCAAATGGTATTCCGCGATTACTTAATAACTCAACTTTTCCTATAGAGGTAACTATGGAACTTAAACAAAAAGGTCACGCCGCATGGATTGACCAATTTAAACAACTCACCATCTCCATGAAGTGGACCACCGCCGCCGATTTTGATCTAGCTGCGGTTTATGAAACTAAAACTCAACAACAAGGAATTGTGTATTTTGGAGATTTAGGGAATTTGAATGCGTTTCCCTACCTGAACCTCAACAAAGATGAAGGGGTTGGTGACAAAGGTGGAAATAATGAAGAAATCATGCGTATCAGCCGCCTCGACGACATGAACTACGTGTGGATAATTTGCTGGGATTATAACATGATGCAACGTGGTCAACGTGCCCGTTTTAAAAACAGCGATGTCCATTTGACGATGACCAATGAAATGGGGAAGGCGATTTCTGTGACTATAGACACTGGGGAGTTGGGAAATGTGTGTTGCATAGCCACTCTTGACAATACTGGCACGGCACCAAAACTTATCAATGCCAGTAAAGCAGGGACGTTGAAAGGGTTAAAAACAATCGGGCAACTCATTGAGATTGCCCGACACGAGGAGGGAATGCAACAGGAAGTGTTTATTAGTTAGTGAGTAATAGGGTGGGCAATGACGAACCGCATTGCCTACTCTGACCCATTTCATGTCATTTATGAGGTTAGAATTTGAGCCAAGTAGGGTGGCAACGGGTTTCTCGTTGCCCGTCACACTACTTTCGTGGCAACTGTTAGTAAATGTAGGTTGGAATGGGCGAAGCGAAATTCAATATCAACTCTATGACTTAATCAACTCTATGACTTAGGTGTTCAGAGGATTTGAGTGTCAGAGGATTTGATGAACTTATTTTCGAGAAGTTCTTATACGAAAAGATAAAGAAAAAGTTATCTGTTTTAGCAAAGGCTTTTGTACACTATTGTTCATTGTAGTGCCGTTAGTCATATCAGGTATCGATAAGTCTGTTGAAACACCACTATTTGTCAGAGGTGTATTGGTAGAATTCCATATTGGTTTTGGTGAAACACAGAACAGGGCCAAAGATGCCATCCCAATGAACACCAATAAAAGGGAAGTATTGGACAAATAAAAATGATAACACAAAAACATACTGAAAATTATAGTTTCCACAAATATCGTTAGTGTTATTCGTGGGTTCCCCTGTTTTCTTAGAACTATCAAGTCAATTGTTATAAAAAGAAAATAGGTAAGTGAAAAACATAAGGATATCATACGTGTATCTACCACACCTTGATTAATCTCAACATATGATGTGGACAAAAGCATTAATCCTATTACTAACATATCCAAAACAAACGCCAACACCGAGTAATTTTCAAAATATATGGTATACATATAGTCCACAACATAGTGAATTATTATTACAACCAAAGTGAAAAGCGCAACCCAATTTTTATATTCGTAGCTGGAAACCTGGCCAAGCCCTGTAACTGTGTTATATATAATAGTTCCAAGCACGGCAGGATAAAGTAAACTTATAACAATATCTTTTGATATGCGTTGGTAGTTTACGATTTCGCAAAACTTTGTAAAATTAGAAAATGGAAATTTCTTAGTAAAAGACTCCATAGAAATAAATTATCTGATTCTGTGAGAATATAGTGACTGTAATAACCCGAATGACTATAAAATTAACTGATTGACTTTCACCCGATTAAGCCCTATAAAATTAGAAAATAGAAATTTCTTGGTAAGGGTCCTCAATAAGACAATTTATTTCTTTGATGTTCCTAAGAGGTATTGACTTAAAAAATCAATGCCCATTATCCTAAAGCCTCAAACCCCTGTCCACCATGTATTATTGGTATTTCACTAATTTTACATGGTCACCACAAAACTAATAAATGTACGATGTCACTATGGAATTTCATGAAAAAATCAAACATTTGCGAGAAAAAGTCAAAGACTGGACGCAGGCCGAAGTGGCTGAAAAACTACATGTCGAACCAAATACTTATGGCTGTATTGAACGCGGTGAAACATATCCAAATTTGAAAAAATTGCAAAAAATTGCAAAGGTGTTTGGGGTGAGTTTAGAAGAGTTGGTGAGTGAGAAAGAGATATTGAACATTGGGATGGATAACAGTTTTAGTCATTGGTATAGCACCACCTCCCCTTCTGAATCATTGGTGGAGTTACAACATAAGTTAGAAAAAGCTCATCTCCTCCTCGAACAGAAAGACAAAGAAATTGATTATCTGAAACAGCAAAATGCGGATTTGAGACAGCAAAATGCGGATTTGAGGGAGATGGTTGGGGTGTTGAAAAGGTAGCGGTTGGAAGAAAATTTTTGAAACTCTTATGATATGATTATAATGGATTCTCAAGAATCCCCCCTTAATTCTCATCAGGAAAAGTGACTATGGTAACCATCAGTTTTAGTATCCCTGAAGAACTCAACAACGCTTTCAATGAAACGTTTGAAGTGAAAAATCAAAGCGTGATTATCAGCGACTTAATGCAGCGGGCCATCCAAGAGGAGAGGCGAAAACGTCAACGAACCCAGGCGATTGATACTTTATTGGCCCTCCGAAAGTCGCTGCCTCCCTTCACGGAACAGGAAATCAGACGGGCGCGAGAGGAGAATCGGCCATGAAAACTTGGGTTCTGGATGCCAGTGTGGTCGTCAAATGGTTTATGACGGACGCTGAAAATGAATCGGATTTGATGAAGGCTTTGGAATTGTTGACCGCGTTGCGGAATGATAACCTCCAGGTGTTACAACCCGTTCATTGGCTTATAGAAGTAGCGGCCGTCATCACCCGTTTACAACCTGATCATGCACAAACTGTCATCAGTGCATTATACGCGATGGAATTGCCGATTGGC
Organism: Thiotrichaceae bacterium; assembly: GCA_011391085.1. Classification (GTDB taxonomy): domain Bacteria; phylum Pseudomonadota; class Gammaproteobacteria; order Beggiatoales; family Beggiatoaceae; genus JAABRD01. The sequence continues at coordinate 12,745 of JAABRD010000008.1, read as the reverse complement.
CATGATCCAATCATATTAAATCTAGCTTGTCGGTTAAGCAAAAAGTACCATCATCATCTCTTTGATACACTATATCATGCCGTTGCCCTTTCTCAGGAGAATGCAACGCTGGTGACGGCAGATGTGGTTTATTTTAACAAAACTTCTCAGGAAGGGAAGATCATACTTCTGTCAGAGTTGGAATGATAGTGACGGTGTGAGGGTTCACAGAACGTTTCATCATTTGGTTTATGGAATAAAATTATGACCGACACCGTTTTGCAAATCACTCAAGAAGAACTTAAAGACCTGATAGAAACTCTCATTGAACAAAAATTGAGAGAATGGTTTGGCAATCTGGACGATGGGTTGGAACTTCAAGAACAGGTTTATCAGCGACTGCTTAGACAGAAACAGGCGGTTCTCGCAGATGAACGAGGGCAACCGTTTGCAGAAGTGGTCCAACAACTCAATCTTGGATAGTCATCTATGTATCACATTCGTATTTTGAACGAAGCTGCCACCGAATTGGCACAGTTATCTCCACCAATAGGTCGCCAGGTAGTGAAAAAATTCATTGGCTGGCAGAACATCTAAGAAATCTTTACCCAGAAGCATTGACGGGCCATTTGTTAGGTCTCTACAAATTACGGGTGGGTGATTACCGCGTGTTATACCAGATTTTAGAAGACGAACAAACCATTGTCATTCATCAGGTCGGGCATCGTCGGGACATTTATAAAAGAAAACGCTAGGGAGTGCCTGGTTTTGGGGGAAAATAGGAATGGTGGAGAACCAAAAAATGTTGTCCACCTAAGACCACTTTTGAACGGTGTAACACACTAGAGATTTTGGTAGTGATGCAATGTGGGTGATAACAGGGGCACTCGTTGATGGTCAGGTGCGGCAGACCTCCGAGGTCTTCAAGACCTCGGAGGTCTAGGGGCATCACCCACATTGCATCACTACCGAGATTTTGAACTATTTCAACTAAAGGAGAAACCTTACTATGATGGCATTACGTCAGATTCAACCGATACAAAGCCATTCTCTCACGATTCAGTTGCCACCGGCATTTCTAGGGTATCCGCAGGCAGAAATTATTGTGTTGCCGTTGGGAGAAGCGGCAAATACGTCGGCGATGACCACGGAATTATTTATTCAACGCTTTGCGGGGGCACAGCTGGATTTTCCGGAGAGGGAACCAGTCGGTCAGTCACAAGAACGGGAAGATTGGGAATGACACGTTATCTCTTAGATACTAATACCTGTATTGCTTTTTTCAAACAGCATGTGACAGTGGTCGCCCAAATTCAAGAGAAAGGGTTTGAACGTTTGCTACTCTGCGCCCCTGTTAAAGCCGAATTATGGTATGGTGCTTGTAACAGTCAACGAGTGTTGGCTAATCAGGCATTCTTACGAGATTTTTTTGCACAATTACCCAGTTTAGCATTTGATGACGCGGTGATTGAACAGTATGGTGAAATCCGGGCATTTTTGACCAAACAGGGTACCCCAATCGGTGCAAACGACTTGTTGATAGCGGCGATTGCACGGGCACATAATGTGACGTTAGTCACTCACAATCTCAAAGAATTTTCACGAGTCCCGCAGTTATCTTTGGAAGATTGGCAAGTGCCAGAGAAGAGTGGTCAGGTGTGATGAAGATAAAGAAATATTCCAATGTCATTGCAGACGCCAAACAATCCCCCAAATTTCAACAATACTGTGACGAATCGTTGGCCCGGATTCGGTTGGCAGAAGCCGTTTATCGTGAACGTCTAGCCCAACCGTTGACGTTGCCACAATTGGCACAAAAAGCGAATATCACAAAGGAATATCTGTCTATCTAAGGTAGGGTGGATACGCTTCGCTTAATCCACCCTACCTTAACTACATTAAGTTTAACTTTCTCGAAGGTTTAGCTACCTTCGTGGCAACACGGAATGATGGCAAAAATGGCAAAACCGGAAAGGAGAAAATTATGTTACCCACCTATAAAGCAACTCTTACAGCTAACCAGATTCGATGGTTAGAAACACCACCGGCGTGGCTTCCTGACCAACCTTTGATGATTCATATCACCTTCTTGCAGGAACCACCGGTGGTTATTTCCGCCGTGGAGGAAGACCCGCTGTTACAATTGGCAGGTAGTATACAGTCTGAAGTGACCGATATAGGGATACGGCATGATGAATATCTTGGGCAACATCTGGTGGAAAGACATGATGAAGAAAGGGTAGTGAGGCAATGTGGGTGATATGTTTACCCTCACCCCCGGCCCCTCTCCCTCTGGGCGGGAAACCGAGTTTGAATGAGTTGGACTGGTTGTTCAAGATATTCTAAACAGTGGGCAAGTTGTGGTAAAGAGAAGTCGGGCGTTGTTAAAGATTCGGTTTGCATAAGGAGACACCCTGATAATGCAAGAACTTGATAGGCTAGTTTATAGTTTTTAGGGCTGCATTGAAACGAAAGACAACCTGCGTCCAAAATACCAAGGTGACTAACATATCACATGGTCGCAGAAAATGATACTCCTTTGCGTATAATACAGAAAGAAATTGATTATCTGAAACAGCAATATGCGGATTTGAGGGAGAGGGTTGGGGTGTTGAAAAGGTAAAGGGGGGCGATTATGTAACACTGTGACCCGTTTTTTGAAGAGTTTGAACAGGCTACTAGGTTTTAGGAAGGCTAACTTTGCAAAGTCTTTAAAAACGGTCACGTTTCAGCCTTCCTAAACCTAACCTCATCTCTCTTGCTACAACTATTCGGGGTCCGGTAGTAATGCAATGTGGGTGATAACAGAGGTACTAGCTGATGGTCACTTTGGTCAGACCTCCGAGGTCTTCGGACTCTCTGCGGTCTAGGGTCATCACCCACATTGCATCACTACCCGAAAAGCGTAGCTTTGGACTCCTGAATTTTTAGCATTGAACTTATGGACTTGACGTTATGTTATTTATTTCTGCGACTCATAAATCTTCTGGTAAAACGACGGTAACGTTGGGACTGTGTGCCGCTTTGCAGGCGCGTGGTCTCGTGGTGCAACCGTTTAAGAAAGGACCTGATTATATTGACCCGTTATGGTTAACTCAAGCCGCGGGGAGACCTTGTCATAATTTAGATTTTTATACCATGAGTGCTGACGAAATTGTTAGAAATGTCGCCCATTATTCGACGGGTGCAGATGTCAGTCTCATTGAAGGAAATAAAGGATTATATGATGGTTTAGATGTCGACGGCAGTAATAGCAATGCCGCGTTGGCCCACTTGTTGGGGGCGCCGGTAATTTTGGTGATCGATACCCAAGGGATGACTCGTGGGGTGGTGCCGTTGATATTGGGGTATCAACGGTTTGATCCCAACATTCACATCGCCGGCATCATTTTGAATCAAGTCGGCGGTCCCCGCCATGAAGGGAAGTTGCGAACGGCCATCGAACGTTATACCACGGTCCCAGTATTAGGCGCGATTCAACGCGATTCCAGATTGAATATTGAAGAAAGGCATTTGGGGTTGATTCCCAGTAATGAAGATAAAGAAGCACAGCAGAAGATTATGACCGTGGCAGAATTGGTTTCGAAACAGGTCAATCTGAATCGGTTGCTTAATCTTGCTAAGGAAGCATCGGTTATGCGAAATCTCCCCTTGTTCTCCGCATTTTCACCTTCTTTGTGTCTCCCTAATGCAGTGAAACCTGACAGGTCTGCCAGACCTGTCAGGTTTGAGAAGAGGCACAACCAATCGGTCAAAATCGGCGTGATTCGCGATGCCGCTTTTGGTTTCTACTATCCAGGGGATTTGATAGCGATGGAGGAAATGGGGGCACACTTGGTTTTCATTGACGCCCTCCATGATGCGAAATTACCAAAGATAGACGGATTGTTCATTGGAGGAGGTTTTCCAGAGGAGAATATGGAGGCTTTGTTCAACAATCAGTCATTCCGAACCGACCTGAAAGTTGCGATAGAACAGGGATTGCCAGTTTATGCCGAATGTGGTGGCTTGATGTATTTATCGCGGCAACTCACTTGGCAAGGGAAGACTTATCAAATGGTGGGTGCCTTGCCTTGTGATACCGTGATGGAAAATCGTCCGCAAGGACGTGGTTATGTACAATTACGGGAAACCGGGCAGGGGTTGTGGCCCTTGTTGAATGAACAAGGACAACCTGCGGAATTTTATGCCCATGAATTTCATTATTCTCGAATTGTCAACTTGCCTTCCCATTTGCCATTTGCGTATGAAGTCTTACGTGGTGAAGGGTTAGATGGTCGCCATGACGGTTTAATTTATAAGAATACGTTGGCCTGTTACGTGCATTTACGAGAAGTCGAAAATAACCGTTGGACACAACGATTTGTAGAATTTGTGCGGAAGGTGGCCCGACTCCAGGAGGAAAAAGCGTAGGTTTGTATAGTGATAAGTACCAAAACAGAAATTTTACCGTGTTTTCAATCGTCGCCCTCACCCCCGGCCCCTCTCCCAGGGGGAGAGGGGTGAAAACCACGGGTGCCGCCGTTCTCCCCACGCCCGTAGGGGGGAGAGGGGAAGTGTCTATCACCCACATTGCATCACTACCAGAAATTTTACCGTGTTTTCAATCGTCGCCCTCACCCCCGGCCCCTCTCCCTCTGGGAGAGGGGCCGGGGGTGAGGGCCAGGGCATCGTTATACCAGAAAATTTCTGCTTCACTACTTATCACATCACACACATCACAGTTCACCCACTTAACAACTCCGTCACCCCACAAACTGCCGCCAAACTAAGCAGTTGGTCAGGTAAGTGACGAAAGATCACAGGCTTCTCCCTGGCTTGTTTGCGAAATTCAATTAACAGGGCTAGTCCTGCACTATCAGTACGAGTCACGTTTTGTAAGTCGATCACCGTTGGCAAATTTGGGACGGATTTGAGTTGGGCGAGTAAAGTAGGCACTGTCGCAAAACTTAACTCGCCAGAAAATTGCCAAGTGTGAGGGTCTGTCATTTGGATCGGGTTCACTTGCCACCTTGAGGAGATAAGGGCACGGACGGTTCTTCAGTAGATTGATTGCGTGTTTTGAGTTTGCTAATCAGCCCATCCATGCCTTTTTCACGGATGTCCTTCTCAAACTCATTTTGGTAATTGGTGACGAGGCTAACGCCTTCCACGGTGACATTATAAGCCTTCCAGACACCCTTGAGAGAGTACATGTCGTAATCCACTGCTATAGGGGCTTTATCGGTCTCCTTGACGAGAGTTTTGATTTTAGGACGTTCTTCACTTCCTGCATGGGGAAGGTAAGTGACTTCAAATTTTTTACCCGCCGCAATGGACTTTTTCAAGGACGTGGAGTAGGTACGCACCAGCAAGGCGCGAAATTCTTTGACAAACGCAGTTTGTTCGTCAGGAGAGGTCTTTTTCCAATTGGATCCCAGCACAAATTTGGACATTCTCTCAAAGTCAAATACCTGGTCAATCAGGTTGTCCACCCAGACTGAGTCATTGAGTTTGTCGGGTTCTTTGAGAACTTGGTCAATGGTGTTCTTGATGACGGCTTGCGCCGCTTGCGCGTTTGTTTCCGCCCAACTGGGATGAGTGGGCATCATGAAGAGTAAAATCAAAACGGCATTAGCAAGTTGTTGTTTCATAGATATGTTTCCTCGAAAATTGAAATAATGATTCAGGGGTCCAAAGCGTAGCTTTGGACTCCTGGGTTAATACGATAGGCATATAATATGCCTATTTGTCCGATTTGTCACTGGTGCCTGTATTTCCTGACGCAAAGTTAATCAGAAATTGCCCAATCAACTGTTCCAAAATCAGGGCTGGTTGCGTGATAAAAATCTCGCTGTGGTCTTTCAGGGCATCCTCTTCGGCGCCTTCTTTTAGACCAATGTATTGTTCACCAAGAAGACCCGCTGTGAAAATACTCGCCTTGGTATCTGTGGGTAGTTTATCATATTGGCGGTCAATTTGCATGGCGACCACAGCCTCAAAAGTGGCCGGATCCAAGCGAATTTCCGTCACTCTGCCAATTCGCACACCTGCCATTTTGACAGGGGATTTGACTTTGAGGCCCCCCACATTTTGAAATTTGGCCGTGACTGTGTAACCTTGGTTGGCAAAGACATCGCCTAAATGGCTGACTTTCATGGATAACATGAACAATGCCGCCAGGCCCAGTGCGACAAAGATACCCACCCATGTTTCTATGGTACGTGATGATTGCATAATGATGATTGTTTATTTATACTAAAGTAATGGTTCAATGGCTGTTATACTATAAAACGAAAATCCAATTTACGCAAATCACCCAATCGTTAGCCGAAACACTCAATTTTGTGAGGTAAGCTGACTGTGTTTGGCGTGGTTGCGTTAGTTTGATAGTGATATGTGAATGACCAATGGGAACTGTGATGTGTGTGATATGTGTGATGAAAATGAGAGAAACCATGAGTATGAAGATATGTTCTTCACCGCATTATTCTTTCAATCATACCTATCACACCCATCACAGTTCTAAAGATTTCTATCACTATCTCCACTTTCAACTTATCCCTTAAAATATCTAAAATGCACAACAAATCTCTATATCCATTACCCAAAAAGAATTTTTGGAAAAAAAGTTCTCTTTTTCTTATGTTACTTATTGCTATCGGCCTTGTCCAATGTACTGCCAACAAGCCTCCCCGACCTGTGCCTGTACCGATTACTAACGCTACTCCTACTATGTCCGAGTTTCCCCCGTTGCAACCTGAAGTTATCACTAAACCAGTGAGTCTTCCCGAAAACATACCGGCTTCCCAATTGCCGCCACCGCCAGCCCCAGTGAGTGAACCAGTGCCACCTCCGACTTCTCAAACGGTAGTGGAATCGACTAGAATTGAAGTAGATGTTTCCACTCAAGTCCTTAACGTGTATGCAGGCGATACCATTATCAAAACCTATCCCATTTCGTCTGCCAAGCGCGGGGTGGGCAGTCAAGCCGGCAGTGACAAAACACCTTTGGGACGCCACCTTATTGCCAACAAAATCGGTGATGGTGCCACACTGAATACCATTTTTAAATCTCGTGTCAACACTGGCAAACTGGCCGAGATTGATGGAAACAATGCGGGAGATTTGGTGACGACTCGCATTATGTGGCTAAAGGGCCTAGAGGAAGGCAAAAATGTGGGACCCGGCATGGATTCTTATAAACGCTATATTTACATTCATGGCACTGCCGAAGAAAAAAATATTGGCAAACCCGCTTCCCACGGTTGTATCAGAATGTACAACCAGCATGTGGTGGAACTGTATGATCTAGTGAAAGAAGGTCTGGAAGTGAACATTTTGTGCAGTCAACAAGACTCCACGACTCAGGAATGTCAGTATGACCCGGCAGTGCAGGCGAAAATGACGACGGAATAAGAAAAAAGGTACGGTGGAGTGGAGGCTTTAGCCGGCCGGCGGTAGGCGCCCCGCAATTTGAGTGGGGGGTGATGCCTACGGCCGGCCGAAGCCTCCACTCCACCGGGATTTTCCTTAACTTAATGGCATTGATGCCTTAGCCGGTGGGTGCGGAACAGAATTGAAATCACACCGTGCCACACCGGCTGAAGCCTCTAGTCCACCTCTTGGTTCATTTCGGGGTCATTTATTTCCTAACTGGTGTCTAAAGCCTTTACTTCGCCATTGTCTTCTAACTTCTCTAGTCCAGCGTTTTCAAACTAAGCCGACACTTTTAACATCCTCTCCAACGCCAATTTTGCCTCCGTCACATCTTGAGGTGGTACTTTAATTGGATTCACAACGTGACCTGCCACCAGATTTTCTAACGTCCACAGAAGATGTTGTGGGTCAATCCGATACATCGTTGAACACATACAGACCGTAGGCGCCATAAAGTGTACCCATTTACCTTCTGCCTCACATTGTCTAGCTAACCGATTCACTAAATTCAATTCTGTACCAACTAGCCAACGTGTGCCTGGGGGAGAAGCATGAACCACTTGAATAATCCGTTCCGTCGAACCGATTTCATCAGATTTTTGACAGACTTCAAAGGAGGCTTCGGGATGAGAAATCACTTTTCCAGCGGGATACTTCGTCCGAAATTGTTCAATATGTTCAGGTCTAAACAGTTGATGAACGGAACAGTAACCATCCCACAGTAGCATTTTGGCTGACTTTATTTGTTGTTGAGATAAACCTCCGTGAGGATAATCAAAATTCCAGACGACCATTTGTTCTAAAGGAATCCCCATGCGATACCCAGTGTTGCGACCCAAATGTTGATCGGGGAAAAATAACACCTTTTCACGTTGCCGAAAGGCCCATTCTAAGACTTGTCTGGCATTGCTAGACGTACACACAATACCACCTTGTCGTCCACAAAACGCTTTTAAATTCGCGGCTGAATTGATATAAGTGACAGGCGTGACGGTCTCCTCCACATTCACCACGTCTGACAATTCTTTCCACGCTTGTTCAACCTTGTTCAAGTCAGCCATATCGGCCATCGAACAACCGGCGGTTACATCTGGTAAGATAGCAGTTTGATGCGAAGCGGAAAGAATATCAGCGACTTCCGCCATAAAATGGACGCCGCAGAAGACTATATATTCCGCCCCTGACTGTGCTGCTTGACGCGATAATTTCAGAGAATCACCGGTATAATCGGCATGTTTGAAGACTTCATCGCGTTGATAATGATGCCCTAAGATGACAACTCTGTTTCCCAACTTAGCTTTGGCAGCCATCATACGTTGTTCACAGAGGGCGTCGTCTAAAGACAAATAGGGTTCTATAGCAAAAATTTTTTGAGTTTCCATAATATGCTAATTCCATGAGGAAAAAGCGTAGCTTTGATAGACAAAGCTACAACTTTGGACTCTTGGTTCGGTTTTATTGTTTTTTCCATTCCACCATAGTCTCCTCCGCTTTCTCCTGACCTTGAGGAAACAAACGCACCACGACATTTTCAGGTATAAAATCCTTTGGTAACTTTAAGGTGCCTTGCAAACGTTGAAAATAAATCACTCGATAAGACAGAAAACCAATGGTGTCCGGGGTCACTTCTTTCATGGACAATTTTTTTTTCTTACCATTGATTTTTCCATGAATTTCTAGCTGGAGGTTGCCTTCATAAAGGACAGGTTCTTTAGACACATTACTTAACACCAACTTATAAGGATAAATATCTGTTTCGTCCTGATGAGTGACGGTAAAACCATTGACAACCAATTTTCCTGCCCCGGTGGTGGTAGAGATTAGCAATTTTTTATAAAAATCGAGTTCCTCTACCAAATCATACCTCTCCCCCTGTAGTTGATTTAAGGTTTGCAGAACTTTAGCATACGTTTCTTGGTCAGTTTGGGTGGATTTAATCAACGTCTCTATTTGTTCTTGCAACTCCTGATTCTGGGTCCGTAGGCCAAGATTCTCTTGTTCAATGACAGTTAAAGTTTGCGAACGTTCTTCGAGTAAAGTGCGTAAACTATGATCAAGGGATTGTGTGCTATGTTGACATAATAACATTCCTCCCCAGAGAACCATTCCCACGACTAGAACCATCAGCACCGGACATACCCAGGGACGATGTGGTTTAATGGTTAATACCGTGGGACCAGGTTTAGCTTTCGTTGGTAAGGGCGAACGATAAAATAAGTTTTGTGCCATAGCAGTTTGAATGAATAATGAATAATGAAGGAATGAATAATGAATAATGGGTAGTGATGCAATCTGGGTGATAAAGAGGTGTTAGGATTGGCAGTCCTTACTATCACCCACATTGCATCACTACCTGAATAATCAAAAAGGTTCGGCAGGACTGGAAGCTAACATCTGTGACGTCCCTTCCCTCCACTAACAGACGCCGGCAAACCAGACTCCATTATTCATTATTCATTTTAAGGTAACAACCCAATTCCCTGTAACCCCGTCGTTTCCAACAATCCAAACAGAATATTTAGATTTTGCACCGCCTGTCCTGCGGCCCCTTTGACCAAGTTATCAATGACCGATAAAACCACGACTTGTTTGCCATTGAAGGGACGATGCACCGCGATTTGACAACGATTGACGCCGCGGACATTGCGTGTTTCAGGATGAGAACGGGGGGAAGTATATCAACAAAGGGTTCATTTTGGTAGCGTTGTACGAATATATGTTGCAAATTGACTTCGGAGTTCACCAAGGTGGCGTATAACGTCGCATGAATACCGCGAATCATGGGGACTAAATGCGGTACAAAAGTGAAACCGACAGACGTTTTAGAAATTTTACTGAGTTGGCGGCAAATTTCGGGCCAATGACGATGACGTAGCGGAGAGTGGAGAGTGGAGAGTAGTTAACGAAAAAATCAGGGTGGACTAGAGAAACTATTGACTAAACTTCATACACCCGTTAACCTAATGGGCGTGTGAGTAAAGTTGACAATTTTTTCACACTATTGTTACAATAAGCTTAGTTGAACTAGGCCACACCGTACCGTACATGACATATACTATCCCCGTTAATCGAAGGGTGATATTTGATACACATACTTCAAATAGCAAAATCAACATTGACAACACTATTCGTACCCCCTATAATAAGGTCACTTTCCCCATTTCACAACCCACTCAAACTACCGCTTTCCAGCAGTTTCACGGCCTCTAACCCCCTGTCAAACTTCCTACGTCAATAATCCACCAACTTTTTACATGTTTATAGCTTGAACCAATGATTGCCTCTGACCATCCCGTCATCTCCAAGAGTCTGTCCAAACTCCTTCAATTCGTACCTTACGCGAATTGAAGGGTTGGACTCAGGACACGATGGCAACTTTATTGGATATGTCAGAAAAGGCTTATGCTAATATTGAAAGAGGAAAAACAAATATTCAATGGAAGAGATTGGAAGAAATTGCTAGTTTGTTGGAAGTGGAAGTGGCAGATTTGGTTAACTTGGAGAGAGGAATGATTTTCAATTTTGTCACTCATAATACTCATCAGACCGCTAATTATAATAATCCTAATAATCACTCGTCAGTAAATTCCTCCTCAACAACTTCTCAACATCTTGAACATGAATTGGAAAAAGCCCGGTTAGTGATTGAACAAAAAGATAAGGAGATTGCTTATTTGAAGGAGATTGTTGAGTTGAGGAAAGGGGCGACGGTGGAGAATGGGAAGGGGTGACTTCATTTTTTAAGACGGTCACTTCCAAAAATTATCGAATCAAGATAAAAATTGAGAAAATTAAACCGCGAGGAGGTGCTTACAAATGACACTGCAAATTATCAAATCCCCCAATGGTCATCAACAATACATCCGCCTGCCCATCTCCATTTATGAAATCCTCAAAGACCAAATTGACGAATTGCTAGAACAGAACCAGAAGAAAGTTAAGGTGAGGAAACAGGAAGACGAAGGCTGTGTTCCCTTTGACCCAGCCAATTACGTTCAAAATTCAGTCGCGTTGGCCAGAATCAGGGCACATCTTTAGGCGTGCAGAATTGGCTGAAAGACTGGTAATCTCAGTTTCTTATCTAGGCAAAATCGAACGTAGTACACAGGTTCGGGAGAAGATGTTAGCCAGAGTGAAGGGGGTGTTGTCGGAATCCCATTGTCAAGTTGGGTAGAAATCGGTTTATGCACCGTTATCAAATAGCAGGCAGAGTGCGAGAGGCAACTGATATTATTATAAGGATAATTCTCATGAATCAAGATTTTGACGGTTTAAAATGGTTGCGAGACATCCGTAAGCAAATCGCGGCAGAATATCATTATAACCCAAAGGAAATAGGCGATTCTTATAGAAGTCTGCAACGAGAATATCAATCCGACTAAACTGAAAGAATATTTAGCTGCTAGTTATCCTACCGTCGTCATGAATTTACCAGCCTTTGAATCTTATCAATCGCTGATTTATACGGCCACAATTCTCATGCAGAATTTTTAGACGGAATCGATAAAGCATTGACAGAATGGGAAAGTGTCAGTTTAAAGAAACTAAGTTTGCTGTCCGAAACTTAGTTTCTGACTTAGTTTCTGGGAGACTGTAATCTCTTCAATTCCATCTCTAACCATCCTCTCTCTTTTTCTCCATTGTGGGATGGGTAACAATGAATTGGTGGGGGGTAAAGAAACACTTGCCCACCCTACTTGGCCTATTTCTTTTCGGTATCCTCTTTTTTCAACTCCTCTGTTTTTGGCAAAGGCACCACCAACCTCCCCCTGAAATCAATCTTTCCTCCAAAGTCGATAACCAGATTTTCGCGATGATAAACAGTGTTGATGATTTGGGCTTTACCTTGTGCATGAATGTCAATATTCTGTTGAGAAGGTTGTTGTTGAGAGGGTTGTTGAGAAGAATGTTGAGGAGGATAAGATTATTGAGAGGGGTGTGTCGTAAGAAGTGCCAATAAGTTGAACTAAATCAACAAGTTAGGCACGAAAGATAGAGAGAAATGGGGTGCGATTCCCCTCCCACTGATGAGATGTGGGATACTTACCCTCAGACATCTAAACCGCAATAACGGTATTAGGTTGTAAAGCGAGGAGACAAAAGGGATAGGCAAAATAAGGAAACTCTGTTTAAGGTTGCCACCTGAGTAGAGACTGACATGATTAGCGAAAGCAAAGTAATATATGAAGCCCCTTAAAATAAACAGGGTTAAAAGCACTTATCCAGAACCGTTCCTTTAGTTCTGGAATCATCTAAAGGTGCAAGGGGTATAGTTACAATCTAAATCAGTCATAATATTCTCTCTAATCAAAATACGAGATGAGGTATGAAGTAGAACATGGAATGG
>JAABRD010000088.1 GCA_011391085.1 Thiotrichaceae bacterium | reverse complement strand
ACCTGGAGTCCCTCTGACCATGAGTTCAAAGCGCGGTTTTGTCAAAGCTACGCTTTGGATTGTCTCGTTCCCACGCGCCTGCGTGGGAATGCCGTGGGCCACGCGTCGGCGTTGCGGGAACGGGACGCTGGCGCGTCCGTACCGCATTCCCACGCGGGAACGAGAGACAATTGATTCCCTGCCATGTGCATAGTACATAACAAATTGATATAGTAATAGACATTATGTGAAATTCGGTTTTTCCCGGCGTAACCGATTGATTTCATTGGGGCCGATTTGAATTTCACATAATGTCTAATATTCTTTCTCATTTGTAGGTAGTGTTGCAAAGGTAATGGTTATGGGTTTTGGAGTACGGAATTGATTCCGCTTGAAACGGAATTAATTCCGTACTCCAACGGAATCAATTCCGTACTCCAACGGAATCAATTCCGTACTCCAACGGAATCAATTCCGTACTCCAAAACCGCTATACCATTACCTCTGCAACACCACCCATTTGTACCACCCCGCCTGCGGGGGCAAGGCAATGCCATCCCGTTAAAAGAACAGCGGTGGAGTGGAGGCTTTAGCCGGCCGGCGGTAGGCGTCTCCCCCTCTGGAGATGTGGCAGGAGTGGTTCAAGAAGTTTCCATTGAGCGTAAGAAAGGTCCCTAGGGTTTGGGCTAGGGGGCAGGAGACAAAGCTACGCTTTGGACTCCTGATTGCGATTTGGGTATAATAATAAAGAGTAATCTATTCTGTTCCACTCTCCACTCTCCACTCTCCACTAAAAACCATGCACTACCCTCTCGCAGAAAGCATCGGCGACCCTGACTTATTATTTTGATTTTCGGGATGCCAATATTTGGTATCCGGACTTGGCCATTGAGTACTATCGGGCGTTTGCGTCGCAATATGTGTCCTTTTTAAACCGAGAACCATTGTGGGTCGATATGCCCCTGCCGTTAGAAGAACTAAGAGGATTTGGAATCGACCCCATGCGCAAAGATATTGAATTTCTCTTAAAAAAACCGTCGTGCCGGTGGCAGTCATGACTTAATGTGGCAAACTGCCTGTTCGGCCCCCCACCGGTTTGCCAGTTTTTTTAACCAACGCTTTGTGGTCATTTTAGATGAATTTCAGAACCTCACTCAGTATGTCTATCCCGACCCGCTTTATCAGGCCCGTCCCCATGAAACTTTGGCCGGTACCTATCACTCGCTGGCCGAATCGAAAATTGCCCCCATGCTGGTCACCGGGTCCTATGTGGGCTGGTTAATGCGAGTGATTGCCAAACATTTACAAGCCGGCCAGCTGGAACATTTTCATCTGTCACCCTATCTGACTCCTGACGAAGGCTTGCAAGCGGTCTTCAAATATGCCGAAGTTTCTCAACAACCGCTGACGAATGAAACCGCGGCACAATTGATTGAACGAGTTATGCTTTGCCGACCCCTTCTTTATCTCCTGTGTCATCAAGAGTCAACTCGCTGGGAAAGACTTAACCACGACCGCGGGGGTAATTGACGCGGTGAACTATGAAGTGGCGAATCGGAAGTCGCAGATGTCAGGGACCTGGGAGGAGTATTTGCAACGGACCTTGCAACATATCAATGACCGTCACGCCAAAACGTTGTTGTTGTATTTAAGCAAACAGGCGGACCGCTATTGGACGCCGCGGGAGTTAAAGGAGGTATTGCATCTGGACCTGGAAGTTGACGAGATTCAACGGAAGTTGGTGTTGCTGTCGGGGGCAGATTTGATTGACCGCGGTTCCTCAAATATTGATTTTCGCGGCTTGCAAGATGGCACCCTCAACCTGATTATTCGGCATCGTTTTGAAAAGAAAATTAACCAATTTGTCCCAAACTTGAAACAAGAATTTCAGGACAAGATTGCCCAATTAACCACCGAAAATCGGCAGTTGCGCGGAAAACTGAATCATCTATCCGGCAAACTGGCCGAACATCTGTTAGCCAATGCGTTACGTGGCCGCCGCAAAGTCCAGTTAGCCGACTTTTTCCCAGGGGCGCCGCCACAAGATACACCCTTCACGTTGGTGTTGGTTCGGGAACGGGTGGTGGTGCAACGGGAAGATGGAAAGGTCTTTGAACTCGATGTAGTAGCTGACAATGACGATGACCGCGTGTTATTAGTCGAAGTCAAGAAGATGCAAGTCAAAACGGGGTTGCCCCTGGTCGAGACGTTTGCGGAAAAGGTGGCTGTTTATCAACAACAGTTGCCGGCCAAAATGGTGTTTGCCGGGTTCTTATCGTTAGGTGGTTTTACGGAGGAGGCACGGGCGTTTTGTCAGGCACAAGGGATAGTGATGGCGGAACGGGTGGAACGGTTTTAAGAGAAAATTTGAACCTCTTCTAAACTTGAAAAATGGAAACACCACCGGTGGATTGGAGGCTTTAACCAAGGAGTGGCCACTGTTTTCGATGATTGCAAATCACGGCTAAAACCTCAATACCATTAAGTTAAGGAATCAATGCCCCCGAAATTAACCAACAGGTAGACTAGAGGCTTACGCCAGTGGGGGGCCGAACAGAATTGAAATTGCGGGGCATGCCCACCGGCTAAAGCCTCTAGTCCTCCTGTCAGTTAATTTCGGGGGGGCTTTATTCCTTCTGTCGGTTAATTTCGGTGGCATTATTTTCGACACCTCCAGGCGATTGTTACCACTTGACATTTCCAAACAATCTGTTAACATGAGTCAATTTCATCACTCAAGATTATCCCAAATCCATGTCCACCTCCACTTCTCGTATTCGTGAAATACCCTATAACTACACCTCCTTCTCGGACCGTGAAATCGTCATTCGTTTTCTCGGCGAACCTTATTGGCAAATTTTAAATGAACTCCGTTCCCAACGACGCACGGGACGGTCAGCCCGCATGTTATTTGAGGTGTTGGGCGATATGTGGGTCATCCAACGCAATCCTTTCATTCAAGATGATTTGTCGGAAAACCGCCCACGTCGCACTTCCTTAATTCATGCCCTCTATCATCGTTTGGCACAAATCGAACAGCGGGCCGCTGGGAATCAACTGGCATTACAATTACATACTGCCGCCCGGGCCTCGGTACAAAAGTTTGAACAGTGGTTAAACCATCAACAAACATTGCGCCGCATCGTTTTTAAAAAATTAGCCAAACTCACTCGTCCCGATAATATTTGTTTTGACGGCTTGTCACGGGTTTCGCATGTCACTGACGCAACTGACTGGCGCGTGGAATATCCATTTGTAGTTCTCTTTCCTGATACGGAAACTGAAATTCCTGCACTGGTGGCCGCTTGTATTGACTTGCAACTCACCCTGATTCCACGCGGTGGAGGAACCGGTTACACAGGAGGGGCAATTCCGTTACATGCGAACACTGCTGTCATCAATACTGAAAAATTGGAGGACATTGGCACCATCGAAACTCATCTCCTCCCAAATCGCGAGAAACCGATTCATACCTTGCGGGTGCAAGCCGGCGTGGTGACAAAACGTGTGGCTGAAAAAGCCGCGGAAGCCAATTTAATTTTTGCCGTCGACCCCACTTCTTTAGACTCCTCTACTATCGGTGGCAACATCGCCATGAATGCTGGCGGCAAGAAGGCCGTTCGCTGGGGCACGACTTTGGATAACTTATGGTCGTGGCGCATGGTAACACCGCAAGCAGAGTGGTTGGAAGTGGAACGTCTCAATCCTAACTTAGACAAAATTCATCTGCTAGACTTTGCCGAATTTCGTCTCACCCGTTATTCTGCCGATGGTCAAACGGCGCTGTCGGCATCGACAGTGTTAAAAATTCCTGGGTCACAGTTACGCAAAGAGGGACTGGGTAAAGATGTCACCAATAAATTTTTAGGCGGTCTGCCAGGGGTTCAAAAAGAAGGATGCGATGGGCTGATTACGTCCGCCGTATTTGTGTTGCATGAAAAACCGAAGCATTTGCGTACCGTGTGTTTAGAATTTTTTGGAAGTCATTTGCGGAAGGCGGTGCCGGCCATTGTGGAGATTAAAAATTATTTGGATCAGACCCCCAACGTCTTTCTGATGGGGATGGAACATTTGGATGAACGCTATGTGCGGGCCGTGAAATATTCGACGAAAGCGTCTCGTCAAGAATTGCCCAAAATGGTTCTCTTGATTGACATTGCCGGGGAGACAGAAAAGGAGGTGACGCAAGCCACTGATGCCGTGGTGCAGTTGGCCAACGCCCGTGACGCCGAGGGATTCATTGCCGTCACCCCTGAAGCCCAACATTTGTTTTGGCAAGATCGCGCCAGAACCGCTGCCATTGCAGCCCATACCAATGCGTTTAAAATCAATGAAGACGTGGTAATTCCGTTAGAACGGCTGGCCGATTACAATGACGAGATTGAACGGATTAACATTGAACAATCCACCGCCAACAAGTTACAGATGATTGAAGCGGTTCTTGACTATCTTGACTCGCCGGCGTTTCTTAAAGATATTGGCCAAGCAGAGACCGAATATCAAAGGAGTCAAGAGAATGAAGCGATTTTATCCACTAAACAACACGTCGCCCGTCAGCATTTACAGGAAGTGCAACGGGTTTGGAAGTTGTTAATGGCAAAGTTGGATACTCCGGTTCAAGCCATTGCAGAGTTGATTACTTATCCACTGGCGTTAACTGGTTCCAAGGATTGGCAAACTCGACTAGATGCAACAGTGTTTTCCCTGTTGCAACAACGAATGGTGCGAATTTCTTATCGTCACTCGGTGGAAAAGCCCTTGAAAGAAATTTTTGTGGGTGGCAATTTGGCTGGGGTGCGTCACCACCTGGATGCCATTCATACTTCTCTGCGGGGCAGTCGCCTATTTGTTGCCACTCACATGCACGCCGGCGATGGGAATGTGCATACCAATATTCCAGTCTATTCCAATGACTACCAAATGCTTCAAGAAGCGGACCGCATCGTGGTCCGGTTGATGAACTTTGTCAAAACGTTAGGCGGTGTTGTGTCTGGAGAACATGGTATTGGTCTCACCAAGATGCAATTTTTAGAACCCGAAGCAGTAGAAGCATTCGCGGACTATAAACGCACCGTGGACCCGCATGGTCACTTCAATCGTGATAAACTGTTGCCAGGTTCCGGTTTGCAAAATGCCTACACTCCTTCCTTACGCTTGTTAGAACAGGAGGCTTTGCTATTGGAAGCCAGTGAACTCGGCGAATTGAACAATGCCACCAAAAATTGCTTACGCTGTGGCAAGTGCAAATCGGTGTGCAGTACTCACGTCCCACGGGCAAATTTGCTATACTCACCGCGCAATAAAATCTTGAATACGGGATTGATTTTGGAAGCCTTTTTATATGAAGAACAAACTCGGCGCGGTATCTCCTTGCGCCATTTTGACGAGATGAATGACGTGGCTGACCATTGTACCGTCTGCCATAAATGCGCCTCCCCTTGTCCTGTTCACATTGATTTTGGAGACGTGACGATTCTGATGCGCACGATTTTACAAAAATCTGGCAAACGTCATTTCAATCTAGGTAAATGGGCTTCGTTGGCCTTCCTCAATGTGACGCATCCAACCACAATTAAGTTGGTACGGAAGACGATGTTAGAATGGGGATTTGCGGCCCAACGGCTGGGTTATCAAGTAGCGAAGACCGTGCGTTTGGTCAATTCGACCCAACCGCCTGCCTCCACCATTGGCAAGATGTCTCTCCCTGCCCAGATGATTAACTTTGTCAAAAAACCGCTTCCTAGTCATCTTCCTAAACAACCCATGCGGGCGTTGCTAGGATTGGAAGAACAGACCCTCGTCACGGTCCTCCGCAATCCTGCCAAAATCAATGAACATAGCGACACCGTCTTTTACTTCCCAGGTTGTGGTTCCGAACGTCTCTTCAGTCAAGTGGGACTGGCGACGTTGGCGATGTTATATGACTTGGGAGTCGAAACGGTGTTATCCCCCGGTTATCTTTGCTGTGGCTATCCGCAAATGGCCAATGGGGATGAACAACTGGGCAAACAGATTTCGGTGACCAATCAAGTCCTCTTCCATCGTGTTGCTAACACATTGAATTATTTGGATATTAAGACCGTGTTAGTCTCGTGTGGAACGTGTTTAGATCAATTGCTAAATTATCAATTTCAACACATCTTCCCTGGGTGTCGGTTGCTAGACATCCATGAATATTTGTTAGAAAAAGGTATCGTTGCCCAAGGTGACCCAACGGTGAAATATTTATATCACGACCCTTGTCACACGCCGCTGAAGAATCACCCACCCGTCCAAGTGGCCAGTCAACTGCTAGGTCAACCGGTTCTCCTCTCCGACCGCTGTTGTGCCGAAGCTGGCACTTTTGCCACGGCCCGCCCGGACATTGCCACCCAAGTGCGGTTTCGGAAACAAGAGGAGTTGCAAAAGGGAGTCACCCACTCGTTGGGACAACCCTATGATGGGCAAGGTCGAGTCAAACTTCTCACCACTTGTCCCGCGTGTGTCCAAGGACTCTCACGGTATCGAGAAGACGTGGGGATAGAAACGGACTATATTGTGGTAGAGTTAGCCCGGCAACGGTTGGGAGAGAACTGGCAAACAGAATTTGTGCAGAAAGTGAAGGCGGGGGGAGAGGGGATTGAGAAGGTGTTGTTGTAAAAGGAATTAAAGTAGCGCCGGACTAAAGGCGGAAGCCGGAGGAGAATAGCACCCCCCGGTGGACTGGAGGCTTTAGCCGGTAGGGGGCAGAACTTAATTCAATCGCAAGGAACAGCCACCGGCTGAAGCCTCTAGTCCGGCAGAAATTCACACACCCGGCAGAAATTTACACCCCGATGGACTAGAGGCTTTAGCCGGTGGGGGCAGAACTTAATTTAATTAGAAAACATGAATCCACACATCGCCCATCATTACCTCCTCAGCGGCCACGTCCAAGGCGTCGGTTTTCGTCCATACGTCTATCGTTTAGCCAAACAACATGGTTTAGTCGGGTGGGTGAAAAATTTAACCGGTCAAGTCGACATTCGAGTTCAAGGGCATCCTACTCAAGTGCTGGCTTTTGCCACAGATTTGTTGAAACAGGCGCCTCCCTTGGCCAATCCTAAAATTGTTTCGGAACACGATTGTCCCGTGGCAGAGAACTTGACGACGTTTGAGATTTTAGCCAGTGGAACCGATTCTTTAAGTCAAGTGCATGTGCCACCCGATTATTTTACTTGTGACGATTGTTTAAACGAGTTACATACTCCAACTGACCGTCGGTATCGTTACCCGTTTATCAATTGTACTCAATGTGGGCCACGATATACCTTGATTGTGCAGTTACCTTATGATCGTCCGCACACCAGTATGGCCGCGTTTCCCTTGTGTCCCGCGTGTTTGGCAGAATATGAGAACCCTGCGAACCGTCGCTTTCATGCGCAACCATTGGCTTGTCCGGAATGTGGTCCACAGTTGTCTTTTCGGCCATCACCCCCGGCCCCTCTCCCCCGGGGAGAGGGGAGGAAGGCGGAATCAATGGTTTTCTCCCCACGCCCGGAGGGAGAGGGGCAGGGGGTGAGGGTAGCCATTGAAGCCTTCCAGGCATGTGTGCAAGCCTTGCGAAACGGTGAAATTGTGGCAGTGAAAGGGATTGGAGGGTATCATTTATGTTGCCTAGCCCGCCATGATGAAGCAGTGTTACGATTACGGGAGAAGAAACCGCGACCGGCAAAACCGTTGGCGGTGCTGTTTCCTTGGCAAGGTGCAGAGGGGTTGGACGCCGTCAACAGTCAGGTGGAGTTAGACCCTCTGACGGTGGCTAAGTTACGTGATCCGAGTCGTCCGATTGTATTAATGCGGAAACGACAGGACTGTTCATTGTCTCCTCACTTGGCCCCAGGGGTAGCGGAACTGGGGGTAATGTTGCCTTATAGTCCGTTGCATCATCTGTTGTTAGAAGAGGTGGGGGAAGCGCTAGTGGCTACGTCGGCCAATGTCAGTGGGGAACCCGTCTTGACTGACAATGAGGAGGTGGAACGACGTTTACCACAGGTGGCGGAAGCATTTTTACATCATAACCGTCCCATTGTGCGACCTGCGGATGACTCGGTGTGGAAATTGATAGCTGGGAAACTGCGCCCGGTGCGGCTGGGGAGGGGTTATGCACCATTGGAATTGACTTTGCCAACGGCGGTACCGCAGCCGTTATTAGCGGTAGGAGGTCACTTGAAAAATACGATAGCATTGGCTTGGGAGAATCGAGTGGTCATTTCTCCCCATATTGGTGATTTAGACTCCGCCCGCAGTTTGGATGTGTTTGGACAAGTGGTGACGGATTTGCAGAAATTATATCACGTTCAAGCCCACACTCTCGTCTGTGATGCCCATCCTCAGTATGCCAGTACACGCTGGGCCAAACGTAGTGGGTTGCCTCTACTGTCGGTTTTTCATCATCACGCCCATGCGTCAGCATTGGTAGGTGAGTTTTTTGATAGTGATGCACAAGGTAAGTTTGCCCTCACTCCCGGCCCCTCTCCCCCTGGGAGAGGGGCCGGGGGTGAGGGTAGCCCGTGGTTAATTTTCACTTGGGATGGAGTCGGATTGGGCCCAGATGGCACTTTATGGGGAGGTGAAGCCTTGTATGGTTTCCCAGGTCAATGGCAACGGGTGGCCAGTTTTCGTCCTTTTTACTTACCTGGAGGTGATAAAGCCGGCCGAGAACCGTGGCGCAGTGCAGTGGCATTGTGTTGGGAAACGCAGACTCTTTGGGCGACTTTGCCAATTGACACAACGTTGTTATATCAAGTTTGGCAACGGCGAGTGAATTGTCCTCAAACCACCGCAGTAGGACGTTTATTTGACGCCGCCGCAGCGTTGACAGGCGTATTGCACACCACCAGTTTTGAGGGTCAAGGACCGATGTGGTTGGAAGCGATTTGCAATGAATCAACAGAATGGATAGCCTTGCCTATCGAAAAAGATGCCAGTGGGAAATGGCAAACAGATTGGGGACCGTTGGTCAGTTATTTGTTAAATGAAACGTTCCCAGTTGAACAACGGGCAACCGTGTTTCATAACAGTTTGGCCCAGGCTTTGTTAGCTCAAATACGACAGGTTAGCAGTGAATATCCTATCGGTCAAATCGGACTGAGTGGTGGCGTTTTTCAAAATTGTCGCTTAACCGAAACTGTAGTGCAATTGTTACGGGAGGTGGGAATGAAAGTATATCTAGCAGAACAGGTGCCGGGAAATGATGCGGGAATCAGTTTTGGGCAGATTGTGGAAGTATTGGGGAGATTTTAATGGAGTCCAAAACATGTTTTGGACTCCGCTGTTTTGGACTCCGCTGTAGTCTCTAATTGAATGGCATTCTGGCCACCATGTCGGGAGTTTCTGAAAGCGTTTTTGACGGTGTCATTGGGGACGTAGTTTTGCCGGTCGTGGTATCATTGATGATTAACTCAATGGGGAGGGCATTGGTGACGAGGAGGTTGTCAAACTCCTTGCCGGGGTCTTTGATACGATAACCAAAGAAGACCTGCAACTTGCCTGGCAACAGGAGTTGACCTTTATAGATGATCACCCTCTGGGCCTTTTTGGGGAGTTTCTTGATCGTCTTAAACGTGGCCAGTTGAGTGCGTTCCCCGTCCCAAAGTTGCACGGTACCATTGTCACTTAACATGTAGAATATCGGCGGTTCAGAATCACTGGCCGTCAAGGGTTTATAATTGGCATAAACCACAAGTTCGGCTTTTTTGCCAGCATGTTTGGGATCCACAGTAATGGTGCCGCGAATCTCAACGGCGTCGGACATATTTAATGTTGCAGTTTGTTGCAACGGACTCTTATTGACAGAAATGCCCCCCGTCACTTTGGTGACGGTCTCAATGGTTTCCCCTTTGGCGTTGAGTGCAGTCATCGACAAAGTGGGTTCTGTTTGACTCGGTTTAGGTTTGGATTTGTCACCCAAGGCCGGTTGAGAAGCCAGACCAATGGCAACGGAGAAAATCAGGTAGGTCAGAAGTTTGGGAAAATGGGTTAATCTCATGCTGAAGTTCCTTTATAAAAAATATTAAGCGGGTTTAGAGTCAGTATGCAAAATTCAGTTTGCACATTTGATAAGCATGACAGAACTTTGAAAAAATGTCAAGGGGTAAAATTAATTTTGAATAATGGGGAATAGGTAAACTGTGATAGGGGTAATGAAAATGAAAGGTGAACTATGATGAGGATGATGTGCATGATAAAGAATGAGGGGAAAAATGTGTATCCCTTCTCATTCACATCACACTCATCACAGTTCATCCTCATTGCCTCTAATCATGTACATCACCTTCATCATACCTCTCATAGTTCACTCACATTCAAGGTTTTGTGTGTATTAAACCTCCTCCCACACCAGTCGTTCAAATCCCACCGCTACCACGGCATAGACTCGCAATCGCAATTGGCCTTGATAAGCCCGTTGTAATCGATCTCGATAATCTTGTAATTGAGTAACCGCTTGACTCAATTGCTGTTTGACCGCGGGCAACTGTTTCAATGTGTCAGCACTCATCACTTTAACGTCCTTGCCAGCCCGTTTCACTTCTTCTAACTTGATATATTTAAACTCGATTAACACATCTAACAATTGGTATTGACGCATCGTGGGACGCACTATCATGGTCAAGTCGGCATAACGACGTTCCAAAGCCGTCTCGGAATCCATAATGTAGAATGTGTCATTGAACAACAGGGTCAAAAACAACGTTTTCACGGTCAACTCATTGGCAGGCGGGTAATCTCTGTTATCAAACACGCTGAACAGACGTTGTTCGACAAAGTCACACAATGGCTGAAATTCACCCGTTTGATAAAAGCGTTGCACCGCGGTTGCTACCGCATCTTGTGTAGAAATTTCGGGCAAAAACAGTTCCTGTAAACATTCTACATACAGTTTTCGCACCACCAAATTGGGAATGACCAACTGTAATTGGCCAAACGTATTTCGACCCGCTAGGGTTAACACTCCCAGATAATACAGCAACGAAGCTAAAAATTTGGTATTTTGAATCGACGCATTCAGCATGGCTGCCACTCCAAACCGGTCTTCTAACTGTGGGACCGTCACCGGCGGGTCTTGGGTCAAAGCCGCCACGATCAGGGCTTTTCCTTGCGGAAGTGTCGTCAAGTAAGCCAGTTTACCACGATCCATCGCCAAATTATTGTCTAACATTCTCTCCGGCGCTTGACAATATTTTTGGAAGTGTTCCAAAAAATACAACGTCAAAGTCGGATTATAAACCCACTGAGTGGTCATCGTGTTAAAGCCATAGCCGTTGTAAAACGTTCGCATGGTCGCCAGTGCTTCAGCAACGGTTTCTGGAGGAAGTTGACAGTTGGTCACCAGTTGTTCTAAGACACTTTGCAGTTCGGCTTCCACAAAGCCGCAGAGGTCGTTAAATTCAGGTTCCAAATAAATGTTCTTGGCAACGTTATAACTGCTGGTGAGGTCGGTCAACATGACTGGTGATACTCCCGTGATAAACACTCGTTCCAGACTGCCATCACCACTGGCCGATTTCACGGCTTTGAATAACACCTTGAGGGCCCCTTCGCCTGATAACAAGGTTTGGTAACGAGATGGATCATAAGAAGCGGTCCCCATCATCAGTTCATTGGCAAAACTGTCATATTCGTCAATTAATAGATATAGACGATAGGGGGTTTGTCGCACCGCATTTAACAAGGATTGAAACGACGCTTGGGCATCCGCCACATCGATCTTAATCGGCGTGTGCAGAAGCAGTTGGTAGTCAGCCGCAAAACGTTCTATACGGGCATTCAGATAACGATGCAAAGCTTGCCGAATCTGATGAATATCACCTTCTGGACTGACATTGGAAAAATCCCATTTCAGTATGAAATACTGATTATGCTTCGGGGTGGGATTGACCCCAATCGCCAGGTGGCCAAACAATCGTTCAAATTCGCCGGCTTTGGCCACGTCATAGTAATTTTCTAGCATGGATAGCAAGAGACTTTTGCCGAAGCGACGGGGACGTAAAAAGAGTATTTGTTTGCCTGCCTCCTCAATGAGACGAAGTTTGGCGGTGCGGTCCACATAGAAATAGTTTTCGGTGACCAATTGGCAAAAATCACTAATACCATAAGGAAATTTTAGCATGTGTGTACCTCTTCAAGTGGTTTTGGAGAAAATCAAATTGTCTCATAAATTTTTATTGCTGTCCACTCCGTTACGGTGTCCAAAACCGGAGTCCAAAACCTGTTTTGGACTCCAATATGGCATTGCGGCTAAAACTTCTATTCCTGCATGTTCTTCTTTTATTTAGATGACCACACTTCTTGATACACCTCAAACGTCTTCTCCAACACCATTCGCTGGTCAAATTCTGCCAACACCTTTTCTCGTCCCGCCTTCCCCATTCTAGTTCTCTCCTCTGGATGGTCTGCCAGACATTGAATAGCTTCTGCCAATTTTTGAGCATTTTTGACTGGCACTAATAGACCATTTACCTCATGTTGTACAATTTCACGACATCCTGGTACATCAGTCGTTACTATTGGTAAGCCACAAGCCGCGGCTTCTAACAAACTCCGGGGCGTGCCTTCACGATAACTGGGTAACACCGCTATATCGACCTGTCTTAACAATTCTTCCATATTATCCACATGTCCTAACCTGGTAATCATTCCTTCCCGTTCCCAAACTAAAATTTGTTCCAGAGGCACCGACGCGGGATTGCCAGAGTCTGGAGAACCAGCGAGGAGAAATTCAAGAAAAGGATAACGTGGTTTTAACATTCTGGCCGCTTCTATATATTCACCAATGCCTTTTTCCCACAGTAATCGAGTAGCCAGCAGTACCCTCACCCCCGGCCCCTCTCCCAGGGGGAGAGGGGAGAGAGGTTGAAACCGTTTGGTATCCACTCCCGACCCACGAATCAGGCGAAGGTGTGTTGAGGAGATTAACCGTGTGGTAAGGAAAGTTTGATAGTCATCTGGATTTTGCAAAATTAAGCGACTGGACTGGCCGCGCAACGCGATTCGGAAGAGAGTTTTAACGAGGGGACGTAATAATCGTGCTTGCCAACTGTTGCTAGTGAACACATGACCTAAGCCTGTAACCGCATTGACTCGTGCTTTGATACCCACTAATTGTGCCGCGAGTGAACCATAGATGACGCATTTAATAGTGAAATGGTGAACTATATCGGGCTTTTCTTTGAGATAAAGTTTGGCCAACTGAATCAATAAATTAACTTCTTTCCAAGGATTAAGACTACGACGTTCCATCTCAAGAGAAATATGGCGAAAGCCTTGTTCTTCAAGGCGAGAAACATAATCCCCGGGGGGAGAAGTGAAGACGACTTCAATTCCTTTTTGTTGCAGAAATTTGGCAAGGGGGAGACGGAAGTTGTAGAGATACCAATCGGTGTTGGCAAACAAAAGAATTTTCATATTTACTTTAATACTCTGTCATGTATACTCAATTTACTGGAGTTCAAAGCTACGCTTTGAACTCCTGTTCTTCTACTCTTTCTCTGGTCGCAAAACTTCGCTGACTTCCGTAGCACTATTCACACGAGTCAGCCACTCAAGCTGGTCAAAATCACGGTCAAAACTCACCAAGATGGAGATATTTTGTTCACGACAATAAGTCGCGATGAGGGCATCATGGAAATTGAGTTCACCACCAGAACGTCGAACCAGTTCCACGACGGGCCGGTAAAGACGTTGAATTTCACCAGTGACCCAAATAATGTCACGGTCCGGAATCAGGTTTAGTAACTGATTTAAGAGAGTGTCAAATTGTTCTCTTCGTCGCTGTTCAAAAGTACGACGTGCCAATATACTAATCACTTCGGTCAGTACACAGTCCAAATAAACAATTTCAGCACGGGCTTCCTTGAGGGCTTCACGAATGCTTACCGCGGCGTTATGCCAGTGGTCACCTCTATCTAGCAGTCCCACCAACACATTGGTATCAATCACCACTCTAGTCATCATAAACCCTCTCGGAATCCAGTAAAGCATCACCTCCCAACGAGATCAAACCAGTGAGTGCATCCAAGCGACTAGCGGGTACGGTTCGTAACTCTGGTTTCTCCAACTGTCGGAGTTGCGCCAGCAGGTTAACTCGTTGTGGCGTGCGTAACCGGCGAAAAGCTTCTAATAATTTGGCTTCAGATAATTCTACTTCTACAGAAATAACGGCTGTCATGATGTCCTCCTTTAAGGAATATTTAGACTTAATCAACTTAATTCACCTTTGGCACCCTTGCTTAGGGTGAGAATTTAACTCTAACTCAAGTTAGATATGATATAGGTTTATTACTAGATTGTCAATGGCACCAGTTAAGTAGCTTAGTAGTGCGTAGGTTGGACTTCGCGTAGCGAAGTCCCCCCTGGCATCCAGGTTGGACTTCGCTATGCTCATTCTACGCGGGCTTGAATACGCTGTACCTTAAATGGTTTAGTCGGCGTCTGTTGTTGAACTTGCCACAGGTCGTATTGCATTTGCATCCACAACCAACTTTCTGGGGTGGTATCAAAGGCTAGACCTAAACGAATCGCCATCTCCGGTGAAATACCTAAATGGCCGTTAAGTAATTCTGACAAAGTCTTTTCAGGAACATCCAAAAGTTCAGCAGTTTGAGTTACCGATAGCGCCAGAGGCTCTAAACAAAGTTCCCAAATGACTTCGCCGGGGTGTGGTGGATTGTACATTTGCATAGTCAGATTTCCTCAATGGTAATCAATATAGTTAACTTCATACACGTCTTCTTTCTCAAATCTAAAAGTGACACGCCAGTTACCACTTACCGAAACCGCATAAAAACCTGCCAAATTGCCACTTAACTTATGTAGTCTAAGTCCTGACAAATTCATATCTTTGGGACCCCTAGCAGCTTCCAGCCGTAGCAAATTACCTGACTGAATCAAGATTTATTTTAGAGACATTAATTTTGTAAATTTTTAATAAATTCTGATTCAGACAGTTATAGTGATATTCGTATAAATTTGTACATTATCCTCTGGAGCGCAATAAGAATTATTGCGCCCCCTGCGCCCGCTATGCTACGGCGCGAAGCGCAATCAGAATAAAGAGTGAGATTCCCCCAAACTTGTACAATTCCTTCTGGAACGCCCTCCAAATTCTTGCGCTTCGCGCCGACGCTACGCGGGCGCAGGGGGCGCAATAATTCTTATTGCGCTCCAGAGGTAATCGTACCATTTTTGGAGAATACTACTATAATTCTCCACTATCCACTATCCACTATCCACTATTTTGTTCCAACCACGCCTGAAACATCAACACGTCCCACAAATAATACTGCCAGTTCCTTTTCCCCGTTAAATGTTCTTCCCATTTGTGACGAACTAAGGACTCATTGAAAAAGCCTTCTTGTCTTAACCGTTGCGAATTTAACAGCGACTCCGCCCACTCCCGTAACGGCCCACGTAACCAACTGTCTAAAGGAATCCCAAAGCCCATTTTAGGACGTTCAATTAATGCTTTGGGGACATATTGATATAAGACCTGCCGTAATATCCATTTGCCTTGATTTTGACGAATTTTCATAGATTGCGGGATTTGCCAGGCCAATTCAACGACTCGGTGGTCTAAAAAGGGGACGCGAGATTCTAAACTGACTCCCATTGTTGCCCGGTCCACTTTGACTAGAATATCATCGGGCAAATAACTCACCAGGTCTAAATACATCATCTTTTGAGTAAACTCTAATAAATAACTCAATTCCTCATTCGCCGTTAACTTAGTGGGAGGTTCACAACTGTTAATAACCAAGGCTTCTGGATGTTTCCAATGAGAAACTAATCTTCTGTACATCTCTTCAGGTTTGGCTACCGCTAAAGTTTCAGCCAGTTTATGCAATTTTTCACCAGGGGTGGTTTGCCGAAATTGAGTGGGTAATAGTGCAAATAATTTATCCCAGGTGGGTGGAGAAAGACTGGTCAATAATTTGGCCGTCAAACCGCGAAAGGGACGCGGCATCCAACCTATTTTCTGCCAAATATTTTTTCCCCAAAAATAGCGATTGTAACCACCAAATAATTCATCTCCCGCATCCCCCGATAAACTCACTGTAACATGTTGACGTGCTAGTCGCGAAACCAGAAAAGTGGGAATTTGAGAAGAGTCGGCAAATGGTTCATCATACAATGTCGGTAATTGTGGAATCACGGCCATTGCTTCTTCTGGGGTGACATACCATTCGGTGTGGTCAGTTCCCAGATGTCGTGCTACCTGTTTAGCATATTGCGCCTCATTGTAGCCTGCCTCACTAAAACCGATAGTAAACGTTTTCACGGGTCTATGGCTTTGGGCTTGCATTAATGCTACAATGGTGGAAGAATCGACTCCTCCTGAAAGAAAGGCACCCAATGGGACATCGGCAACCATTTGTTGTCTGACCGCGTCTCGTAGTAAGGTGTCCAATTGTTGAATCACTTCCGCTTCAGAGGCTTGCAGAGGATGAGTGACACCTTGTTCGACCACTGCTTTAGCTGACCAATAGGGAATGAGGTCATAAGAATGGTTTTGCGTGGCTTTGGTCAATGATAATTTTAGCAAGGTGCCTGGTAACAGTTTGAAGATTCCTTGATAAATCGAATAAGGGGCGGGAATATAGCAATAACGCATCAGCAATGCTAAAGCATTACGGTCAATCTCACCACGCCACGCGGGATGAACTCGTAACGCTTTCAATTCTGAACCAAACAAAAAAGTGTCACCCATCCAACCGTAATATAGCGGCTTCTCGCCGAGACGGTCACGTGCTAGGTATAACACTCTGTCTTGACGGTCCCACAAGGCGAAGGCAAACATCCCAATAAACCGTTTGAGGGCATTTTCAACACCCCATTGGTTAATCGCCGCTAACATGACTTCGGTGTCCGAGTGCCCTCGCCAATTGGGGGCCGTCCCAAGTTTTTCTAATTCGTCACGAATCGTTTGATAGTTATAAATTTCGCCGTTGAAGACAATAATAAAACGCCCATTGGTGGAACGCATTGGTTGATGACCTTGAGGAGAGAGGTCGAGAATAGCCAGACGACGGTGACCCAAAGCAATTCCCGTCTCGGCTTCCACCCAAATATCACCCTCATCAGGACCGCGATGGTGAAGAGTGTGAATCATGGGGACAATCTGAGTTGTTAAACGTTCTGTCGATGTGACAGGGTGAATATTGAGAAAACCAGTTAAACCGCACATATCATTAATAACGTTTTGGTGATTTGAATGGCAGTATTGCAATGATAATGGTATCATAGTCCAGGACAAAGCACAGCAAAGGGATTTCTGAACCATTACCTCTGTTAACACCACTGTTTGAAAAAATAAGTATGGACTATTTGGAATGGTTAACAAAGATAGGCATAGAATATGCCAATCATAGTGTTTATTGAAAATAGCGGATTTTTGCAAGGTGTTGCGGTGGCTGTTTGGGTAGTGATGCAATGTGGGTGATATTCATAAGAGTTGCCCTCACCCCCGGCCCCTCTCCCTCTGGGAGAGGGG
>JAABRD010000087.1 GCA_011391085.1 Thiotrichaceae bacterium | reverse complement strand
CAATGGTCATCCACTACCAACAGATGCCGTGGGGGCCCTTGATAGCCTGTGATGACTTTTCGATTGGCTTCGTGTGCATCCACCCAGTGGGGTATTTCTCGCAGGGGTAGTTCAAACCAAAAGTGGCTTCCTTGTCCCAGTGTACTTTCTATCCGCAAACGTCCACCCATCAGTTCAATTAAGTTGTTCGCAATGGTTAACCCCACGCCCGTGCCGTCCGGGCGATACTGTGGGTCGCCGCCTTGTTGAAACGGTAAGAAAATATTTTCAAACTCCGCAGGCGCAATCCCAATGCCGGTGTCTTCCACCTGGAAGTGAATTAACTTTGGTGGTTGCCCTTCCCCAGGCTGACAATCTTGAGGATAACCCACCTTGAAAGTGACTCCCCCGCGACTGGTAAATTTCACGGCATTGCCTAACAAATTCACTAAAATTTGGCGCAACCGTTTTTCGTCACCCCGGACTCCCCGTGGTAACGGCGAAAGGGGTTGATAGACAAAGGAAATACCTTTGAGTTCCGCACGATTTTGAAACAGCGACACGAGGTTTTGGAGAAACTTATCCAGACTAAATTCCGTTTCGCACAATTCAACGTGCCCCGTTTCCATTTTGGCCAACTCGATAACATCGGTTAACAGTGTCAACAGATATTCACCACTCCGTTGAATCACCCGGAGGCTTTCCAGGTGCTGATGAGTTAAGGTGGCGTCGCGAATTAAAATTTGGGCATACCCTAAAATACCATTGAGTGGCGTTCGCAACTCATGACTCAGGTTGGCCAAAAAGGTACTTTTCGCCCGGTTGGAGGTCTCGGCCGCCAGTCGTGCTTGGTCCGCCAATTGCCGGGCGTGGTCGGCCAGTCGGAGGAGATGTTCACGTTGTTTCAGAAAGAGGTACAATTGTAAATGGTTACGCACCCGCATCCGCACTTCTTCTTGTTTGAAGGGCTTATTGACAAAGTCCACGGCGCCTTTGGCAAACGCTTCCACAATGTCTTCGGTTTGATGTTTGGCCGTGATAAATACCACCGGGATGTGCTTCGTCGCTTCTTGTTGTTTCAAAATGTGGCACGTTTCAAAACCATCCATCACAGGCATCATCACATCCAGTAAAATTAAATCGGGAAGAGTCTGAGAGGCCAACTGGATGGCCATTTCACCACTGTTGGCAAACCAGACTTGATAGTTGTCTTTGATTAGCACCTTGCGTAACACTTCCAGATTTTCCGGGGTGTCATCCACCATAAGGATTTTAGCCCCCGTTAAATCGACCATCATATCGACGTGCAATGGCGTATCTAAAGATACGGGGACGGGTGGTACCGACAGAATCTCTGGGGAGAGAGAACGGTTCAAATTATTTATCTCCTCCAACCGCCGCTGGGGAGAGGCGGTCAGCGACGCTGGGACACATTCCTGCGAGTCTGTGGGGGTGCCGCGGGCGACCGTCAGTTCGACCATCTCTTCAAATTCGATTCCCGACACCCATTGTGTTAGGCACTGGTGCAAGGTCTCAAATCGGAAGGGGGTGAGGAGAACCGCCTGGAAACCCAAAGACAAGACTTGTTTGCCTTGTGGCTGGGAATTGACGATAGCCACACATGGCAAGGCCGGTGCGATACCCTCGCCGCGCAGGCGTTCAATCACGTCCACACTAGACAACAGCGGCAATTGCATACTCAAAAAGGCAATCTGGGTCGGTTGAGTTTGAAGGTCTTCTAAACATTCAGGACCGGAGACCGCTTCATACACTTCGACGCCGATTTGTCGAAGCATCGAGGCTAACATCACGCGCTGGTCCTTCTGGGCATCGGCGACTAAAGCCGTGACGTGGCACTGGGGCGCCAAGCGGAAGTGTTTCGGAATGGTGTTGGCACCTGCCACCAGGTCCTGGCTAGAAGGCAGTGGCACAGAGACGGTGAACGAAGAACCTTTACCGAGGGTCGAAGTCACCGTTAACGTTCCTCCCATCAGTTCCACTTGTTGTTTGCTAATCGTCAAGCCGAGACCTGTACCTCCTTGGGCTATCCCTGCCGTGTCTTGGTAAAACGGTTTGAAAATATTTTCCAACGAGTCTGTCGAGATGCCGGGGCCGGTGTCGCGAACGTCAAATTGATAAATATCATTTGAGAACGGCGTGACTTGTAGGACGATTTCGCCAGCATGGGTGAATTTGACGGCATTGCCGACCAGATTGATTAACACTTGGCGGAGTTTGCCGGCGTCTCCGGAAACCACTCGGTCCGCGTCTGGGAGGGAAGTGTCGACACGCCAGGTTAGTTGTTTTTGTTCACAAGTGCCTTTGAACATGGCACCCACGTCTTGAATTAATTGACACAACGAAAAACTCTCGTGGCGCAATTCCGTGGCACCGGCTTCAATTTTGGACATGTCCAAGATGTCGTTAATTAACTCTAACAGGTGGTCACCACTGGTTTCGATGATTTGAAGAGAATCGTACTGTTCTTCCGTCAAATTGGTATCGCGTTGTAACAACTGCGCATAACCCAACACGGCATTGAGAGGAGTCCGAATTTCGTGCGAAATATTGGCCAAAAACACGCTTTTGGCTTTATTCGCGGCCAACGCTTGGTCACGCGCTTTGGCCAATTCCACGGTGCGTTGCTTGACTTTGTCTTCCAAGTGGTCCCGGTAATCTTGAATTTGTCCCAACATCTGATTGAAACCGTCCACCAGTTTTCCCAGTTCATCATTGCCGGGTTTGGTAGCCCGCAGAGAATAGTCATTTTGGGTACTGACGCGGTCCATGATATTCAGTAGGTGGTAAATAGGAGTGGTCACCAGTTTTTGCAGTTTCCCGGCTATCCACAAACCTAACAAAAAGGAGATAAACAACACGGTGAGGAGAATGCCACCCGTCCACCAGAGACGTTCGGTGAGGGCGGTCAAGTCAGATTGGATATAGACGAGACCCCTTACTTTGTTTTTAAAATGAATTGGCTTGAATACTTCTAAGCGTTGGTCACGGAAGACATAGTTATCTGACCATGACGCTGGTGTGACGCTGGTGTGGGTGGCAGAGTCTCTCTCCTCGATAGTTTTGGAAGCCATGGTGTCTGGTTCAGAGGACTCTCTGAAATAGGAGGCAAAAATATTTTCGTCTTTTTTAGAGAAGATGTGGGCGGTGGTAATATGTGGATTAGCACGTAACCCAGCCAAATTTTCTGCCGCCGTGGTTTGGTCATCGTAGAGAAGGGCCGCAGAACTATTGATACCAATGAGGTCTGCCAGTGTGAAGACTTCGGCAATCAGATTCCGACGATAGGACAGCAAATCGTTGGTAACAATGGCCGAGGTGGATAACAGCAGTAAAATACTGCTGGTCAGCAAAATGATGGCACTGAGTTTTTGTTTCAGGGGTTTGTCACGAAAATTTGTTTTTATCATAACAATTTTTTAGTGGTGGTATGGTATAGGTTAGGTGATGATAACAACTTACCTTACGTTATGCAACGGCACCACAGAAACTAATGCATCATTTCATCTAAAATTGTTGAAAGTGGGCCAGGTGTGATATACTCTTTTTCGGTAGTGAGGCAATGTGGGTGATATGTCTGAACTTTGATTAGAATGATTTTCAGATGGACTCTGATTAGTCAAGCCGCCTTTCAGAGTCCTCATTTAATCCTCTCAATCAGAGTTCCAGACCGACGCGAAACCTCTCGATATTTCACCCAGATTGCCTCACTACCTCTGTTTCAAAGCATTTGAGGATACTAAGTACCTGTGCATAACAAACCTGGTATTTCATGTAGGGTGGATTAAGCGAAGCGTATCCACCAGCCGTTGTTAATGTTGGTGGATACGCTTCGCTTAATCCACCCTACAGACTACGACAGACGACTGAAATACCAGATTGCGACTAATAAACGTGGTTGTTTGGAGGATGGCAGATTGTCCACGGGTTGTTCATCCTCAGTCTGTAATTGGTCAATGAGAGACAGGTCCGCGGGGGTCGGCCACCACCGATTTGGAACGGTCACGGGGGCCGTCTCGGGGGCGTCACGGGTCACCACCGACCGTGGTAAAAATCCTTCCACCCGTCGGACTTGAAAGGTGGGTTGGGGGGTTGCTAAATTCATGAAATGGCCTCCTAAATTAAGAGAGTCAAGAAACTAAGTTTCTTAAAGAAACTTAGTTTCTGTGGTACAGAGGGGAGTAACTGTAGGGTGGGCAACGTGTCTTGGTTGCCCACCCATCCGTTACCGTAGTGTAGGGAAATGGTGGGCAACCAAAACACGTTGCCCACCCTACACTATACTGGATTGGAGTCGATGTTTAAATTACTCCGACAGTTCGATTCCCAGCGACCGTAATTTTGCCAATAAGCGTTCCTTCTGGAGACGTTCCTGTTCGGCGCGTTGCCGTTCCTGTTCCACTTGACACAGCGCCATCTCCTTTTCATGACGTTCCTGTTCGGCGCGTTGCCGTTCCTGTTCGGCGCGTTGCCGTTCTTGTTCCACTTGAGACAGCGCCCTCTCCTTTTCACGACGTTCCTGTTCGGCGCGTTGCTGTTCCCGGTCGGCCCGTTGCTGTTGCAAGTCGGCCCGGTGCCGTTGTTGTTGTGTACTCTCGCGGCCGGCCGGCATCAGGTTGCCATCCTTATCACACCAGCGCAACCAGACCGTTTCCATTTTCTCAAAGGTCCCAGTCCACAGTGTCAATCCTAAGTCAACCGTTGGAAACCACGGTTTCTTCTGTTTCACGTATTTGGTGCCACGTAATTCGTAGGAACGTAACACGGTTTCACTTAACTGCTGTTCGGGGTCAAAAATGACATAATAACGGATTCCCAGGCGGGCGTAGTCCTGTAATTTGTGGGTATCTTCGCACCCTTCCTGATTGGAGACGATTTCAATGACGACGTCTGGTGGCTTGCCAAATTCCCAAAAGAAGTATGAACGATGTTTCTTCGCCCACCAATCTGTGGCGACTTGTACATTCACACTTAGAAACATGTCTGGCACCAATGGCGGTTCGCGGACCGCGGCAAACATTCCAATATTGACGTCCGCTAGAAACCGTTCCCCAAAGTCAGGGTGGTCCCAGGAATTATAGAGAGTGTCGACTAATAAACGTTGTTGTTTGGAGGAGGGGAGATTGTCCACGGGTTGATCATCCTCGGTGTGTAATTGGTCAATGAGAGACAGGTCCGCGGGGGCCGGCCACCAGCGGTTTGGAACAGTCACAGGGGCCGTCTCTGGGGCGTCACGAGTCACCACCGACCGTGGTAAACAGCCTTCCACTCGGCGGACTGGAAAGGTGGGTTGAGGGGTTGCTAAATTCATAAATAGCCTCCTAAATTAAGTGAGTCAAGAAACTAAGTTTCTTTAAGAAACTTAGTTTCTCCTACAACGAAATACTAATTCTCCACCACCTCCCCCACCTTCAACAGCCGCGAACTGACTTTCAGAGTCGCCTCTGCCAACGCCTGTGGACGAATGAAGAAGCGCACCTTATTCTCCTTGTGATAAAACTGAATCATACCACCGGCTTCCAGAAATTGTTCCATGTCACTGACCGTCAAAATCGAGTAGGGTTTGAGAAACTCGAAAATATGTGCCTTAAACCGTTGTTCGGATTTACTCACGAACACAATTTGACAATTCGCGGTTTGTTCCAATTCCGTAAAGCGTTTGACTTCCACGGGACGTTCGCCAACCTGTTCATTTTCAACCGCCAAATCCAGTTTGTCCTTGAACGGGTCTTCCCCCAAGACACAAATCCGAAAGGGGGCTTGGGAACTGGCAAAAGCGGTGGCAGGCCAGGTGATAAAGTTGGCGAAGTTGAATAAATACACCGCCTTGACTTGCGATTCTCGCAAAATAGGGACGTCAGCGGCAAAACTGGTGGCAATGACCACGCCTAGCCATAGCCAGACACCGGTGCGAAACCAGTTGAGGTGTGGGAGACGACGTGTTTTCCGAGAGGGTTGTAAGATTGCTGACAGATGCCAGAAACAGGCATGTAACCAGGTTCTGGTCGAAAGCCTGTGAGTTTTCGTTTGAGATGGAAAGAAAAACATGTGTTGAATCCTCTTTGTCTAATTGAATGATTCGCAATGAAAAACTAAAGTTTCTTCGTTAAGAAACGTAAGTTTCTGTCGTCCGTTGCGTAAGATGAGTTATAGTAATATTCCTATCTATTTGTATTTATTGTCTGAATCAGAATTTGCAGAATCAATTCAATTAACTATTCTGCCAATTCTCACATTCTGAAAATTCTGATTCAGACAAATAAGTGGGAATATCACTATATTTAAATCTAGGTAGCATAGTAATGGTTCACTAATTCCACAGCCCGCTTTACCCCAGTTTCACTTTGAACCAATTTTCCCAAGGACCGGGCCCGCTTTCGCATGGTTTCATCGGTCACGGCCATCTTAATCGCGGTAGCTAGTCGTGCTACCGAGAGTTGATGGCGTGGAATCGGAGGGGGACCCAAACCTGCTTCGGCAATACGTTGTCCCCAAAAGGGTTGGTCAAAAAAGAACGGGATAATGAGGGTCGGTACCCCGGCACGTAGTCCTGCATGAAGAGTGCCCGTGCCACCGTGATGAACAACGGCGGCCAGTTGGGGAAATAGCCACTCAAAGGGGGCGTAGTCAATTTTCAACACGGTGTCTGGTAAGTCAACCGCGTGGAGACCCGCCCAACCTGTTAGGAGGATGCCACGTTGTTGGGTTTGGGCTAAGGCTTGTAAGATTATTTCGACGGTGGCCGCCGGGTTGCTGGTCGTCATGCTACCAAAGCCAAAATAAACCGGTGGGGGACCCGCGGCTAAAAAGTTCACCAATTCGGTTGGTGGTTGCCAGTGTTTAGATTCGTCAAGGTGCCAGTATCCGGTGATGTTTAAATGGTCTCCCCAGTCGGCGGGTTTGGGGAGGAGATGGGGACTGAAACCATATAGGGTCGGTAGGCGTAGCGCACGGCATTGTTTAAAGTGATTCCATCCCAAGGGGGGAGACTTAAATTGTTGTTGTCGCCAATCGTTGATAGCCGTGCGATGGGGCCACCAGAGAGTCGCATCATGGAAGAATTGGGTGGCCAAATTGAGGAGGCCACCTAACTGACGTTGGGTGGGGGACAGAAAACTGGGAAACGCCCGCGTTGGATGTTTGGGTTGTAAAAAAGCAAAGAGGTGCCGTGCGTCGGTCCGTTGTTCAATGAGAGAGGCGGCAAAATAGCAACCGACATTGGTGTGAATTATCATTTCTGCACCCTGACAAGCGGTCCAATAGTCAAATCCCAGTTGAAACAAGAGTGGGTTCACGACTCGCGCTAGGTTGCGAATCGAACTGATAGGGTTTTTACTTTCTAAACCGGCTTTACCTGCTTCGCTGTCAAAGACTTGTTTCATATCAAAGCGGACCAGCAGGAAGTTTAGCCCAGACTGGCGCACTAGCGTTTCTGCGGTGTCGTGGGTGGCAATGCAAACTTGGTGACCCGCCGTTTGGAGGCCCTGACCCAGGGCTACCATGGGTAAAATGTCACCGTGTGAACCGATGGCAACGATGGTAATTTTCATAGATGGATAAAGAATAGATAAAGTTTTAGTTCCTCTCGTTCCCACGCGCCCGCGTGGGAATGTCATGGCCCCCGAACCCACGTTCCCACGCAGGCGCGTGGGAACGTGAAAAAGTTGGTACTAGATTTCTACAGGATTCGCCAATTTTGAGGATTCGCCAATTTTGTTGTTTAAGGTTGGGAATTGCCGCGAAATCTTGATCCGTGGTTAGCAAAGTTAAATCATAACGCAACGCTATCACCGCAATGAAGGAATCAATGATGCCTAACTGCCATCCGCGGCGGCGTAGTGCCAGCCTGAGTTTAGCTGACTCTTCAGCATCTAAACGGTCCATGGCATAAACCTGAAAGTCTTGTTTGAGACGTTCCCATTCTCTCAGATTGTGAACAGCACGGGGTAAAGTGCCAATCCCAAACAGAAATTCATTTAGTGCTGGTGCCGCAATGGCAAACGTTTCTCCTTTCTCCAAATGGTCTAAAACTTGTTGACGAAGCGGATGGCCAATGGTGACAGGTGATTGGTATCTAATAAATAGTGAGTCACCATTTATCCTATCCTCCCTTCGGCTTGTTGTTCAGCCAGTTCCAAACTTTTCATTTGGGCTTCCATGACATCCCACGTTTGGTTCCAGGTAGTGACCTCAAAAAATGGATCAAACAGAACCGCACTCTCTCGCAAATGTTTGGCTAATAAACCGCTGGCAGGTTGGCAATTAGCCACAGGTTTGGGTAACTGTTGAATGTGGGCAATGATCTCTTCCAAAGAACCTAAATCGTCAGGTGGTGTTGCCGAGGGTGATGGAAAAATTGCGTCCGTTTCTGGTCTTCGTGCAGGATGTCGAACAATTAGTTCCCGTAACGCCAGGTGTAGCAGTTCTGTTGGAGTGGTGACCCGGACGTGGCGAGACGCTTCGGCAAACAGTTCGTGGTCAAGGTCAATTGATGTAAGCATAAATATCTCCTCTTCATGTCAAAGTAATATAATTTAAGCGCAATGGGTAGGGTGCGTGCCTCAGCACCGAGTAGGCGTAAGTACTGAAGCAGAAATTTTACGGTATTTTCAATTGTCGCCCTCACCCCCCGGCCCCGGCCCCAGAGGGAGAGGGGCCGGGGGTGAGGGTAAGGGCGTCATTATACCAGAACATTTCTGCTTCACTACTTATTACAAATACTCTTGACTTTCCACAGGATGGCCCACTTACCAAAGTCTCTCAATGTCATAAGCCGCCAATTTGGGGTCTGCGGTGATTAAAGTCAACTTCTCGACTTGACTAATCGCCACTAATAACCGGTCAAAAGGATCCCCATGATGGTGTGGCAGGGTGGCCACGCGCAAGGTGTGCGACAAATGCACCGGTAACACGGTCATCTGATTTTCGGCTAATCGACTGGGAACATATTCCTCGGGTTCTAGCGGCAACTGGAGTTTGCCTAAAGCGTACTTGATGGAAATTTCCCAGGCGCTGACGACCGAGAAGACTATTTCATTCTCACCATTCCTCAGCACGTCTGCTACGAGTGGCGTCAGCAGTTGTGGTTGTAGATTCAGCCACAACCAACAATGGGTGTCAATTAGAAAGCGTGGTTTGTTCACTTCTCACTCCCCCTAAAATGGTTTCTGGTAACGAGTCATCAAAATCCTCACTTATCCAAAACGGTTTCCCAGCATCTATACCAAGCACCCGCGGTTTCGATGGGGGGGTTGGCACCGGCACCAGTTTAGCTATCGTCTGCCCCTCTTTCGTAATCAAAACCTCTTCACCTAGCGCCACATAAGGCAACCAGTGGAGTAATTGTGTTTCAGCTTCTTGTGTAGTAATTATTGCCATTTTAAGTATACTCCTGTGAGTTGATCTAAGATTTCCTAAACCTGCGAGGTTTAGCGTTGAACTCAAACCGACAATGTTAGAAGAAATAATGTAGGTTGGACTTCGCGTAAGCGAAGTCCAACCATCGAAAGGTCCACAGAGCGTTGAACGTTGGACTTCGCTTGCGCGAAGTCCAACCTACACTCTAACAAAGGAATTTCGTCAGTTGCGCGGTAAAGCATAACCGCTATCCGATTCTAGGTAGTGTTGTACAAGTAATGGTATGGCGGTTTTGGAGTACGGAATTTATTCCGTTTCCAGCGGAATAAATTCCGTACTCCAACGGAATAAATTCCGTACTCCAACGGAATAAATTCCGTACTCCAAAACCCACAACCATTACCTTTGCAACACTACCCGTTTACTGGCCTCTTGATGAATAATTTTATCCATTTCCTCCAAACTGAATAATTTACCCGGACAAATTGACGGTGTGTCTGGTGTTTCCAGTTGTGAAGAGGCAAACGGAGACATCGTGGTTCGAAGCTGTTCCCAGGTCATTTCTTGAATTTGGACTTCCTGAATGGTTGGCAGTTCCAGAAATGGGATAATCTTTGACCAATCCAGTACCGGTGGGTTTATCGGCGAGGATTCGCGGCCCGCCAGATAGGTTACCATCTGCGCTACCACTTGGAGATGAGTCAAGGACAGTTGATTGAGATAATGGTCTATCGTTTGACGTAATTGTGGAGGATTCATCGTCATTTTTTTATAAGTCTCGTAGTTGAAACAGTAAATGTAGGGGGGCAACGTGTTTTGGTTGCCCCCCTACACTACTACCCCCCGTCCAAAACGTGTTTTGGACTCCGACGGTTCCCCTCGTTCCCACGCGCCTGCGTGGGAACGCCATGGACCCCATTAAAACCGATACCGCAATTCCAGAAAATAATTCCGCCCTGCCAGTGGTAGGTCGTTAGGAAGACTAATCATGCCATTCGAATCCGGCCCTTGACTGGGTTCACGGGCCTCGGTGTCAAAGAGGTTGCGAACGCTGATGGCAAAATTCCACGGGCTTCCTTTAATATCTTTGCGACGCACCGTCAAGTCTATCGTGGTATAGTCGTCCACCGTCGGTCTGGGGTCACCAAAGACTCGGTTTCGGCCAGCTATCCAATTCAGTTGGGTATCTAAGTACCAATTGGGGTAGAATAGCCAGTCGGTCCGCAAATAGCCAGAGTGTTGCGGATAGTTGCCGGCATCGTGGTCATCTTCGGCGGTGGTCTTGACATAAGAGTAATTGGCCATGAGGCTAGACCGTTTGGTCAACTTCCACCGCGCTTCCATTTCGAAGCCTTGACCTTCGCGGGTCCCAGCATTTTGGGCAGAGTTGGTTTGCCCATCAGGATTGGGTAGATAGAGAATTTTATCTTGCATCTGATATTTGAACAAGTTCAATGCTACATGCGACGTTTCGGTCGCCCGATAGTCAAAGGCCAGTTCCCAAGTATCAATGGTCTCGGGTTTCAGGTTCGGATTCCCTAATGCAACAGGATTGCTAGTAATATTGAGTTCGTTGAACGCCGGGGCGCGAAATGCCCGCCCGTATAACAGTTTGCCGGTAAAATCCGGTTGCGGTTGCCAGACCAATGCGGTTCGCGGATTAACGGTGGACCCAAAATCGGAATAGTCGTCATAGCGTACTCCTACGGTCAGTTCCCAATGGGCCGCTAGACGCCAAACATCTTGTAAAAAAAGATACCAACTGCGACGGGCCACTTCTGGAGAAAAGACATAAGGGGTATCTGTCACATCGATAATTGGACTTCCAGGTGGCAAAGGGGTTCCTGTGGTAGGGTTTATCCCAAAATTTTTGGATTCTTTCGTTTCATACATGTCGTCATGTTGATAACCTGCGCCCAATCGAATCAAATGATTCTTAAGACCCGCATAAAACCCCGATACTTCTAGTCGACTGTGGGCTTCAGAAGCGCCGGGATTGCCAATATATCCTTCTGGATAACTTCCACCAAAGGCCCCTGGTGGAAAAATGATAAGATCCGTTTTCCAGGCGGTACGCAGGTAGCTTAATTGCGTAGTCACATCCCAATAATCAGTGAAGTTAGGATTATGATAAGTGAGGTCTGCATTGAGACGATCATCTGCACCCTGAGAGGCAGGACTCAAGGCTTGCGCAGCGCCGGCACCACCTCCTACATGACGTCGTCCTTGATAGCCCGCCCGCAATTGCCAAACACCTTGCGAAATGTCTAAGCGAGTGTCTAGGCTATCCCGTTGTAAATTGACTGGACCTGGTGCAAATGACGCCGAGGTGCCAAAGAGTTTGTCAAATTGCGTTTGGGTATCAGCTTCTACAATATTTTGAGGGCCATCGGTGGTACGATATTCCAGGGCCAGGGCCACCTCAAATCCACCGTACTGTTGGCCATGCAAGACCCATCCCTCGCGAGTGCCAAAACTCCCTAGTCGCATCCCAGTTTCAGTGCCCTTAATCTCATCTGTGGTCTTAGTAATAATATTGATAATCCCCGAAAAGGCGTCAGCACCATAGACAGCAGACCCCGGTCCACGAATAATTTCTATACGAGAAATATTATTGACTGGCATTCCTCCCCATACGATACTACGACTTCCTTCTTGAGAATTACTGATACGAATGCCGTTAACTAACATCAGCACTTCAGGGTTTTGAGAAGAATAAATGCCGCGGATGATATAAAGGGGCAAATAGGCAAGCGGGTATCTGTTCACATGTAATCCTGGAACCATTTCTAAAACGTCATCCAAGTCAGTCGCCCCCATCGCTTCAATGTCTTGTGCGGTGATAACGGTGGTCACGGAAGGTGCCCGGGCGGTAGATTGTTGGTCGCCGGTGGCAATCGTCACTTTTTTAGCCTTAACTAGGCCATCAAAGACATCAAAGACATCATCTAAGGCTACTTCTACGTTTGCTAGGTCTTCAATGCCTAAGTTTTTTAAGTACTTGATGGCTTCACGGTTTTCATCCACGTCACTGGCAAAACCGGGCAGCGGGGTGAGGATGAGTGGCCATAGCCAGTAAAGTTTTGAGTGGATACGCATGTTGTACCTCGGTGGTTTACAGTTGGGGGGCTAAAAATTGACCCTTGGGGTTAAAAGTCGTGGTGGTTTACGGTCAATGCCATTGTAGGGTGGATTAAGCGTTAGCGTATCCACCAATCTCGGTGACGGTGGATACCAAGTAAGGAAATGGTGGGCAACCAAAACACGTTGCCTACACTACTACACTACTTATTCCCACTGCCGACGCGGCGCCTGGCCCTCGTATTGCACACGACTACACCGTAACGGAAAGAAACAGCCTTCAGGTTTGTCCATGGCATCTATGAAACAGGGTATCATGCCACCAGTGAAACATAGGGTCAAATAAACATAATGTTCTCGCACCGTCAGTCCTTGGTCCGCTACCAATGCTGCGGCCAATCCAGAGATGTTTATGTATCTGCGCCAACGTCCCCGAATTAATGCTTCTTCTACCTGAAATGCCAAACGCACATACTCGCCCTCTGCAAAACCAAGCTTGCGGGCAATTTCCATCATTGGACCAATACGTTCGTCTTTTTTAGGTGGTATAATACGACCATAGCCTGGGATGCCACGATATTTTTTCATTTCTAGTTGTACTAATTCGTCTAAATTAGCACCTTTGTCCACGGCTTGTTT
Organism: Thiotrichaceae bacterium; assembly: GCA_011391085.1. Lineage (GTDB taxonomy): Bacteria > Pseudomonadota > Gammaproteobacteria > Beggiatoales > Beggiatoaceae > JAABRD01. The sequence continues at coordinate 5,200 of JAABRD010000087.1, read as the reverse complement.
GGTGCGTAGAAAGAAATCCATGGTTTTGATATTGGCACGATGACCAAAATTGACCGCTTCACAAATAGCCACCGCCGCACCAATTCCCGAAGTTGCTGTACTTCTTGCGGTACCTGCAAATGCCGCAATACGGTTGGGCCATAACCGGGGGTCTGGATAGCTGGTACTAATAGACCAGATAGCCTCAAACAATCTGACGGCATTTTCGTCAAAAATCCGGCCTGTGATACCATATAGTAACAGTCCCATCCAGCGTAGGTCTTTTAATTCACTAAAGAGTTCTTTGCCACGCAGGATAACTTTACCTTCGTCGCGGCGCCAGGCGCCCATTTGAGTGGGCCAGTGGTCTTCATAATTGAGTAGGGTTTGGTTGTTTGCCATAATGAAATTGTTCACTCACCTTACGCAAGAGGTCGTAAGAAACTAAGTTTCTATAGTGCCGTTGCGTAAGATGAGTTAAGGTAGTTAAGGTAGGGTGGATTAAGCGAAGCGTATCCACCCTACATGGGATGTATATTCATGGTATAGTAATATTCCTTCTCATTTGTACCCCCCCCAGCCCCCCCGCACGCGGGGGGGAGTCACTCCCCCCGTACACAGGGGGCAGGGGGGTACAAGTGATTTTGTACCCCCCCAGCCCCCCCCGCACGCGGGGGGAGTCACTCCCCCCGTGTATGGGGGGCAGGGGGGTACAAGTGATGAGGAATATTACTATAAGCTAGTGTTTCATCACTTTACCTGGTCCACTAATTCCAATCCATCTGCAAAAAATGGGTACTTTAATAACCCATACGCCCGTTGTTCCAGTGCATGGGCCGCGGCGCCTGGGAGACATAACAACAAGTATAACATTTCTGCTTGTTCAGCACCACAACCCAGGTCAAGGAACGTTGCGGCAGCGACGCCCGTTATCGCCAGAGGCGCGTTGGCGGCGGTTTCCAGGGCATGACGATGTTCTTGTAACCACGTTAAGGCACCGCCTGGCATGATTTTACTTAAATATTGTAGAGTCTGTAGCACGGGGGTGGCACAACTGACACCGTGAGGGTCAAAGCCTGGGGCATGTTCAATGGGTAGCCAAACATCTATTTGTTCTTCGAGGGGCGGTGTATGCAAATATTCTTGCCACTTTTGTAAGTCTTTGCCACATTCCTGCCAATAATTAGCGGCCAGAAAAACTTCTCGCGCCCCTTGATATGTGCCATTATTGACGGCCAATGCGGCCATTAAACAAGCGGCACTGGTAGAGGCGCCCGCACCGCCAATCATGGCGGCTTGAACACTAAAATTGCGTGGTCCCGGATTGGCCAATGCCACAGCCAATCCTTCCAATAAATGTCCTTGTGCTTTCGTGGGACGTTCTCCGCGAAACAGAAGATAAAGATACTCTATCCAAGTGGCCTTGCCAAGTAAATCCCCATAGACATCATAGCCATGACAATAGCAAGCCGCGGCGGCAAAGGGGTTATTGGATTCGGGAGTTTCTTCCCAGATTTGGGTGTGGATAACTTCGGGAGGGTTCATAAAATTTTGGTTATTGACAGGGTTAAGGAATTTGGTGATAATAACAAACGCTAGACCGCTTTCCTAAACCTTGAAGGTTTAGGAAAGTTAAATCGGTAAATCATTTGGATAATACCATAAAAAATAATCTTGTGTAAGTCCTGCTAAATTTTGCAACTACACGTTGATTCAGATTTTAAAAATCTTGTCTGGTTAACCGAAAAATCAGAGAAATATATGATTAATCAATATGTTATCCAATCTCACCCCGCAACTCACACAAGTCGTTAAAACGATGGCTTTGCTTCCCGAAATGGAACAAAATACGTTGGCCGAGGCTTTGACGGTTTGGCTTTCAGAACCGTCGTTGCGGAAACCAGACGCGGACGCGGCCTGGGAGAGACTCTTCGCCAGTCCGGCTTCTCAACATTGGTTAGAACAAATGACCCGTCAAGTGGAAGAAGACTTTGCCCGCGGCGCAGTTGTTGACCGTGACCCTGGAGATCTGTGCCAATGATTTCCAAAACCACGAGAGATTTTTGGAAACTCTTTCAACGGTTACCTAAAATGACTCAATGGCAAGCGGTTACGACTTACCGTAGTTGGCGAAACCACCCCTTTCACCGCAGTTTGCAGTTCAAACGAATCGGAATCAAGGTTGCCGGTCTATTCCGTCCGAATTGGTGCCAATTGGCGTGCTTTAGGGCCACTTAAAGGCAATACGATTACTTGGTTTTGGATAGGTTCTCATGAAGATTATAATCAAGTTATCAAGTGCTGGTGAAATCTTTAATTGACAAGGGGGCTGCACGGGTAATATTTTAGCCACCTTATCGAAAAATATATCCTACAAACTGAAACATACTCTCAGGAGTTCTTCGCGGTGTTTCGTCAAAGCACCGCGAAGCATTCCTGAAATATTCTCCTAAAACATTCTCAAAAACGATGAATCTAATCGACTTAACCACCTCAAAAACGACGAATTTAGCCGACTTAACTGCAACTTATCTCAACCAACTCGGAGTTAAATACGTCTTTGGTGTCCCAGGCGGCGCCATTTCACCCTGGTACGATGCCCTAGCCCGCAGTGACAGACAAGGGGGCCTGCGGGCGATAGTCGCCCGCCATGAAAGTGGGGCCGCTTTTATGGCCGATGGCTATGCCCGCGAAAGTGGTCAACTCGGCGTCTGCTGTGCCACCACAGGTCCTGGGACGACCAATCTAATTACGGGAGTGGCCTCCGCTTACGCTAACAATATCCCATTACTGGTTCTCACCGCCCAAACCAGATTGTCTTCCTTTGGGAAAGGCGCCTTTCAAGAATCTTCCCCTGATGCCATTGATACGCACGGGATGTTTGACAAATGTACGCGCTATAACAGCCTCGTCACTCACCCAGCACAATTTGAAGAAAAACTGGTGACGGCCATCCTGGCCGCATTACGCCAACCACAAGGACCCGCCCATTTAAGTGTGCCCATGGATATTTTTAGAGAATCCACTAGCGGCCAAACCCAGTTCACCAATCTGGAACAACTGTTGACGGAACCTGCACTGGTGGATATGGTCGCCCTGGACCGTCTTTCTCAAGCCATCGTCGACGTGTTGAATCAAGGCCAACAAATCGTCGTGTTGATTGGCGGAGAATGTGGAAATGCCATTGAACACATTGTGAAATTTGCGGAATTAATCCATGCCCCGATGATCACCACTCCAGAAGGTAAATCTTGGCCTGACCCTTATCACCCGTTATATCATGGCGTCTTTGGATTTGCCGGACATCGCAGTGCGCGACAAGTGCTGGCGGGAGACTCTGTGGGATTGATACTGGCGATTGGCACCAGTTTGGGGGAATGGTCAACTGATGGATGGGACGAGGTGTTGATGAATAATCGATTAGTCCATATTCATTACTCTCGTGACTACTTTGCGCGGTCCCGAATGGCACGTTTACAGGTGTGTGGCAAACTGACGACCCTCTTTGAAACGCTATGCCAGCGTCTGGAAGTAGTGAAGCAAACAGGAACTTTGAGGCTACTTAAGAGTGACGAAGCTATCTCCTCCAACCCTGTTTCGGAACGACGGATGCTAGGACAACAATGTGCGCCGCGGCACCTTGACCTTGACGAACCCGAAAAATATCGACGGAACTTCAATGATTCCTCAGGGATTAAGCCGCAACGTTTGATGTGCGAATTGACATTACGTTTGCCACCAGAGACTCGTTTTCTCGCGGATACGGGCAACAGTTTTGCGTGGACAACTCACTATTTATTCCAGAAAGGGAAAGGAACTTACCAAGTAGCCATGGGTTTAGGGAGTATGGGTTGGGCGATAGGGGCCAGTATAGGTACGGCGTTAGCAGCACCAGGCAAACCTGTGGTGTGTATCACGGGAGATGGCAGTTATTTGATGAATGGACAAGAAATCACCGTGGCGGTGGCCGAACAGTTACCGGTGATATTTGTCATCTTGAATGACCAAGCCTTGGGGATGGTCAGGTGGGGTCAACATCTGACAGGTGCAGAACCGATTGGTTATCGCCTGCCGCTAGTGAATTTTGCCATGATGGCCAAGGCAGTCGGGGCGGAAAGCTATCTGATTCGTACCGTCGAAGACTTCAAGCAAGTTGATTATGCCATGATTTGTACACGTCATGGACCTACCTTGTTGGATGTTCGGATAGATTCAGAGGAGATGCCGCCGATGGGGTTGCGGGCGCAAACTTTGAGCAAATGAGACGGTGCAAGGTTGGGGTCGTGATGCAATGTGGGTGAAATTCTTGAACTGTGATTTGTGTGATAGATGTGATTCTCTCGTTCTCTCGTTCCCACGCGCCCGCGTGGGAATGCGGGGCTTCCGCGCCCCGTTCCCGCAACGCCGACGCGTAGCCCACGGCATTCCCACGCAGGCGCGTGGGAACGAGACAATCCAAAGCGTAGCTTTGACAAAACCGCGCTTTGAACTCATGGTCAGAGGGACTCCAGGTTCGCCAACAGATTACAAGAATCGCTTAACCAAATCCTCTATCTGATCGATTTCATATCGCTTCGCCAACGAATCCAGATGTTGGGTAAAAGCCTCCAATTGGGGATTTTCTTGGTGAAATTTGGTCACCTCTTCGACAATGCCATGAATGTCCCCCATCAAGGCTAAATCGTTTAAAATCGCGGCCTGTTCCGGCGAGGGACCTACCAAAATCTCTGGAAGTTTCTCTGCCGCGGGTGCCAGTTCAATGGCGGCTTGGGGTGGGGTATAGGTCCCATAATTCCAAGTTAACCTCAAGTGAACTCGTAAGAGTTCCAACAACTGGTCCGCATGAAAGGGTTTGGAGAGAAACGCATGATAGCCAGTTTTGGGAATCTCTTCTTCCAGCACACTGGCCGAAAAGACCAAGATGGGCAAGTCTTCAAATGCATCTGAATGGCGCAGTTGGCGGATCAATTCAAAACCATCCATCACCGGCATGACTAAGTCGGTAATCACCAACTCGGGCCGGTGTTCAACCACTTTCTCGAACCCCTCTTGACCATTTTGCGCCTCAATGACCTCAAAGCCCAACGGCTTCAATAAGTCTCGAAGGATAGCACGATTTTCCCAATGGTCATCCACTACCAACAGATGCCGTGGGGGCCCTTGATAGCCTGTGATGACTTTTCGATTGGCTTCGTGTGCATCCACCCAGTGGGGTATTTCT
>JAABRD010000086.1 GCA_011391085.1 Thiotrichaceae bacterium | reverse complement strand
TTCAAAGTCCTCATCTAATCACATAAATCATAGTTCAAGACGTTTCTTTGTTTGAACTATGATTGGAATGATTTTCGGATGGACTATGATTGATGGCCTCTTCACAGTCTTCATTTAATCACATAAATCATAGTTCAAGACGTTTCTTTATATAACCACATAAATCACAGTTCAAGACATGATCAAAGAACAATACCAACACTCTGAATTAACTGGAAAAATTATTGGCTGTGCGATGGAAGTCCACCGTACACTAGGCAATGGTTTTCAGGAAGTTATTTACCAACGTGCATTAGCGATTGAAATGACATATCAAGGCTTGTCATTCAGTCGTGAACAGGAAATGCCAGTCTTCTATAAAGAACAAGAAATTGGTATCCGCCGAGTGGATTTTTTTGTAGAAGGCAAAGTCATGGTAGAATTGAAAGCCATTACCCAACTGGAAGATGTTCATCTCGCACAAGCCATCAACTATTTAGAAGCATACGGACTGGAAGTTGGTTTACTCATCAATTTTGGCAACCGCAGTTTGCAATTCAAGCGCGTCATGAAGCCTGGTAAAAATCATAATCCGTCTCCCAATCAGTTTCCAGCTACTGTGTAGGTGTAAAGATTGTTCAAAATCTTTAGTGGAGTGGAGGCTTTAGCCGCAATGCCATTAAGTTAAGGTAGGGTGGATACGCTAACGCTTAATCCACCCTACATTGGCTGGATATTTCTTAACTTAATGGCATTGCGGCTAAAGCCTCCACTCCACCAGCACCAGATAAGGTAGCTTATTGAAACTCCGCCGTACAAGTCATCGCCACGTCCATCGTGACTTTAATCAAAGTCGGCGTCCCCGTTTGCCGGTAACTACCATCACAACTCCACCCTTTGAAGACCGACCCCGTGGTAGCCGCGGCCGTGAGACTCACCACGCTACTCAATGGATAGTCATAATTCCCCGTGGCACAAGTGGCGTTGCAAAGGAGACTGACCGTTTGACCAGCCTGTTGGGCGCGAATCGTCCCTTTCCCGGTCCCCGTTTTGGCAACGGTTAACGTGTAGGAGGTGACATCCGTAGGAATGAATTTAGCAGTACAACTCTTCGCTTGATTCATCGTCACTGTGGTCGTCGTCGTGGTGCCCGTGCAATGGCCTCCCCAAGAGACGAATTTGGAACCCGTCGCGGGTGTGGCAGTGAGAGTCACTAGAGTCTTGGCCACATAGTCTTCGGTGCAGTCCGTCCCACAAGTGAGACCCGTGCCCGTGATTTCACCTGTGCCCGTGCCCGTTTTGGAGACGGTCAAGGTGTACTTAGGAATCACTTTGTCAAAGGTTGCGGTACACGTTTTGGCCTGGTCCAACGTCACCGTCGTGGTGGCCGAAGTGCCACTGCAAGCACCACTCCACTGGGTGAAAGTGCTACCCGTGGTAGGCGTGGCCGTTAAGGTGACGGTACTGTTTTGCGCATAATCAGCTTTACACGTCGTGCCACAGTTGAGGGTGGCGTCGGAGGAGGTGAGTTGGCCTTGGCCGGTGCCGGTTTTGGTAACCGTCAAGGTAACTTTAGCGGGTTCAACAATACCTGCCTGTTGCTTGATTTCAGCTTCGGTAAGGGCGCGGTTGTAGATGCGCAATTCGTCTATCAAGCCATCAAAAGTTCTCCCTGGTGGAAGCGTCGATGTAACTACTCTACCATATGTACCATTAACATAATGGTAACTTCCTATCAAGATGTTATAGGGATTATCGAGAGTACCTGCGTGTTGGACCGTTTTCTCACTGACCAACACACCATCAATGTAGAGTTTGATATTGCCGGTGTTGTAAACCGCAGACACATACTGGAACTTGTTGATAGGCAAGGTGTAACTTGGGTATTTACTAGGATTCCATGACTCGTTATTGAACCCACTAATAGCAAATAGGGTGCTACCACTGTAACCGCTACCATTGCCATCGAGTGCAGTAGAAAACAAGGTAAAACCTATCATACCGGGATTCCATGAATATTTGGAAAAAATTGGCTGTCCTCTACCATTAGTTGAAACCCAGCCGGTAATCGTGTACTGGTCTGTAAACTTCTGCGCAGGATTCGGAACGAGAAGAAAGCCCGGCCAGCCACCGTTCAGTTTAGCTGCCTGGCCTACTTTGCCCGCCACGTAGCTGACTCCACTATATGCGGTGGCATGATTCCCATTCCCACTCCCATCCAGTGCATTGCCATCAAACGGATAGCAAGCGACTAGACCATCCGTCATACCTGTACAAGTGGGTACGGGTACCAAGTCAATAGAAATACCTAACGACGTGGTGTCACAAGAGAAATTACCGGCAGGGTCGATCCCCAAATAGATAAAATCGCCCTGTTGTACTTTTACATAAGCAAGATTACCACCATTCGTTCCATATTGGAAATACTGCGTTGACCCGTTAGCCGTCCAACCATAAGCCAAGTTAGTTGCACCTTTGTCAACATACCAAATAATCGTTCCGCCATCTAAACTGGTCGTCCCACCCGTCACGGAAACTGTGCCAGTCACGGGACTCCGCCAACCTATGATTAATGGACGAGTAGAAGCAGGATGACCTACGATGGTATTCGCTGGCATATAGCGTGCGCTACAATTGAAATATCTATTGACCTGACTGGTGCGACCAAAAAATGGGAAACCACCAGTACTGGCATACTCTTCCCCTGCCCAATGGAAAAAGGCGGGATCATAGAACGGTTGTCTATTAGCGGCAGTCGTAAATTGGGTCATCAGTGAGTAAGTTTTCGGATCATGGTTCGAGGTAGTCCCTTGCATGAAATGCCACACGTCCTGATTACCACAAGAATCGGGATTGGGATTCTTTTGGTTAGGCGAGTTCAAATAGTCCGTTTTGAGATTCCACTGGGTACAAGTGCCAGGCGTTGTCGCCCGTACTTGTCGTCCTGAAGCACTTTCCTCACCACGGGCAACCGCAATCCCCACCGATTGAAAATTCGCTACCATCAGTTCTCGCACATCCCCCGCCTGGGCACTGGCAGGACTGACCGTGACTTCCGTCACTTGTGCATAACTATGAGAAGACTCATAGACTCGTTCCAATTCTTTCACTTGGTCTGCAACCGTTTGACCCGCCATCGTCTCATCTGGCGCATCCAATTGCACATCGAGGACGAACGGACTCTCCTGTAGTTGAGTCAAGGTCGCCTCGGTCGCCGCCATGACTAATACTGGAATGGTTTCAAACCGCGTTTCGGCATTGCCTGACGGTTGCAGAGAATCTAACAATGCCTGTTGTGCTTGGGCAATCTCAGCGCGTTGAATCACAATCGCATCGGCCTTGGCAAGCATCCCTTCTGGTTGAAAGGGGACGTTGAGGACGACCAGAACGCGGACTGTTCCTGACTCTTTGAGTGAGTCCGTCCAGGCAGGCGGAATGTCAAATGCAAAGGCGAGAGTGGACCACCAGAGGTTGACCAGCGTGAGGGTAGAAAGACACCAAACCGCTAGACGGGAGTTGGGGCGAAACTTTTTAAACTGATGTTGTCGATGATATTTCATACAAATTTCCTCTTGACGTTGTCTGAATCAGAATTGTAAGACCTGATAGAATTAGCAGAATGAAACACCGTGTTATGAAAAAACGGAGTTTCAGGTTTGCTAGTTCCATAATATGTGGGCGTTAATTTCGGTTCCTACGGGTGTCAAGAGGTAACTTTCGTTTAACATTTTTGAAAGTTTGGTTTAACATACGTAAAGTGTGTTTTACAACTTGATCAAACATTATAATCATTTAATACTTAATCAGGAGTCCAAAGCGTAGTTTTGTCCGGACAAAGCTACGCTGTAGATTTCTAAAAGCCGTTATGCTAGTCTTCGAGACTGGACACACCTTCTTTGGTTCATGCTAACCTCTGGTAAATTCTGATTCAGACAACTACTTAATGAACAATTGAGATACTTTCATTAACCCTTAACCATCACCAATCGGGAGTAACAAAATGATAACTCTTGAAGAACTTAATCACTTAGCCAACTTGATTAAACACAATCAACAAGTGCCCGCCGAAGACATTGTGCATGAATATCAAGATTGGTATTCCAGTGAGGGCGAAACGTTTACCAAAGTGGATGAAGACTGCCATAAATTTCAGGTCAACCGCGACTTTCATTTGCGTTATATGGGCCAGGGGTTGCCCGGCTTTGGGGCCTTTCAAAATGACCCGACGTTGGGCAAGTTATTTGATGACATCGAACGGCAACGCGATTTGCAAATGGGGTAATCAAACATGTGGCTACTGTTAGAAACCCAGAAACTCTTGGCAGAGTTTGAGGTGATACTCTTTGATGAACGTTGTGCAGAAGTGTTTAAACTGCTTAAACAACAACACAAAACGCATAAACGTCATGCCGATATGATGATAGCGGCGATGGCAAAAGCCGGTAATCACATTGTTGTCACACGTAATACCAAAGACTTCAAGTTATTCTTGCCTAGTCAGCAACTGGCAAATTGGATTGATGACCAATAGGTTCACTTCGTCACCACGCTTCAGGTCCAGGAGTACCAAAGTGATGTGTATGGATTGGGGAAAACGTTAATGCGGTTGTGTACGGGCAAGGCGCCACAAGATTGTCGGGAACGGGATATGCCGATGGAGTTAAGAATTTGCCGAATGAGTCTATCTAACTATTTTGTTAATCTTTAAAAGGAGGCATCCCACACCTATGTTTTGGAAATGTTTACCTTGAACCACGTAAGTTCAGGTGGGTACCTCTGAGAGACATATCAGGCTTTCCACTGCATGATGGACTTGCACAACAATGCCAGCACTTGGTTCCCTAAAGGTAACAATTAGGTTCAAGAGTTTTACAGGGTTCCGCCACAGTAGGGGGGATGCCAAAACACGGTAGTCAGGAGTTCAAAGTTGCGCTTTGGACTCCTGTATAAATCAATAAATTATTGTTTTTGTTGAAGGCGTAATCGCACCAACTCGGCTTGTAACTGCGCAATTTTAGCCTCCGCCGCCTCGGCGCGTTGTGCTTCAAAATCAGCCCGGTGCGTTTCAAACTCGGCATACCGTATGGCTTCTCTGGCATTGGGAATCACTTTACCGGTGGTCGCATTGACGACTCGCAACATATCGTCCTCAGCACGTAACAAGAGTCCTAATTCGGAACTAAACAACGTCTCTTTGGCAGACTCTGGAAGTCGTTTATAGCGGCCATTGACCAAGGTGAAACCTTGCAAACAAGGTACGGCGTTTGTGTTTCGGTACGCCTTTGACGACAAAGACATCAGGGGCTTTGACCGCCGCTGGATTTCCTTCTTCCTAGTAAAACATCATGTCGCCAGCCACATAAACATTTGGGGAAGAGTCAAAAAAATCCCGTAATGCCTAAATTAAGTGAAGAATGACGGTTAGATGAAAGTCGGTTTCTGCTATAGGTTTACCATCACTTTCTGGATACTCAATGATAGGGGTTGGGAGAGATAATTCAACCGTGTCTTCCATAAATTGTTCACCTCTTGCGAGTTATCTGGTTGAACTGGCAACTTTCGCCAGTTTCGAATGAAAGCCTCGACCAGAAACTAAGTTTCTTAAAGAAACTTAGTTTCTTTAGATTTTACTGCTTCACTTGAGATAAAGCAACTTCAATTTTTTCCTGTAATCGTTTAGTTCCCGCATTCAAAGTCTTAATATAGTCTTCTTGTTGTTGTTTATATTGGAAATATTCGTGAATGATATTCAGCGCACTGACCACTACTAGGCGTTCATTACTCACCACTTTACCACCAATGCGCACTTCGGCAATTTTTTGCTGAAGATACTGCGCGGAAGCTATCAAGGTTTCGCGTTCTTCTTCTGGACACGCCATCACGTAGTCTTTATCAAAAATACGCAAGTTAACCGGAATCGTTTTACCATTACTCATGATATATCTGTATCTGCTTCCAAGGCTTTCAGTCGTGCAATCATCGCTTCCACACGAGTTCTAGCAATGGTATTTTTTTCAATTAATACGGCACGTTCAGCGATTAAATGGGTTTGTTGTTCACGTAATGTTTGATTTTCCTCAGCCAATTGATTCAATGTGCTGAGGAGTATATCAAGTTTAGTTTCCAATAATTGTAACTCAGGTGTTTCCAAGGTGACAAATTCCTCTGGATTAATTGATTAATGGAAAATGGAGAATGGAGAATGGATACCGGACTAGAGGCTTCAGCCGGTGGCAGGGGCACGTCTCCGGCTGAAGCCTCTAGTCCAACTTCGTGTTTTTCATTCTCCATTTTTCACTAAATCCATTCTCCATTCCTAAGGCGTACCCCTCTTTTTGATTCCTATTCTTCTCCGGCGGGGGCTGGTACCTTTGGAGTAGAGTCCTTCTCATCCAAATCATCAAATAAATCCTCTTCATCAAAGGCATCTGGTTTTTTCGGAGGATTGCCATCATATATCAAATACTCGCGTCTTTGCAAATACGCATCACGAATATACGCATATTTATCGGTGGCCGCGGTTTGCACAATTTCTTCGGCGCCTAGCCAGTCGGCACGAATATCTATCGCCCGAATGCCGTTCGTGGTAAATAGAAATTTACGAACATTATCGCTGTCACCATGTAAGCCCGCATAATAGGTCCTCGGGTCCAAGAAAATATCGACTCCCCATCCAGAGGCATCCCGTAGGGAACTGGGTCCCACAAAGGGCAAGACGAGGTAAGGACCACTGCCAACTCCCCAATGCCCTAAAGTTTGCCCAAAATCCTCATAATGTTTGGGTAGATTATTATCACTGGCTACATCAAAGACACCTAACAATCCAATGGTAGAATTGATAAAAAGCCGTCCCGCCGCGGACAAAGCGCGTTTAAATTTAAGTTGCAATAAGTCGTTGGCTACCACCGTAATATCGTTCAGATTACTAAACACATTTGTGACCCCCTGATCAAGAGGTTCTGGCACCAGGGTTTTATAAGTTTTGGCCACGGGTTTTAAGACCGCTTGATCAACCGTTTCGTTAAACTTAAAGACTTGCCGATTAAACTTTTCATAGGGGTCAGGATTATCAGGAGTGGTAGCGCAACCTGACAGAATTGCTGACAGAATGAATAGCCCTAAAGTTGTTTTAGAATAGGTAATGGGTGACATAGTAATGTTAACCTCCATAAAGTAAATTAGCTGTTTTAACTAAAGTGTTACATAAGTTTTTAACAAGGTCAAGTCTATCACCATTGACCATTGGAGTCAACGGTTGCCCCGTCTCGCCTATCAGTTAAAACATCGATTCTAAATAAATTCGCACAGGTGCAAAGGAACGCCGGTGAATGGGCGACACGCCTAAACGTTGCAAAGCCTGCTGATGGGCGCGAGTGGGATAGCCTTTATGGATGGCAAAACCATAGCCTGGATAAAGTTTATCTAATTCACACATTTCCTGATCACGAGTCACTTTGGCCAAAATGGAGGCGGCACTGATAGCAGGCACGGTTTGATCGCCTTTGATAATCGCTTGAGTTGGACAGGGAAGCAAGGGGCAATGTTTACCGTCGATTAATGCCAATTTAGGTACCACTGATAATTGTACCACGGCCCGTTGCATGGCTAACAAACTGGCTTGTAAAATATTTATTTGGTCAATCTCTTCTACTTCGGCGCGACCTATGGCAAAAGTTAATGCGTACTGGCGAATTTGGGTGGCTAACACGTCACGTCGTTTCTCACTCAGTGTTTTTGAATCCGCTAATCCTGCAATGGGGTGAGTGTCATCTAAAATGACGGCGGCGGCAATCACGGGTCCTGCCAGCGGGCCGCGTCCTACTTCGTCAACGCCGGCGATTAAAAGGGGTTTTGGAAATGTCATAGAGGTTATTGGAAGTAAAATTTTCAGAGAATTAAAATAACGGTGGACTAGAGGCTTTAGCCGGTGGGTGGGGCACTGTAATTTCAATTATGTTCTGCACCCACAGGCGTTAGCCTCTAGTCCACCACCGGCTAAAGCCTCTAGTCCACCTGTACTTATTTCGCGGAGGCTTTCATTCCTTAACTTAATGGCATGGAGGCGTAAGCCTCTAGTCCTGCGTGAGGAGGCACCGTCACCGACATATTTTAGTGTTCTACATATACTTCTGTACCAATTCACAGATCTGCCCATCTTCAAAATCTCGCGCCAATTTGGCAATCTTTTGGGTCAATGGTGACAATTTTTTATCTTCCTTTTCTAGTTTTTCGACGTATGCTAAAATACCTTTGATGTTGCCAATACTGGCCAATTCAAACAGGTTGGTAGCATCCTTGGCAGATAAGATGATATTGGTAAAATCATTAGCGTCTTTACTGGTGGTAGCCTCCTCTTTCGTTTGGGTTGCCTCATAGCCTTGATAAATCCAAGTTAGTTTCAGATATTTTTGTAGCATTTCAAATAACGTGTCACCACGAAACGGTTTGGCCATGAAGTCGTTACAACCGGCATCTAAACATCCTTTTTGATGCCAATCGAAAACGCTGGCAGATACGGCAATGATCGGAATGTCTTTCAATGTTGGAATCTTCCGCATCTGTCGCGTGGCTTCAAAACCGTCTATAATGGGCATGACCAAATCTGTTAATATCAAGTCTGGTTGACACTCACGGGCTTTCTGAATACTTTGTTCCCCATCGTCGGCTTCAATGACTTCAAAGCCCATAGGGGTCAATAAGTTGACTAACACGGCCCGATTTTCCCACTTATCATCGGTGGCCAAAATTTTCCGCCGGGCCCCTTCATAGCCAATAATCACGGGCTTATCAGTGCCTGCGGTTTTGACCACACCCTCTGCTTCGGGTAATTCTAAAGCAAACCAGAAGGTGCTGCCGTGACCGAGTACACTTTCTACATGCAATTCGCCTCCCATCATGTCTACCAATTTTTTGGTGATAGACAACCCCAGTCCAGTGCCTTCGGCACGGAATTTGGCGTCACCGACTTGCTGGAAGGGGAGAAATATTTTTTCCAAATCGGCTGGGGCAATTCCTGCACCGGTGTCTTCTATTTGAAAACGAATTAAGCCATCGTGATAACCTATCTTGAAACTTACGCCACCGTGGGAAGTGAATTTAACCGCATTGCCTAACAAGTTGATGATAACTTGCCGCAAGCGTTTCTCATCGGCATGAACAGCTTCGGGGAGATGAGAAAGTTTTTCGGGGATAAAAGCAATTCCTTTCTGTTGCGCCCGCATCTGAAAGAGTTCTACAATGCCTTGTAAGAATTGGTCTAAGTTAAAATCGCTAGGATAGAGTTCAATTCGCCCGGCTTCTACCTTGGCTAAATCCAAAATGTCGTTAATCAGAGTCAATAGATATTCGCCACTACGTTGAATAATCGCCACGCCATCTTTATGTTTCTCCGGTAACGTTTGGTCACGCATCAGAATCTGGGCGTAACCTAAGATACCGTTGAGAGGGGTGCGCAATTCGTGACTCATATTGGCTAAAAAAGTGCTTTTCGCCCGATTCGCTACTTCGGCTTGAATTTTGGCCCGTTCGGCAGCTTCTTTGGTTTCCACGAGGGCTTGTTCAGCTTGTTTTCGGATGGTGATGTCTTGTATTAAGACAATAAAGTAGTTAGGTGTGCCTTGATTATCACGAACACATTCTACCAAAAGAGTCGTATGAAAAATTTGTCCATCTTTGCGGACAAATCGTTTATCCATGGAGTAACGGTCTATTTCACCAGTTAAGAGTTGATTAAATTGGATCACATCTGCTGGCAAGTCTTCTGGATAAGTTAACTCCACCCAGGTAAGTTGGAATAATTCCTCGCGTGAGTAGCCAAACATATCACACAATTTGTTGTTGACCTGAAGCCAGCCTTTGGTAGGAGAAGTCATTGCTATTCCAATCAAGGGGACCTCATAGTAAATGCGTAATCTTCTTTCACTTTCGCGCAGTTCCTCCTCCGCTTGTTTCTGGGCAGTCATATCGATATGGGTTCCCACCGCCCGAATCGCTTTCCCTTGCGCATTCCAAACGGCAAACCCGCGTGAGAGGATCCACACATAATGACCCTCCTTATGGCGCATTCGGAAATATAATTCATATTTCGGGCCCCGTTTCTCAAAATAAGCAGTTGCCCCAGCAATTGCTTGTTCAAGGTCATCAGGATGCAAGCGTTTCCCCCATTCTTCAATATGATGAGGAATCTCGTGATCAGCATAGCCCAAGATTTCTTTCCAACGGGGGGAATAATATACTTCATTGGTTTCCAGGTTCCAATCCCACAAGCCATCGGTGGCCCCTTGCATGGCGAGGGCAAAACGTTCTTCACTGGTTTGCAACGCTTCCTCGGTTTGTTTGCGTTCGGTAATATCTGTGGCAATTTCTAACCGCACCAGATGGCCATTGGTCCAGGGTACAGCCCGGTCTTGCAGGTAAAACCAACGTCCTAATTTTTCATTAAACCATTCCCAACGATATACGCCTGTGGGATGGCCTTGGGCATCCACCAATTTGGGATTGGTGCAAAATTCACAAGGTCCAGTCTGATCTTGAATGGTTTGCCAACATATTTCACCTGTTAGCTGATGCCCCGTCATTTCTCGTGCATACCGGTTGGCAAATAGGACCTCATGGGTTTGCATATCGGCGACATAGACCAAGGCTTCCAAACTGTCCAACACGGTGGTGAACTTTTCCTGTTCCTGTTGCAGTAACGCATTTTTCTCTTCCAATTCGTGGGTGCGACGGGCCACTTCTCGTTCTAGGGATTGATTATATTCCTTCAGTAACTCTTCGGCTTGTTTGCGTTCCGTCACATCCTCCGCTGTGCCTAAGACACCTATCACATTGCCTTTAGCGTCATGCAAGGGTACTTTGTTGGTTTCCAGCCAACGCAGTTGCCCATCTGCTTGTGTGACTTGTTCAATAAAACGGTATTCAGGGATATTCGTTTTCATAACGTGGTGGTCTTTATCACGGTATTGCGGCGCATACTCTTTCCAAACCAACTCAAAGTCGGTTTTTCCTATCATCTCTTCGAGGCTTTCCATTTGGTTCATGCGCA
Source organism: Thiotrichaceae bacterium (assembly GCA_011391085.1). Lineage (GTDB taxonomy): Bacteria > Pseudomonadota > Gammaproteobacteria > Beggiatoales > Beggiatoaceae > JAABRD01. Next base: position 8,084 of record JAABRD010000086.1, on the reverse strand, counting down.
GGACGGTTTGATTACAACCTAAATAGACGCTGTTCAAATCTTTCCAGAAGATCAGTTGGGGGAGGTTATCGATCACTAACCTCAGTAACTCTTCTTTCTCACGCAATATCGTAACATTGGTTTCCAAGACCGTGGCCATTTTGTTGAAAGCCTCTGATAATTGGCCAATTTCATCTGTGGAGGAGATGGGAACGGTCACATTGTAATCTCCCTCTTCCAAGCGTTGTGCCGCATTTCTTAACGCTATGAGGGGCTTGGTGACTTGGGTTGCAAATACAAATAGACCGATCAGGGCGATTAACAACAAACCGCCACCTACCAGCAGTGCCCAATTTCGCATGGTAATGACAGCGGCAAAAGCTTCTCGTTTGGGATAGTGCATGAGAAGAGTCCATTGATTCCCCGTAAAATCCAAATATCCCTGTTCCTTGGCCACGGTGTAGAAAAATTCCTTGCCAAAAATTTTGGGGAGTTCTTCCAACGATTGAAGATGGGCGAGTTGTTCAGAAATATTTGAACTGGGATGGTTGGAATAAATCGACTGACCTTGTTTATCAATCAGGTCCAGATAAACATGGAGGTCAGGGAGAATTTTATCCATTTCACCGAGAATCCGATAGATATTTTCTACCGGTAAATAGGCAGCGACGGCCCCAAGCATTTTTCCCGTATGATCTTGTACTGGGGCGGCAAAAGTAATGATGGTCCTGTCCAATTCTGGGGCGTAGTAAATATCACTACCGGCACTGACGTTCTCGTATTCAAAAACGTCACGCACCCACGGCTTTTTGGGCACCGGTTCTCCTAGCGAAAGGTTGGAGGTATCAGCCACTTTGAGACCATGGGAATTAAAAAAGGAGAGGGAAATATAGATTTTATACTGATTCCGATAAAGCAACAGACGTTCTGTGATTTGCCTGATTTTCGCCAGATCATCAACTGCCGCACCGGCATTTTCAAGAATAACCGGATCCCGGCGTAACACTTGAATGTCACCTAGACGTTCAAAGAGTCCCCGGTCAATCTTGTCTAGGAAGTGAATAGCACGTTCTTGCAAATGTACTTTGATTTGGTCTTCAACGGTATGAACACTGGCATGATATAAAAAATAGCAGATCGGTACGAAGAGACCCAGGGTAAAACTGAGGTAGAGGAAAAATAGTTTGATAGAGAATTTCATTAATAATTGTAACCATGGTAACGTGTGGATTGAAGTTCACATAAGCAAAATTCAACCATTCTATGAACCTAAAGTGTTGAACTTATTTACGCAAAGCCCAACCTGCGTTATGATGTTATCATCTTTTAGCTGAATAAATCAAGTCTGACCTTGTGTGCAACACCTTTGTGAGTGTGTGAAAAATGAGGAGTTCATGACCCTATTTTCGAGTAAAATACTATTAAATAGGTGCCAATAAACCTGTTTGAATTATGATATTCAAGATACAACTATATAACACAACCTTGTGTGCAAAACCTTTGTTAGTGCGTGAAAATCCGCGGTTCATGACCGTATTTCAGAGTAAAATACTCTTAAATTGCGGCCAATAAACTTGTTTGAATTATGACATTCAAGAGATAACCATCTAACCAATGGTCATTTAACCACTCATTAAGTCTGCAATTGCAAGCGGAGGGCGATGAAGTTGCAAATTGAGACAGATACAAATAGTATGAGATAAACCTTGTGTGCAACACCTCTTTAAGTGCGTACACTGACGTGGAAGCTAACGCCTGTGGCGGTTGGCACAGAATGAAACGTTGGGGAACGGCCACCGGCGAAAACCTCTACTCCAATTTACGCACTCAAATAGGTGTTGCACACAAGGTAAACCCGTTATAATTACCTTATCTGATTCTAAGATAAACTATCTTTAGTAGTTTGTTTCAGAAAATATTACCAGTGTAACAACTCTCTCAAAACAACTTTACTATTTCAACAACATTTATCAATATGGAAAAACAATCTTGTTCTCCTGTCCTTCTAGCTGAAGACAATGCGTTTAACCAAAAAGTCGCCGTCGCCATGCTTAAAAAACTGGGGCTTACCGCAGACATTGCCAACAATGGTCTGGAGGTGTTGGAAAAATTATCGCAAACCGAATATGCCTTAGTATTCATGGATTGTGAAATGCCTCTCATGGACGGCTATGAGGCCACCCAAAAAATTCGCATGAATGAAAAGGATAAGCCACAACATCTCCAGATTGTGGCAATGACCGCCCACAGTTCACCCGAAGATCGAGACCTTTGTTTAAAGGTAGGCATGGATGACTACATTTCCAAGCCTTTTAAAATTGATGAACTACAAACCGTCTTAGCGCGTTTGAAAACCTCTTAAAACCTGGTGCTAAGACTCCACCCTTGCACAATTGCCACTCCCTTGTTAAAATGACACGGGTAGGAAATTTCTGTGTTTAAATCACACAGAAATTCGCCTTCCGTCGCTATGACGGATATTTACCACGGATATTGACTTTCGTGATTCATTTAATATCTCTATCAACCTAACAAGGAAGCAAAACGCCTTATGTATAAATCTGCATTGCTATATAGCACGCTATTTTCCTGTGCCCTCACTTTTCAAACGGCCACTGCCGCAGAAGAGGCTAAACCAGACGAGACTAAAGCCCCTGATGCGGTTGCCACCGTCAATGGCAAACCCATCTCTCAACAAACCTATGACGACTACATAAAGGCATTCCCACCGGCCCCCCCTGGTGTCAATGTCGCCCCCGACCGGCAAGTGGTGATTAACGAATTGGTCAATCGTGAATTGGTTGTTCAAGACACCGCCGACAAGGGCTTAGATAAAGACTCCCTCTTCCTCAAACAACTGGAAGCTATGCGGTATAACGCCCTGTATGCGTTTGGTATCCAAAAATACCTGGAAACCCATCCCGTTTCCGAGGACCGTCTGAGAGAAGAATACAGCAAATTCAAACCCATTCAGCAATACAAAGCCCGCCATATCATGGTTAACACCCAAGAAGAAGGGGCTAACCTGATTAACCAATTGTCGCAAGGCGCCAATTTTGCCCAATTGGCATTGCAATATTCCACCGACCAAACCTCTAAACCCAACGGTGGCGATTTGGGCTGGTTCACCAAGGACCAAATGATGGCCATCAACCCTCCATTTACAGAAGCCGTGGTGACGATGGAGAAAGGCAAACTGGCCCCCCAACCGGTCCAAAGCAAACTCGGTTGGCATGTCGTCCTGTTAGAAGACATGCGCGACCTCCCCCCCATTCCTTTTGAAGGCGCCAGACCCCAACTCATGGCCACTGTGCAACAACAACTTATCATGGAATACCTCAAGGGGTTGAAAGAGAAAGGCAAGGTTGAAATTACAACAAAGTAATTCTTCCTTTTCGTAATCTCCAGAAGATAATCTCCAAGAGTCCAAAGCGTAGCTTTGGACTCCTGGAAGAAATATCTTGCCATCTTCAGAAACTAACCAACCATCAAAACATGAGCGTTTTAGAACACAAATCCTTCATCTCCGGGATCCCCCCCTTTGACCGACTTCAAGAACATGAAATCGAAGCGGTTGCCGACGCGATGGACATTGCCTACTTTAAAAAAGGCGAGAAACTGATTCAACGTGGCAAGTCCCCAGACGCACTTTACATCATCATCAAAGGCATTGTGCAAGAACTCCGTGACGAAGAAGTCATCTCCGTCTATGCCTCTCAAGATTCCTTCGATGCGATTTCCCTCATGGAAGGACAAAGCAAAAATGACTTCCTCGTCCTAGAAGAACTCATTTGCTACACCCTGCCCAAAGAGATTTTTGCCACCCTGTTACAAAACAACACATCATTTCAAGAGTTCTATTACCAAGACCTTTCGAAACGGCTGGCAAGCCTCATTGAACAACGTAATAACAAAGACCTGGCCTCGTTCATGGTGGCCAAAATTCAAGATGCTTACATCCACCCGCCACTGTCAGTGGACGCCAGTGCCACCGTCTATGATGCGGTTCAAACGATGACGCACCTCAAGGCCAACTTTATCCTCGTCCAACGCGGCACCGAACAAGGTATTATCACCGATAAAGACTTGCGTGACCATATTGTGTTGCAACGCTATCCGATAGACGACCCCGTGGGGAATATCGCCACGTTCAATCTTATCGAAATGGAAGCCGAAGATTTCCTCCTCCATGCCCTGTTAGTGATGATTAGAAGTTCCATCAAACATCTGATCATCCGCAAACATGGCGAAGTGTTGGGCGTCCTGGAACAAATTGACCTCCTCAGTTACCTCTCCAATCACACGCGCCTGGTGGCTGTACAAATTGACCGTGCCCAAAACCTAGAACAACTCAAAGCGGCCAGTCACAACATGATGAAAATGATACAATCCTTCCAGGCCAATGGCATGAAAATCAAATACATGATGGAATGGGTGCGCGAACTGAATCAACAAATTTTCAAAAAACTGTATGCGTTGCTGGCACCGCCAGCAGTGGTCGAAAATTCCTGTCTCATCGTCATGGGTAGCGAAGGACGTGGCGAACAAATTCTCAAAACCGACCAAGACAACGCCATTATTTTACGCGACGGTTTTGTGTATGATAAGATGGACCAACTTGCCCAAGCACTCACGGACACTCTTCTCGACTTTGGGTATCCTCCTTGTCCAGGTCGAATCATGGCCAATAATCCCTACTGGTGCAAACCTCTCCAGGAATTTAAGGAACACATCTTCCAATGGGTGATCGAATTTCAAGAACCCCTGATGAACCTCGCCATCTTCTGTGATGCAGTTCCTATGGCAGGTGATGCCAGTTTACTGGAAGAGGCAAAGACGTATTTGTATGACCGCCTTCAAGACCATCAAACATTCTTCTCCCACTTTGCTAAACCGGTCTTGGCGTTTGAAACGCCATTGGGATTTTTTGCGAATTTCATTGTCGAAAAATCCGAACACAAAAATGCACTGGACATCAAAAAGGGCGGCATTTTCCCAGTTGTTCACGGCGTTCGCAGTTTAGCGTTGGAACATCGCATTCTGAAAACCAATACGGTGGAACGCATCAAGGCCCTGACCGAAAAGGAAGTCTTTGAGAAACCCTTTGCTGCCGATTTGATGGAAGCGTTATGTTTCATGGTGTCATTACGGTTACGCTTTGAACTGGAAAAAGTGACCCGCAACGAACCCTATGATAACTATATCAAACCCACCAAACTGAACAAGTTGGAACGCGATTTGCTGAAAGATTCGTTTAAAATCGTCAACAGTTTTAAACAATTTATCACCTACCATTTTAAACTAGATCGAGTCACCTGATGTTCAACGTTCTCCACCAGTGGCTGAACCGCAGACGCCTCAAATATGAACATTATGCGTTCCTTTTCGAGGCGCCACCGGACGACGAATGGGTCTGTTTTGACTGTGAAACCACCGGCTTAAATCCCAAAAAAGCGGAACTGCTGTCCATTGGTGCAGTTAAAATTAAAGGGACGACCATTCTTACCAGCCAAAAATTAGAATTGTTTATCAAACCACGTAGTGAAATTGACGAGACCAGTATTAAGATTCACCGCTTACGTCACTGCGATTTAGAACATGGTTTGCCTCCTCAAGAAGCCATTTTGCGCTTTTTACATTTCATTGGATCGCGTCCATTAGTCGGTTACTATTTAGAATTTGACGTGGCCATGATTAACAAATATCTCAAACCTCTCTTGGGAATCACTCTGCCCAACCCACAAATTGAGATTTCGGGACTGTACTATGACCTCAAACAAAACGTCCTTCACCCTGTTCATGTTGACTTACGTTTTGACGCCATTTTAGCCGACCTCAACATCCCCGTGTTGGGCAAACATGACGCCTTCAATGATGCGTTGATGACGGCGATGATATATGTTAAGATGAAGAATAAATAGGAGAAGGAAAATGAATAATGAACACCGGACTAGAGGCTTTAGCCGGAGGGGTTTGGGTTTTGGAGTACGGAATTAATTCCGTTTCAAGCGGAATTAATTCCGTACTCCAACGGAATTAATTCCGTACTCCAACGGAATTAATTCCGTACTCCAGCGGAATTAATTCCGTACTCCAGCGGAATTAATTCCGTACTCCAACGGAATTAATTCCGTACTCCAACGGAATTAATTCCGTACTCCAACGGAATCAATTCCGTACTCCAAAACCGCTATACCATTACTTGTACAACACTACCCTCCATTTTCCATTTTCCATTATTAACAACATGTTACACTACCTCAGCATCGAAAATTTTGCCATCGTCGAAAAACTAGAGTTACACCTAAACCGTGGACTCACCATCATCAGCGGTGAAACTGGGGCCGGCAAATCTATTCTGATTGATGCCCTTGGCCTCGTCTTAGGAGACCGCGCCGACAGCGGCGTGGTACGCCAAGGCAGTGACTCAGCCCAAGTGAATGCCGTGTTTGTCTTGCCACCGGCGGTTCAAACTTGGTTGCAACAACAACATATCACCCTCACCGATAATCATCACTGCTTCGTCCGTCGCGTCATTTATCACAATGGCAGGTCCCGCGGATTTATCAATGACTCGCCCGTCTCCGTGCAACTGTTACGCAAACTGGGAGAGTATTTGATCGATATTCATGGCCAACATGCCCATCAATCCTTGCTGAAACATGATGTGCAACGGCAGTTATTGGATGATACGATGGAAGACCATCACGGGTTGGAAAACGTCAGACAAACTTATCAAGGTTGGAAATCTCTCCAAACAGCATTAATCGCCTTGGGTGGAAAAGACCGGGAAGCGAAACTGGCTTTGTTGCGTTATCAAGTTCAAGAATTGGAAAAATTTGAACTGACTCCTGCTACTATTCAACAATTAGAAGAAGAACACCGGCGGTTAGCCCATGCCCATAAGTTATTAGAAAATAGTCAGCAAGCCTTGGCCTTGTTAGATGCCGAAGACAGTGATTCGACTCTCACTTATTTGGCCCGGGCGAGTCGAGAATTAGATGCTGTCCAAAAACATGACACGCAATTAAACAATATCATCACATTGTTAGAAAATGCCGTCACCCAAACGCAAGAAGCGGTCTCGGAATTACGTCATTACCTAAGTAAATTAGAAATCGACCCCGCCCGGTTACAAGAAGTAGAATATCAAATAGCCACTCTTCAAGACCTCGCCCGCAAACATAAAATTCGGTTCACCGAGTTACCTGCCTATTTTGAGAAACTGATTAACGAATTGACCGAACTAGAAAATTATGAACAAAGTGTCAGTCGCTTAGAAACCGAAATTGCCGACAGTGAAAAATCTTACCGAAGCGCTGCCGAAGCGTTGCATGAACAACGTCTGCAAACTGCCCTGGGGTTGGGCGAACAAATTACCACTTATATGCACCAACTGGGAATGCCAGGTGGACAATTGGTGATTGCCGTCAGTGCTGACGAAGATGCACCACCTGCGGCGGCAGGGATGGATTTGGTAGAATTTTTAGTCAGTACCAATCCAGGTCATTTTCCCAAACCGCTGTCTAAAGTCGCTTCTGGCGGAGAACTCTCCCGCATTAGTTTAGCCATCCAAGTCATCACTGCCCAAAGTAACGGCGTCCCCATTCTCGTGTTTGACGAAGTTGATGTCGGGATTGGCGGCGGCACCGCAGAAATTGTCGGACAACTGTTACGTCGCTTAGGTCAACAACGGCAAGTGTTATGTATCACCCACTTACCTCAAGTCGCTTGTCAAGGTGATTACCATTTGCAAGTGACCAAAACGATTGTTCAATCTTCCACCCAAACCCAAATTCAATGGTTGGGGGAAAAACAACGGGTGGAGGAGATTGCCCGGATGTTAGGTGGGGTGGAGATTACAGCGCAAACAAAAGCCCATGCGCGGGAGATGTTGCGGCGGACGCAGGCTAAATAATTAGGACTTACGCACGGACCCCGGCCCGCCCCGCACACGGAGAGGGAGTCACTCCCCCCGTGTACGGGGGCAGAGGGGTTAAACTCTTCAGCTGGGCTGGGCGGGACTTACGGCTTCAGCCGGGAAATCTCTATCATCCCGCCCGGCTGAAGCCGTAAGTCCCGCCCGGCTAAAGAAAAATTTGAAC
>JAABRD010000085.1 GCA_011391085.1 Thiotrichaceae bacterium | reverse complement strand
CATCACCGTTCAAATATAGTAGTATTCCTGTTCTCTTGTACCCCCCCAACCCCCCCCGCACGCGGGGGGAGTCATCCACGCCGCGGGGGGAGTCATCCACGCCGCGGGGGGGAGTCATCCACGCCGCGGGGGGAGTCACCCCCCGTGTACGGGGGGCAGGGGGGTACAAGTGATGAGAAATATTACTATATCTCACATACATTGTATCACTATATTTCTACAAAAAACGGTAGTGATGCAATGTGGGTGATGGGCAAGGACTGGCAGTCCTGAGATTTCTATCACCCACATTGCATCACTACCCAAAAAACAATCAAATTTGGATAACTTTGTACACCAGGTTAATTTTCTCTTATTCCTCCTCCGGTGTCAATAAAATCTGTCCAATTGGCCAAGGAGGCGGAAACGGTGCTTGTTGGCCCACGATGCCAAAGGGAAAATCAAAGCCTTGACCTTTGCTATTTTGTAACCTCACCCGCTGGTCATCTGGTTCTTTACGCACGTATAAATACGGGTCTTGATTCCATTCCCCCCAATCCCGCCGCATCTTGGCCAGACGAATATAGAAATAACGGCGTAACGACTTCAAATCCGTTACCGGATTAGGATTTTTCAGGGAAACTTGAACCAGCCAGAAGGTATCGGTCCCTTTTAAGTCAATCCTTTTTAAGTCAGATCCTTTAGACCATTCACTTTCCAAAGTGAGTTTGTCCGGTTCACGTAGAATGGCTAACTGAGGTACCCTTTTGGGTTCCAACGGCGCAAACTCACGGCTAAGTTGTTGCCAGGCGATGGCCCCTCTGACCACCGCACTTTTCACTGCTTGGGCCTGAGACAAGTCGGGTTTTTCAGCATGAGGAAATTGTTCCAAAACCTGTTGGCGGATTCCAAAATTGGAAGCCTGGGCCCATAATGCGCCCCGGCCAGAAACCACGACGGTATTAACCTCCGCCGCGGTTCGGCCCGCACCGTCCAGAAGTTCCGTTATCACCTCCTTAGTCATAAACTGAATAAAGTCTTGTAAGGGGCGATAGTTATGCACGTCATTGGCAGGGATGCACAAGTAAATATCCCCTTTCGAGTCTTCTCCCAAGGGAGGTTGTTCAGTGTTGCTATAGGGAGGTAAATTGGCCCCCGATTTGACCGACACGGTTCCTATCTCCCCCAGTTTGCCAATCTTCACATAAAATGGCGTGTTACCGTCCCAACTGGCTTTGTCCTGAGTGCCTTGTTTCGCTTCCCGGATGGCTTTCCATAAAGCACGCACCGCTTGACGGTGGTTATGACGTTGTTCATCCTCCTCACTGGCGCCCTTCAATTGTCTGGCAACGGGGGGATATTGATACTCAATCAGTCCTTGAAAATCCTGCGGAAGAGTCTCCAAACGCTGGTGAATCAAACGCGCCAATAGGCTGTCCAAATGATTGCCCGCAATCGGTACACCTAAACGATTTTCCACCTGCCATTGGTCTGGATAACCTTCTGGACTCCATTGAATATGAATCAAGGACAAATCCAACGTGCCTGCCCCAAAATCATAGACCAACAGCAATTCTGGGCCTGTTTTAGAAAGGCCTTGAATGCGCCGCTGCCAGCAGTGGTGATAAGCCACCGCATCAGACTCACTGAGGAGACGAATGCGTTCCTTTGGCAAAGCAATGCCCAAAGGGCCACTTAACGCACGATAAGCAATTTCACGTAGCTTGTTTTGATGGAATTCGGTAAAAGTATTGGGATGCGAGAGAACCAGTTGTCCGCCTTTTGCAAACTCGGGGCAAGCAGTAATATAGGCACTGGCCAAAGCCGCTAATCCGGATTGGACCAACTCAGTTAACGGCAAGTCATGACGTTGCACCCTTCTCCCCTGTTCCTCAAACTCAATGGGCGTCTGCAACACAATCTGTTCCGAAGGTTGGGCTAACCAACTTTTCAGGGAGTAAATAATTCGGTCAGGATATTCGCGCAAATTTGCGTCGGTAGCGGGCAATCCGATAAAATTAGGGTCGCCAGGAATGAGAGAAATGGGACGATGAATCGGATAACCTGTTCTTAACCCACCGGTGGCTGCGGGCAAATCAGCATCACAAACGACATAACTGGGTAAGAGGTTCGTATCACTTTCCAAATTGCCAGGGTCATAGTCTTTAAAATTTTTATCTTCACCGGTTGGAACTATCTTCTGAAGTGGCAACAAATAAATATTCTTATCTTTGCCAATGGCCGCCGTGATGGCCGCCGTTCCAAAATCAATCGCCAACCAGTTAGGATGTGGCAATTTTTCCAGTCCAATGCCTGCCGTCAAGGTCAGTTGGTGACGTCGGGGGGTACCAATCAATTTACCTTGGGGGTCGAACATTTGATCAGTAACAATTTCCAAATCCAGGGTGGCAGTTAGAGTGCCTTGGTTTTCATCGATTCGTCCACCCTCAATGTCTCGAATAATCTTCGCCGGGTGAATCTGAATAATCCATTTCTTCGGGCTTTCTCCTTCCTTGACGAGAAATTCTGGGGCACCATTAAAAATACCTTGCCCCGTAGGCGTAACCAGGTAGAGTATATCTTCGAGGTGGTGGCCACTGTAGTAGGTAATACTGGTGGTAGCAGAAGGTATAAAATTCGGAGACAGATTAAGAATCGCCTTTACCCAACCACGTCCTGACGTGCCAGTGTTGCCCACTTGTATTTCAAATAAGGTGGCGGCAGGTTTGTTCTCGTCAAATTTAACGAGAAGACTGTCTAAAGCGAGTTTGTTATCAGACAGCCGATCGCTGGTGTCTGCGACGTTATCTTCGACAATGAGTTGACAAGTCGGCGGACCAAACGTGTTGCCTGTGGAAGGCCAGTGGAGCCGGTGCTTCTTTCGAAATTGCAGAATGTCTAAATGCAAATCTGCACAAGTAGAATCGCGATACAGAGTCAGTTTATATGGACCACGGTCAGAGTCTGAAGACATATTACCACGGAGTTCGAAAACATAATCGGTACTTGGAGGATTGGGATTGGGAATATTGATACCATCACAATAAAGTCGTACCTGAATGGTCAAGTCTTGACCAGGCAACACCGTAACCTGTTGGTTTTCCAAGGTTATCGCCTCCTCAGGTAATGGTAAATTATTTTGCCGGGCCAGAATGAAGAAATTGTCTGTGAAGGGTTTGGCACAGATATGTTTGGCCTGGCTGTGTAAAATAAACGTGCCAACCACTAGCCGTTGACCTTGTTTAAATTTCAGCCGCGCCGAGTGAGGTGTATAAGTGACTTGTGGTGGCTTGGGCGTCTCCAACAACAGTTGTAGATCAAATTCTGCATGACTGATTGCCGTTTGAGTATTCTCAAGTAGCGTGACCTTGATAGGGGTAGCCAGATTCTTCAAACTGACCGTAACCGAGTCATTCAAACGGTCAGTGGTCCGAAAGTCTTTAATCACTTCAGTGGCCAAGAAAAGATAAATTGGTGTTTGATGGCTGACACGATATTCGGTGTATTGACGTATCAGTTTGGGTTCAGTGCCCACCCCCATGAAACCTAACGGCGTATGGTCAGCTTCAAGAATGAATCCTTGGGCTTCCAATTGGTTAGGATGGTAATCCACAAACAGTTCAACCCGATGATCAGGGTATTTTTTATTCAGCATCAAACGTCCAAACCAAGGCACTGTACCCTCATTGAAAACGGTGAAGGTGCCCAGGAGAAGCGTTGCCCCCGGTTGTTCATTGAAATTGATAGCTACATTATCAGCCGCCTTCCATCCCAGACGCGGTTGGAACCGACGATCATAGAAAAAGAAATAACAGAGAACCATGAGAATGATAAGACACACGATAACGACCATGATGATAAGACTCAACATCTGTTGTTGTTGACTGTGTCTGCTGGCTTCAATTCGGGTACGGGCGATTGTCTGGGTCAGTCCTAACGAATCTTGACGATGGTCATATTGGGCCAACAAGGTCTGATTATCAAAAGTTATTTCTGAAAAGTTTAGCAACAGTAGAAACTGACGGGACGGAATTGTTTCTATATCAACAGGTGTCACTTCGATGGTGCGCCAGTCGGTGTCCACATAATGATGGTCATAAACTGCTTGTCCGTTGACGGTCCCAGAATGGTAGAGGAAACGAAGGCGAAAGCGAATTAGACCCCCTGTCAGAAGAGGGTCATGGGCGGTGAGAACAGGGGAGGCTTTCAGGGCCGTTTTTAGCAAAGGTATTAGGATAGCACCGTTATCATCCTTGTGCAATTCGGTTTCCTTCAAGTCAATGGTCATGCTGAGAGGAAACGTTTGAGAACCGATTTGCCAGGGTTTGCCCGTGTTGAGGTAGTCAGTAAATTCCAACTGTAGTTTGACAGGACGAAACCTGTCAGATGGACGCAGACGCAGTCGAATATCTTCCTCTCCATTGGTTTGGATAACTTGTAGAGTGTCGGACGAAATGGCCTTGCGGTCCAATTGAACTTTGTTGGGATAATCAAGAAATTCGTCTGCACTAGGATTGAGTAATTGAAGTTCTGCCACTCTGTATTTTAATGTGTTACCATGATCTTGGGTACCCTTTTCAGGTTGTTTAGTCGCAGGATGGATAGTCCATAACCAACTGGAGGGAGAATTGAAATAAAAAGTTCGGCTAAAAGCCTCCATAGAACTGGTAGCAACAAGGAGTTCTTGGATACCGGTCACAGGTTTTCCCTGTTTTTTCTGTTCTTCTCTGACACGTTGATTGATGGCATCGATTTCTTCGCTAGGTAAAATAGGCCCGTAGTAGGCTTCATTGCTGACAAACACTAGAATCGTTTTGGAAAAGAGTAAGTCCTTTGGAAGTTTTGGTAAATTGGGTCCTGCTTGTGAATTTTGTAAGTAAGGTAGCACCATCGTTTCGGCCAAAACGGTAGAAGCGAGATAGCCAGTGGCCCGACAAGATTTTTCCATCCAAGTTTTGATATTTTTCATAAAATCTTGCTTAGTCAGCCCTTGTTCAATTGGTTGCCATTGAAACAGGTAGTCTGGCAAAAAGGATAGACCTGGAGAACTTTTACATTCGGTGACAGGTTCTTCGTCTTTATGAAACGAGAAAAACATGACAGATAGATGGTCTTGTTGCGGACGATATTTAGATAAAGAATTGGAATCATCAGAAAAGCCTTCAAACAACAACGTTGGGAGGGTATCAGCAACCATCTTAGAAGGATAAAATTTATCCTTCATGCTTTTAGTGTCGCGAATCAAAATAATAAAATGGTTACGATCAATATCCCACGTATTTTCCGATGTCGAAAAGGGAGTGGCGGACCAGACATCGATAGAATAGCTAGAAACTATTCCAGCAATTAACATAATGAAAATATGAATTGAGAAAAATTTCGTCATTGTTGTTTTACAAAACGGTTATTTATGTAGATACTACTATAAAGACGTATGTGATAGTCGGTTCGTTTTTTATGAAGTCATCTATCATAAAGATATGGTTGATTGATTTCAAATAGTCATTATTACTTACCTCTTGGTCTGAATCGCAGACTGCAATTCAGACTAAGAAGTGCATAGGGTAAGTTTATTGTCAACCATGTAATAGTGATTGTCAACAAATCAAGACCGTCATCTAAGTATAAAGATATTTCGTATGTTTATGACTCCGTATTATACAATATAGTAATATTCACATAAATTTGTACTTTATCCACTGGAGCGCAATAAGAATTATTGCGCGGCGTCGGGGCGCACGGCGCAATAATTCTTATTGCGCTCCAGCGGGAATCGTACAAATTTGAACGAATATTACTATAATTATAATCATTTAATCCCGACACCCTTATTAACAACTTACCTTACGCACTTTTTAGTCTGAATCGCAGATTGCCGTAGATGACACCGATTGGGTTCGGTGAGGCACGGATTCCAATTTGACAACAATCTGCGATTCAGACTAAGAAGTGTGTAAAGTGAGTTAACCATAAACCTCTATGAACAAACTACTCTTAGGCGACAACTTAGAGATTCTCAAAACTTTCAACGCGGATTCCGTCGATTTGATTTATCTGGATCCACCCTTTTTCTCCAATCGCAATTATGAAGTGATTTGGGGAGACGCGGGGGAGATTCGTAGTTTTCAAGATCGCTGGGTCGGTGGGATTGACCATTATATTGCTTGGCTGAAAGAACGGGTGGCGGAAATGCACCGGGTGTTAAAATCGACAGGGTCGATCTTTTTGCATTGTGACTGGCACGCGGATGCTTATATTCGGGTGTTTATTTTGGATAAAATTTTCGGTGCGAACCGCCTCCTCAATGCCATTGATTGGTGTTATAATGTGGGTGGCAAAAGTAAGAAGCATTTTGCCCGAAAAAAAGATACCCTCTTCTGGTATTCAAAGGGACCCGAATGGACCTTTAATGCGAAAGAGATTGGAGTCAAGAGAGATACGGGTAGCAAGAGTATGGGGGGGAAAATCGGTGTGGATGAAAATGGCAGACCTTATCAAGACAAAATGGTCAAGAAAACGGGCCAGATTTATCGCTACTTCCTCGATGAAAATAAAATCCCAGAAGACTGGTGGATAGACATTAACTCCATTCAATCTGGTTCAAAGGAACGCATTGGCTACCCTACTCAAAAACCCGAAGCCCTTCTGGAACGCATTATTTTATGCGCCAGCAACGAAGGTGACACGGTGTTAGACCCGTTTCTCGGCGGTGGCACCACCGTGGCGGTAGCTGACCGTCTGAAACGAAATTGGATCGGTATTGACCAATCCGTGCAAGCCATCAAAGTATCGGAATTGCGGTTGCAGAAACAACGCGATTTGTTCACGACGCCATTTGTGGTGTAGCTACTACTTTGATAGGAAACCTCCATGAATAAATTACTGTTAGGTGATAACTTAGAGATTCTCAAAACTCTCGGGGCCGATTTCGTCGACTTGATTTATCTGGATCCACCTTTCTTCTCCAATCGCAATTATGAAGTGATTTGGGGAGACGCGGGGGAGATTCGCAGTTTTCAAGATCGCTGGTCGGGGGGGATCGATCACTATATTGCCTGGTTAAAAGAACGGGTGGTAGAAATGCACCGGTTATTGAAACCAACGGGATCACTGTTTTTGCATTGTGATTGGCACGCGAATGCTTATATTCGAGTGTTTATTTTGGATAAGGTGTTTGGTGAAAAAAATTTCAGAAATGAAATTATTTGGGCATATGATACCGCGGGCCGAACCAAATCTGCCTTCAATAACAAACACGACACAATTTATTGGTACAGTAAAAATTCAAAAAAGTGGACTTTTAATGGCACTCTACCGGAGGTTGGTGTAGCAAGAGAAGCCTCTAATCACATGCGTTTAGGTGAGGACGAGAACGGTAAAAAGTTCTATGAAAAAACGGATAAGGCCAGCGGAAAAACATACAAGTGGTATTTGGATGATTTCAAAGTGCGTAATAATTGGTGGACCGATGTTATTGCACTAGATGGTGAACCAGCCGATATAATTTATCTGAACGCCCTTAATCGCGAAGCAAAGGAACGTATTGGTTATCCCACCCAAAAACCTGAAAAGTTGTTGGAAAGAATCATTTTAGCAACCAGCAACGAAGGTGACATTGTGTTAGACCCGTTTCTCGGAGGAGGCACCACCGTAACGGTAGCTGATCGTCTGAAACGAAATTGGATCGGGATTGACCAATCGGTGCAAGCTATCAAAGTGTCGGAATTGCGGTTGCAAAAACAACATGCTTTGTTCACGGCGCCGATTGTGGTATAGTTGTAGAATGTGAAAACTCAACTACTTTAATGAGAAACTTCCATGAATAAATTACTGTTAGGTGATAACTTAGAGATTCTCAAAACTCTCGACGCCGAATCCGTCGACTTGATTTATCTGGATCCACCTTTCTTCTCCAATCGCAATTATGAAGTGATTTGGGGAGACGCGGGGGAGATTCGTAGTTTTCAAGATCGCTGGTCGGGTGGCATTGACCATTATATTGCCTGGCTAAAAGAACGGGTGGTAGAAATGCACCGGTTATTGAAACCCACGGGGTCGATCTTTTTGCATTGTGATTGGCACGCGAATGCTTATATTCGAGTGTTTATTTTGGATAAGGTGTTTGGTGAAAAAAATTTCAGAAACGAGATTGTTTGGTGTTACAAAAAATGGGCCGTTGCCGAAAAGTCGTTTTCTAAAAATCACGATAACATTTGGTTTTATTCTAAAACCGCTGAATATCAATATATTCAACTCTTTCAAGACAGGGCCGAATCAACCTTGAAGCGATTTGGAAATAAGAAAATCGTTTCCGGTTTTGATCAGGCGGGAAACCGACTACCGTCACAAACTCTTGCAGAAACTTCTAAGGGGGTGAAAATGTATGATTGGTGGGAAATCCCCATTATTGCACCCTCAGGAAAGGAACGCATCGGCTACCCCACCCAAAAACCCGAAGCCCTTCTGGAACGCATTATTTTATGCGCCAGCAACGAAGGTGACATCGTGTTAGACCCGTTTCTCGGAGGAGGTACGACGGTGGCCGTAGCGGACCGACTGAAACGATATTGGATTGGGATTGATCAATCTGTGCAAGCTATCAAAGTGTCGGAATTGCGGTTGCAGAAACAACGCGATTTGTTCTCGACACCGTTTGTGGTGCAACTGCATAAGTATGATTATGACACGTTGCGTTCTTCCAATGCGTTTGAATTTGAAAGTTGGATCATTCAACAATATGGCGGGACGGCCAATGTGAAACAACGGGGAGATTTCGGATTAGATGGCAAAACCAAAGAGGGTTTGCCCATTCAAGTGAAGCGTTCGGAAAATGTGGGGCGCAATGTGATTGACAACTTTCAAGCGGCGTGTAAGCGGTTTGATAACTCACTGTTTGAAAAACAAATTGCCCACGGTTTGCCTATTGGGGTGATTATTGCGTTTAGCTTTGGCAAAGGTGCCATTCAAGAAGTCGCCCGTCTCAAGAATCAAGAAAATTTGGTGATTCAATTGGTGACGGTAGCCGACATTGTGCCACTGGCGACGAAACCGAAACTCATTTTGAATTTCAAAGACTTAGGGCTGGATGCCAAGGGGTTACGAGAATTGGAACTGATTGCCGAAGGGAAGTCCGAAGCAGGGATTGAATTTTATGCCTGGGATTTCAGTTATGACACGCGAGACGGATTTAAAGCGGATGTGATGATTGACAAGGTTGGCAAACAAGTGGAGAAATTCAAAGCGGGGAATCATCAAGTGGCAGTGAAGGTGGTTGACAATGAAGGGTTGGAAACGTTGGAAGTGATTCAATTGAAAATCAATGGGGTGGTGACCGTTTAAAACTTTGAATTGGCAGGAACACCCTTTATGGAGGTGGGTAGTGATGCAATTCTTTGTGATATGTTTACCCTCTCCCCCGGCCCCTCTCCCAGGGGGAGAGGGGTGAAAACCACGGGTACCGCCGTTCTCCCCACGCCTGTAGGGGCTGGGGGCTGGGGGAAGTGTCTATCACCCACATTGCATCACTACCTGGAGATGGAGTTCCAAAACCCGTTTTGGAACAAGAGATGGAGTTCCAAAACGGGTTTTGGGACTCCACCGTTTAAATGATGTTTCACACAGGGGAAAGTTATTTGTCCATGTATGAAAACAGAAAGCTGTTATAAAATCAAATAATCATATAAATTATTGCGTAACTTCCACAGGTGGTTCAGAATGTCCATTCGCCTTATTTTCGATTTGACAGTATTTGTATAAAGTGCGTTCCCAACCAGAACCTTCATAGATAAAACTATATGCTTCTTCAATCGCTGCCTGAAATTCCTTGAGTATCTTTGGTTTCAGTTCTGACATGACAAACGCCGCATAATAGATTCCATCGCGATTGCGTTTGTCCATTTCGTTTAGGTAAGTTTGCACAACTTCGCGTTGTTGCGAGTCATCGAGATAATCTATGTTATTCATCAATAAAGTAAATCCTTCAAATCGTTCTGGGGCTTTACGAGATAACGTTTTTTGTAAAGCATTTTGCAGAAGGTCTTTATCCATTTCTTGAGAATCGAGAGGACATGTTTGCGTGTAGCCTTCCAGTTGGAAGTTGTCTTTCACATCCTCTTGTTGAGTGAGAAATTTTTTGAGTTGTTTTTCTCTCTCATCGAGTTGTAGTTTCAGACGAACTTTTTCCTGTTCCGTGGTCAATCGTTTGTCCTTTTCGTCTTTCAACTGCATTCGCAACGCTTCCATTTCTTGAAACAATGGTTTTTGGTCAGCCTCAAGTTGCGTAAGTAGATATGAATATGACGTATAAATCAGTGCCAACATGACAACAGTAGTGCATATTGAATTGACAATACGCGGTAAATAGTTTTCTTGAATTTTTAGCATTTCAGGTGCGTTCATTTAATTTCCTTCTTCAGCACAATTCTTTATGAAGTTTAGGTTTTTTGGTAAAAACCTAATTAAATTGTAGTTTTTTGCATTAAAAGTCAGCTTTGAGAATTTTTCTGTGTAGTCATAACAGGCCGACTATTAAAAGTGACTAACTAGGGATATTAGCAAGCTATCAGTATATCAATTTGTTGCATAAAAAACTCTAGCTAATAATTGTGCCAAGTGTTTATCTAATTGTTTATGAACGATTTTTTTATTAACCAAAATTTTATGAACATAGAAGTGTTGAAGATATGACCGTTTTAATGTTATAAATTTGACAGTCATTCTTAAATGGACTTTTTTAAATATCGCGATAAAAATGATGCAATGACATCTTTGAAATAAAGGTATATGTTGATGAGAATTTCAAAGGCCCGTAGTAATCCACAAACCACGAAACAGAAAGGAGGTGAGAATTGAAATGAAGAAGAGATGGTGGAGGAAATGGCGCCTTGAGTGTGACCAGCACCCAAGGCCCTGACCATGAGTCAACTAGGTAGGAGTAGTTAATCCCATGAATCATAATCGGTTTCTGCTATATTTATGCCAACTTCTTTAAGCAGTCCTCATTACCATGTTTGGCATGATAATGACAGTAATTCGGTGTAAGAAGGTTTCTGGGTGTGACCAGCACCCAGAACACCTGACCATAAACAAACTAGGTAGGAATAGTTTCATGACTATGGTTGGTAAAGTAATACGCAATTTTGATGCCTAGTTTTGAAAAAACACTTTATTCGGTTGAAATTCCTAAAGATTATTTTCTAGGTTTCCTAATCCTCCAAGGTTTAGGAAACTTTTTTTGAGACGGGTAGCCAATGAAGGGATTTGTAAAATTGTTGAAAAAATGTCACGGTGTCATTGAAATGTCTAAAAACATTATAGAATCTGCATTCTTTGGTTAGACATGAGATTGGGCAAAGGGGGACAAACCTACTATAAAGCCCCCGAAATGAATCGCCAGGTGGACTAAAGGAAAAAAGCCCCCGAAATGAATCGCCAGGTGGACTAAAGGAAAAAAGCCCCCGAAATGAATCGCCAGGTGGACTAGAGGCTTCAGCCGGTGGGGGGGCACAATGATTTCAATATCTCTTCTGCACTCTCCGGCTAAAGCCTCTAGTCCACCTGTTGGGGTGAACTTTGATTCCTTGTTACAAAGTTTCGCTTTGGACTTCTGGTTTGTACACAGGTTGCTGAACACGAGTTAGCGCATTGGTGTACCATAACAACAATTTTTCATCTTCTTGCAAAACCGTGTCAGGAATCTTTTCGGCTATCTCGATAATCAAGGCAAACTCTCCTGCTGTCCACGCTTTTTTAAACCCGGCCCGGAGGGCTTCTAACCGAAATTGTTTCAACCGGCGTGAACCCACTTGTCGATAGGAATCAAATTCTCGCAATAATTGTTTCTCCCGTAACTTCTCCAAATCTTGGGCTTGATGTGGGTCGGGGACATACCAACGTTCTTTGGCCGCTGCTTGTAAAATGGGGTCGTTTAAGTCCAAATGACGCAACGCATTGGATTGAGTCAACAGGTAACGATGAATTTGACGAGGGACTTCGCCAGTCCCTTCATATTTAAGAAAATTCAGTTCCAATAACTCTTCCAATTCTAACCAAACCTCATGTTTTTTCCAGCCGGTGCCTAGCAGTTTCATAAATTCTGGATGCAGTTGTTGATAAGTGGCAGGACGTGTGTGTAACGTGTGACGTAACCAATCAATGGCACTGCGTTCATCACAAACCGCCAAGTCCATTTGAGGAGACTGGGTAATGAATTGACGTTTGCTTTCGTATTCGGCCACTTGTTCAGGCAAAAAAATCATTCCATCCCGTTCTACAAACTGTTGGCGCAGGCCCGTTTGAAAGTGTTGACTGGACAAGGGCACCGCGTAACCATGTTGGAGGAAGTAAGTCAACAGGCGGTCATATAACAAGCGTGGTTCTCGTTCGGCAATGAAATCTAATTTGCCTGCCTTGAAACCTTTGCAGATGGGTAAATAGCTTAAATGATTTCGAATAAATTCCCAGACATCTGTTTCAGTACCTGCGGACTGGTTAAACCGTTCTTCTAACTCATGCTGAGGTTTATAAGCCGAAATAATCAGGTCCTGTTTAACCGCCGTCGTGGTGGTCACCGCTTTGAAACTGCCTTGTTTTTTATCTAAGGTAGAAACATTGGCTACCACGAATCCCGCTTCTTGCAACGCTGTTTGTAAAGTGTTCCAAATACTGGCTTGCGTACTGGAAAATTCCACGGTCATCCAGTGACCCGGTTTGAGGAGACGATAGGCTTCTTGAAAACATTGAGTCATTAACTGTCGATACTCCGGTAAACGTTTGCCTTGGGTCTTATTAATCAAGGCTTCTGGTTGCGTATTGGTGAACACTTGCAACCAGGCTTCCCAGAGAAAATTCAATTCCGAATACATGATGTTAGAACCAAAGGGAGGGTCTAGGAAAATATAATCAATACAGTTATCTGGCAACGGTAACGTCTCACTGGAAGCACAGGAGATGACGACGCCGCGTGTGGTTGGGAAGCGAATTTTGAGAAAATCTTGAAGTTTGCGCCGCAAGAGTTTTAACACGCTGTTTTCAGTGCTCAAAGAGGGAATATAAAAGGTACCGGAGAGATTGCCCATTTTTCGGTCCGCGGTGAATTTATACATTTTCGTGGCACGTAACATGGTTGACGTTACCCACATTCGTAGCAAGTGGCGTTGCGAACGGGAAGACGATTTTTGCCAGGTGGCACTCAGTAGCCATAAATTCCGTTGCGTATAAAAATGATGTAAATGCGTGATACCCAAGCTATCATTGCGCCGACTTTCATCACCTGCCATCATGCGTATGATGGGAAACGAATAGGGAATATCGCAGTCCGCCATTTTTTTCAACAAAGCCAAATCAAACGTATCGGGCGTCTTTTCAAAGCGCACGGTGTTAACAGAATAGTTAATCAAGACCGGCACTTGCTTTACCTGAGAGACGGTCTCTTGTAGAGTTTTATCAAAGACGGTAATCGTTGCCCGTTTGAGATGACGTTTAGTCAACTGGGCTTGACAATGTGGACATTCAAAAGTGTCTCGTACTTGTCCCCCTTGTTTATCCAGGGCCGCTTCCCAAAAGACGATTTCGCCGGTACATTCTGAACATAAAAAGACTTCAGACCAAACCATGTAATTGATGTATCCGACGGTTAACCAATATGGACAAGAGGCTTCTCCTAAAATGACCTGTTCTATTTCTGGGACCTGTTCCTCAAAATTTTTTCTACAACTATGTAACGTTCGATACAACCATTCACATTCCGTTTCGACCTCCTGTAAAATTTGTTCTGCTTCCCGTTGAAACAGGGAGAGGTCCACCGGTGTATTGTAGTTATACGCAATCCAGGAGGCCATTGGCGAGAGATCATTTAACACCGTCCGACGCGGTCCTAACTTTGAGAACGGTTGCCAAAAGAGGATACCGTTCTCATCTTCTTGTGATTGCAAAACCGTACCATCTTCCAAGACTCGATAACCTAATTTTTCCACCTCTTCGCGATTGCCACATAACTGCGCCGCCACGCCCGTCATCCCGGTGCCACAGAAGCCATCATAGACAATGTCATAAGGTTCGGTATAATGTAAAATATAACGCATAATGGCCTTATGTGGTACTTTCGTATGATAAGTATGGGCGTTATAAATCGGATCGTTTTTCCCTTCCCTGACATCAGTAGCAAAGGGTTCGCGATGATACGTTGGCCTATTTTCTGACGCAGTGACCCATTCTTGAACACAAGCCGATAGCCACGGGTTGGGACAAGCAGTATAAAAAGGTGGATCAGACAAAGCTAAAATGGCTTCATCAGTCGCTTGCGGAAACCCTGGCAAGGTTCTAAACTGCGGGTCGGTGAGGTGGTTGCAAAGATGAGTTTGGTCGTTTTTGGAGGACATGGTTAATCGATTAAGAGAGAATGGATAACTGCCCTTGTTGGAGTAGAGGCTTTCGCCTCCATGCCATTAAGTTAAGGAAAATCCCGTTGGACTGGAGGCTTTAGCCGGCCGGCCGTAGGCATCACCCCCCTACTAAAATTGCGGGGCACCTACCGCCGGCCGGCTAAAGCCTCCACTCCACCGTACCTTAACTTAATGGCATTGAGGCTTTAGCCGGTGGCGGTTGGTACCAAATTAAATATCAGGGCCAACCCACAGGCGTTAGCCTCTAGTCCACCTGTCGGTTAGTTTCGGGGGCTTTATTCCTTAACTGAATGGCATGGAGGCGTAAGCCTCTACTCCAACCCATTCGACTGGTGTATGCACTAAAATAGGTGTTGTACATTTACCTCGTCTGGCCCTTCACCTCTTTTTTAGCACCAAAAATGCTGTTTAGCGACGCCATGATGTCCCACCGTATTTCTTTCAAACGCGGTTTTTCTTCAGGAGTAAAAGGCAACGGACGACATGCTTGCATCGTTTGGATTCCTAAGCGGGCGGTCAAAATCCCACTGCCGAGTCCTTGTGTAATTTGCGATGACATCATAGAGATGACGGAACCTCCTAACATTTCGGCAGTCGCGTCTGCAACCATGCCGCTAACATCTGCATAGAGGAGATTTTGCAATACGCTGGTGGTCAAACTCAACGTTCCCAATGCCCCAGGGCGCGTTCCGTAGAGGGTCGCAATGTCTCGAATCATTCGCACATTTCGCCATAGAGTTAACACGGTGTCAATGAAGGCGACTTGACTTATCATCACCAACAACGCCGTTTCCTTCGCCCGTTGCGACACAATGCTATAGGCTTGTTGGTCAATCTCTTTCATCACTTGGATGGAAAACAAGTGACAGACATCGCGGTCTTGGTGACTGTCGTTGAGAATGACATAAAAGCGTTCCAAAGCGGTTTTGAGGTCGGGGCGATGTAAGTAAAACTGGGCAATGTTGTTGACGTAGTAAATCGCATTGCCATGCCCATTCAGTTCTCTTAACTTCCGCCCTTCTTCCTGAAAGGCCGATACGGCGCGTAAGGTTTGCAAGTTTTGGTAACTATGCCAGGCCAATGCCAATACTAGACTACTGATGGATAGAGTCAACAGTAGGAAGAAGGAACCCACCAGGAAGCCATTGCCATATTGGCGAACCACAAAATGGTAGGTATCCATGACTAACAAACTGGTCAATAACAGCCCAATGGCGCCAAATAACCAGAACCCTAAGGCCGACGTGTTAGACAGAAATTGGGGAAACGGGCCTTCGTGAATCACGGGGTTCAAGAAGTTGCCGACAGGGGAATACCGCCGGGTTAACTCAGACTCCGGCAGGATCCATTGGGCCTCCGTTTCCAATTCTACATCGTCAGGCAAAATCACTGGAGGAGAGTAATTTAAGGTGACCGTGGCCTCTTCCTCGGCAATACTCTCAACGTCCTCCAGATTGAAAAACAGAGGTCCTTTCCAAGTGGTTGTGATACTCATTAAAATTTATCTCCAAGCAAAAATTCTAAAGCACGGTCCAGACGAATATGGGGTAGTCCGCGACCATGAATATTAGCTAAACGGGGGGGTTTAAACTCCATGAAATTAAATCGTCCTTCCACCCAGTCTTCTGGCAGAGGAATCTCTACCGGCACTTCACCTGGGAAAAGGGCAACTGGCTTATCTGCATCCAGAGGGACACCCTTGATACAAGAAATGCGTTGGCCTTGAAACGTGGTATAAGCCGCTTGCGTACACTTGACGGAAGCCAAGGCTAACGTTTCGGTTTGAACGCCTTCAAACGTAGCATTGTTTTGAGAAGACGTCAACATTTGTTGTAAAAAGCGTTCTAAATTTGGCAATTGATTGGGTGTCACATGGTCCGCTTTCGTGGCCGCAAATAACAGTTTGTCAATTTTTAGGCCATACAACAATTTGTTCAACAGTCCCGATTTACCATAATGGAAACTGTTTAACACCAGATTGATCGCCTCTCGCATGTCCACAAAGGTGGCCGAACCGGTGTTAAAAGTGCGTAACACATCTGCCAACACAATTTGCCGGTCAAAGCTAACAAAATGTTCCAAGTAAAATTTTTTCACCACATGTTCCTTGTAGGACTCATAACGCCTTTTCATTTCGGCAAACAGACTATTGTCTTTGAAAGAACCGCCGGACAGATTGACCAGTGGACAAAATTCTAACAAAGGTGCCCCTTTTAAATCACCCGGCATGGTAAAACGACCAGGTTGCAATAAGCTTAAACCATATTTTCGGTCTTTGCAAGACATCAGAAAATGGGTATATAACTCCGCCGCCTGCCGGACTGCGGCATCTGTGAATGGTTCCCCTAAATCAAGGGTATTGAGAAACCCGCGCCACTCTTTGGATAACGATAGACGCGGTTCCTTTTGACAGGCGCTGGCAATGTGGGTTGACCATTGTTCATAAGTCCATTCTAGCAAAGGCAAGTCCAACAGCCATTCACCAGGATAATCAATGATGTCAACATACAACGTATTCACCGGTGAAACATGTTTCAACAAGGGGTTATTGGTCTGATAACGAATGGCCAGACGAATTTCACTAATACCAGTGGTAGGTTGTGGCCAGGTAGGCGGGTCACTGCCAAGTTTTTCAATCGCAATGTCGTAGCGAAAAGACGGGATGTGCATATCTGGTTGTTGCATCAACTTCGTCCCCGCCAGCCGGCCGCTACTGACAACTTGGAAAAAAGGCAAATGGGTACTCTCTAGGCCATGTAGTAATTGATGAACTAATGAGGTAATAAAGACCGTTTTACCACTGCGACTCAAGCCCGTGACAGCAAGTTTCACTTGACGGTCAAGGGTCCGATTCATAAGTTCATCTAACTGTAACTGAGGTAGAGAAAAACGGGGTAGCCAGGATTTCATGAATGTGTGAGTTGAAGTTTAGATGGTTTCATAATGGGTTAATAAGGTTTCTTACACTTATGAAGATTGGGAAACGTTGATTATTCAGATGTTGATATAATATCTTAATATTACCTAAATAGCGGCCCGATTGTCAAATAAACAGTTAAGGAGTTGAAGTGGCAACCAAATTAAAGTAGCGGTGGACTAGAGGCTTTAGCCGGTTAAAGTAACGGTGGACTAGAGGCTTTAGCCGGAGGAGGACACCTGCGATTTCAATTATGTTCTGCGCCCACAGGCGTAAGCCTCTAGTTCACCTGTCGGTTAATTTCGGGGGGCTTTTATTCCTTAACTTAATGGCATTTTACCACGATTTTGAAACCATGAACGCGACTACCGTTTTTACGTCCTCATCAGACAATGTAAGATTGCCTCCTTTAGGTGGCATGGAATTTAACCCTTGGATGGCACTGTGAAATAGCACCTCCATCCCTTTTGCGATGCGCGGAGACCAATCCTTCTGAGTCCCCACTTTCGGGGCCCCAAACCGACCATCAACGTGACAGGCAATGCACACGTTATTATAAATTTGTTCTCCTTTGGCTAAATCAAAACCACTTAAATTAGGTTTGGCTTGACAAGCTGATAGAAGAAACGATAGAATGATGAATATCGAAACCATTGCGATACTCAGATAAAAGTGACTCCAAAATGGTTTGGCAAACTGGCTAAAATAATTTGACATCTGTTCGTGATTCCTCGTGGTTTCAAAAAAATTAGACAATGGAGTGGTATACCTGAGTGTGACATGGTGTTTACCACTCCACGCTTCAGTTATGCTAATATGATATGAAGTCATTTGTAAAGAGTCATTAACTTATTTTACACCGAAATAGGCGGAGGAACTAGGTTTCTTAAAGAAACTTAGTTTCTATAGTCGTATTCCTGTTCTCTTGTACCCCCCCAGCCCCCCCGTACACGGGGGGGAGTCACCCACGCCGCAGGGGGGAGTCACCCACGCCACGGGGGGGCTGGGGGGGGGTACAAGTGATGAGGAATATTACTATAAAACCTGGCATCACATAAGACAAATCTATTTAAATCCACTGGTAAATCAATCATGTTCAAACAAAATCATCAACCCTTTTGGCTATTATTTCTCTTGTGCGTCAGTTGCACAAACCCATCATTTGCCCAATTTCCTCCCAGTCTCAATGGACAACCACTGTTTAGTCTGGCACCCATGTTAGAAAAGGCCATGCCTGCGGTTGTCAACATTTCTAGTGCCCAAACGCAAATTTCTAGCAACCCGTTGTTGAACGACCCCTTTTTCCGTCACTTTTTTAATATGCCAGCGCAGAAAACGCACAGTCGTGGTTCTGGGGTGGTGATTGATGCAAACAAAGGGTATGTCGTAACAAATCATCATGTGATTGAAAATGCTAATGAAATTACCGTCAATCTGCAAGACGGACGCGAATTTAAAGCGGAAGTCATTGGAACTGACCCAGAGACCGATGTGGCTTTGATGAGAATACCGGCTAACAATTTAACCACGTTACCTTCAGCCAATTCGGATCAGTTACGAGTCGGCGATTTTGTAGTCGCTATCGGGAATCCGTTTGGGTTGGGACAAACCGTTACGTCTGGCATAGTCAGTGCCTTGGGACGCAGTGGATTGGGTATCGAAGGGTATGAAGATTTTATTCAAACCGACGCTTCTATTAACCCAGGCAACTCAGGAGGCGCCTTAGTCAACTTACGTGGCGAATTGATAGGCATCAATACCGCAATTTTTGCCCCCAGCGGCGGCAATGTCGGAATTGGGTTTGCCATTCCCTCTAACATGGTACAACAGGTGGTACAACACCTAGTCCAATTTGGCGAAGTGCAACGCGGTAGTTTAGGAATACGAATCCAGGAACTCACTCCTCAATTAGCGTCGGCCTTGGGATTAGAAAACAGCAACAAAGGCGCCATCGTATCTGAGGTTGCAGAGAACTCTCCCGCTGAGAAAGCGGGATTGCAACCTGCCGATGTTATCGTTGCGATAAATGATCAACCAGTTAATCGCGGCAGTGATGTTCGGAATCGAATTGGATTGCTACGAGTGGGCGACAAAGTCGCGCTTACCGTCCTTCGTAAAGGTCGCATTTTCCACCTCACCGCAGTGCTGGCCGAAGATGGCGCCATAGACGGTGGTAAAGTCAGCGAATATTTGGAAGGCGCCGAATTAAAAAATGTTCCCGACGGTGTTCAAGTCGAACAGGTTAAAAGAAATACGAACGCTTATCGTTTGAGATTACGTCGAGGTGATATTATTTCAGGAATCGACGACCAACGAGTGAGAAATTGGAAAGTGCTAAAAAAGTTATTTGCGGAATCATCATTGCCGATTCTGATTAAACTCCAACGTAATGGGGAAGAAGTGACGATTTTGTTACGATAGCCGGTAATGGAGTAGAGGCTTTAGCCGCAACGTCATTAAGTTAAGGTACGTTGGAGTGGAGGCTTTAGCCGGCCGGCGGTAGGCGCCCCGCAATGTTAGTGGGGGGTGATGCCTACGGCCGGCCGGCTA
>JAABRD010000084.1 GCA_011391085.1 Thiotrichaceae bacterium | reverse complement strand
TTTGCCCTCACCCCCGGCCCCTCTCCCAGGGGGAGAGGGGTGAAAACCACGGGTACCGCCGTTCTCCCCTCCCCTTTTGGGGGAGGGGCTGGGGGTGGGGGAAAGTGTCTATCACCCACATTGCATCACTACCCAAAACTGTTTGGTCTGAATCGGGAGTCCAAAAATTCGGTAGTGATGCACAAGGTAGCGGTAACCGACCTCAAAGCCTTCTGGTCTTTAAGACCTGTCAGGTTTAAACCACTACCTTAATCATTAAGGTATCCCATCGGCATCTTTGTCCCGTTCTGGAAAACCCGACGCTTTGGGAAGCGAACTAGAGTTATCGACCTCTGGGTCTTTGGAAACCGATAGGCATTTTTCGCGGACTTCCTGTAACTCACGCCCGACTTTAATGACGAATTGGGAAATGTCTTTCTGAAAGGTGTTTTGTTCACGGGCTTGATCAGAATTGAGGGCCCATTGCAAGTATTCCAATTCCAAATTTTTGGCATATTCCAATCCCTTCCAAGGATCTGTTGTGCAAATGGAGAGTCCCTTGAACATCCGAGAGTTCATTAATTGAGTTAACGCAGGAACGGCGTCACTGCTAGACAGTACCGTGGTTTCTTCAGCAACCAGGGATAATGGTAAGGTTGTTAAAAGGGCAAAAATGAGTCGTTTTTTCTTCATAAAGTGAATAGGTTGGTTTTTTCGAGATTAAAGCTAAAGAGAAACTTTCCCAGAAGTCCAAAGCGTAGCTTTGCCAGGTCACAAAGCGACGCTGTTTCCTCCTGGTTTTAATACTAAGCCTGTTTCGGCTGTGTCCAACGTTTATACAAGTAATAGAACGGCAAAACTTGTTGCATAATGAGATTGTTACTGTAGTCCGCTTCTCCAAACCTAGTCGGCAGAGGATGTTCTTTGGGATCAGGGTCATACGCCGTGCCAAATAACACGTCCATGAAAATGAAGTTTCCTCCAAAATTCTTCTGGTGTAAAATGGGCGGATTGGTGGAATGATGCCAGCGATGGAAGGTAGGAGAGGACAACATGAACTTATGGGGCCAACGGGGACCTGGGATGTTGCTGTGTATGTAACGATCCATGAAGGCGCGGAAGAAGAAGTACAGAACAATGGCTTCAGGACGCGCTTTGAAGTAAATCATCAGCAGGATATTGGGCAGTGTGAACAAAATACGATCCACAATGTGGAACCGGCTAGTGGAGAAGGAGTCGACAATCAAGGAACTGTGATGAACGCGGTGAAATTCCCATAAGAACGGGATTTTGTGCGCTAAGTAGTGGGCCACGTAGAAAATGCTTTCCCCCATCAAAAAGAGTACGGCAAGGTTAAGCACAATCGAACGGTCTGCCAAGGCACCTTGTAAAAAGGCCCCTTCGATGGGGAACACTGTTTGTGTCAGCCAATTGGCCAAAATCCGTTCGACAATCACTGGGGCAGCCGTCCAAAAGATAATCTGGAGGACGATATTTTGATAGGTATATATCACGTCCCAAAAGAAGCCAGGACGCAGGAGAGGTTGTTTTTGGAAGGTCCAAATTCGTTCCATGATTAACAGTAACAAAACCCATCCATAGGTACTGAACATGGTTATCCAATATTGAGTGGTAGTGCTCATGTTGAGATTATTTCGTATTTGTGAAGTTGATAAAACCAGAAACCAAATTTTTCTGATTTGGTTTCTTATCCAAACTTAGGGAGAGAAATTCAGGATTTTGAAAAAATCCGAGGTTTTCACCTAAGATGTTTCATCAAGATAGAGTAAATTCGGGAATATTTCTTTGATCAAAGTCAATATAGTCCGCGCCGTTAATTCTCTCGTTCCCAAAACTCAGTTTCTTGAAGAAACTGTTTTTCTTGCGAGAGTCAACATCCATTGCATATATCAACACGTTCGTGTCTATAAACACAGGTTTATCGTTCATTGGCCTCCTCCCGATGGAAGCGATAGTCACTTAAATCCATTTGCATGTTTTCAAAGAAAGTTCTGGCTTGTTTGACCTGGTTGGCCTGTGGTGCGGAAAGGGTTGGGGTAGCCAACAGGATGACGGTTGCTGGTGTTTCAAACCATTCTGGGTAAAGAGTTGGAATGAAAATGGTGCCGTTGTGTGGCTGAGTTTGAAATTCAATGGCAGGCATAAAAATCTTCTCCGTGTGACAAGGGTTAAAAATCATACTCTTATGGCAAATATAGCAAGTATAGCAGACCAGGGAAAGATTTGTCAACTCTCAAAGAGTTGACAAATCTCTTTCACACTCCCGAAAAAGTGGACATGTGCATATTCTGGTACGGCCTAATAGAGAGAATTGATGATATAATAACTCTAAGAACTTCCAATTCACTAAACTATAGGTGGTTTTAACATGGACTCTAGCACTCAAATTTATCATATTGCCCAAACACTGAGTCTATCTCAGCAAGTAGAATTATTGCATTTTGCACAATTTCTACAAAAGAGACAACCACAGCACCATAACTTAGCCCAAGCATTCTATTTGCTTACTCAATTACCAGCGGACTGTTTTGAAGGCCCCCGTATAGACCCTTTGCCAGAAGAACGTGAATCGTTATGAAGACGACTCGTTATTTGTTAGATACCAACATCTGTATTTACATTGCGAAACGACAACCGCTTACAGTGCTTGAACGGTTCGAACAGTTACCTGCGGGCGAGGTTGCCATGTCGTTAATTACGTTGGGCGAACTCTATTTGGGCATAGAAAAAAGCCAGCAAGCAGAAAAAGCACGTCAGATTTTGAAACAGTTGTTGCAGTTAATTCCGGCATTACCGTTGCCAGTGGAAACGGCTTTTCATTATGCACGTATTCGTGCCGCGCTAGAAAAACAAGGCAAACCCATTGGTGCAAATGATTTATGGATTGCAGCACATGCTTTGACGGAAGGTTATATTTTAGTGACTAATAATGTCAAAGAATTTATCAGAATCCCCGAATTACGCATAGAAAATTGGGCTACCGGGGGTATTTTGAAGGCTACTGTTTCCATTTCTGGAAGAAACTGAGTTTCTTACCCGTGCCCAGAAACTCAGTTTCTGGGAGAAACTGAGTTTCTTACCCATGCCCCAGAAACTCAGTTTCGGAAAGCAAACTGAGTTTCTTACCCCCCCAAAAAAAGTGGACAGGCGCGTAATTTTACACCTGTCCACCTTTCCAGAAGATTTGTCAATCTCTTCAAGAGTGTACAAATCTCTTATCCACGCGGGGACGAAGCATCTTCCGAGAGAGTCTCATTCAACAGACCAACTTCGGCAAGCCCGCTGGCCGTCATCATTTGTTCTGGTCGAATCAGATTTTCGACCCAAGAAACTAACGTCTTAGCCAACTGTATGGCTTCCTGGTATTCTGCTTCCTCCACGGGTTCAATTTCCCTTGGATAACGGCTACTGACTGCATGTTGGGTTAAACTAACGGCGGCCCGCACCGTTTCTGGCACAGAGAGGTCCTGCGGTAACAGGTCAAATAGCACTTCAAGGTTATGGGTCCGCGGAAATTCAATGGTATTTGCAATGAGAACGGCCTTGAGAGATTTTTCAACGGCTTGTTGGGCGTGAAAACACAACGTTTCTCGTAAGGTAGCATAAAGTTCTCGTCCTTCTTGTAAAATCGTTTTGTAAATCAGCCCAAGATGGTTTTTATGTGTTTCTAAATCGCTGGGGGTGGCCACAATAATGTCATAAGGGACACCTATCCCACGGAGGTTTTGATATAACCGTTGTTCCGTGTGTCTTCGATGAACTCCTTCTGGCATCACGACCAGTAAATCAATATCGCTGTTTGGCGTCGCTTGACTTCTGGCGAGGGAACCAAATAGAATAATGCGCAATGGATGCACTTCCTGAATGATACCTTGTACCAGACGGTCAATAGCTTGAAGATGAGATGGCATAAGTTATCGAGTATAAATCATCTTTTCATGGAGAATATAGCAGGGAATAAAAAGATTTGTCAACACCTGACCCCAGGAATCCAAAGCGTAACTTTGCATAATGGCATGACCCAGAAACTCAGTTTGCTTTCTGAAACTGAGTTTCTTATACCACAAAAAAAGTGGACAAGCGCATCATTTCACAACAGATGTCAGTCCGAATCTGATAGATCCAAAATTTCTGGCGGTGACAGAGGACGTTGGCGTACATGACGAATGGAGATGAGGCGAATTTTGTCATTTCCTACCAACGAATAAAGGAGTCGATAATTTTCTACCAAAGCCTCTCGATAAGAAGGGGGCAAGCCTATTATTTGGCGATGCGCCTCGGGAAATTGGGCGAGAGACTCAAGTTTGGCAAACATCGCCATTCCTATGCGACGTGCCACGGCAGGATTACGTTCTTGTAGAGAGTTGATGAGTTGGTCAAATTGTGTGACTGCCAACGTTGACCATTCAATTAGTCGTGACATCAGAAGTGCCCTCTAACAGCCAGGTGTACCGATTTTTAACTTCTTCATGGGGAATAAATTGGCCGTGTTCGGCTTGGGTGATGTCTGACCAATCCCACAACCATTGCAATTGTTCCTGGAGGGCTTGAAACTCGTTGATGTCAAGTAACGCCACCACACTACGCCCTTCTTCCGTCAAAATGAGGGGACGTTTGGTGGTTTGGGCTTTTTTGACCAGTTGGTTGGCTTGTAACGAAAGCGCAGACACGGGATAGATGTCTTGAGCTAAATTAATGGAGATATTCATTGGAGTGGTACTCCTAGTTAGAAACAGTGGAATAGATAAATGATGAACCATGAATAGTCCTGTTTCGCTGACTATTCATCTCATCGGATTTTCACAACATCTGTCAGCAGTTACTATACCAGTTTTGTTATTACCCTATCAAGTTCTGATTCTGGTAGTGATGCAATGTGGGTGATGGAATGGTAGGGGCAACCCTTGTGGTTGCCCGCGCATATCAACCGAGGGCAACCACAAGGGTTGCCCCTACCTCACCCACATTGCATCACTACCCAGATTCTGATGGATTTGTACCCCCCGCACGCGGGCAATGCCATTAAGTTAAGGAATTTCCATTCCATGTAGGATGGATTAAGCGAAGCGTATCCACCTGTATTTAACGAGGAGGTTAGTATCAACGAAGAAACACGACGCGGTCATAAAGTTCCTCACGTTTCGGATAGGGTTGGGAAAATGTCGAGAGGGGTTGGGCATGGCGTGACAAATAGGACTGCATTGCCTTTGTATAGTCTGATTCTATGGGCGTCGCTACGGCAGAATTATTCGTCGTTATCGGTTTAGCCACTGGTAAGGACCGTTTTGAGGGTTGGTGGACGGCTTTAGATAATTGATCGGATTTGATTACAATGAGTCCGCTGGTTCGAAAAATGTCAAATTGACCAAAACCAAACAACCATTCATTGGGTATTAACAGTCCGTCGTTGGTTATAATTGCGTTCATCAGGGTTGTCCTAAAATAATGAATAATGAATAATGAATGATATTCATTTATCATTCGTCGAATTTTCACAACATCTGTCAGCAGTTACTATACCAGTTTTGTTGCTACCCGATCAATATCTGAAACTCTTCAAGAAACTGAGTTTCTTCTCGCTTTGCCCAGAGGACGGTGGGCAAAGACACACTTGCACACTCTACACTGACTGAGGAACTTCGGGAAATAACCGTAGCGGACAATGACGGGCAATCTGAAAAAAGTCTTGGTCAGCAGTGAACAGTGGCATTTGTTGTTCAATGGCTATGGCCGCAATCAAGCAATCTGTAGCAGAGGTGACGATGCCCAAAATGGAAAATGGAAAATGGAATAGGTTCCTTTTTATTACCCATTTTCCATTTTTCATTTCGGGAAGTGTCTAGCAACATCATCGTAGGTGACTCTGTTTATCTATTTCTTCCAGAAATTCTGGATAAAAATCAATGGTGCCAAACAGTTTAGTTCCTTCCATGCGTTTGCGCCAGCGAATATATTCTTTGAGGGCCACGTTGATAGTTTCGTGTGTGGTTTGGTGACCACCTAGTTGTTTTGCTTCGGTCAGTAATTGTGGGTCCACCAAGGAACTTAGGGTGGTCATGGTAATGTCCTCCTGTTAAAGATGATTGATTGGAAGTAATACGATCATCGGAAAGATAGCAGGGAATAAAAAGATTTGTCAACACCTGACCCCAGGAATCCAAAGCGTAACTTTGCATAATGGCATACCCCAGAAACTCAGTTTCTTCAAGAAACTGTGCTTCTTCTCTTGCTTGCCCACCCGACACGGCCTTACAGCCGTCTCTCTAATTCACTCCGACTTAACGTTTTTTGGGCGCGTCGTTGCGTCACCATCTTCCAAAAGGCGTCACTACTGGCCCATTGCAACTGTTCCTCGTCAACGTCTTGGAGACCCACCAGTAAGGCGACGGGTTTGCCATTGTTGGTCAACATCACTCGTTGGTGTTGTGCCTCTGCAATGTCTTTCTCTATGGTAAACTGTCTAATGTCGATGACTTTCATAAAATGTCCTGGGTGGTTTGATGAGGAGGTTTCTGTCGAATGGCACGGATAATAACCGTCGTCGTGGCTTCATCGACGTCATAAAAGACCCGGTATTCGCCTATTCGCAATTCCCAGATAGGTTCCACATATTCCCAAGGTGGTACCAATCCAAACAACATTTTCTTATGACGTGTCGCCTGAGTTGGTCTTCAATTTTATCCAAAATTTGACTACGTTCATAAGCACGTAAATTCGTTAAATCTTCAGCCACTCCTTCAGTATATTCAAGAGTGAATTTGGTCATAGTAAATGGGTGATAAGCAATGACGTAACAAGAATAAATATATAGTAATATTCCTTCTCATTTGTACCCCACTGCCCCACCCATGCGATGGAGTTAAAGAATAAAGACCTCGTTGGACTGGAGGCTTAATTCTTTAACTGAATGGCATTGTGGAGGTATAGTAATATTCCTCATCACTTGTACCCCCCCCAGCCCCCCCGTACACGGGGGGGAGTGACCCCCCTGCGTGCGGGGGGGCTGGGGGGGGTACAAGAATAAGTGAATATCACTATATAAGTGATGAGGAATATTACTATAACAGAAAAACCCGAACCCGTCAACTACCCAGAAACTCAGTTTCTTTAAGAAACTCAGTTTCTTACCTCCCCCCCAAAAAAAAAGTGGACAGGCGCATACTTCACACCTATCCACTGTTTCTTGTGATTAACCCTGTAGTACCCCCCAGCCCCCCCGCACGCGGGGGGGTGACTCCGCAGCCCCCCGCACGCGGGGGGGTGACTCCGCACGCGGCGTCGATGACTCCCCCCCGCGTGCGGGGGGGCTGGGGGGGGTATCAGGAACACGGTGGGCAAAGAAACACTTGCCCACCCTACCCTGACTAAAGAGGATACAACTCTCTCTATCCTACTACGGCGTACCTACCTCACCAGGGCCTTCTGCAGGGCCATCTGCGGTTTCGACTGCCGCTGGGGCCGCGGAGGCTTCTTCCGTCACCGCGGCGGGTGCCCCAGATGGTACCAGACCCGACATGTACGAACAATTGATGCCCTCATAACTGACATCACTATAATCCATATAAAAGCGATTGTAATTCAGGGCATAGTACAACGTTGCAGAATAACACTCCTTCACTGGAAGACCAAACGGACTTGGTACGATCACGCCGGGGATATAGAGGTCGGCAGGGGTGTGTTCGCCATAGTTACCCCCGATATCATCGTATTCATCAATCCAGTCATCCATAGCGACGGTGCCGCGTCCCCATGGGGTATACCCGTATCCGGCCATAAACCGCCCCCACGGATATTCCGAAGGTTGGAACAGGGCACTCCATGTGTTGTCAACCTCCCCACCTGGCATAGAGGGCGTCGTACCTGTCTGGACGTATCCGGTTGGTAGGGCAGGGGGCGACCCCACTGGTACTGGCAAAGGTTTTGCGGAGGCCACGTTAAAGACTACATTGCGTGCCACTTCACCTCCCACTGTCACATAACCCGACCCCACAGACTTCGTCGGTGGCAATGCCAGGAGGTCGGCAGTCCATGCACCATTGATAAGACTGGGTCCATCAGCAACCATGTATTCCACTACACACGGTATTGACAGTTTCCCCGTCTTGGGGTCAAAGGTCGCTGGTCTGCAACCCATAGACAATTCGTGGATGTCATCTGGAGTGAGGGCGGCACTATAGAAACGGACGTCATCTATATAGCCTTTGAATTTGTTACCAATCCGAGTGCTTGTAGATGCTGCTGGTGATGGGAAGGGGGCAGTATGTTTCTTGACGGGGTCGGGTGGTTCACTGGTGGCTACCTTGTACCCATCGATATACATCACCGCTTGCGATTGTGGGACGCCATTGACCGCTGGTGGGGCTTTGTTGTAAGTGACAATGATGTTGTGCCACACGCCCTGGCCAGGATCCGTGTTGGTATCGGCCCACATGTTCGCAGTCAAACACTTGGTTAAAACAGGGTTTGGCGTAGCAGTAGGTGAACCAGGCATCAGGGTTGTCCCTGCACCTGTCACACAAAAAGTCACTGGATGGACATTCTGGGTCCCAGTGTCGGGGTTAACATCTTTTGTTGGACCTACGGTCAACGCCAAACTGGTTCCTCTGTCTATAATGGACGCCCCTGACGGTGGATTATTGTCCGTCTTGACCCATGCACTGATACTATAGGCGGGGGCTGTACTCATGGCAGCTATCCCAGTACATGTAGCAGGCAACTTGTCAGCCACGGTAATGTTGACGTCGGCTGTCCCAGGAAACATAGCCACTTTGGTGGCCCTGTCGGTTTCATCATTACCTGGTATCCATTCATAAAAACTCTCAGGCGCAGGATCAGAACCACCGTTACCTGTGGGACCAAAGGTGACGGTACCGACAACCGTGCCCACACACTTTTTCGTGGCGTCTGGCGTCTGGTTCGCCCCCGGCTGATCTTTCACATTCAACGGAAAATGCGCCACCATCTTCGCATCTGCCAACCAGGCATGTGCCCCCATGGGCGTAACGCCCAGGACTAGCGCGATCGCAGCCGCGCTTTTCTTCAATGCAGAAATACTATTCATAAGGTTTTTACCTCACGTTATTCAGGTTTAGAAATACGTTTTTATTAAGGGCGATTTAATGAACCCTTAATTTTTAGACTATTCAGTATTGAGAATAGCAGAACGGTTAAATGACTGTCAAGAGAAAATTAAAAAAAATTTAGAAAAAATAAGTAAGGTCATTGTTTTTTAATGGAAAATATTTTTTAACCGCCTGTTGACAACTCTTTAACTGAAAATACACGATTAGATACATTAATTATTCATGCCAAGTTTCTTTAGGGATGCGATAACTATTTGACTAACCATGAATTATATACTATATTAATAAAAATATTGGATTAATTTTTGTAATTTTATTGCAATTTGCGACGCAAACATGGTTGCGAGTTGCTAGGGGAGAAACTCAGTTTCTTTTAAGAATTGGAGTACGGAATTGATTCCGTTGGAGTACGGAATTTATTCCGCTTGAAACGGAATAAATTCCGTACTCTAAAACCCGTTGGAGTACGGAATTGAAACGGAATAAATTCCGTACTCCAAAACCCGTTGGAGTACGGAATTTATTCCGTTGGAGTACGGAATTCATTCCGTTTCAAGCGGAATAAATTCCGTACTCCAAAACCCTTAATTACCTTTGGCATCTAGTATCATTCACAAATATTTGTCGGGCATCTTGATAGACAACAGGAGTGCATAGTTTTGCTACCCTTTCTGAAATTCTTTTTCCCCAACGTGCAAAAACGTGTTGACTGGACGAAGGGTTATGAATTTTTAGACCAAGAACTCCAAAAAGTCGTCCGCAATGCCAATACTGGGCGACGTTTTGCCGATAAATTGGTCAAAGTGTTCCAAAAAAACGGGGAACCGTTAATTCTGTACATTCATATTGAAATCCAAGGTCAATATGACAAACACTTTGGAATGCGGATGTTCATTTACCACTCACCTTACGCATCCTAACTGAAATAAGTTGTATAATATTTATGTTATTAAGTAGGGTGCGTTAGGCGCGTCTGTTTGCGCCGTCACGCACCTTAATTCCACTGAATTCAACTCTTACGGTGTGGTTGGTGGATGAGGGCACGGAAACAAGGTGCGTTACGCTATCGCTAACGCACCCTACGACTACTACGACTACTACGACTACTACGACTACTCATCTTACGCATCACCAAGGTGGTTGAGTTAACCGTGCGTAAGGTGAGTTATCACTACCGCTTTTTTGACCGTTACAAACTCGCCAACAAATTTTGGATTTATTTTGGTTTCTGGACTGGGTGTTTGCGTTACCTGACCCGTTGGAATTACAATTTCAACAGTTTACCACTTGCTATGAAGAGGAGAATCATGTGCGCTACGTCACTAGCATTGAACGAATGGCCTTAGAGAGAGGTCGTCAAGAGGGCCTCCACCTGGGCATGTTGAAAAAATCACAAGATGCCATTGTGGAAATCTTGCAAGAACGTTTTAAACGTTTGCCAAACACCTTAGTTAATGCCTTACAACAAATTGACGACACCACGCGGCTGTCGCAACTTCTGAGACAGGCGGTGTCGGTGGAGTCTTTGAAGGGATTTCAACAATTGGTTGGGAAGTCGGCATGACTTCTCAAAGAGAAACTCAATTTGCCTTCCGAAACTGAGTTTCTCTGGTATCATTGTAATCAGAGTCACTTGGTGGGCAAAAAAACACTTGCCCACCCCCTACCTTTACTACCCAAAATCAAGACCATTTTGACCCAAACACCATGAAATATTACAATTGGAACCCTGAAAAAAATCAACAACTCCAACTGGAACGGGGGATTTCCTTTGAAGAAATTGTGTTTCACATTCAACAAGGCGATGAAGCAGACATTGTTGAACATCCTAATCGTGAACGCTACCCAAATCAAAAAATTTCCGTGGTTATTATCGACAATTATGCCTATTTAGTTCCCTTTGTGGAAACTGACACTGAGATTTTTCTCAAAACCATTATCCCAAGCCGCAAGGCCACTAAAAAATACTTAGGAAAATAAATTATGAATGGCTTAGACACACAAGAACTTGACCTCTTAAACTCCTTTGAACATGACGAGTGGCAATCGGTACCAGACTGCGAACAAGAACTCAAACGCCACCAACTCTATGCCAAAGCGACAGCTACCAGAGACCAACGCCTCCAGATTCGTTTATCTTCTAGCGATATGAGTACACTCCAGAAACATGCGCTACGCGAGGGTTTGTCCTATCGGACCCTGGCATCTAGTATCATTCACAAATATTTGTCGGGTATTTTGATAGATAAAAGAAGTGCATAGTTTTGTCTCGTTCCCACGCGCCCGCGTCCTCTCGTTCCTACGCGCCCGCGTGGAAACGAGACCAAATTTTGGATTTACTTTGGTTTCTGGACTGGGTCTTTGCTTTACCAAACCCGTTGGAATGACAATTTCAATGCCATTAAGTTAAGGTAGGGTGGATATTCCTTAACTTAATGGCATTGCGGCTAAAGCCTCCACTCCAACGGGGTGAGTTTCTCTTCCCTCCTACCCCACCCATTCATATATTTCCAAGTTTGTAGAATCACTTTGACAACAACAATTTTTTTCACAACGACTTCCCACTAAATGCCGCACCTTACCTTTGCGCAGAAAATGGGCTAACATGTCTTTAATGGCTTCAGGTGTGGTCTGAAAATGATAAGCCAAATCCATCAAAGGGACTCTTTGATGTTCAATCAGATAAGATTTTAAATCGGTGAGAATCATAAATAATTTTAGACAACCTATAGGTTATAGGTGGACTAGAGGCTTTAGCCGGTGGGGGTGGAACAGAATTGAAAGCGCGGGGCCCGCCCACCGGCTAAAGCCTCAATGCCATTAAGTTAAGGAATAAACGTAGCGAAGGGATTAAAGTAACGGTGGACTAGAGGCTTCAGCCGGGGGCCGTTCCTGGCCATTTAATTCTGTTCTGCCCCCCGGCTGAAGCCTCTAGTCCAACGGTATGTTAATTTCGGAGGAACTTTTTTCCTTAACTTAATGGCATTGAGGCTTTCGCCGGTGGGGGGCCGAACAGAATTAAATGGCCGGGAACGGCCCCCGGCTGAAGCCTCTAGTCCACCGCTATTTTAATTCCTTTGCCACTTCAACTCCTTAACTTAATGGCAGTGCGGCTAAAGCCTCTAGTCCACCTGTATTCTCTCGTTTCCACGCGGGCGCGTGGGAACGAGACAATAGGTTTTCTCCCCACGCCAGTAGGGAGAGGGGCCGGGGGTGAGGGCAACTGGTCAACTAATTTTCCCCAGTTGCCATTGTCAAATTCAATTCTCGCCGCCTCACCGACCCCAAATCATACATCGCCAGAACCGTCAACCCCAACAAACCGATTAACCCAGCCGTCCAACCGAAAGATTGCCACGGATGTTGGGCAAACGTGGCCAGTTGATAAAAGACCGTGGCAACCAAATACGCTAACCCCGTCGTCCAACACACCACAAATAACGTCCACCGTAACTGCGTCTCTTGATAAATTGCGGCAATCGTGGCAGCGCAAGGGGTATAAAGGAGAATGAATAACAAGAATGCAAACGCCCCCACAGGTCCTGCAAAATGAGAAGTCATTGCCCCAATCGCCCCCGCATGTTCCGCCTGTGCAGTCGTTGCAACTGCCGTTTCACGACTCAAACCTAACGGGTCAAGTAACTGATTGGTCACCTCTCCCAAATTTGCTGGAATAGTAGCAAAGGCGTCCCGAATCCCTCCCCACCACTCAAATACTTCCGCTTGAGTTTGCGTCCCTGCCATTTGAGTGTAAAGGGCATTGAGAGTCCCAACCACCGCTTCTTTAGCCAAAATCCCCGTGAAAATGCCCACCGTGGCTGGCCAATTGTCTTCCTGTAATCCCATCGGTTGAAAAACGGGGGTGAGGGTGCGACCTATTTCACTTAATACCGATTTTTGACTGTCTTCATTGCCAAAGGACCCGTCCGTGCCCCATGAGTTGAGAAACGTTAGCAACATCACCATGGGCACAATCATTTTGCCAGCGGTGAAAATAAAACTTTTCAAACGTCCCCACGTATGTAGTAACACATTCTGCAACGTGGGCAGATGATAAGGTGGCAATTCCATAAAAAAGTCTGCCACTTCCCCCCTGAGAATCGTCTTCTTCATAATCAGTCCCGTGAGAATGGCCACTGCAATGCCAATTAAATACAGTCCAAAGACGACATTTTGACCGCCGACGGGAAAGAAGGCAACGGCAAACAGGGCATAAACGGGGAGACGGGCACCGCAGGACATGAAGGGGGTCATCAAAATAGTTAAGAAGCGGTCCCGTTGTCTCTCCAACGTGCGCGTCGCCATGACCGCAGGGACGTTGCAACCGAATCCCACAATGAGAGGCACAAACGATTTGCCGGGCAGTCCAATAAAACGCATAAAGCGGTCCATGACAAACGCGGCCCGGGCCATGTAGCCAGAGTCTTCTAAGAACGAGAGGCAGAGGAAGAGAAATCCAATGATAGGAATAAAGGTCGCCACGACTTGAATTCCCCCGCCAATCCCGCCTGCTAATAACGTAATGAGAACCACTGGTGTCCCTATTTGTTGTAACAAATGCCCCACCCCATCTACTAACAGAGTGCCCACTAAAATGTCAAAAAAATCAATGAAGGCGCCTCCTAAGTTAATGGTGAACATAAACATCAGATACATGACGGCCAAAAAGATAGGGATGCCAACGATGCGATTGAGGACGATTTTATCGATTTGGTCAGACCGGGTACGAGTGACTTGAGTGGTTTTCGTGACGGTTTTTTCAATGAGTTTAGCTATCACTCCATAACGTCGGTCCGCAATTAAGATGTCAACATCTTCCCCTAGCTGTTTTTCAATGCCGTGCCGCAGTTGAGTGGCCGTATCCATCAAACTTTGAGTGGCCCATTTAGTAATGGAATGATCATTTTCTAACAACTTCAAGGTGAACAAACGATCCTTTAAACCTGACAGGTCTCGAAGACCTGTCAGGTTTTCGCCGGCATTAGGTAACAGAGGTTGCACAAGAGGTAACAGTTGAACGATAGCCTCTTCTATTTCCTTTGGATAAGTGATTTGAAGGGAGGGCAAAGTACGGTTCTGAACCGCTTGCAAGATAACCTTTTTTAAAGTCTCAACGCCCCCCCCCTTCGCGGCCATGATAGGCACCACGGGCATTCCCAATTGCTTTGAGAGACCTTCAAGGTCAATAACAATATTGCGTTGCTGGGCAATATCCATCATATTGACCGCCATCATCATAGGCACGCCCATGTCTAACAATTGAGTTGTCAAATATAAATTTCTGTCTAAATTCGACCCATCAGTGATATTCACGATGAGAT
The DNA here is from genome assembly GCA_011391085.1 of Thiotrichaceae bacterium. Taxonomy (GTDB): domain Bacteria; phylum Pseudomonadota; class Gammaproteobacteria; order Beggiatoales; family Beggiatoaceae; genus JAABRD01. The sequence goes on along the minus strand of JAABRD010000084.1, from coordinate 5,559 downwards.
GAGGTTCACCAGAGAGAATATAGTCTTGAGTAATTTGTTCATCTAAAGACGTCACGTCATGGGTTAAATCTAAGGAATAAATCCCTGGTAAATCCACTATTTCAATATCACTGCCAGCAAAGTGATAGTTACCCACTTTGCGTTCCACCGTCACGCCCGGCCAATTGCCAACCCGCTGTTTAGTGCCAGTCAACACATTGAATAAAGTGGTCTTGCCACAATTCGGATTTCCCACGATTCCGATTACGAAATGTTTCATGTTATCTCCTCTTTCCATAAACTTAGGAAAAGTAGCCCGTTTTTCTAAACTGGGACGACCATGATTTTATGGGCAACACCTGCGCCTACGGCCAATCGTGTCTCACCACAAGCCACCACTACGCCTGTGCTATTGTGACAAAGTAACACTTGCACTTGGGTATCTTCGATCATCCCCATTACCATTAAGCGTCTAGCCAAATTTTTGCCGCCCACCACGCCGACCACTTTGACCCATTTACCTACTTCTGCCATGACTAAAGGAAATGCCTGTACAACTGTATCAGTTTTGATTAACATAAGATTAAACCTCTTTAAATTTCAGACTGTTATTAAATAGTGTGGAAAATGTATACTTTCTAATTACAAATGATAATTGTTCTTATTTAGGATGTCAAGAGGGTAAATGAAAAAAATGAAATATTGGAAGCTTCGCCCTCGTTCCCACGCGCCAGCGTGGGAACGCCAGGAATGAGAAAAATTTATTTATTTGATTTCAAAGCAAAATAAATTTTTCAAAAATTTTTTGGGGAAAAATTGAGTTGAGTTACGTTACTTATAGATAGAATAAAGTTAAAAAAATTTGGTAGTGATGCAATCTGGGTGAAATATCGTGCGGTTTTTCTTCGTCTTGAACTGTGATTTAGATGATTAAATGAGGGCTATGAAAGGAGGCTATGACTAATCAGAGTCCATCTGAAAATCATTCTAATCAGAGTTCAGACAGTGAACCCACATTGCATCACTACCAAAAATTTGACTTTGCAAAAAACACGGCATTAAACTTAACCATACATATTTACTAAGATAGGAAACATGACTATGAAAACCAACTTGACCAACTCTTCCTTGGCCGCTTCGGCCAAGGTGCAACAACGTACTATGATGGCGTCCTTTGGATATGCGCTTTGGATGCTGGTTTTGCTATTGGGGGGCGGGGCGTTCGTCCATGCCGCAACCGATTGCAATCTTGTCGCCGAAATTCCGGTGCAAGAATGTCAGTCCCTAGTGAATTTATACACCAGCACCGCCGGCACCAACTGGACTAACAATACCAACTGGAACGCAACAAACACGCCTTGCAGTTGGGCGGGGATAACCTGTTCCGCCAGCGGTTCCCCTAAACAAGTGACCGAAATCAATCTAAGCGGCAACCAACTCACAGGCACACTCCCTGATAACTTAAATTTGCCGGCGTTGCAATGGCTATCCTTTGATTCCAATCAACTCAATGGGATGATACCCAATTTTAACTTGCCGAACTTGCAAGTTCTGGGCCTATCTGGTAACCAATTCAGTGGATCAATACCCAACTTCAATCTACCCAACTTGGAAACTTTGGACTTAGGTTTCAACCGAATCGATGGGACGATACCTAACTTGAATCTGCCAAACCTAAAGTACCTCTACTTATATTCCAATCAACTCCTGGGTTCTATTCCTCCCATGACGTTGCCCGCATTACTGGAACTCTATTTATCTTCCAACCAACTCACAGGTGCGATTCCGGACAACTTGATGAGTTCCTCTCCCCTTTTAACGAAATTCTATGTTGACAACAACCAGTTAAGTGGAGAAATTCCCACCTGGGTAACCAGAACCTCCGCCCTTAATTTGGACTACAATTACTTGACTGCCTCTAGTTCACAAGTCAAACAATTTCTTGACAATACTTACCCTGGCTGGGAAGATCGGCAAAAGTCCCCGGTGGATTTGACCTTACACCCCCTCAGCGACAACCTCCTCTTGAAAAATGGTAGCGTGGCAGTCACTGGCACCCTGTCGCCTGCGTTGTCCACTTCACCACCGCAAATTTCCAACCGGGAGGTCATCTTAACCATCACCCCTCCCACTCCTCAAGCCGTCCAAACGGTCTCTACCCGCACCGATAGCACTGGTAAATTTACGGTGACGGTCAAAGATTCCTTTCCCCAAGCCGGTACTTATACCCTACAAGCCGAAGTTAACGAGACCACTTCTGCGGTCCAAACTCTCACCGTGTTGGAAAACTCCGGCATCACCCTGTCAGAAATCGTTTTTCCGCCTAACAACACTGCATTTGATAAGCAACTCCAGATGATAGCAGGTAAAGCGACAGACGCTAATCAGGGAACGTGGATTGAAAGAGTGGAATTGACTCTGCAAGACCAAACGACTTCACAGTATTTGAATCTTAATTCCAACACCACCAGCACCGATGAGATACGGATAACTGCGGAAGGCACAACAGAATGGTTTGTCAGCACTGATAGGGTGACTTGGGTGCCTGGGCATAGCTATCTGATTACGGCGCGGGCAGTTGACATGTTGGAGGAAGTCAGTGCTGAAAAGACGGCACAGTTTACGATTGCCTCAGAAAAGATGCCCACTCAGCTATCTTTGGTACTTGACAAGACGACATTGGCGCCACCAGAAAACCAGATCGAGGCCACTGGCACATTTATCTACACGTCCATACCTAACTTGCCCATTCCCACCCCTGATGAAATTTCAAAATTCGTCATTCGCTGGGAACTGAAAACGCCAGAGGGTGGAAAGGTTACGGGAAATACAAACCTAAAACCAGATGGCACGTTTCAGTTTTCACTCGCCGGTTTTGACAAAATTGGAGGTTACAACGTGCAAGCTTTCTTTGATGAAAACGAGACCCTACAGGCATCTTCTTCCAATTCGGAAAATATTACCATGTCCAGCGGGAAGCTGGAAATCCTTCACCCCGCCAATGGTAGCACGGTCAAAACGTTACCCTGGATTTCGGGCCAGGCTTATGACCCCCTTATCAAGGAAGTGAAAATTGCGGTGAAATTCAACAAAACCGACGAGAATGGCAAATACAAATATCTCAAACTGGACAACTTGGGCGGACGTTTTGAAGTGGTAGAGAATGACCAACCTATCTGGATACCTGCCACTGGCCTTACCCCCTGGGTAGTGAATGTCAGTAAAGTCATTTTGATAGACAAACAAGACTATACCCTCATGGCCCAAGCGTTTGATGGAAGCGTACCGCCCCAACTCATTGCCGAAACTCCTCCGACAAAATTTACCTTTGACATAGACCAGGACGTGCAAGCCTTTACTTCCGTAGCCTTAAAACTCCAAAGTCCTACTCTGTTAATTGGAGAACCACTCAACCTCACTGGCAAGTTAGACCGCTATCCGTATGAAGGACAAGACTTAAATGGGCGCCTCCTTGAGGTCACCATTGAATCACCCGACCAAAAAATCACCTCCATAGAGGTTAAAACGCATGACAAAGAAGGTCACTTTGAACTGACAGACATTGCCGTCTTTGACCGAGAAGGCACCTATCGTATCAACGCCTCCTTTGCCGGTGATGCGGTACTGTCGCCCGCTATGTCCGAACCACAACCTCTGTTAGTCGGCCAAACGGCAGGCTACGCTATTCTTGTGCAAGGTAAAACGGTTGACAACGAAGGCTTAGAAACTCATGCCAAAACGGTCAAACGGGTTTATCAACAACTCAAAGACCGGGGGTTGAATGACAGTAACATTTACTACTTTGGTTACGACGATTCCAAACAACAACCTGGGGTTGACAAGCAGCCTAGCAAAGCAGAAATTGAAACAGTCTTCACCGAGTTAGGCGCCCGTATCAGCAACGTCCCGGCCCCGTTGTATGTGATTCTGGTGGACCACGGTGGTGTCGGGGGCAACTTCTACCTGAATGGTGACCAGAAGATAACGGCCACAGATTTAAACAACTGGTTGCTAAAACTAGAAGGCGGGTTAACCAATGACCTGGCCAAACAGCAACCTCGTGTGGTCGTTCTGGGTGCCTGTTATTCTGGCAGTTTTATTCGCCCGCTGTCTAAAGAGGGACGTATCATCATCACCAGCGTCGCCGAAAATGAAGTTTCCTACAAAGGTCCTGTAGAACCCACCGACGGGATTCGGACTGGTGAACTGTTTGTTCAAGAACTGTTCGATGCGTTAGGACGTGACCTGTCCCTGGCCAAAGCCTTTGAAAAAGCGGCGGAGACTTTGCGAGTGTACACTCGTAGCGGCACTCCCGTGTCTAGCAACACGTCCAGACGTTTCTTTGATGATGCCATTCAACACCCGCTGTTAGACGACAATGGGGACATGATGGGCAGTAATGTCTTAACCTACAGCAAGGATGGTCGTACCGCCGCAGAAGTTTATTTAGGCGTCAATCGGGTCTCTCAAACGCGCAAGATGGCGGATATTTCAGAGGTGCCAGCCCCCGTCGTCTATCTATCTCCTCAAGACCAAATCTTCAAACCCTCGCTGAAAGTCATCAATGCTGGTCGAATCAAGACTGCAACGGTTGACATCCGTGGCCCTAACGAAAAACTGTTGAAAGACGGTAAGGAACAAACGGGACAAGCCCAAATGAAACAGCTACCGCGAGTCTTCCTCTCTTGCAACAAGGGGGCCCCATTAGGAACTGTTTCCGAGTGTCAAACAGCCACGCAATCTCTTTCGCAATTCGAGGCGCCGGGGAAATATGACATTTTCTACTTTGTCAATGACACAGACCCCAACTATGTCTCACCGTTGTGGCATTCCGTGGTGTATAAAGCGAAAGAGGGGAATAATCCGCCCACCTCAGTGACGTTGGAGAAACCTGCCAATGAAGGTAAAAAGCAGACCACCCTTCTGTTTGATTGGAAGGATGCCACAGACCCAGACGGCGATAGTCTTACTTACATCTTGTTGGTGGCCCAAGACCTTGAATTTAACAAACTGGTCTATCAACAAGACCAGATTCGTTTTTCTCAAAGTTACATGGATGGCAAAACCAAAGTCAACGTCTGGAACCAGAACGCCCTTTCGCCTACGGTGCAATTCGGTTTAAAAGACCGGACCGACTATTACTGGAAGGTGATAGCAGTGGATAACTATGGGACGCACTCTCCAGCCAGTGAAGTGTTTAGGTTCACCACGGATAATCCGAATGCACCTCCCGATTGCGGCAGTGTCACGCCTCAAGACGCCCTTGGTTATTCTGGCAATTCTGTGCCACAAGAATGTGCAGAACCGATGATTCCACCAGATATGCCCCCATCACCCGTCATTCCGGGTCAAATAGGATTTTCTGTGGACGCCTCCACAATAACTGAAACAACTGAAACAGATGAAGAAATTGGACCACAGATTGGACTACAGGTAGATCGTGTAGGTGGTTATCAGGGCAAAATAGAGGTGAATTATCACTATAGCAATTCTCACTTGAATAAGTATCACTAAAGACAATGTCTAAACCAGGCCAGAGAGTCCTCTTTAGTAATCTGTGCCAAAGCTTCTTGAAGTGAT
>JAABRD010000083.1 GCA_011391085.1 Thiotrichaceae bacterium | reverse complement strand
GGTACGGTGGAGTGGAGGCTTTAGCCGGCCGGCGGTAGGCGCCCCGCAATTTGAGTGGGGGGTGATGCCTACGGCCGGCCGGCTAAAGCCTCCACTCCACCGGTATTTTCCTTAACTTAATGGCAGTGAGGCTTTAGCCGGGGGCCGTTCCCCGCCATTTAATTATGTTCTGCCCCCACCGGCTAAAGCCTCTAGTCCACCCGTATTTATTTCGCGGAGGCTCTCATTTCTTAACTTAATGGCATTGCGGCTGAAGCCTCTAGTCCCACACACCGGCTGAAGCCTCTAGTCCCGCACACCGGCTGAAGAGGCAGTGAGAAACTCAGTTTCTTAAAGAAACTGAGTTTCTGTGGTGCCATTGCGTATGGCTGAGAAAGGGATAACCGCGGGCTAGTGCCTCGTTAGGGCAGACAATACCTCTTCAAGGCTTTGTGCAGTTAAGACCGAAGTTGCACTCTGCAATAATTGGTCGGAGGTCAATGCCAACACTCGTTGTTTGAAGTCTTCTGGGACTTGGCCAAAACGATATTCCAAGAGTTGTAGCAAGAGGGTGGCTTTTCCATGGACATCTCCTATCATAATTCCTTCCCGTCGCCCGTCTTGCCAGCCTTCCAAGCGACCTTTCAACCAACCACGTTGTTCGGCATCCGCATACCATTGTTGTACTCGTTCTGCTAACATAGAGTTCATCTCCTGTAAAGTTTTCATCTCGGGAATTACTATCTCTGGTAAACGTCTGGGTAGTAACACCCATTTTAACCAGTTGACAAAGGCTTGTTTCAGGCTGTCTTGTTCTGGGGCCGACAGCCAGTCGATTAATAATTCTAGCACACGTTGAATATCCTGTTCTGTGCGACTGTTTTCTAACCGAAATAAAGCCGCCACTAAATTATGCAAAGTGGCCAAATAGTCGTCCTGGTAATCACCCTCGTCTAACAGTAAATACTCAATCTGTAACCCATATTTCTCCAAACCAGTGACCGATTCAATCAAGTCTTTAGTATTGGTCGGTGCGTGCCAACGAGTCTCACCATTGTAAATGACGATAGGCAACACGGGTGGCAATTGGTCGGCGCTGGTCAACTTTTGGGCTTTGATGAGGTCTTGATAAAACAAGCCGACATAGACCGCGACTCGGATCGCCATAAAATATTGGGGAGACGATTGAAACGCTATCAGTAAGTAGAGATATAACCAGCGGTCTTTCCAACGTAAACGCCACATGACATCCTCATCGCGACGTTTGAGGGTGCTACTGACAAAACTACTTTTCACGGCTTCTAACGTGGTAAAATCGAGTTCGGTAACCCAGGGTTCATGAATAAAACCGCGTAGCAGGTCTTCTACCATTTGCGGGTGGGAGAAGAATAATTTGTAACTTTCGTCGTGGGAGGACATGAGTGTTCCTTATCAGAGTGGTCATGTTAATCGTTGAAGAGTCCAACTCTTCAGAGTTGGACTCCAGAGTGATGAATGTGGGTGATGACCCTAGACCTCCGAGGTCTTCAAGACCTCGGAGGTCTGACCAAAGGTTAAGTTCAGCTAATGCCTCTTATCACCCACATTGCCTCACTACCCAGAGTGATTATAGCAACTTTTTCTTCAAATAACTCTCATACAATTCACACCGCAGTTGAAATTCATACCGAGAATCGCCCTTCAAAATACCACCGCTACGTAAACGATCAAAGGATATTTCATCCAATCCCATTTGGCGACGCCGAATCACTTGCAAAGCCTCTCGTACCGAGAGTTGACCACGGCGAATGGCTTGCCAAAGGTCAGGAACAGATAATTGGCGGAGGAGAAGGTTTCGCACGGTGTCACGTAAAGGTGGATCAAGGTTGAGGAGGGTCACTATCCGCCGCAAGTGGTCAATAAAAATGCTGTCTTCGGAGGACAACGCATGTTGATTGAATTGAGGATAGGTGAAACGAGAGGCCACCATCTCATGTAATCCACTGCGCGAGAGGTAGGGATGACCGTCGGTGAGATGGTGAAAATTCTCGACTTCCTTATCCGCTAGTGGGGAGTCATAGCGTTGATTGAGTTCCTTCAGATGGGCCAACGTAAAATCTCCCAAAGTGAGTTTATTGCCGACATTAAAGGGCGACTGTGCAGGTTCCTTGATAAACAAGTGATATTCAGTGGCATAGGCAATCAGTAACGTGAGTTTCGATGTAGGTTGCTGAGGCGCCGTGGCCCGTTTGTTATGCCAACTGCGGAGGAGACCGAAAACGTCGCCGCTAAATTCTTGTTGTAATAACCGGTCTGCCTCGTCAATTGCCCATAACACGGGGGAGGTTAGCTGGGGTAATAAATGCTTGCACAGAAAGTCTTCAAAATTTTTATTGGGAACGACTTTGGGGTCCCAGAGGAGGTCCAGAGAAGTGTTCACTTGGGCTTGATTGGCCAGGTCCTGGGCGAGGGTGACGTAAAACGTTTTGATGTCTGAAAAAGCGGCGTCACCAAAGGATTGAAGGTCAGTGAACCACACTTGCATTCCCGCGTCACGGGCCATCTGGAGACCACGGACTAATAAGGACGTTTTGCCCACTTGACGAGAACCACGAATCAAGATAACGCTTTCATGATTAGTAAGCGCGTGGTGCAACTTGTCATCTTCTGGACGTTTGATATAAAATTTAGAAGCCACCGGAATGGCCCCGGTCGGCATTTCTGGGGGAGTGTGGGTTAGGTATGACATAAGTTCTTGACGGAGTTGGGAAGTCTCCTGAACCTCGTTCCACATAATGATGGGTCGCTGACTCAGGAGTTGGGCGAGATGGGTTTGGGGTATCTCCTCGGTGAATTGCAGACGAATGGTGATAATGGGAAGTTTCGGACCGCCCCGATTGTGACTGATTTGACAGGCAAGTTCCACTTGCGATTCTAACAAGTCACTGTAACTGGCATTTTCAGTCAGCAAAATGAGAATGGCTTCGGCATGTTGCAGGGCCGTTTTAAGGTGGTCAGGTTGGTCGTAAGGGGCACGAAAGACAGTATGGCCGGCTTGGGTAAGTAACGATTCTAGCGTGTTAGCGGCGGATTCGTCTAGGGGTTTGTCGTGTTTGTAGAGGAGGACGATGGAGGGGGTGGGATGTAATTCTTGCACCTCGTCGTCAGGTTCAGAAGATGAAACAGTGTCGCTGGAAATTTCTTTTGAAGAAGAAGCTTTGGGGTGCGGTAAATGGGCTATTATGGCTAACATTGTGGCGATTAAAATGGCCATGATAACGATGGTGACAATGACAAACACCCAAATATTTTCTGAATTGGGATTTTTGATGCACCCATCGCAAAAATAATCTACGGCTGCGATGCCACCCAAGATGGTAGCAATGGCCAATAGAACCAATCCCCAGCCGTGGGCGAAGAGATTTTCAAGTGTATTTCCTAATTTAGTGAGTTGTGACATAGTGATGATTCCTCTTGATGGTAAGATGCGGATAGAAAAAAATGAGGTAGTGATGCAATCTGGGTGAAATATCGTGCGGTTTCTCGTCGGTCTTGAACTCTGATTAAAATGATTAAATGAGGGCTATGAAAGGAGGCTTGACTAATCATAGTCCATCTGAAAATCATTCTAATCATAGTTCAGACAGAGAACCCAGATTGCATCACTACCCAGATTTGAAAGAATAAGTACCGAAGCAGAAATTTTACGGTATTTTCAATCGTCGCCCTCACCCCCGGCCCCTCTCCCAGGGGGAGAGGGGCCGGGGGTGAGGGTAAGGGCGTCATTATACCAGAAAATTTCTGCTTCACTACTTATTATAGCAAGTCTCACTTGATTGAGTATCGTTGTGCCAATGTTTGCGTTAAGCTGCCGCGCCATATTTGATAATCAATCAAGTGAGACCTGCTATACTATATCATCACCAAGTGAGTTACACACCGGCACCTAATTACCATTTTCATCCATATCTTCCGGTACCACGTATTCCAAAACTTGCCACAGCACTTTTTTAAATTTTAAGGGGGCTTCAATGGTGGGTACGGTGGTTTTTACACCGCCCATACCAGTGAGAGTGATGGTGCCGTAGTTGAATAGTTGACCTAACCAACTTTGTTCTATCATAATGCTTTCAAAGCGTCTTAATTTCAATTCAATAACGGTTCGATTGAATAATCCAAATTTGGCAATGATTCGTTTCGAAGTGATCGCCAGTTCTGTGGTTTGTTTGATGATAAACGCTTCCCAAAGTATCATGAGACCTACCCAGAGTAAAAACAGTAATCCAATATGCCAGACGGACACGTTTAACCCATCTGTGGCTAGGAGAGGAGGCGCCCATAAAGTGATGGTTGGAACGCCTTCTGTGATGAAATCAGGGTTCCCGATTAACAGGAGACTGGACAACATCACCAGTAGTACAGCACCTACATCTAAATAGAAAAACCAATGGGTAGTAGCTTGATAGAAAAGAGTTTCGCCGGGGATTAACGCTTTGCTAAGATATTTTGTTGCAGTCTGTTGTTTAACCAATTGCCAACCCTTGAGGAGTTGTTGGTTAGCCACTTCCCAACTCTCTCGTGCTTGCTGGTGGGCAATTTTCAAGCCTTCCTGGGCCTGTTGTTCGGCTTCTTCTTTCCATTGTTCAAGAGACTGTTGCTGATAATTCTTCCAAATTCCGATTTTTTGCCATTGGTGGCTTACCCAGCTTTTTAATTTTTTAGCCGCTTGAACGGTCGGGCGATTTTTTAAAGATTCATCGTATCTAGTACGTCGGTAAGGACTGGAAAGAATTTTATAGGCTTTTTTGATTTGGATGAAATAGGCACGGGCATTTTCGTTGAGTTGCCCCTTGGTTGCATAGATCTTCCCTAAGCGAATCATCGCGGCTTTGATTTCTTCAGGGCTGGCTTCGGGAGAGATTTCTAAGAGATGGTATAAATTTTTTTTCATAATATGGTTAATGAGAAAATGAAGGGTTGGTTCAGAAATTTTAGCCGGAGGAAACACTTATAAAGTCTTCTAGTCAGGTCCTGGTAAAGGGTAGTGATGCAATGTGGGTGATATTCATAGAGTTGCCCTCACCCCCCGGCCCCTCTCCCAGGGGGAGAGGGGAGGGGCCGGGGGTGAGGGTAAACAGATCACCCATATTGCATCACTACCTGGTAAAGAACACCATTATTCATCACTCCATTCATTATCTCCAAAATCTCCAAACTGATTGATCCTCTTGTGGTAACTTAAATCCACAATAGAGGGTGACTAGCATTCCTTGTCCGCCGATAATTCCAAACGTTAGCAATTGCAGTACAATAGAGTAGGCAACCGCGTGCGATTCTGGAATATTATATAGACCGAGTCCTAAAACGCAAGCGATTTGATAAATGCCAATATAAGCAGGCGCTGAGGGGAGAGAAATGCCAATGACAATAAATACGCCCGTCGTCAGTGCCGCTTCAAAAGGTAGAGACCATTGAAAGGCAAACATGAGTTGCCAGATCATATAATAGTCCAGGCAAAAAATGAAGAGATTCAAAGGTAGTATGATGAATAACTTATGTATCTTACGAACGGCTTGGACGCCTTCTAAAGCGTGTCTGTACCACTCTTGGAGTCGTTGCCATCTCGAAGATACGGGAAAACGTTGGGCCGCCGCCTGTAACTGGTCAACCCAGAACAGGAAGACACTCAAGATCAAGGTCGTCACCAGAAGGACAATCATGACGCTTGTGCCAATGACGGGGGCAATTTTTTGTCCATGTATCCAAATCACGATGAGGGTAAATATGCCTGCCATGATTAAGTCCAGCATTCGGTCAATGACGACACTGGTGATAACTCGTCCTGGAACTAATTGGATAAAGTGATGAATGGCTATCATTTTTAACAATTCACCAGCCCGTGCGGGATAGATGAGGTTGCCCAAGTAACCAATGTTGGCCGCTTGCCAAAAGTATTTAAAGTCAGAAAAGGGTTGATCGGCGACTACATTCCAACGGAAGGCACGGAACACGACACTGACTGGAATGAGGAAAGTGACTAGCAAAATGGGCCAAAATTTAACGGTTTGCAGGGCCGTTAGGAAGGCGTGCCAGTCTAAACGTATTAGGACAATCGTCAGCAATACGATACTCAGGGTTGTTCCAAAAATAATTAGCCAACGGGTTTTGGTGGAGTGAGAGGTAGTTAAGTTCATAAGGTTCTCTTGAGTTTTCGTCTTCCCTTGGATACTATTCCAGGATTCCAAAGCGTAGCTTTGTCACCTGGCAAAGCTACGCCTGGGACTCTTGGATTGGAATGAGGTTTGAGTAGTTCCATTTCACTCCTGTAACTTTCTGTCCCTCTCTAACCCAAGCCTTTGGAGACGATAACGTAACGCACTAAAACTGATACCCAACAGTTCTGCGGCCTTGGTTTTATTGCCCTTGGTCTTTTCCAAGGCACCCAGAATATTGCCCTTTTCTACTTTATCAAGGAAGGGGTCGAGTTTATTAGCCGAACCATGTTCGGTGAACAAAATGGAAGTTAAATCCCGTTGACCCAGTTGTAAATCGGGGACATTAATTAAATGGTTCTCACATAGCGTCATGGCCCTTTCCAGAATGTTCTCAAGTTCTCGAACATTGCCTGGAAAAGAATAATTTTTTAGGGCTTCTATAGCCTCTGAATGCAACCTGGGACGCTGAAATTGGTCATTTTCGGCTACCATTTCTTTATTTAACTCAGTCAATATTTTTTCTACCAACAATGGAATGTCTTCTGGGCGTTCACGTAAGGGAGGCACGTATAATTCAATCACGTTGAGACGATAAAACAAGTCTTGGCGGAATCGATTGACTTTCACTAATTCTGCCAAGTCACGGTGCGTCGCACTCAAAATGCGAACGTCAACGGGTTCTTCTTTGGTGGAACCGACGGGACGTACATGTTTTTCCTGAATCGCCCGCAATAGTTTGACTTGCATGACTAACGGTAGTTCAGCCACCTCATCGAGGAACAAAGTACCTCCTTTGGCCGCTTGAAATAGACCCAATTTATCGGCTTGGGCCCCCGTGAAACTCCCTTTTTTATACCCAAACAGTTCACTTTCCATCAATTCGCTGGGAATTGCACCACAATTGACTGGCATAAAAGGATAGGCGGCGCGGGCGCCTAAATCATGAATCATGCGGGCCACGACCTCTTTACCGGTCCCAGATTCGCCGCGGATATACACCGGGGCTTGACTGCGTGCTAATTTCTCAATCTTAGTCCGCAGTTCTTTCATTATCTCCGATTCGCCGATGAGTCTTAACGCAATCTTTTCTAAAGACAGAGTGGTCGGAGAGGGTTGGGGAACCATGGTTAATTGAGAAACGGTTTGTTTCTGGGGTTTAGGTAATTGTAAAGCCGTTTTCACCAACTCGCGTAACTGGGTGAGGTCGACAGGTTTGGCAATAAAATCAAAGGCGCCTGCTTTCAATGCTTGAACCGCGGTTTCTACGTTACCATGGGCAGTGATGACGGCGACTGGAATCTGAGGATATTCCCTATTAATGTATTCTACCAGTTCAATGCCATTCCCATCCGGAAGACGCATATCTGTCAAACAGACATCAAATGCTTCGTTTGCCAAATAGGCTTTTGCCTGTTCCAGATTTTCTGCGGTACGACACTCGATGTCCAGAGGACTCAAGGAGGTCACAGATAATTCACGAAGATCAGGTTCATCGTCGATAACTAAACAAAGTGGCTTAGACATTTGGGGTAATGAATAATGAATAATGGGTAGTGATGCAATGTGGGTGATATGTTTACCCTCACCCCCGGCTCCTCTCCCCCTGGGAGAGGGGCCGGGGGTGAGGGCAACTCTATGAATATCACCCACATTGCATCACTACCGAATAATGAATAATCTAATATTCAGGAGTCCAAAGCGTCGCTTTGACAAGGCGATACTTTGGACTCCTGGAATTAGCCGATTAAGTATCTGATGCAAAATGAATGCGAAAACAACAACCTGAGTGGTTATTTGAAAACACATGTAAAGAAGATTGATTCGCTGCACAGAGTTCCCGCGATAGGTATAATCCTAACCCTGAACCTCTGGTTTCGGTTGTGAAAAAGGGTTCAAAGATTTGAGTTTTCACTTCTTCACTCATGCCAGGTCCGTGGTCGCGGATGTCCAAATAGGGACGTTCACCTACGCCGATGGTCATTTCTAACAACGGGGTACCCTGACTGTAGCGCAACCCATTGTCGCATAAATTGGTGATGACTTGATATAATTGCACGGGGTCAAAAATAATGTTGACCGGCGTGGGGGGCGTCTGAATGAAGACATCTGTTTTGATTAAACCATGTAAATTAATCAATTCTTCTACAAATGACTGTAACCAAGAGTGTAATTCTACACTTTGTAGGTTCGTGGGTTCACGTCGACTCAAACGCAATACATTTTCAATGATGGTGTTGACCCGTTGCGAATTGTTCACAACAATTTCAGATAATCGGGCTTGTGCAGAAGATAAACCAGTGGATTCCGCCAGTAATTGTCCCGCTTGACTGATGGCCGCTAACGGGTTGCGTATCTCATGGGCAATACTGGCGGTCAGACGACCTAAAGAGGCCAATTTCAGTTGTTCTGCCCGGCGCGCCATGAGGGTGGCATCTTCCAAAACCATTAGAGTGCTGGTGGCGCCTCCCTGATTCAAGCCGGTAAAGGTGACCATCACTTCGACTTCTCCCAAAGCTGGGCGAAACAGTGATGGCGTGGAACTAAGAGTGTTTTGCCACCGTTTCAACTGTTCTACCAATTCCGGGGCTACATAAGCTAACGTGACTGCTTCGGGATGTTGGTCTAATCCAAGCAATCGACGGGCCGCTTCGTTAAATAAGCGAATCCGTTGCATCGTGTCCACCACGATAATGCCTGTGTCAATACGTTGTACAATTTCCGCATTGAGTTGCGCCAAGTAACGCAGATGTTCGCCCCGTTGTTTGGCTAACATTTCACTTGCCCTCACTCGTTGGGCCAAGGAGAACGCGGAAAACGCGGTGGCAAAAAAGGTGATACCTAACATGCCTGCATGAGTATAACTGGTTTGTCCAAACCAATCATAAATGTCTGCAAAAGTGACGTGAATTAATACACATAAACTAGCTACCGCGGCGAAAAAAAACGCCGTGCGTCCTTCGGTCAATAAACTCCCGCCGGCTACTGCAATGACCAATAACATTCCCAGACCGCTGTTCACTCCACCACTGGCGTGCATTAACAGGCTAATTGTGAAAATGTCTATCAACACTTGGCCAAGGACTTGGACATAAAAAGGGGGCCAGCGTTTGCGAATGGTCACTTCACAGAGTATGACAAAACTTGAGTAAAACCAACCCGCCACCACAAACAGATGTTCATCGAATCTGCCTAAGAAGCTGGGAGAGAGGCCGGCTAGAAAGGAACCGAGAAAGACTGTGGCTACCGTGAAGCGGTAAATATTAAACAAATGTAACGGTTTCCAGTCAGTGTCTGTTTGATTTAAGTCGGTTTGGGTGACCATAGAAGTTTAATGACGCGAATAATATTTTATTGGTGTTCTTAAAATGCTGGTGGACTAGAGGCTGACGCCTGTGGGTGCAGAACAGAATTGAAATCGCGGGGCACGGCCCCCGGCTGAAGCCTCTAGTCCACCATTATTTCAATTATGGCGGTGGACTGGAGGCTTCAGCCGGTGGGCAGGCCCGTGATTTCAATTTTGTTCCATCCCCCACCGGCTGAAGCCTCTAGTCCACCGTTATCTTAATTCTAATGATTAATATGATATGGTCAAGTGAAATACTTGTCAAGTTCGAAGTCAACAGAAAATAACGGTCAAAGAAAATAACGGTCAAAGAAATTTAGTTTATCGCGGCACGATAATTCAGCCAAGTGGGATTTGCTACATCACGTTTTGGTCGGTAATTTCAATAGCCGTAACGCATTGACCACCACTAGCAGGGAACTTAACGACATTCCAATTGCGGCTATCCAGGGGGCTATCCATCCCAGGGTAGCGGCAGGTAAAGCGAGGAGGTTATAGGCTATCGCCCAGAGGAGGTTTTGACGAATAATGTTGAGGGTCTGATTGGCCGCGTGAATGCCGGTCAGTAAATTGGGCAAGTGTTCAGACAGTAAAATCATATCGGCACTGGCCCGGGCGACTTGAGTGCCTCCCCCCATTGCAATCGAAATTTGGGCTTGGGCGAGAACCGGGGCGTCGTTGACACCATCGCCTATCATTGCCACAATCGCCCCTTGAGTCTGTAACTCGGTCACCCGTTGCAATTTATTGTCAGGGGTCAAATTGGCCGCAAAATGTTGAATGCCAACGGCATGGGCGACTCGTTGCACTGCTAAGGTATGGTCACCACTGAGGAGGAGAACAGTCTTTTGTTGTTGATGTAAAGCCTGAATCAGTTCTGATACTCCAGGACGAATTTGGTCACCAAATAGGAAAGCTGCCAAGAGGGTGTGACGGTTTGCTAGAAGAACTAGCGTATGACCTTCTCGTTGCAAATTTTCCAATTCTGTAGGTGGCAATGTCAATCCCGTCTGTTGGGCAATAAACGCGGGAGTGCCAATAAAGTAGGCCGTGTTAGCAATCTCCCCGGACATCCCAGCCCCTGGAAAATTGTTGACCTGAGTTGCTATCCTGGAACTATCGGATTGCCCTTCTGCCAGGTTACAAATCGCAAGCGCAATGGGATGTTCGGAATGATGTTCTAGGGCCCTAGCCAGTTGTAAGCAAGTTTCTCGGTTCAAATCGGCAAACGTATGAGTGGTTAACAATCGCAATTTTCCTTCGGTCAACGTTCCAGTTTTATCAAAGACAAAATGAGTGGCGTGGGCCAGTGTCTCCAACGCATGTCCTCTGGTAATCAGTAAACCAATACGAGTCAAGGTACTGGTGGCCGCTGTGATAGCGGTAGGGGTGGCTAATGACAAGGCACAGGGACAGGTGACGACGAGAACGGAGAGGGTGATCGATAGCCAGCGTTGCGGATCTGCTTGCCACCAGTAAATAGCCACGCCGGTGGCCAGGAGGAGGACGATGCCAATAAACCAGGAAGCGATTCGATCGGCTAATTGGGTTAACCGAGGCTTTTCTGTTTGCGCCCGTTCTAACAGCCGTAAGATGTGAGATAATACGGTCTCTTGACCCACTTTATCCACTCGTATTTGCAGAGGACTGTCGATATTAATCGTCCCGGCTAAAACTGGGTGCCCCAGTTGTTTAGGAATCGGCTGACTTTCCCCGGTGAGTAGCGATTCATCTATATTAGAGTGACCCTCTTGAATCGTGCCATCCGCAGGAATCGTTTCCCCAGGACGAATTAAAACGGTATCATTTGTCTCTAAGTCGGCCACTAACACCACTTCCGTTTGCTTCTCCACTTCGCAGGGACTTAAAACGTCTGAATTTTTTTTAAAACGAGTGGTCGTCATGGGGACGAGATGGACTAAACTTTCTGCTGCTTGACTACTTTTGTGGCGGGCCATGAGTTCAAAATAGCGGCCCGTGAGGAGGAAAAAGATAAACATGGCGATAGAATCATAATAGACTTCACCATGATTATCACCACTGACAGTCGTCCATACACTTCCTACAAAAGCGAGGAGGAGACCCAAGGAGACGGGGACATCCATGCCAATTTGGCGATGGGAGAGGTCGCGCCAGGCACTTTTTAGAAAAGGCGCCCCTGAGTAAATTAAAATGGGGAGAGTCAAGAAGCAGTTTAGCCAATGAAAAAGATGTTTAAATTCAGGTTCTATCCCATACCAACTGCCTGCATAGAGGGCGACGGAGAACATCATTACTTGCATTCCCAATACCCCCGCTACCCCGATTCTGCGTAACTGGTGCCGCCGTTCTCGATCCAACACTTCTTGTTGCCGTTGCGGATCATACGGATGGGCAAGGTAGCCAATGCGACTGATAGCTTGTAAAATGTCACTGAGATGAATTTGTGAGTCATCCCAACGCACCCTGGCACGGTGGGTAGAGTAATTGACATGCACGGTCAAGACGCCTGGCAAAGTGCGCAAGTGACGTTCATTTAACCAGATGCAGGCCGCACAGGTGATGCCTTCTAAAATCAAAGCCACTTCACGTATTTGACCGCCCTCTTGATGCACGAAACGTTTTTGTATGGCGGGATTATCATACACTTGGGTCTGTTGCAAAAAATCTGGCACCAATGATTGTCCAGTGGGCGAAGGTGTGGTACGATAGGTATAAAACTCTTGTAAGCCCGCTTGTACAATCGCTTGGGCGACGGCTTGACAGCCGGGACAGCACATCGGTTGAGACTTCCCGTCAATGGTAACAAACCAGTGAAGAGAGTCAGGGACGGGCAGACCACAATGGTAGCAGTGAGTTTGGGACATGAAATAGTGGAGAGTGGTTTTAGTGGAGAGTGGATAGTGGATAGTGGATAGTGGATAGTGGACAACAACGACTCACTCTTCACCATACAACAGAATAAGGCAGTGCCAATGGGTTTATCCTTTCCAGTTAATATGGTGATATTCTTTATCCATGGTACGATTATTATTTAACGTGTAGGGTGGATTAAGCGAAGCGTATCCACCCTACAAGGGAAGAATAGATGGTACAAAAGCAGATGAATATCACTATAATTCATCTTCTGTAAGAGGCGGTGGGAAACTAAGTTTCGGAAAGCAAACTTAGTTTCTGGAGTGCCGTTGCGTAAGGTGAGTTAATAACCCTTGTAGCTATTATCCATTGGCCATTATCTGTGCAACACCACCTAATTTTAACAATCACAAGAGGAGTGCAAAACTTTAGTTTTGCTACCAACATGGCAATAGAACTTTACAACGACGGCAATCATAGATGTATCGGTTTTTATGACTTAGTCACGGCCGACAGCATACAAAGCAATCAATTTCTGATTGTCGATGGTGAACACTCCGCCCTTCTTGATCCGGGTGGAGATATTATTTACAATGACTTGTTCATGCAGTCTTATAAGTATCTGTTCACCAAACATTTAGAATATGTCATTGGTTCTCATCAAGACCCTGACGTTATCTCCTCTTTAGACAAATGGTTGGTAGGCAGTGAATGTAAGGTCATCGTGCCTGCGTTATGGGAAACTTTCATCACCCATTTTGCGGCCCCTGGCAAGTTAAAAAATCGAGTGATTGGGATTCCTGACCGGGGCATGAATATTCCATTGGGAAAAACGATTCTCAAGGCCATACCAGCCCATTTTCTACATTCCGAAGGGAACTTTCATTTTTACGACCCTGTGAGTAAAATTTTGTTCACAGGCGACTTGGGTGCCTCGATTGTTCCTTCCAAAGCTGATCATCCTGTAGAAAATTTTGAGACGCATGTCTATTATATGGAACACTTCCACCGGCGCTTCATGGTAGGCAACAAGCCCTGTCGTTATTGGGTCAACATGGTACGGGGTCTGGATATGGAATGGATCATACCACATCATGGCCGTCCCTTCAAAGGGAAGGAAATGATTGAAATGTTTTTAGACTGGTTAGAAGATTTGAAATGCGGCATTGATTTGGTGACGCAGGAGACGTATAAGCTGCCGTAGTAGTTTTTTTAAAGGAGTCCAAAACATGTTTTGGACTCCGACTATCATTCTCCACTATCCGCTATATATGAACAACCTCATCACCGCAGTTGCAAACCATTTACGCACGGCTAAACGTGTTCTATTCATTACTGGTGCTGGATTATCAGCAGATTCAGGCTTACCAACCTATCGAGGAATTGGGGGACTGTACAACGATAAATTGACCCATGACGAGATTCCTATTGAAGAAGCGTTGTCAGGTCAGATGTTACAAACACATCCAGAAGTGACCTGGAAGTATCTTTTGGAGATTGAGAAAACGTGTCGCGGTACAACGTTCAATAAGGGGCATGAAGTGATTGCCAAAATTGAACAAGAAAAGCCAGAGACTTGGGTTCTCACACAAAATATTGACGGCTTCCATCGCGCTGCTGGGAGTCACAATTTAATTGAGATTCATGGACGTTTTTCGGAACTGACTTGCACCGCTTGTCACTCTTCTCAAACGGTGTCAAATTACAGTGAACTACACACGGTGCCGCCTGCTTGTCCACACTGTGGCAAGATGGTGCGTCCCAATGTGGTATTATTTGGCGAAATGTTACCTACCACAGCGGTGGAAACGTTGTATCAACAACTTGCCAAAGGATTTGATTTGGTCTTTAGCATTGGTACAACCAGCGTGTTCCCTTACATTTATCAACCAGTGTTAATTGCCAAACAACAAGGCGTTCCCACGGTGGAAATTAACCCTGGGCAGACCGCTATTTCCCAGCAAGTGGATTATCAGATTCCTATGAAGGCCGCAGAAGCGTTGGTACGTGTGTGGGAAAGTGTGTGTGGACTGGGGAAGTAGGGAGAAAAACGGTATCATAGAAACTAAGTTTCTTTAAGAAACTTAGTTTCTCACTACCCGTGCAACAGAAATTTGTGACAAAGGTGTTACAAATTGATTGAAAAATGTTCAATTAACCAAAGTACACAGACCCATCCCAGAATGGCAAAGAGAAATATATAAATCAGGTACCCCATATACTTCATGAGTTTGCCAAATAATGTGTTTCCTTGTTTCTCGACACCATGAGAAATGGCAAAGTTTCTGGTCTTCATTTGACATCTTAGGCATTTCACGAAGAAAATGGCAATTAAGGGGGCAACAATGACAGGAAGTAAAAGTATTGCCGCGAAAGTTTGTGACATAAAAGCGGTAATAATGTAACCCATCACCAGGATGACAACAGTGGCAATGAAAGCCATTTCTTTTTTGGAGAAGGTGAAACTAGCAGAAATTGGGGGTTTATCAGACATTTGTGTTAAGACCTTTGAAGGTTCTGGAAAATATGTTAATGAGTAGGTATGGTTGAGTTTCCGTCTCTCTAGGCGCAGAAATTACCGATATTTTATTATCGTCAGCCCAGGACCGCACCCATGATAAATGATGATAGTAGTTATATGGTTATGCAGGAGAGAATTTTCAAGGAGGTGTGTCATTGAAAAGTTTTTGTTAAAGTGGGACTAGGATATATTAAAAAATTTTATGCGTGTACTTCTGATAGAAGATGATACCTTATTAGGTGACGGTATTCGAGTGGGTTTGATGCAAGCCCATTATGCCATAGATTGGGTAACGAATGGGGAAGCAGGTGAATTATTTTTAAAAACGGAACATTATGATGCGTTGATTTTAGATTTGACGTTGCCCAAAAAGGATGGTTTGGTTTTACTTAAAGAGTTACGTGCCCGGAAAGAGACGTTGCCAGTCCTCATTTTGACGGCCCGGGATACGACGCAAGATAAAGTGATGGGGTTAGACAGTGGTGCCGATGATTATTTGGTCAAGCCATTTGATTTAGATGAACTATTGGCGCGGTTACGGGCCTTGTTACGGCGTCGTGGGGGACGGGCCACGCCGTGTATTGAGTATGGTACGTTACGTTTAGACCCAGCGGCCCATACCATCACTTCCGAAGGTCAGCTGGTCATTTTATCACCACGCGAGTTCGCCATCTTGCAGACGTTATTGGAAAATATGGGACGGGTATTGTCCCGAAGCCGCTTGGAAGAGTGTTTATACAGTGGCAACGAAATGGTGGAAAGTAATGCCGTGGAAGTTCATATTCATCATTTACGCAAAAAGTTAGGAAAGGAATTAATTTCGACGGTGCGAGGAGTGGGATATATGGTGCCAAAACGATGACAGTATCCATTCGCAGACGATTGTTAACCTTGTTGTTGATAGTGATCGGCGCCGTGTGGGGCGCCGTCACTTGGGGCGTGTATGTGAAAACGCAACATGAGGTAGAGGAGTTATTTGATGCCCAGTTAGCCCAAAGTGCCAGAGTTTTGTTTGGATTGTTGAAACATGAAATAAACGCAGAAGGAGAACAGGAAGACGAGAAAGGGGAAGACTTCTTAGAAGTGAACAAAGAGGAGGGAATCGATTTAGAAGAATTGAAATGTGGACATCGCTATGAACATAAATTGGCCTTTCTCGTGCGTACCAAAGAAGGCAAAATTTTGGTACATTCGGCCTCCGTCCCCTCGTTTTCTCTACCGAATCAGGAATCTCTACATTTTAGCAATCAAAATGTAGGAGGTCATTGGTGGCGCGTGTTTACCCGTCAAGAAGGACCTTATGTGATTCAAACCGGAGAACGTTACGATATTCGAAATGAATTGATTCGCGAGATCATGTCAAGTACCCTCAGAGTCTTGTTTCTCACTTTACCGCTGTTAGCCGTGTTAATTTGGATCAGCATCAGTCATAGTTTGCAACCGTTACAGCGCGTGGCAACCCAAATCGCCTCGCGTTGTCCAAGCCAATTGCAACCGTTCGATACGAAAACGATTCCTGTGGAAATCACGGCCATCATCAACGCCCTCAATCAATTATTTGCGCGTTTGGCACGGGCTTTTGAGAATGAACGACGTTTCACAGCCGACGCGGCCCATGAGTTGCGCACTCCTTTGGCAGGCGTGAAAACCCAGGCACAAGTGGCCTTGCGGGCGACTGATTCGCAACAACGGCAAGTCGCGTTGCAACAGATTGTTGTCGGCGTGGATCGGGCAACCCATCTGGTTTCTCAGTTATTAGCGTTGGCCCGAATGGATGCTACCCAATCTATGCCCACTGGGGAGATTGATTTATCAGCGTTGGTGACCGAAATTTTGATGGAATTGGCACCCATCGCATTGGAAAAAGACATTGAGATGGAGTTCGACAATTCGGCCCACGATATAGTCCTGATAGGAAATCGGGATGCGTTGTCTTTACTGTTCCGAAATCTCATTGATAATGCGATTCGTTATACCCCCAACGGTGGACAAGTGAAAGTTTCACTGTTGACTCTCAAACCGCTGCAAGTAACTTTTCAAGTGTGTGATACGGGTCCCGGCATTCCTTTAGAACAACGGCAACGGATATTTGAACGTTTTTATCGAGGTGACCATCAAAATATTCCTGGCAGTGGCTTGGGATTATCAATTGCAAACCGAGTGGCGGAATTGCATGGCATCAAGATTGAGTTAGAGGAAGGCATGATGGGGAAAGGATTGTGTGTGAAGGTGGATTGCCGGACTAGAGGCTTTAGCTGGTGAGGGTAGAACGTAGCACCGCCGGACTAGAGGTTTTCGCCGCCATGCCATTCAGTTAAGGAGTTGAAGTGGCGACAAAATTAACCTAGCGGTGGACTAGAGGCTTTAGCCGCAATGCCATTAAGTTAAGGAGTCCAAAACACGTTTTGGACGAACTACCCCCCGTCCAAAACGTGTTTTGGACTCCGACGGTTAAATGGATGATTCCTTAACTTAATGGCATTGAGGCTTTAGCCGGAGGTGGGGCACGGCAGTTTCAATTCTGTTGTGCCCCCCACCGGCTAAAGCCTCTAGTCCACCTGTATGTTATTAACTCGTTCCCACGCGCCCGCGTGGGAATTAACTCGTTGCCTAGCCCACGATGCGGGCGCGAAGGAACGAGAACAAGAACCAGAGTAAACTCTATTTCACATTTACCTTTTCAGGAACGTTGACTATGACAGAAGACCCCTCTTTTGAAGATTTCCTCAAATACCTCTTTTCCGGCAACGGCTGGGTGCTTGCCACAGTTGCAATCGCCACCATTGTTCCGTTCGTCGAACACTTTTGTGAAGGCTGTATCAAACGCTTTTTTAAACGATTGTATGGAGATTTGAAATCTCTGTTTCACCACTGGCGCCACCCGCCGGCCCTTCCTCTCGAATCGCCGACGGGACCTGTGCCACTGAACTCACCTTGGTATGTGGAATTTCCTCATATCACCTCGCAATGGCAACCTGAAATTGTCAAATCGGCGGCCCTGATTCGTGTTAAGGCACCGCGTCAAATGGGCAAGACTTCTTTGATGAAACGCATGTTGGATTATGCTTACCATCATGGGCCCCGCACCGTGTTCTTCTCGTTTGAGAAACTCAATGTGGAGGTGTTTGCAACGCCGGAGACTTTTTTGCAGTATTTCTGTGCCAGTCTCACCGATGAATTGGGTTTTCCGCCGTTTCAAGTGGCGCAACACTGGCAAGGCGAGTTGGACTGTAACATGAAATGTGACCGCTATTTTCGTGAACAGTTATTACTCAAACTGGACCGCCCGTTGGTGATTGGTTTGGATGAAGTTGACAGCATCTTCCCTTATTCAGAAGTTGCCAAAGAGTTTTTCAAACTGCTACGGGCCTGGCATGTGGACGGCGTGGGCGGAAATATTCCGGCCTGGGAGAAATTGAAATTTGTCATCACCCATTCTCAAGAGGTTTATGCGTCGTTATCTTTGGAATTGAATCAATCGCCTTTTAACGTCGGTGTGGACATTCAGTTGCCAGAATTTGACTTAACCCAAGTGCAAACGCTGGTGCAATGTCATGGGCTGGTGTGGCAAACCAAACCACTGCAACGCCTTATGAAATTAATTGGTGGTCATCCCTATTTGGTTCGAAAAGCTTTGTTTGAAATCTCACGGGGGCCCTCACGGTGGAGAAGTTTTTTAAAGAAGCCTCTACCGATGCGGGTCTCTATTATGACCATCTCAATCGCCATTTATCTCATTTGCGTAAGCAACCGTCGCTGGCGAAAGCCATGCAAACCGTGGTAGTCAGTGAGATACCGGTGCGAATTGGCGAAGCGGAGAAGTTTAAGTTACGCAGTTTGGGATTGATCAAGTTTGACGGCAATGACGTGGTGCCGTTGTGTGGTCTGTATCAGGAGTATTTTCGGGAACATTTGCCGTGATTGTGGTTGTGAGGGTGACTAAACCTGACAGGTCTGGCGGACCTGGCATACCTATGACCTCAATTATCTGCCAACCCCCACCAGCTAAGACTTCTGGTCCCGCGTTGCCCCTTTATCCCACGGGATTAAAGGCTTCCCCCGCCCTCGCGGGACTGGAGGCTTCCGCCGGTGGTAGGCATATCCAAGACTTAGGGATCACAATCAAATGGATTATCTGCCACACTTGACTCACTTTGAAATATTTTAAATGAATACCAAACAACGTAAAGTTTTACAATCTCTCTTTGAAAATCCGCCTCCTGGCAACATATTGTGGGTTGACGTTGAGAACTTATTAGTGGCTTGCGGTGCAGAAATCACCGAAGGGCGAGGCTCCAGAATACGTGTTGCTATTCATGGCGTCCGGGCCGTATTTCATCGTCCTCATCCACAAAAGGAAGCCAGTAAAGGATTAGTTAAATCACTACGAAATGTCTTAATTGAAGCAGGTATCGAACCATGATGCAATACAAAGGTTATTTGGCCCAGGTTGAATTTGATGAGGATGCCAATTTATTTCATGGAGAAGTCGTTAATCTCCAAAAAGACGTGATTACTTTTCAAGGCCAATCGGTAGAAGAACTGCGCGAAGCATTGAAAGACTCGGTAGAAGATTATTTAGAGTTTTGTCTCACCCGTGGAGAAGCACCTGAATTGCCCTTTTCGGGACGTTTGACTTTACATTTGCCACCCGTACAATACCGTCAAGTGATAGCGATTGCGAAACAAGCGGGGAAGAGTGTCGAGTCATGGGCGACAGAAGTATTGAGTCGGGCCGTGGGTTGAAATATTAGGTAGTGAGGCAATGTGGGTGGTAGAAATATCAGGACTGCCAGTCCTTGCCCATCACCCATATTGCATCACGACTGCATTTTGAAAAATGCGTTACCAGATTTATCCACTCTGAAAGATTCTGGACAATGAGATCATCCGTTATTTTAGATTCCAGTTATCTGATTACTCACCTTACGCACTTTGGAAATTTGGTAGAAATTTGGTAGGTTGGAGTGAGCGCCAGCGAACTCCAACAATGGCCCTTTGGAAATTTGGTAGAAATTTGGTAGGTTGGAGTGAGCGCCAGCGAACTCCAACAATGGCCCTGAAATAGGAATGAATTTGTTGGAGTTCGCTGGCGCTCACTCCAACCTACAATGGTGCGTAAGGTGAGTGA
>JAABRD010000082.1 GCA_011391085.1 Thiotrichaceae bacterium | reverse complement strand
CCACGTTTAACCGAGGCTAAAGCGGGCAAACGAGCAGTCTTCTTTGTCGATGCCGCCCATTTTGTACTGGCGCTTTTTTGGGATGGCTTTGGTGTGTGAGACGAATCTTTCTCAAAGCACCCGCCGGCCGACCGCGATTAAATGTCCTTGCGGCCTTAAATGTGGTTACTCATGAATTAGTTATGGTTACCAATCACGACTATGTCAATGCCCAAACGGTGTGCGAATTATTGCACCAGTTGTCACTATTATCTCTCTTGGTGCCTCTTACTTTGGTTCTGGACCATGCGCGTTACCAAAAGTGTCGTGTTGTTCAAGAACTCGCGAACCGGCTTTCTATCGAGTTACTTTATTTGCCTCCTTATTCGCCTAATTTGAATTTAATTGAACGTCTCTGGCGATGGGTGAAAAAGAAGTGTTTATATTCTAAATATTACGATAACTTTGAAGGTTTTACCTGGGCAATTCGGATTTGTCTCTCGCAAACCCATACGACTTCTAAAACTGAAATGGATTCCTTACTGACCCTGAAATTTCAACGCTTCTAAAAATCTCCGTTTGTGACGGTGCGGAGTATAACCGATTCTGATCTTACGGAAGCTAGACGGGAGGACTGGAAAAATCTCTCTAAAGGGGATGTGTGGCGAGGGTTGGTACACGGTGGACTAGAGGCTTTAGCCGGGGGCTGTTCCCCGCGATTGAATCACGTTCCGTCCCCACCGGCTGAAGCCTCTAGTCCACCGGCGGTCAATTTCCCGGCTGAAGCCTCTACGTCGGTCAATTTCCCGGCTTCCTCATTCCCCACCCAACAAATATTCCAACCACAACCCACTCAAATATTCCTGTAACCGATTTTGACTTAACCTCTCTTCCAAATTTCCTAAGTCTATCATCTCCAACGGTTGGTCTTGCCAGGAACATGCAAATACCGCCTTTGTCCTCTGTTTGGTCACGGGGTCAACTTGCCACAGCAAACATTGGGCACACACGCCTTTCAACATACATTGCATCGGGCCATGGACGGAGGCGGTGAAGGAGGTCGATGGGCTAAAATAGTCGCGCAATATTCCACGGCGGGCCTCCTCCAGAAGATGCACTAAGCGATGATTGCCAATGATAACAACGCGAGTCACTTCTTGGAAAGGAATGACGGGCCGCTGTAAACCCAGTTCCCATCTGGCGTAACCGAATAATACTTCTAGTAATTTACCACTGGCGGAACAATCTTGAGGACGTCGAGTCAGAACGGGACTGCCTGTGCCAGTTACCCACAGCAAAGCATCGGTGGCTGCTTCCAGTTGGGGAAGTCCATATACTTCCTCAGCAGTGGGCAAGCAACCGACATATAAGACTCGATTCCCCGTTGCCCGTAAGGCAGGTCCTAGTGTGCGAATCTCTGCTAAACTGATTTGGTCACCAATGACCATCACCGTCTCTCCTCCTTTGGGGAGATTGGCTTTCGCCCCCGTGGGTCCCATCAAAGCAATCGGTTGCTGAGGCTGAAATTGGGTGCAGAGACGAGAACTGCTACCTTGTTCTAACACCATCACAGAAATGAGACCTTGTTGGGTATTGACTCCAGCACAACGCATGGCCATCGCTTCCGTTTGCAACCGGGTACCCTTTACGACGGGTGCTTGTGTTTCAAAATTCTGGAGGCGAAAAAATTGACCGGGTTGGAATTTTTGGGCAATCAGTGGGGCACGAATTTGGACTTCTACCACGGTGGGCGTGTGGCGTTGGACATTGGCCACGGTGGTTTGTAATAACTCTTCCACTTGGTGACGAAAGGTTGAATATTCCTCCTCCTCACCTACATTGGCAACTCGATCACCGAAGAGTTTGACAATTTGCGGATAAGTCTGTTTGGCGGAAGCCACGGCTTTGACGACGCTACCTTGAAACGCGGGATGAGTGTCGCCGACAAAGGTGACGCGTTGCTGAGGTTGGGAACCAGTATAAGACGTGAAGGACCCCCATTCAGGTTGCTTACAATGGGTTGCTTTGACTTGCGGTTGCAAGGTGCCATTCACATCTTGAAACGGTTGATACTGAAAAATTCCATCGCGTTGAAAATGTCCTCGATGTTCAAACTCATAAGCCACATTGGGCTTGGCCCCGGTGGCCACCAAAATTGAACGGGCCGGCAGTGTCACCTCCTCCGTCTGCGCTTTCCAATTCCCAGTGTCATCTCGACTGCGTTTTTGACACACCAAGGCTTGCACTTGACCATGTTTGTCTAATTGTGCGGCTTTGGGTTCTAATCCTGGGGCATAAAAAATACCTTCCTCCAAGGCTTTGATAATCTCCTCATGATTACGCAGATAAGCAGGAGAGTCTTGAAGTGACCGGCGATAGGCTACGGTGACGCCTCCCCAGTCTCTTAACAACCTTTGTACATCAGGTTCAACGCCTGCCAGTTGCGCCCGGTGTTTCTCCTCCCGCAATTGCTGACCATGAGTTAAGAACTCGTCTAAAATTTCTACTGACACCTCATCTAATGGTCCCCTGATTCGTGCTTCTCCAAAGACTTGGGTGAGGATTTCATAGCGGTGTAAAATTTTTTCCACTTGTACCAAATAATAGGCTTGCACTTCGGTAGCAGTGTCTATTCCAGTTAATCCGCCTCCAATTACCACGGCAGGCAGACGCACTTGTAAGTTGGCCAAGCTGTTCGCTTTGGCGGCGCCGGTCAATTGCAAGGTCATCAAGAAATCGGTGGCTTGTCTCATCCCAGGGGCAAGACTGCCTGGGATAGACAAGGCTTGTGGTAAACCGGCGCCCACCGCAATGGCGAGATGGTCAAAACCGAGTTCCCAAGCGTCCTCCACCGTGAGGGTGCCGCCGAACCGAATATTGCCATAGACTTGAAAATAGGGACGTCGTAAGAGACTTAGGTAAATCAGTTTCAAGAAATTTTTATCCCAGCGCACGGTAATCCCGTATTCCGCCACACCGCCAAAGCCTGTCATAATGCGGTTCTCCAAGTCTTCTTGAAGCGTTTTATACTCTTCAATGGGAGTGGTGAGGAGGTGAGAAGGTAGCGGTTCGATTTTTAAACCATCGATTCCCACCACGGCAAAGCCTTCCATGAGGAGATGATGGGCGAGACTGAAGCCTGCGGGACCTTGACCTGCAATCAATACTTTTAAACCGTTGTAAGGTTTCGGTAGCCACTGTTGGGGCCGCAAGGGATTCCAACGTATCAACAAGTCATAAATTTCTACGCCCCAGGGTAAGTTTAACACGTCGGTTAAGATGCGCGTTTCCACTTCTGGAATATTCACGGGGTCTTGTTTTTGATAAATACACGCCTTCATGCAGTCGTTACAAATGCGATGCCCGGTGACGGCGCAGAAGGGGTTATCTATCATCACCACCGCTAGGGCCGCAATCGTGTGGCCATTGCGTTTGAGGAGATGGGATTCAGAAATTTTTTGTTCCAAAGGACAACCGGTGAGAATGTTGCCCAGTGGATCCGTTTTAAATCGTTCGATTTCTTCTCCCTCGTTCTTCTTTTTTGGGAAACCTTTGGAACAAAAATCGTTGCCTTGCGTATGGCAGTATACGCAATAATCGATTTCACTGCACACTTCTTTAGCAGACATACGGAGGTCGGTCAATTGAAACCCTTGACGTTGCCGCCGTGAATGCGGTGGCCCCTCGATTCTGCCAACGGGGTCACCAGCGATAGGCAAAGTTGGAACTAGGTTAAAATGGTCCAACGGTTGCGGGAAGTGAAAACTGACCCAATGCTTGACAGTGGCTTGTCCTTCTGGCGAGGTCAAAGCTAAAATACACCAACGGGTTAATTTCTCAATCTCTTGGGCATACGTATCCTGATTCGCAAGATAGCGTTGGGCTAGGAGGGAGACGGAGAGTTCGCGGTCTGAGGGAATCTCGAGTGTTTGGGTGGTCGTGCATTGGGGAGTGGTAAAAACTTCCTTCACCCCCAGTCCCTTGGCCATCACCCCCGGCCCCTCTCCCAGAGGGAGAGGGGAGGATAGAGGGAGAAGAGAAGTCGGCAACAAGGACGGTTTTCCCCCCTCTCCCTCTGGGAGAGGGGCCGGGGGTGAGGGCAACTTTACCTGTTTTTCCACCATCCGACGATTAGCTTCCTCCTCTTCTGCCTGTTTCAACCAGGTATCTAATTGTGCAAAACTCTCTTCCACATTGGTGTCACGAACCCGCCGTTTGGCCCGCCGTAACACGAACCATTTTTTAAATTCAAAGATAGCTTGCTGTGACAACATGTTCTGACGAGACGTTTCCAAAGCGGTTTGGAGATTGAAAAGTTCTGCCAAAAAGTCTTCCAATACGGGGGCACAAGCCAGTAATAACTCGCTTAAGTCCAGCGGTGACAAGGGGTGAGTACCGCGCCGATAATCCAGTAAACGGTCTGACCCAGACGCATTGCAACGTTGTAAATATTCGATGAATTGTTGGTCCAAGCGGTTTAGCGAATCTGCTTGAAACAGTTCGGAAAAAGTGAAGTCTTTTAAATTCAAGGGTGTGAAGTGGGGCATAAATGGTTTAACGATGGTTCATTAAGTGTTAAAAGGGGGAAACGCCGGACTAGAGGCTTTAGCCGGTGAGGTTTGATAGACAATTAAATATAACTCGACTATCAAGTTTTTCTCCCCCATTCGTCATAAAAAATATGTGTAATTTTTAAAAAATAGCCAGTAGGGTGCGTTAGCGACCGCGTAACGCACCATTTCCCTCCCCATTTTTCCAAACACCACCAGGACAAACGTAACAGGGAATTTCAACCAAGGTGCGTTACGGCGCAAACACACGCGCCTAACGCACCCTACGCTTGCTACGCTTGCTACGCTTGCTACGC
This sequence comes from Thiotrichaceae bacterium, assembly GCA_011391085.1. Taxonomy (GTDB): domain Bacteria; phylum Pseudomonadota; class Gammaproteobacteria; order Beggiatoales; family Beggiatoaceae; genus JAABRD01. The sequence continues at coordinate 15,270 of JAABRD010000082.1, read as the reverse complement.
TTGCTAATCGATAAGGATTTTCTAGCGGGGCCAATTTTTCTGAGGCGCAACTGCGGTAAGTCATATTCTTCCCGCAACTCGTCATGGTTCTCAATGTTAACCGTGTTCATAACTGTTTCTTTCTTGTCGTGTAGTCTTTCGTGCGCTAATTAAGCGAAGCGTGTCACCGCGTTCGGTATAGGAAACCAGTAATACTTGGTCTGTTTGTGAACGTCCAATAATAAGTACCTGTGCATAACGAACCTGGTATTTCATGTAGGGTGGATTAAGCGTAGCGTATCCACCAGTCGTTCGAAATGTTGGTGGATACGCTACGCTTAATCCACCCTACAGAACGACAGATGGAACGACAGATGGAACAGAAATACCCGATTGGTTTTGCATAGATACTTACGTGTAGGAGATAGTAATCATGATGAAATTAGTTCCGTAGCTTTCCTAAACCTTGAAGGTTTAGGAAAGCGGTTCTGTGCGTTAGCTTTGACTCCACCTTCGAGGTTTAGTAAAGCTGAAAAGTTATATTAGTAAACCAGAGAGATAGGTAGTCCAACTCTGCACCGTTTCAGTGATATAAGTCCCCCAAAGGAAGTTCAACCATCCTGCAATAGCCAGATAAGGCCCAAAGGGAAACGGGCGACTTTTGTTGTGATGACTAGATAAAATGAGGGTCAGGCCAATCACCGTGCCAGCCAGTGATGCAAGAAAAATAGTCATCAGAAGTCCTTGCCAACCCATCCAGGCACCTAACATAGCCAGGAGTTTAAAATCACCATAACCCATTCCATCCTTGCCTGTCAAGAGTTTAAATAGCCAGAAGACAGTCCAGAGGGAGAGATAACCTGCCACTGCACCTAGAATACTGGAGGAGAGGTCAGTGTAAAGGCCAAAATTGTTACATAAGATTCCTAACCAAAGGAATGGTAACGTAATTTGGTCTGGGAGGAGTTGATGGTCATAGTCTATCAGACTGGCGGCCAGTAGTGCCCAGGTGAGAAACAAGGCAAACAACAGTGGCCAACCAAAACCAAAGTGCCAGGCGGTAAGCATAGCCAAGATGGCACTGAGGGCTTCGGTAAATGGGTAACGTAATGAAATAGGACGCCGACACACAGTACACTTTCCCCCTTGCCACACGTAGCTTAGAATCGGAATATTTTCTAACACGGTGATAGGGTGACCACAATGGGGGCAGTGGGAACCAGGATAGACTAAATCAAATTTGGGTGGTTGGGAAGGAAGCTGTGGTTTCCGAACGGTTCTCTTAGCTGGAACTTGAGGACGCCGACGCCGGTATTTGATTTGATTACGTTTTTGTCGGTTGCGCTGTGGAAGCAAGGAGGGTCTGTTTTTTAATTCAGTGCATTCCGTTTGCCACTCGCGTTCCATCATGATGGGCAGTCGATAAACGACAACGTTTAGGAAACTGCCTACGAGGAGGCCAAAGAGGCCGGCAAAGAGGCTGGTTGTGACGGGGTCGTAAGTAAGATAGATGAATGTGTTCATGAAATAATGGAAAATGGGTAGTGATGCAATGTGGGTTCACTGTCTGAACTCTGATTAGAATGATTTTCAGATAGACTATGATTAGTCAAGCCTCCTTTCATAGCCCTCATTTAATCATTTCAATCAGAGTTCAAGACCGACGCGAAACCGCACGATATTTCACCCAGATTGCATCACTACCGGAAAATGGATTTAATGGAAAATGGAAAATGGAGAATGAAGAATAAAGAATAAAGACCGGACTAGAGGTTTTAGCCGGAGAATGGGCACGTCCACCGGCTGAAGCCTCCAGTCCGGCCTTATGTTTTTCATTTACCATTCTCCATTTTTCATTCTCCATTAATCCATTCTTTAAATATTTTCACCCATCTTGAAGATAGGCATGTACATGGCCAGAACGAGGCCGCCGATGACGACGCCTAAGAAGGCCATAATCATAGGTTCCATCATGGCACTGAGGGACTCCACCAGGTTGTCAACTTCTTCTTCATAGTAGTCAGCTACTTTGTTCAGCATTTTGTCAATGTTTCCTGACTCTTCACCAATTTGGGTCATTTGGACGACCATGTTGGGAAAGACGCCACTGTTGCGCATACTTTCGGCGAGGGTAACGCCGGTGGTGACTTGTTCTTTGATCTTCATGGAGGCTTCATAGAAGACGATGTTACCCGTGGCGCCTGCGACCGATTCCATGGCTTCTACCAGCGGTGTGCCTGCCGCAAACATGGTGGCCAAGGTACGAGTAAACCGGGCTATCGCAGATTTGACGAGTAATTCACCAAACATGGGGAGTTTTAACGATAATCTTTCCAGTGCATGTTGAAACTTGATGGAACGCTTCTTGAGTTGTTTGAAGAAGGTCATGACCGCGTAGAGAGAACTAAAAACAGGAAGCCAGTTGGCTACCATGAAGTTGGAAAGCATGACCACAAATTGAGTCATCGCAGGCAGGTTGCCACCAAAGCTACTGAACATATCGGCGAAGACAGGTACGACATAGACCAGTAGAATGGTACTGACGATTAAAGCTACGCCCATAATGGTGGTGGGGTAGCTGAGGGCGCCCTTGATTTTTTTTCTAATACTTTCGCTTTTTTCCTTGTAAACGGCCAGTTTGGTCAGCAGGGATTCTAAAATACCCGCTTGTTCTCCAGCATCCACAAGATTGCAAAACAGGGAGTCAAAATAGTCTGGAAATTTACGCATGGCATCGGCGAGTGTCCCGCCGGCTTCAACATCGGCTTTGAGGGCTAACACAAGGCGTTGAAAACGCGGGTTTTCATGGCCTTGGCTGACCAAATCAAAGGATTGGAGAAGAGGCACACCGGAGGTCATCATGGTGGCCATTTGGCGGGCAAACAAGGCGATGTCAGCAGCTTCTATCGCTTTGCCTCCCCCTCCAAAGAGGGGTTTGGGTTTCTTTTTGACTTTAGACGGGGTAATACCTTGTTTACGGAGGATGGCTTTGACAGCGACGTCACTGGCAGCAGTGATTTCGCCTTTGCGTTGTTCGCCTTTTTTGTCTTTGCCTTCCCAGATAAACATGTCTTCTTTTTTCTTAGCCGCGGGTTTATTATCAGCGGTTTTTTTAGCAGTTGCGGCAGCCATAGAATGTTCTCCTTTGTGAAAAGTGGTTTGAGTACCGTTTTGGTAGTGTTGCAAAGGTAATGGTTATGGGTTTTGGAGTACGGAATTTATTCCGCTTGAAACGGAATTAATTCCGTACTCCAACGGAATTAATTCCGTACTCCAAAACCGCTATACCATTACCTCTGCAACACCACCGGAATGCGACTATAACCGACAAAGCTACGCTTTGGACTCCTGGTTACCGGTTATTTTTCTTCTTTATTCTCCTTATTGACCACCCGGTTGACCTCTTCCAGAGAAGTGAATCCATCGCGGATTTTTTTCAATCCTGATTTACGGAGGTCATTAATACCCTCCTTGGCCGCTTGGTCAGCCAATCCTATGGCATTGCTACCACCCATAATGAGACGTTTCATGGCTGCTGACATCGGCATCACTTGGTAAATGCCGACCCGTCCTTTATAGCCGAGTTTATTACAGCGTTCACAGCCAAACGGATTTTTGGTATACAGTTTCAGACCATCTAAATCCTCCTTCTTAAAACCTTCTTGTAACAGAATGTTATCTGGTGGACGCGGTTGTAATTCAATTTTGCAAGTGCAAAGTCGTCGGCACAAACGTTGGGCCATAATCAAGTTGACGGCGGTGGCAATCGCAAACGGGGGAACGCCCATGTCCACCATACGGGTGAGAGTGGAAGGGGCGTCATTGGTGTGTAAAGTGGACATGACCATGTGGCCGGTAGTGGCCGCTTTAATGGCGATACCTCCCGTTTCAAGGTCTCGAATCTCGCCTACGAGAATAATATCTGGGTCTTGACGCAGGAAGGCTTTCAAGGCTTTGGCAAAGGACATACCGGTTTTTTCATCCACTTGGACCTGGTTTACACCAGGGAGGTTGATTTCGACAGGGTCTTCGGCAGTGCTGATGTTGACATCTTCTTGATTGAGGATGTTGATGCCCGTGTAAAGGGAGACCGTTTTGCCGCTACCGGTGGGGCCTGTGACTAGCACCATCCCGTAGGGGTTATGCAGGGCCTCTAAATACAGTCGTTTTTGTTCTTCTTCATAACCTAAAATGTCAATATTCAAGTTCGCCGCCGAGGAGTCGAGAATACGCATGACGATTTTTTCACCATAGAGAGTCGGCATGGTACTGACCCGGAAGTCAATAGAACCTCGTCCATACTTAATTTTGATGCGTCCATCTTGAGGCACCCGACGTTCGGAAACGTCCAACCGGGCCATGACTTTGAGACGGGCCGCGAGTTTTCTGGAGAGTCCTACAGGTGGAGTGGCGGCAATGCGTAACATACCATCGACTCGGAAGCGGACTCGGTAGAATTTTTCGTAAGGTTCGAAGTGGAGGTCCGAGGCGCCCATTTTGATGGCGTCATACAACATTTTGTTGACAAATTTGACAACTGGCGCTTCGTCAGCTTCGCTTTTGTCGTCAGCTTTTTTATCGCCCTCTTCTTCTACCAAGTCCACGTCGCTAAAACCTTCGTCTAGGTCTTTCATGCTGGTGTCAAAAACTTCGAGGGCACGTTCGATAACTTTGGCCAGTTTATCTTCTTCAGCAACAACCGCTTCGGTATTCATTTTGGTTTGGAATTTAATTTCATCCAGGGCGGCTAAATTCGTGGGATCAGACATGGCCACATACAGTTTTTTGCCTCGTTCAAAAATGGGTAACACACTGTATTTTCTAAGAAGTTTTTCGTCTATTTTCTTAATGATATCGGCATTGAGGTCGATACTTTCAATGTCAATCAGAGGGGCACCAAATTCTTCAGAGGCCGCGACGGCAACATCGCGGCTGGTGACGAGTTTTTGTTTGACCACATAGGAGACGAAAGAAACGCGGTCCTTGAGGGATTGGTCAAAGGCTTGTTCAGCCTCTTCTGGTTTTAAGAGGCCGTCCATGACCAGTTTGCGGGCCAGACCAATGAGGCCGGTGATTTTAGGTTGTGGGACAGACATAGTTTTACGTTAGATTGAATGGGTTGTGGGAGTTTTTCCCAATTATAGGTCTTTTTAAATCATAGTGCAAGTTTTGTATTATATGGATAACTCACTTTACGCGATTTTGATTCAGACAACTGTGTAAGATGAGTAGATATAGTAATATTCCTCCGTTTTTGTACTTTCTATTCCTCCATTGTAGGGTGGATTAAGCGAAGCGTATCCACCCTACAATGGAGGTACAAGTGAACCGGAATATGACTATAAGTGGAACGGTGAGAAACTTAGTTTCTATTCAGAAAATTTTGCAATAACGCATGGCCTGCTTGAGTGAGTATCGATTCTGGGTGAAATTGCACACCTTCCACAGGTACCGTTTGGTGACGCACTCCCATGATTTCATCCAAATTTCCGTCTGCCGTCTGAGTCCACGCCGTGATTTCCAGACAATCTGGCAAAGTAGCCCGGTCAATAATCAAGGAATGGTAGCGAGTGGCTTCAAAAGGGTTGGGAAGTCCTTTAAAGACGCCCTTATCCTGATGGTGAATAAAAGAAGTCTTACCGTGCATAACCTGCCGTGCATGAAGAATTTTACCGCCAAAGGCTTGCCCAATGCTTTGATGGCCCAGGCAAACACCTAATATCGGAATTTTTCCTGCAAAACTTTGAATAGTGGCCACCGAAATGCCTGCTTCATTGGGTGTGCAAGGGCCAGGGGAGATGACAATATGGGTTGGGGCATAAGTCGCAATGTCTGCTACCGTAATTTGGTCATTACGAAACACTTGCGGTTTTGCACCCAGTTCGCCCAGGTATTGAACTAAGTTGTAGGTAAAGGAGTCGTAGTTGTCTATTACGAGAATCATAATTAATATAGTGGATGTGGATAGTGGATAGCGGATAGTGGATAGCGGATAGCGGATAGTGGATAGTGGATAGTGGATAATGAAAAAACCAAGACCGGACTGGAGGCTTTAGCCGGTGGGAGGGGCACGTCACCGGCTAAAGCCTCTAGTCCGCTATCCACTATCCGCTATCCACTATCCACTATCCGTTATCCACTATCCACTATCCACTATCCACTATCCGCTATCCACTATCCACTATCCACTATCCACTAAATCAAAGCCCCGTCGCTGCCATCGCCACCGCCCGAAACATCGCCCGCCCTTTGTTCATCGTTTCTTCCCATTCCATGGCAGGAATTGAGTCGGCAACAATGCCGGCGCCGACTTGGAGGTGGAGAACTTGGTCTTTTATCACCGCAGTCCGAATGGCGATAGCTAAGTCCATGTCTCCTTGCCAACCGAGATAGCCCACGGCGCCACCGTAGATTCCGCGTTTGATAAGTTCCAGTTCGTCAATGATTTCCATCGCCCGAATTTTGGGCGCACCACTGAGGGTACCTGCTGGAAAAGTTGCCTTCAGGGCATCCAGGGCAGTCAGGCCATGGTTAAGTTGGCCCGTGACATTGGAAACAATGTGCATGACGTGAGAGTAGCGTTCAATAATCATTTTGTCCGTGAGTTTGACGGTGCCGATTTGCGACACTCGTCCCACATCGTTGCGGCCTAAATCAATTAACATCAAGTGTTCTGCACATTCTTTCGGATCCGCAAGCAGTTCTTTTTCTAACGCCAAATCTTCTGCTTCATCTTTACCACGGCGGCGGGTCCCGGCAATGGGACGTACCGTCAATTGCCGATTTTCCAGACGTGCTAAAATTTCTGGGGAGGAGCCGACGATATGAAAATCTTGTAAGTCCAAATAATACATGTACGGTGATGGGTTCAAGCAACGCAACGCCCGATAGACATTTAAAGGTGGCAACTGACAAGGAATGGTCAACCGTTGCGAGAGAACGACTTGCATGATGTCGCCGTCTATAATGTATTCTTTGGCACGTAGAACGGCTTGTTCAAAAGTATCTCGTGCAAACACTGGTCGAAAATCTGTTTCTTGTATTTCTTGAGGAGGTGCTACGGTTTGAGGAAGCCCCGGAGTCGGTTTCCGTAACTGTGTCACCAAAGCATCTAAACGTTGATTCGCTTGTACCAAGGCATCTGGTTGATCAGGATTGATATGCAAAATGAAGTAAAGTTTCCCTTTCAAGTTATCAAAGACAACCACTTCTTCGGAAACCATCAGCAGAATATCTGGTGTTCCCAACGGATCCGGAGATTTAGGGTGGGCTAGTTTGGGTTCTATGTAACGTATTATATCATAAGCAAAATAGCCTACCAACCCACCGGTGAAACGCGGTAACTCAGGGTATTTAGGTACCTGAAAACGTTGTTGAAAATCGGCAATCCAGGCCAGCGGATCGGTCACTTCCAGGTCCTCCACAAGATTACCTTTGGTACGGACTTGAATATGGTGACCTGTCACTTGCACAATCGTCCGGGCTGGCAAGCCAATGATGGAATAACGTCCCCATTTTTCGCCTCCTTGAACCGATTCCAGAAGATAGGAATAGGGACCGTTAGCCAGTTTTAAGTAAGCACTCAAGGGCGTGTCTAAATCGGCTAAGACTTCGCGTAAAATAGGAATGCGATTGTAGCCTTGTTGAGTGAAGTGGGTAAATTGTTCGTTTGTCATTAGGGGTTGGGATATTTGGGGGTTAGATTAAAGAAACCGAGTTTTTTCCAAAAACTCGGTTTCTCTCAGTACCTAAAATTGGGTAGTGTTGCAGAGGTAATGGTCTAGCGGTTTTGGAGTACGGAATTGATTCCGTTGGAGTACGGAATTGATTCCGTTGGAGTACGGAATTGATTCCGTTGGAGTACGGAATTGATTCCGTTGGAGTACGGAATTGATTCCGTTGGAGTACGGAATTGATTCCGTTGGAGTACGGAATTGATTCCGTTGGAGTACGGAATTGATTCCGTTGGAGTACGGAATTTATTCCGTTGGAGTACGGAATTTATTCCGCCTATTGAAACGGAATCAATTCCGTACTCCAAAGACACGGAATCAATTCCGTACTCCAATGACACGGAATCAATTCCGTACTCCAATGACACGGAATCAATTCCGTACTCCAATGACACGGAATCAATTCCGTACTCCAAATTCCAAAAAATTTTTTCAAAAAAGACTTGACAGAAGGACTAACAGAAACTATTATATAGGTATAGTCAAAAAAGCCGATGTGGTGGAATTGGTAGACACGCTATCTTGAGGGGGTAGTGGCGAAAGCTGTGCCAGTTCGAGTCTGGCCATCGGTACCAAATCAAAATATAAGGAAGAGTCGACACAGTCATGTCACTCTTCCTTTTTTTATTTCCCTGTCCCAGCATGGAAATGTCAAAAATCTCTCAGCCATGCTTCTCTAAAATACACTCCAAATTTTTGCCCCGTGGTTGCCTCAGTTTCTATCGCAGGTAGTGAAGTGATACAATATAATAGATGATGATTGCGGACTGTCAGTCCTCTAACTGGCCACCCTCGGACACCACTCACAGCATCACCGCCCCGTTCATCATTAGTTTCAGCATGTGGTGTCAATCCTAACATTATCCACTTACCTCACCTAGAGAGGGAAACTCAATGAAAACCATGACGCATCCAATATGTCGGTCTTTAATATGTCGGTCTTTAACTGGATTAGTTTGTCTGATTGACTCTGTGTCAGTTCACTCAGTCACCGTAGCAGAACTACTTGATATGGAACTAGAAGAGTTGATGAATGTGAAAGTCGAAACCGCCTCCGGCATTGCTGAGAACTTACGGAATGCGCCAGCGGCTATGATTGTGATTACCGCGCAGGACATTCAGGAACGTGGCTATACCAGTCTGGATGAAATATTTCAAGATTTACCAGGGTTTGATACGATAAAAAGTAATGGCCACACGCCGATAACGGCCTACCAGCGCGGTTATCGTACACCAGCCTTGCAAAGAACGTTGTTGATGATTAACGGGAATGTGGACAACCTGTTATGGAATCAAGCGGCTATAGCGTCCCGACAATATCCCATTTCTACTATCGACCGTATTGAAGTCTTGTATGGTCCCACCAGTGCAGTCTATGGTCCTAACGCTTTTTTGGGGATAGTTAATGTCGTCACCCAGACTGGTGAAAACTTAGCCGATGGTACCCATTTTTTCCAAGTTACCGGCCAAGTCGGTAGTTTTCAAAGTCGTGCGGCAGAACTCCTCGTCCAGGGGAAACAAGGTGATTGGTCTTACAACCTGGCGGCCCGGTTCTTTCGAAGTGATGAAGCGGGATTGGAGGACTATCCCAAGTCTTGGGGATACGCTACCTCTGAGTGGTTAAACCATCCCCAAGTTTGGGGTCCCGTTCTCCAACTGGAAAATAACGGGGTGAAATACGGTGAGTATTATGACCCATCCAAAGATTGGGGTATCTTAGGTAATCTGCATTATAAGGGGTTTACATTGGGAATCAATGCCTGGCAGGTTCAGGAAGGCTATGGTCCCTATTACTCGTTTGACCATGCGCAACCCAATCTGCTTTGGCTAAGTCGATCTGATCAGGCGTATTTGCAACATCAACAACAGGCCACGCCAAACTTCAAGGTGACGACTTTGGCACTCTATAAACAATCCGTGCTTGGGGATGATGACAGTTGGCAGTGGCTGGAAGCCACCACCGATAAGCGCCCTGGCATGTCTAATTATTCTTACCTCAGTCTTGCGGACTTCTACTCGCAAAACCACAGTTGGCTATTTAAACAGGATTACGATTACCAGTGGAGTGAGACCTTCCGCTTAACCGGCGGCCTGAAGTATGAAGCGACGCAGCTGACGAAAAGTTATGAGGCATGTTATTACTGGACTGGTAGCTTTTGTGAATTGACCACGCCTGACGATGAAGGACCTTACGGCTTGGGGCCTGGAGTGTTCCATAGCAGTGACCCCGCCGTGCCTGCGAGGCTGTTACAACCGATTGAGTTAGGGGAGATGCCCGATAGCAATCTAATCAGTACCAAGGATTGGGGCGTATATGGCCAGGGAATTTGGGACCTTCAACAATGGCGCCTACATGCCGGGATCCGTTATGACCGCAACTCGATCTATGGCAGTTCGGTTAACCCGCGGTTGTCTGTTATTTACCAACCAGCCGAGAATACGGCAATCAAACTGTTGTATGGCAAAGCTTTTCAGGAACCACCAGGCATCCTGTTATGGGGTGGCTGGAGTGGGCGGCAGGCGAATTCTAATTTACAACCAGAGAAAGCCCAAAATCTGGAACTGGTGTTGATGTATCGGACCAAACGCTGGTTACACGATGTCTCCTTATTTACCGCCCACTATGATGACGTGATTAAGGAAGAGGCGGAGAACGCGGGAACTCGTGACGTGTATGGTCTGGAATACCGGGGACGGTATTCATTTCCTAACTTTATAACAGGTGCCCCATCGATAACGGGTTATACTTACTATACTTTTACTCAGTCGCAAAGTAGCATTCACTACGATTTTACCGCAGGTCAATGGGTCGACGGAGAAGCTGAGTTGGGTGATATTGCCCCTCATAAAGTCAATTTGGGCCTCACGATGCCATTCAATGCGCAGTGGTCTCTCAATCTGCGTGCTAACTACGTGAGTCCGACGGAACTGTATTTGCGCAACCCCTTACGTGCCGAAGGCAAAGAGGCCGAAGCATATACGATTTTCCATTTGAACTTAGGTTATCACGCAAACGATTTGACCGCGGCCGTTAAGATTCTCAACGTGTTTAACCAGGGCTATCTCCAACCGGGGTTGGAACAAGCGAGTTCTGGAGATGATTTTGAACAGCGCAGTACAGGTTTTCAAAATTCATTAATACCGCAGGTGGGTAGGACTTGGTGGTTGACCGTGTCGCAACGGTTTTAGGTGGTGAGGTAACCTGGGTGAGGGTTGAGGACTGGTAGTCCTAATCCCACACTTTATAAATTCCGTACATAGAATCTGCTGTTGGAGTACGGAATTTATTCCGTCCATCGAAACGGAATAAATTCCGTACTCCAACGGCAAAATAAATTCCGTACATAGAATCTGCTGTTGGAGTACGGAATTTATTCCGTCCATCGAAACGGAATAAATTCCGTACTCCAACGAAACGGAATAAATTCCGTACTCCAACGGCAAAATAAATTCCGTACTCAAAATTCTTACACTAAACAAAAATGCCCAACCAACCGCATTAACACCTCCTCCATTGGTCGCACCCGTTCTAATCCCAAAAACTCATTCGGTTGATGCGCCTGGTCCACATCCCCAGGTCCCAAAATAATCGTCTCGATTCCCAACGCCTGTAAATACGGGGCTTCTGTTCCAAAAGCAACGGCCCCCGCAGGGTATCCCGTAACACGTTCAGCGACTTGAACAATTTCAGTGTCCGCAGGAGTCTCCATCGGCGGAACACCGTCAAACAAAGGTCTCATCTCCACCTCCAAACCACTTCCTTGTAACACTTGTTGCACCCGTTGTCTTAACCACATTCGCAACTCCTCCAATGCCATCCCAGGTAACGGACGCAAATCAATTTGTAACTCACAGTCACCACAAATCCGATTCGGATTATCTCCCCCGTGAATACATCCAAAATTCAAAGTTGGGACAGGAATATGAAAGAACGGATGACGATAAGTCGCCTGCAACTCCTCCCGCCATTTCAATAATTCACCAATGACCCGATACATCCCTTCCAACGCACTTCTTCCCAACGACGGGTCACTAGAATGCCCAGACTGACCTCTTAAACGAATCGCCTCCATTAAAACACCCTTGTGCATTCGCACTGGCCGTAAACCTGTCGGTTCTCCTATCACAGCTTGACGGGCTTTTAAACCACCGGTTTTCACCAACGCCCGTGCCCCACTCATGGTACTTTCCTCATCCGCAGTCGCCAATATAATCAAAGGATTGCGCAAATTTTTGGCAGACCATTGACTCGCAACAGTCAAAGCGATAGCGAAAAAAGCTTTCATATCTGCGGTGCCAAGACCATAAAGACGATTATCCTTTTCTGTCAGATGAAAAGGGTCTGTTTGCCACTGCGCAATATCATAAGGCACGGTATCCGTATGTCCTGCTAACACCAAGCCGCTGTCACCCGTTCCCAGTGTAGCCACCAAATTAAATTTGTTAGGAGAATTTGGAATGGGTAAAATCTCCGTGTGAAATCCTAAATCATTGCACCAAGTCGCGAGTTTTTCAATCACCGCCTGATTACTTTGGTCAAGGGCAGGATTAACGCAACTGACAGAAGGTAAAGCAATTAAATCGCCCATCAACGTCAGCATAGAAGGAATTTTAGAAATCATAGAGTTTATGATGTTGAAAAAAAGGAGAGAATAATTTATTATAACGATGCAAACTCAAGTTTGCACTTCCAGTTAACTATTAAGGATAGACTTATGGAACACAAACTACCTGCTTTACCTTACGAACTCAATGCGTTAGAACCGCATATTTCCAAGGAAACTTTGGAATATCACTACGGCAAACATCACCAAACGTATGTGACGAACCTGAATAACTTGATTAAAGGCACCGAATTTGCCGACCTGTCACTGGAAGACATTGTGAAAAAATCCGCCGGTGGCATCTTCAACAACGCTGCCCAAGTGTGGAATCACACCTTCTATTGGAATTGCCTCAGCCCCAAGGGCGGTGGACAACCCTCTGGCAAATTGGCCGAAGCCATCAACCAAACCTTTGGTAGCTTTGACAAATTCAAAGAAGAATTTGCCAAAACCGCCGTCACCACCTTTGGTTCCGGCTGGGCATGGCTAGTGAAAAACGCCGACGGCAAATTGGCCCTGGTTAGCACTAGCAATGCCGGTACCCCCATGACTGCTGGACAAACCGCATTACTAACCTGCGATGTTTGGGAACATGCCTACTACATTGACTACCGCAACGCCCGTCCCAAATATGTGGAAACGTTTTGGAACCTCGTGAACTGGGAGTTTGTGGCTAAGAATTTCGGGTAGTCAACTTCCACCAAATCCTACCACCCGCTGGAGTCCAAGACATGTCTTGGACTCCACAACTTCACTTCCCAAAATACTTATGAAACCCAAAACCTCTAAAACTCGTTCAAATCCGCTTCTCTCATGCGACCTCTGCCTCATTATACACGACAAAGAACTGTTTCCCACGGCCCACAAAAGTCTAGTGACAAAAGAAGGTCAATCTCTTCTCACCCTCTCGGCCACTGAAATTGCAGACGCGGCCCGACGCTTGTTACCCAATTTTGATAAACGACAACGCATTGTGTTAGCCCTCCCCAATCTGGAATTTGTGGCGACCACCTTGACGCTACCTGCCATGACCGAACAGACCTTAAAAAATGCGGTCAGTTTCCAACAAGCCACCCTCTTGCCGGGCGTGACAGAACCGCTGTTACTGGCGGTACAACCGCATCAAGACAAACAAACTGCGGCCTTGTGGCTACCAGTGAAACGGGCTGAAGAACTGTTTCAAGCCTTTGACAAAGTGGGACTCTTTTTAGCGGGTCTGCTACCCCGTTCTATTGTTAGCCTACCGCGCACGAAAACGAATACCAGTTGTCAAATCTATGACGAAGATGAAGACTCTATCACCTGCTTAGAATGGTCTGGCATCGCGATGGGACGTTGGTTACAGATTTCGAAAACCGATTATGAGGATCCCGAATTTCGTGGCCAATGGGAACAAGCCCTGACCCACTTAAAGAATGACATTAAACAAGAATCGAGAACTTCCACCGCAGAATGGCAAAACTTACCCTTACCTCCTCCTGTAGTCTATAAATATGCGTTTGAACCCCCTGGGGCCGTCTTGCGTAAAGTTCAAACCACCCAACGCAAACAGCGATGGTTTTTACAACTCTTGGCAGGTGCAGTTTTACTTGGTATATTGGCAGGTATCGGCTATATCATTAGATATGAACAAAGGTTGCAAACCCGTTTAGAAAACTTAAAGGCCCGGACGGTTGACGTGCGTAAACTCCAACAAGAAGTCTTAGAAATAGAAGACTCCATTGGACCTGTCAAAGACTTTCCACAACAAGACATCACGGGAATCCTTCAATCTTTGAACAAAGTGATTCCCAAAGACAGTTGGATTACCGGCTTTCATATTGAAGCAGGCACCGTGAAAGTGGAAGGTTACAGCCCCAACCCAGACGAATTGATAGGTAAACTCACCGCCCAACCGCGTTTTGTAGATGTCGGTCTCAGTCAATCGACACAAAGCCTGAAAGGTCAGAAGGAAAGCAAATTTGGGATTAGCTTTAAGTTGAAAGAAGTTAATTTCAAAGATTATTGGTTAGAATATTTTCCGATAGAGAAGTGACTTTTTTTAGCGGATAGTGGATAGTGGATAGCGGATAATGAAACAAATCGTGGTGGGACTAGAGGCTTTAGCCGGTGACGTACCCCGATTCCCGGTTGAAGCCTCCAGTCCAGTATATAACTATCCATTATCCACTATCCAATCGGCGGTAGACGTTCCCTTACTCTTGAGACATGGAGTGTGCCCACTGCCGGCCGGCTAAAGCCTCCACTCCACCGGCGTATTCCTTAACTTAATAGCATTGTTCAATCAACCCGCGCCCCCAAAGTGAGAAAATAAAATGGGCAAAACCACATTCCTAGTCTGAATCAGAATTGCCGGAATGTTAGAATTTTCAGAATGAGAATGCAACAGTCCATCCTGAAAATTCTAAAATTCTGATATTGGTGTCAACACTTCTTCAGGTAATTCCAGAACGCCTGAGGTCATCGTTTCAAATCTCCTGGTCAAGGAAAACTAGAGTGTAAAATAGAATCCAAACTAATGTCAATTTTTCCAGAAATCCAGGCGCAAAAAACCGCGGCAGACTCTCTCATTCCGCCGCTGTTTTTAGACGAGAAGTATCTGGGGTGGAGGGAATGAAATGGATTTTGTTAAGTCAAGTAGGGTGGGCAAAAGTGAAGCGTTGCCCACCAAATCCAACTTGTTTCGCTGAAATGGTGGGCAACAAAAAGACATTGCCCACCCTACTTGGCCTAATCCTATTTGCTTTTACCCTTTCCAGATGGGCTGGATAAAATTTTATCGTATTGTGCATGTGAACCAATCCAAAACCAATAGATGTCACCAGCTTTCTCCAATCCTAACGCCCGATAATGTTGGTAGTCCTTGCAATTTAATGGAGGTGTGTTAAAATAGCCAAACTAAGGTTAAGACTCCCCCGTTAAATATATAATTAATATGGTAATAGATATGTCCG
>JAABRD010000081.1 GCA_011391085.1 Thiotrichaceae bacterium | reverse complement strand
TTAAATGAGGGCTATGAAAGGAGGCTATGACTAATCAGAGTCCATCTGAAAATCATTCTAATCAAAGTTCAGACAGAGAACCCACATTGCATCACTACCGGTTATTCCTACCTCTTAACATTTCCCCTTATTTTTACATGTAGATTTAGAATTCTTCTGATTCTCTTTTCTTACTCTCTTAGAATCTTTCCTTTTATCTTTTCCAACTTCTTGTTTACAATCATCTTGTTGAAGAATCGAGGTGGCGGGCGAAGGTGAGTGAGAACGATTGAAAAATGTTTGCAAGATGATAAAAAATAACAATATTGCCGTTGACGTCCCCAAAACACTGACAAACATTTTTATTTTATCTATGTATTTTCTCAGAAAATCTAATATCCGTTTAGACAATTCTAAAAACAACCAACTGGCTAAAAAGATAAGCAACAGGCCCGCAAAGAGTTTTAACACATTGGCATCTAGCCAAAATTTGATTAAGTTGAACAATTCTTTGGCGTTGTTGCAGAGTGTTCCACAAAATGTTTCAACTATCATACTCATTAACACCTTGTTTTGTATTGGATTATACCCCCCTGCCCCCGCACGCCGCAATGCCATGTAGCCATGTAGGGTGGATTAAGCGATAGCGTATCCACCATCACCGAAATAGGTGGATACGCTATCGCTTAATCCACCCTACCCTAACTTAATGGCATTGCCGTGTACGGGGGGCAGGGGAGTACAAATGAGAAAGAATATTACTCTATTCGCTTTACTAAATCTTGGAAGTTTGGTAAAGTTGACCTGTTCACCGTTCACCGTTCACCATTCATCATATTAACCAGATGTCAACTGATTCCCTAGATATTATTGCCACTCGCCATCACCTATACACGTTGGCCCAAACCAATCACCTGTCTCCACAAGCCCTCGAATATGCGTTGCGTATGATAGGTTGCATTCCAAACCGCCATGCCTGGCGACGTTTTCTCGACCAGGCCCTATTATGGCTTGGTACTACTCTCTGTGTAGCAGGTATCATCTTTTTCTTCGCCTACAATTGGGCTAATCTTAACCGGTTTGGTAAATTTGCAACCCTTGAAATAGGTTTGTTCGCCCTAATTCTCTTTGCCATCCTACGTGACCTAGAGAATCTATCTGGAAAAGCGACTTTACTGGCTGCCTCCCTCGTCCTGGGAGTGCTATTGGCCGTCTATGGACAAGTATATCAGACCGGTGCCGATGTGTTCACCTTATTTCTCACCTGGGCCATTTTAATTCTCCCCTGGGTCTTCTTCAGTCACTTTGCACCATTATGGTTGTTGCTATTAATCTTAGCCAATCTCAGTCTCACTCTCTACTGGGAACAAGTATTTGATCCCACTCACAATTTGACCGATTCACTGTTTTTATTGATGTTTGTCTTGAATGGACTCGCCTTGATGGCCTGGGAAATGGCATTTAAACGCGGACTACGTTGGTTACAAGGCCAATGGTTAGGACGAATTATTTTCATGGTCACCTTGACGGTCTTAGTTCTCCCCACGTTGCAAGCGATTATCATGTTTGATTCAGACTACACTTACAACCATTCTTCCCTATTAGGTTGGGCTGTGGCCCTCTACTTGGAGACCACCGCCGTGGCTTTATGGTACTATAGTTCCCAACGGCGAGATTTATTTCTTCTCACCGTTTGTTTGACAGGCATCTTGATAACCGTCACCACCTTGCTAGGCAAATCATTACCTTGGTACGACGTTGGTTCTTGGTTGCTAATGGGCCTGGTCGTCATTGCCCAGGCCTCTTACATGGCTTATTTACTTATGCGAATTGCAAACACTTGGGGAAGCAAATCATGTTAAAATCCATCACGTTACGAACCGTCACCAACCAACTCCTGGCGCAAAGTTTATTATCACCCAACACCGTGGCCAAAATCACCAGGGAATTTCCCAACACGGTTGCCACGGTCCCTTCACCGCCTTGGTTTATCAGTGTGTTACTTGGAATCGGCGCCTGGCTGGCCGTGATCCTCTTTCTGGGCTTTCTCTTTTCAACACGCCTCATCGAAAGTCCCCCTTCAGCAATTATCGTAGGTGCCATCTTAGTGATCAGCACCATCGTGTTGCACCAACCCAACCGTCAGGCCTGGTTTTTCAATCAACTGTATTTAGCTTTGAACTTAACTGGCCAAGTATTATGTATTGGCGGCACCTTTTGGGGAAGTGACATCACCACGGCCATGTTACTGGCAATGGCATTAGCCACTTTATTGATTGGCGTGTACCAACATAACCTCCATCGTTTCCTCTCGGTCTTAACTGCCGCAGGGGCGATGTTAGTGTTATTATATGATTTGGAAGTGTATGAAGGAATTCACGCCCTCATTTTCGGCATTGCCGCAGGTGCCGCCTGGTGTTGGCTGGAAGAAGCCAATCACTTAACCGATAGAACGATGGCGGCCATCTATCGTCCGTTGGGCTATGGTTTTGTCATGGCTTTGCAAATCCTCCTCCTGTGGTCTATTCTACCCTCCATCAATTTTCTTGCCACCATTAACTGGGAAGGGTCAACTTTGGGTTTAACTCTCTTATTGCTAATCATCGAATACTCGATTTTATATAGCCATCAGATGACCATGTTATCTCTTAGAAATTATCTGATTTTCACGGGCACACTACTGATAGGACTGTTATTCTCTAATAATCCAGGAATGCTTGCGGCACTGATAGTCATGTCACTCGGCTTTCAACGTGGCAACCTCGTTTTAATCGGACTGTCCATCGTCTTCCTGACAATATTTTTGGTAGCCTATTACTACTATTTGGAAATCACGTTACTCGACAAATCATTGGCTTTAATCGGCAGTGGCGTGGTATTATTGGGACTTCGATTCTTACTCAAGCGAGTTTTAGAGGAACCGGTTACGGATAACTAACCTCAGTAGCAGTTAACCGTCAGAATCCAAAACCAGAGTCCAAAACATGTTTTGGACTCCTAAACCAGAGGCAGACAACATGCTAAGTAAAATATTCATACTGACCACCACCCTCCTAATTCTAGGCGGCGTCAACTTTTCCATTTACCAAAAAGAACAGTTGTTAAAGAACGGCACCCCATTATTATTAGAACTTGCCCCCGTCGATCCACGTTCCCTCATGCAAGGCGATTACATGGCCCTACGTTATCAAATTGCTGAAGAAATCAAACCACAATTGAAGCGACTTGACATTCGCAGAGGACATCTAATCGTGGCCATCGATAAAAATCAAGTCGCCCATTTCAAAGATATTTACGATGGCAAAATGGAACTGAGACCGGAAGAACATTTACTCTACTTTCGTACCAGACCAGAAGGAATTTATCTAGGCGCGGAATCGTTCTTTTTTCAAGAAGGACTGGCTTCCAACTACCAGATCGCCAGTTATGGAGAATTGCGTTTAGCCCCCTCTGGAGAAAGTATTTTAGTGGGGTTACGAGATAAGAAATTCAAATCATTGGGACCTTAAATTGTACGATTCACACTTACGCGCAATAAGAATTATTGCGCTTCGCGCCGTCGGATAGCGGGCGCACGGCGCAATAATTCCTATTGCGCGTAAGTGGATAAAGTACAAATTTAGGTAGTGTTGTACAAGTAATGGTATAGCAGTTTTGAAGTCCGTAATTGATTCCGTTGGAGTCCGGAATTAATTCCGTTGGAGTCCGGAATTAATTCCGTTGGAGTACGGAATTAATTCCGTTGGAGTCCGGAATTAATTCCGACGGAATTAATTCCGCTTGAAACGGAATAAATTCCGTACTCCAAAACCCATAACCATTACCTTTGCAACACTACCCAAATTTATGCGAATGTTACTATAGATACCTTTTCATCATGAACCATCCAACTTCCACCCCCCCCTCTCTTACCTACCGCGATGCCGGCGTCAACATTGACCACGGCAACCTGTTGGTAGAACGTATTAAACCCCTCGCGACCCGGACCCACCGTCGTGAAATGCTAGGCGGTCTCGGCGGCTTTGGCGCCCTGTTTCAAGTTCCCTTGGACCGCTATCGTCAACCTGTTCTCGTGTCAGGCACCGATGGCGTTGGCACCAAATTAAAACTCGCCATCCAAATGCGCAAACATGATACCATTGGCATCGACCTAGTAGCCATGTGTGTCAATGACATTCTCACCTCAGGCGCCGAACCTCTCTTCTTTCTGGATTACTATGCCACCGGCAAACTCGATGTCGAAACCGCCACTCAAGTCATTGCCGGGATTGCCAAAGGCTGTGAAATCGCAGGCGCCGCCTTAGTTGGGGGAGAAACCGCGGAAATGCCTGGAATGTATCAAACCGAAGACTATGACTTGGCTGGCTTCTGTGTTGGCGTGGTAGAAAAATCTGCCATCATTGATGGTAGCCAAGTTCAAGCCGGTGATGCCATCATTGGTCTCTCTTCCAGTGGGGCACATTCGAACGGCTACTCTCTCATTCGCAAAATTTTGGAAGTTTCCAAAACAGCATTAGACACCGAATTTCAAGGTCGCCGTTTAGGTGACGTGTTATTAGAACCCACGCGAATTTACGTCAAACCGATTCTGCAACTGCTACAACAAATTCCTCTTCATGCCCTGGCCCACATCACCGGTGGCGGATTGTTAGAAAATGTTCCCAGAGTTTTACCGACTGGCTTATGTGCCCATCTTTATACCCATTCTTGGCCCCGTCTGCCCTTGTTTGACTGGTTGCAACAACACGGTCAAATTTCGAACCAAGAGATGTATCGAGTGTTCAACTGTGGCATTGGAATGATTATTTGCGTCTCCCCAGAACATTTAGAAACTGCTTTGCGTCAATTGCATCAAGCCGGTGAAACAGCGTTTCACATTGGTCAAATTGAAGTCAATTCTGGTCAACCCATTATTTTAGAATAACCGTTAAAGTTTTTGAAGTTGAGTCATCAATAACCCATTATTGGAATCCTCTCGCCCCATGAAAAAATTAGCCCTCGTTGTCCTCATTTCAGGCCGTGGTAGCAACCTGAAAGCCATCATTGAGGCGGCTGACCCCCAAGTAGAAATTCGTGCTGTCATTAGCAATCGTCCCCAAGCCGCAGGTTTACTGTATGCCCAACAGGCCGGGATTGCAACGGAAGTGTTAGACCATACCCCATTTGACAGTCGCATAGCCTATGATCAAGCCCTACAAACTTGTATTGATCACTATCAACCCGACCTCATCGCCCTCGCCGGTTTCATGCGGATTCTCACGCCAGAATTGGTGACTCATTACCGAGGTCGCCTGATTAATATTCATCCATCGTTATTGCCGGCCTTTAAAGGTTTACATACACATAAAAGAGTGCTAGACTCTAAACTGACAGAACATGGCGCCAGCGTCCATTTTGTCACTGAAGATTTAGACAGTGGCCCCGTCATTTTGCAAGCACGAGTACTCGTCTTGCCCAATGATAATGAAGACACTCTGGCGGCCCGCGTACTGACCGAAGAACACCGTATTTACCCGCAAGTCATTCACTGGTTTGCAGAAGGCCGTTTGCAATTGCAAGGGCAACATGTTCTGTTAGATGGCAAACCCATTTAAGAAACGATAGTGATGCTATCTGGGTGATATGTTTCCCCTCACCCCCGGCCCCTCTGGGAGAGGGGCCGGGGGTGAGGGCAACCTAAATATCACTCACATTGCCTCACTACCTAAGAAACGAAGTTTCTTCAGAATCATTACTCACTCAACAAGAGGTACACCACATGAAATTTATCAAACCCACTTTCTACTTACTCACTTCAGTCCTTTGGCTACTTTCCTCACCTGGCAGTCTTGCAGAAGACCAGTCGGCAGTTGACCCAGCCACCACACCACCTGCCCCAGTGGCCGCACCTGCTTCAACAGACCAGAAATGCACCGACACTCCCGAAGTGTGTCAGCAACGGGCGGCCAAAGAAGAAGAACGTCGCAAACAACGGGCCGAAAAACAGGCTTTAGAAGAACAGTGCAAAGCGCATCCTGAACAGTGCCAGCAGTTACGCGAGGAGTTTAAGCAGAAAGCGGCCCAGGAGAAACAGCAAAAACGTGAACAAGAACATGCGGTCCGTCAGGAACAAAAACAGACCTTGCAGAAATGGTGCAAGGAAAACCCCGCCCCATGCCAACAATGGAAGACCGAACTGGCAAACTTGCGGGCGCAGTTTAAAAAACAAGAACATCAATTGAAAGAAAAGTATGGAGTACCCTAACTCACCCCAGGAGTCCAAAGCGTAAGCTTTGCCAAACACTCCAGGAGTCCACAGCGTAGCTTTGCAAAGCTACGCTGTGGACTCCTGGATTTTCTAAAAACCATTCACTGAAACATTTATTTCCATGATTACCACAAAGATTGACCGTATCACTTCAATTCCAGACGCCTATCAAACTGTTGCACCACCTGCCCCTAAATCTGTGAAGATTGAATTAACTGCCCGTTGTGATTTTCAATGCTTTTACTGCGCCAGCAGTTTTCGATTACGGGAGAAACAAGATATTGATTGGGATTTCTATACCAGAATCGTGAACGAAATGCACGAAGTAGGTGTCGAAGAACTGGGCGTTTTTTATCTGGGCGAATCCTTTATTTATCCAAAATTGGTGGAAGCGATTCGATATGCCAAGGAAGTCGGATTTGATTATGTGTTTTTGACCACCAATGGACGCCTGGCCACGCCAGATAAATTGAAAGCATGTATGGAAGCGGGTTTGGATTCGTTGAAATTCTCCTTCAACAATGCGTCCCCTGAACAATTTGAGGAGGTGACGCGGGTAAAGGGGAAGGAGTTTTATACCATCATCCATAACATCAAAGCAGCCCGTCGCATTCGTGATGAGGGAAACTATCCATGCCGTATTTATGCCTCTTCCATTCAATATGACGGCGCCCAACAAGACCGCATGGAAAACGCGGTTCGGGAAATTTTATCGGATGTGGATGAACATTATTGGCTACCCTTATATGGTCAAGCTGGCCTGACTGCGGGTGCGAAAGGAACGGTGCCGTCGGCTGGAAATCAGGGACGGATTGGAGCCTTACGTCCCCCCTTACCCTGCTGGGCGTTGTTCACAGAAGGACATATCACCTATGACGGTCATTTAGCTGCGTGTTGTTTTGACCATGACGGACGATTTAACATGGGCGATTTAAAACAAATGAGTTTCATGGAAGCCTGGCATTCGCCCACATTTCAAGCATTACGACAAGCGAATTTGGAAAAGGAAGTGACAGGTACGGTGTGTGAGAAGTGTATTGCGTATCGGTAGATTGATTACCAGATAGACTTTAACGCCTCGGCCACCTGTTTCCCAAACACATTCGGTTTGGGAGTCGCGTTCGGTTTCCGTTCCGTTCCGTCATTATTGAACAATCCCGCTGAATACAAGGTCCCCAAAATTTCAGGCTGTTGGTCCAGTGGGAAACCTGCTTTCTCCCACCGACTTTGCATCAGTCTTAAATAAGCCGCGGCATAGAGAAGATTGAGTGACTCGTTGGTCAATTTCAAGATGAGTTCATTGGGGCTGTGACTCACAGGTAAGACATTTTCATAAGGTTTGCCAGGATAAAATAGACTGGTCGGGTCATGTAATTGTCGTTCAATAAAATAAGCGGTTTTTAGCTTCACTTGCGCAAAACCAATCGAACTATTTTTTCCAACCTTGGCAAGGGTCACATCCCAGGCGTCATCCGTCCAGTCGTAATTCAAGGTGCGTTCAACATAAATAATGGCCGTCAGATAGCGGGAAGAGACCGCAAATTTGTTAGCAGCCTCCTCAAGCAAAGAGTGGTGTTCCTTGAGTTTGGCCACAGTGACCGCCGGCGATTCGGCCTGGCCCGTCATGGGTAGCAATAGTGATAACAACAATCCTAAGAAACAGAATTTTTTGATAAAACCCTGTTTCTGAATGAGTCGAAGAGTCGGCATAAGGTATCTGTCAGTTCAGCTATAGTTTTTTGTGTGGGTAGTGAAGACAGGTTGATCGTTCTGTTCGTTCAAACCTCCGAGGTCTTTGAGACCTCGGAGGTTTAAAACCATCATTTAGTAAAGGCAGATTCGAACAGGCGTTCCTCTGGAGAGTTATACCGTTGCACTGTCAAACAACTATCGGCTGGTTGAAAAACCGATTCACAAGGTTCTGTCGGAGATATGCGATTAATTGTCGTCATTTCTCCAGTGACACCATTGAGAGAGAAAACCTCCCAACATCTTCCGGCACCCGTGGAAGGTACCTTGTAACTCTTCAGTAGCCCAGTCGAGGAATAAACATCCACTTTGGCACTAGAAGAAGTTATCGTTGGCGTGCTGTTACTATCGAAGGCCGTGAAATCGTGAACAGCGTAACGATAGATACCTGGTTTTGACTGGTAGATGGTGATCGTTTCAGGACCGTAACTGGAAACATCATCCACATCCAGCAAAACGTAAGGGGCGACATTTCGGTCTCCACCGTAGTCAAAGAAGAGGTGGTAACTTCGACCCTGAACATTTGGCGTGATCAAATGGGAATCAAGGTCATCAGGCTTATCACCCCAAGTCAGCACCACTCGAATTTCCCCACTGCCAATGGTTGGAGTAATCGACGCATTTTGATTATTTGCCGTGTATCCACCCACGCAGGTGATGTCGAAGTAGGTGTTTAGGTAACCCGTACCAGATAACTCAATGGTGTAATTACCACCTGGCAGATTGACCGAGTAACTTCCATCACTCTTGGTGATGGCAGTGGCCACAATCGCCCCCGTTTTGACGTTCACACCGTTCCGTACCTTCAGTGTGATGCTGTCCACAGATTGTCCATTGAAGGCGTTAGAGATAAAACCGGCAACAGTCCCGCTACCAGCATTTGCCTGAGAGACTTGACGTAACGCCGTTACGGTTAAATTTTCGCCACGCACCACTTTTATAATAACAGTGGCAGGAATGTAGCCCATTAGAGAAACATCCAAAGTGTATTCTCCTTCGGGGATATTTAGACGATAACGACCGTCTGTGCCAGAGAAAATTTGGTCAATCTGGCTACCCTGTTGGGACACTTTGACTGACACATTGGCCAATGGGGTGCCTGTGACCGCATCTCGAACGAATCCTTCCACATTATCAGGTGCGGAGTATTCGTGACGGACATAGCGCATGTTGAGGCTACTTGTACTTTTAAAGAGTTCGGTCATTGGAATATTTGCAGCGAGGTCAACCATCTGGGAAAAGACTTCTATGTCAGGGACCGAAACGTGAAAGAAGTTGACATCGATTCTTCCACTGACATCAAACCAAATCTTATAGAATACGTCTGGATTGTTGGGATCACCCCAACTGACTTGGTTAGGATCAGCATAGTAGTAACCCCACCGTACTCGATCACCACGGACTGGATTACCGATGTCACCATTGCCACCTTTACCAATAATCAAGCCTTTTTCCACGGTGTTGATTTTGGTACTCTCGGCAATACCGATGTTCGCGTTGGCAGAACGACTCACGGATTTACTGGCGCTGGTGTCCAGAGTCGGAACGGAAAAAGCCTGTTGGGAACCATCGTCATTGAAACTATGTCTCACATAACGTACCCCCATGGTTGTTGTACCCTGCAAGGGATACTTATTCCCTTTGGTGCTTTGTACTTCAATATTGGGGACAGAAACATGGAAGTAGTTAACGTCCGTTCTTCCACCGACATCAAACCAGACTTTGACAAACAAATCTGGATTATTCTCATCGCCCCACGTGACATCGTTGGGGCTGGCATAGAAGTAGCCCCAAATTACGCGGTCACCGCGGTTAGTTTTCGCATCACCACCCAGCCGCCAAACGCCCTCAATTTGACCTTTTTCAACGGTCTGAATCATCGCGCGAATGCGAAGGTCTTGGGTGACCAAGGTCCCCGGAATACGAGTGCCCGTTTCGGCACTCATTTTTTCCTTAATGGCATTAGCATAGCTGGCAAAGTCGGAAACGAGGTACACAAACCCATCTTCAGGGAAATTTTTGGCCGGTTGTGGTCTCACAAGCAATTTCAATTCGTCTTGTTTGATACCACTTCCAACTCCCAGGGCATTGATAACATCCACCCCCTTGGCCATCGCATTATCGGCCGCCGTAGAAGGGGAGCCGCCATCGGTATTTTCACCATCTGTAGAGATGTCAATCAATTGTTTATTCGCCGTGAATTTGAACTGACTGGCACACAGGTTGATGGCACTAGGGATGTTGGTAGCACTGCCGAGTTGTGAAATGGCACGAATTTTGGCGGCCACGGCAGTGGCAGTGGTTTGACTGTCTATGAGAGTTGGGGCAATTTCGATTCTAGCCGTACTAGAAAATTGTACCAATGAGAAAGTCACTCTCCCATCAGTTGGGACCACCGATGGATCCTCAATAGCACTGGCAAGCCCTTCTTTTTGAATGGTAAAATCTTGTGATTCCATACTTCCAGAACCATCTATAGCGGCACATAACTCCACAGAACCGGTGGCGGGAATGAAGGTCCCCGTTTCTGCTGCAAGTTTGGACTTGATGGCATTGGCGTACTCGATAAAACTGGGAGTCACCAGCACGAAACCATCTTGAGGGAAGATGTGGGCAGGTTGTGGTCTCACCATGGACTTCAGTTGAGTTTGGTCGATGCTATCACCTATGCCCAGCGCATTAATAACATCTACCCCTCTGGTGATAGAACGGTCTGAAGCGACGGAAGGGGAACCACCTTCGGTATTTTCTCCGTCGGTGGAGATGTCGATGACTTGTTTGTCAGAGTTAAACTTAAACTGCTGACTACACAAGTCAATAGCACTCGGAATATTGGTGCCGCCACTCAATTGAGAGATAGCACGGATTTTTCCGGCTATCCAATTTGCTGTGGCTTGACCATCTATGCGAGTGGGTGTAATTTCAACTCTAGCACTGCTAGAAAATTGAACCAGCGAAAAGGTTACCGTGCCATCCTGGGGGACCACCGTTGGGTTTTCAATCGCGCTGGCAAGCCCGTCGGTTTGCAACTTAAACTCGTCAGCATCCATGCTACCAGAACCATCAATGGTGGCACATATTTCGGTAGTCCTTGCGAATACCGAAGTTGTTATTACGAAGAATAACAGAAACGTAGTTAGAATGAGATTTCTCATAAGAGTTTCCCGGTTGGTTAAGTGTAATTGGTGAACTCTGTTTTAAACAGAGGCATAAAGTTATTCCCATGAATTTAATTTGGTCATCACCTGCGGTTCCTTCCAAAGGAAACGGTGTACATAAGCTAATAAAAAATAGTCAGGCACAAAGCCGTAATCATTTTGCCAAACCTGACAGTTCTTTGAGACCTGTCAGGTTTAAACCACTGTTTGATACCTCCCTACCAAATTTAGTTTTGTTTCCGTGTTCCTTAGGAGATGAATAATGTCAATAAGTTGAAACAAGCAGAGTCTATACATGATATTTAGACTCCGCCAACCCAAGTTAATTACAAAATCTGGTAGTGATACAATATGAGTGATAACCTAAAACCTCCGTGGTCTTTAAGATTCTCTGCGGTTTGGCCAAAGTTGACGACTGGTCCGTTCGCTGTTATCACCCACATTGCATCACTACCGAATTTCATACTCAATACTAACCATTGACCAGTTGATGGGACGACTTCCGCCCTCAGGAGTCAAGATGGTTTGATGTAACTGTTGGTGTAATTTTTGTAACGTCGTTTGTACCTGGCTGGTTTTTTCGACAACCCCAAATCCGCGTTGAGTCATTGGGAGTTGTTGCTGAAAAGTTCGGATAAAGGTTTCTTCTTCTTCAATCAAGAGGGTTAGCAGTAAACCTTTACCGGTTGGTTCTTGGGCTTTAAATTCAAAGCCGTAACTATCATCCGGAATAGTCACGGTTTGCCCGATTTGAAGGACACCTTTGCGATTCTGTTTGACGCTGTATTCATTGGGGAACAAGACGGTCAGCTTGCCTGTGCTATCAATGTCTAAAACGAAGAGATAACCGGGGTGTTGACTGTTGATACTAATTTGCATGTTTTCCCCCAATTGAAAGCGAGTGCTAGGAAGCATCTGGGTTTTCAATTGCGCAGGATTCTCGCCGGCGACGACTTGTGCAACCGCCATCGTGTCCTCTGGTGAGGAGGTAGGGGGGGGTGGAGTGGCTTCCTTCGCAGTCACCTCTGTAGATAGCCATTTGGGGTTAACATCTAGCTGTGGAGTTAATAACTGGCCAGGATTGTCTGCACAATTGCCGGTTTTCTTGCAATAAGATTGGGATTCCAGGCGGACATAATCTAGCACTTCAGCATGAGTGATCTTGCCATCGCTATTGCGATCCGCCGCTTTGTCTCGAATCGCCTTGATAAACAGATTCGTGAAAATACCTCCTCTGGGACCGCCATCTAAGGCTTTTTGGTTAGGCGCCACCGCGCTGTAGGCAATCACATTATTTAACGGTGCCGCAAAATTGTTGGCAGGTTCAGGACGACCGATGCTTCGTGCTTGCGGTTTCAAGCGCGGTTGATCGGGAAAAATGAGTCGCTTAACCCGTGTGTGAGACTTCCGCTGGTTAGAATCCAGGGAACGAGTGATGGTGCCAGAATGACAGGAGTCTGAAATAAAAATGACTTGTCGTTCTGGTAACTGACGTAAACGGGTGTTGATGTCATCATCGCGAAGCATGTTGGCACCTCTTGACTTCTGGTCATTTCCGACGCTATCAATGGGGCACAGAACTTCGTCTATACCATCTCCTTCGTCACTATTGTTGTCGGCTAAAGTGGAACCGTGTCCACTGTAGTAAAACAAGATCCGGTCACCTGGTTGACTGCCATTGATCAACCAGTCATCAAAGGTAGCTAAAATGGCTTGCCTGGTGGCAGCTTCGTCAGTCAGCATTTTGATTTGTTGAGGCTTATAATTCCACACCTCTTGGATAAATTGGTACATGTTCTCGGCATCGGTTTTACAACCTTCGAGGGCACTGTCTCCTGGATAGGCATTGATGCCAATTATCAAGGCCCGGTCATCGGCAGTGGTATCAAGAGGAGATATTATCCCAGCCAAACATAACGTGGTAGCGCAAAATTGTTTGAAAATCATTGTTAACCTCTTTGGGTGATTGAATATTTGGATAGTGACGCGCTATTAGGGATAACACCCCTTCGAGGGGTGTTATCCCTTGCGGCGAACCAAACTCAAATTGTCAAGCTATGCAGTATCAGTTTGTTCTGTAATCCTAATTGCACAACCGGCCTCCACAAAAATTCCCGGCCATTTCAGTACCATCGGTGAAATACTGAATGCCATGGCCATCTCTCAAACCTTCCTTAAAACTCCCTTGATAGTATTCCCCAGTGCGATATTTCATCACGCCTTGGCCATGGGGAAGACCGTTTTGACATTCTCCTTGATATAACCCTTCACCAATTTGGGTGGTGCAATAATTGTCCCCGCCTCCTTCTTTGGCAGTTGCCGAAAAACAGCCGGCGAGGCATAAATCACCTCCCAACAAGGCACTGGACATCCATGGAATTTGCGCACCGCTGGTGTTTTCAGACACTGTTGTCGCAACTTTCTTGAACAGCATTTCAATGGGCAAGTTAGGTTCCTTGATAAATCGCAACAGACTGTCAGTATAAGGACTATTGCGTCCCCCCCCGTCGGCTGCTGTATTCCCCGGTTGCGTGGAATAGGCAATGAAAGTTCCCCCACCGTGTTGGGCTTGAGATTGCGTCATTGCTAAACCGTCCTTAAATAGAGGATTGTTACGACAGGCATCTAAAATGATGACCTTGGTGGGTACACCAGTTTGTTCCATCGTGGCTAAGATTTGATCAAGAGTGACCAGTTCACGGAGAATCAGTTTTTTTGCCGCATTAGGATTGGCATTGACTGAAACTAAAAAGTTCTCTCCTTGGTATTGTGCGCCATGTCCTGCGTAAAACAGAACCCCAAGTTTAGCCCCACGCAATTGTTGGGCAAATTCTTGTAAAGCGTTTTCGGTTTCTGGCTTATCCAAATTTTCTTTGAGTATCACGGTGAATCCTAACTGATTCAGAACCGTAGCCAGGTCTTCCGCATCATGGGGAGGATTGGTTAGATTGAGTCTGCCATTGTCGTGTCGATAAGCCCCATTCCCAATGACTAAAGCCACTCGTTTGTCGTTTCCAACGGAAGTGTGTTTAGGTTGGGAATGCCCTTGAGTCGATAAACTCATCATGGGGTTAGTACTTCTGGCGTTCTCATGACGAGAGGAACTATTTGGCTTAATCTCCAGACAGGCCGATAATAAACTGACGATGAGTCCTCCTCCTAACAGCAGGTATAGAGTGATTCTTTTCATACTTTCCTCTCTATAACAAATAATGAGGTGGTGACCGGTTTCATCAGGCGACTGGCAGTGCTTGTGCTTTCGCAACTGTTGGCAGTTACGGTTTTAAATTCACCGCTAGGAGTGCGCACCTCCGTGAGATAATCACGACATTGCTTACCTGCGACTGTGGACACAGGTTGGGTAGTGACAGTCACTTGGTTTTTGTCGGCACAGCCGTTGGTGGGTTTGACGGCAAACCCCCGACTTCCTGAACACCAAGTTTGTTTTTGAGGTTTTGGATCATCCACAACGGTGGCGATATTTTCGTAGTCTTGTTTCTCTAAGTACTTGGCCAATTCCTTGCCAACTGCACCACACATGACTCCTCCAGCTAGGCTAGCAACAGCCCGAGTCAAATGACCAAATTTAGCGGTGAGTTCATTGATTCCTAAGGCACAAGTGAGGGCCCCGATTCCTGGGATGGCTTTCTGCATATCGGCACAGCCGGAAGAACCCAGTAAGCCAATTAGCAAAACTATTGTTAACAGCAATTTACGGTGTAGCATTAGATTACCTTTTCAAAATAGAAGTGAGTTTAGAAATTGCGCAAAATGTCAAAGACAGGACTTACGCAACCAAGTTTGTCACTCTTTGATTTTAGACCCCCCTATCCCCCCGTACACGGGGGGGAATGACTCCCTCCCCGCGTGGGGGGAGGGTGGGGGTGGGGTGACTGCGTAAGTCCTAAAAGAAACTAAGTCAGGACTTACGCAACCGCCGGCAGTTACCCCAACCCTCCCCGCACGCGGGGATGGAGTCCCCCCCCGTACACATGGATAGTGTGTAAAATCAAATAGTTACAAAAACGATTGCGTAAGTTCTATAAATTTCTTTAAAGAAACTTAGTCAGGACTTACGCAACCACTTTTGTAAGTCGTTGAGTTGACACACCCCCTATCCCCACCGTACACGGGGGGGAATCACTCCCTCCCCGCGTGGGGGGAGGGTTGGGGTGGGGTAACTGCGTAAGTCCTATTAGTTTCTATCGTGTCGTTGCGGAAGGTGAGTTATTCGTAATAAGGTTCTTCTCCACCAGCGGCCGGGTCGGATCCTGCCTCCGTCGCAGAATAGTTGAGGATAAATTCCACACGACGGTTTAAAGCCCGGCCGGCCTCTGTTGAATTGGACGCATAAGGTCTGCCTTCTCCGTAAGGCACGAGTTGGAAACGATCCTCGGTAATTCCTTGTTCAACCAAGTATGTCTTGACAGAACTGGCCCGTTGCGTTGACAAATCCATATTCATATCCTCTGAACCGACGTTGTCAGTGTGACCGGCTATTTTGACAGTGGCGCTGGCCAATTCTCCACTTTGTAAGGCCGCGGCCCATTCATTCAAGAGTGAATAAGAGGCTGGTTGAATACGGGCGGAACCAGAACTAAAGTTGATGTAAGCACGGGCTTTAGGAGATAATGCCTTGCCACCAATGCCTCTGGTTTTATTAGGTTTCTTCATCAACCTAATAATTTCAGCCTTGGTTCGGGGGGCAGGTGGCAAACGTTTGGTTGAGGCGCCGCCGCCAAAGGCCCTGGTCTTGTTAGACACCGTGTCAACTTGGGCCGGGTCGAAACTGGCCCCGGGCGTGTCAGGAATAACGGGTAGTGAAGCCTCGTCCACTGCCAGTAAGACAGTGGGAGTGAGATAAAATAACAGACCAAAGACCCAAACGGTTCGGTAGAAAGCATATTTAGAAAATTTCATAAAGTTCTTCCTCATTTGCAAGTGAACGATTAAACAAACGCAAAAAAATACAATAAATATTGGTCAAATGGATTTTGTCAATAGAAATGACGCAAAGTTCTTGATTAAGGAAATTTGCTGTTGGTTTCAAGTCATTTGCGTAAGTTTAAGTTTATGACCTATTTTTGTATTTTTTATGTGTACTTATTTGGCAACCCATGACCATATAATATAGTGTCCATTTTTTTTTTGCAAGATTATTCAAAAAAAAATTTTGGCATGTTTTACGGCATTGAAAAAGAGTGAATCTAGCATTTTAAGAGTGGGATTGCGCAAAACGTAAACTCTAACCTTGTGTGCAACGCCCATTTTTTAAATATTCCCTCAAACTTGTACGGTTCCCGCCAGAACACCATAAGAATTATTGCGCTTCACGCCACCGCGAAGTGGGCGCACGGGGCGCAATAATTCTTATTGCGCTCCAAAGGAGAATGTACTAATTGATAGGAATATCACTATATCTATCGCCCACATTGAATACGACACATTTTCCGACCTGGTCCACACTGTTTGAACAGCGGTAGTTATACAATGTGGGTAGTTTTCAGTAGAGACGACCCTTGTGGTTGTCCGCAACGATAGCGATTTTCACAAACCTTGAGCGAATACAAGGGTTGCCCCTACTTCATCCACATTGCATCATTACCAGTCAATCACAGGGAGGAAACGACGGAAGAGTGTCTGTTCATACACTTCATTAATTTCGTAAAGTGGACCACCTGGCTTCTCGTTGTCCACCCCATTCCAAATATCACTGCATGGGTAGTGATGCCATCTGGATGAAATATCGCACAGTTTCGCGAAGGTCTGGAACTCTGATTGAAATGATTAAATGAGGACTCTGAAAGAAGGCTTGACTAATCAAAGTCCATCTGAAAATCATTCTAATCAGAGTTCAGACAGTACACCCACATTGCCTCACTACCCAAATTTAGAGAGTGTTGCAAAACAAAGTTATTTGAGAATTGCAATGAAGTGATGACTGGATATTACGCAAACTTTGATGCCATACATATTTCATCACTATCAATTTTTACTTCTCTATCTATCTGTGCTAATATTAGAATATTAAAATTTAAATGGATAATTTTTCTAAACCCTTTAAAATTTAGGAAACTTTACAAGATATAAGAAACTGAGTTTCTAATGACCCAAAGTAATTTGATTAAAAACCGCGGTTATCATTTTTTACCACAACAAGAGGAAATCCTCATGTCAATACCTCCTACCATTGGCGACAGCCTACGCAAGCAAGGTCTCAGCCGGCGCGAATTTTTAAAATTTTGTGCCACTGCCGCCTCTCTGATGGCCTTGCCGCCGACCATGATTCCTAGAATTGCCGAAGCCTTAGAAAATACGCCACGTCAATCCGTGATCTGGCTATCTTTCCAAGAATGTACAGGTTGCACGGAATCCCTGACTCGCGCCCATGCGCCTACCATAGAAAATCTCATTTTTAACATGATTTCTTTAGATTACCACCACACCTTGCAAGCCGCTTCTGGCGACGCCGCCGAAAAGGCACGGGCGGAGGCTATGAAAGCCAATCATGGCAATTACTTATTGGTCGTGGATGGTTCTATTCCGCTGGGCAATCCAGGTTACTCAACCATTGCAGGAATCAGCAATCAAGACATGTTGCACGAAGTGGCCAGCGGTGCCAAAGCCATCATTGCCGTTGGCACATGTGCCGCATTTGGTGGATTGCCGTATGCCTATCCAAATCCCACGGGGGCCGTGTCCGTCCAAGAACTGATTAGGGATAAACCCATCGTCAATGTTCCTGGTTGCCCACCCATCCCCGTTGTAATTTCCAGTATCGTAGCCCATTATGTTACTTTAGGGACCTTACCCCAACTGGATTCCCTAAAACGCCCCATGCCCTTCTACGGTCAAAATATCCATGACCGTTGCTACCGGCGTCACTTCTATCACCGTGGCAAATTTGCCGAAACGTTTGATGATGAAGGCGCCAAACAAGGTTGGTGCTTATACAAACTGGGTTGCAAAGGGCCTGTCACTTACAATGCTTGTGCCGTCCTCAAATGGAATGACGCGACCAGCTTCCCCATTGAATCCGGCCACGGATGTTTAGGATGTTCCGAACCCAACTTTTGGGATGCTGGCAGTTTTTACAAAGCCTTATCAATCCCCACTGCGGGCGTGGCCACAGCTGCCAGCTACGCCACCGTGGGTGGGGTAGCCATCGGCGTGGTTGCGGGCATTAGAAATAGACAACAGAAAACGTTTGCCCAGCAACACCACCAAACAGTCACCGTTGATGATTTAGAGAGGAAATAACAATGACCAGTGCAGACTTTTTACTCATGGTACGTGGCCCCGCGTTTCACCTGGCCACGGCCATTTTTATCTTTGGTATCCTCTGGAGGATACTCGAAATCTTATCCTTAGGCCAACCGCGAGAACATGCTGCCGTGCGGGCATTGGGCATTTCTGGTGGCTTTCGAACCATCGTGCGACGTTTTGTCCCAGCCCCTGGCGTTTTCAAACGTTCCATGTTTATCATCCTGGCAGGTTACCTCTTCCATGCAGGATTCCTGATCAGTCTCTTCCTATTTGATCCCCACATTCTCCTCTTCAAAGAGACCCTGGGTATCAGTTGGCCTGGCCTTCCAGCCCCTCTTATCAACGTGTCCACCCTGCTTGGCATCTTTGCCATGATAGCCCTTCTCATCAATCGCCTGACTCACCCGGTCTTAAAATTCCTGTCAGGTCTGGAAGACTATCTCAGTTGGACCGTCACCTTCTTACCTCTGGTCACAGGCTACATCGCTTTTCAACACCTGCTACAACCTTATCCATTGGCGTTAGCTTTACACATTCTCAGCATCGAACTCTTGATGATAGTGCTACCGTTTACGAAACTGATGCACACCCTCACCTTTCTCATTGCACGTTGGACCACTGGCAGCCGGGCTGCCCAAAGAGGAATAGAAGTATGAGTACAGCCACTTTCGAACGCGGCTATTCAGCCCTCAAAGAACAGATAGACACCTCCATTGCCTCATATCTGCAAAGTTGCGTCCACTGCGGAATGTGTGCCGATGCTTGTCTATTTTACACAGAAACCGGCAATCCCAAATACACACCCATTTACAAACTCGGACCTCTCAAAAAGGTTTGGGAACAAGAATATACTTTGTTAGGACGCCTAAAGGTGAAATGGGGATGGTCTAAACCTCTCACGGATGCAGACCTGGCCGAATGGAAAGAATACGTCTATGACTCCTGCACTATGTGCGGACGTTGTTCCATGGTCTGCCCAGTCGGCAATGACCTGGTCTATATGATTCGCAAAACCCGTGAAGGGCTGGCCGCCGCAGGACATGCGCCTGAAGGACTCATTGGGGCAACCACTCGTGCAGTTAAAATCGGCAGTCCGATGGGTGTCAAATGGCCTGCGGTATTGGCCCAAATCAAACATGTTGAAAAAAGCACCGGTCTCCAAATTCCTGTGGACCAAGCTAATGTTGACTACCTGGTACTGATGTCTTCCATGGAAGTGATGAACTTCCCAGAATATATGGAAGCCATTGCCAAGATTATGAAATCGGTTGGTAAAACGTGGACTATCTCCTCTGAAGCCTTTGAAGCCACCAACAGCGGCATCCAAATTGGTGCTTCGGACATTGCCAAAGAAATTGTCAGTCGCATTGTCAATGCCGCCGAAAAATTGCAAGTCAAAACCGTCATCAGTCCCGAATGTGGTCATGCCTACATGGCCATTCGCTGGGAAGGTCCCAACTTGATAGGACGTCCATTTAAATTCAAAGTCCAACACATTCTGGAAATCTTGGATGACCTGCGTGACCAAGGCAAACTCAAAGTGGATGGTACGTTAGAAGAAGCCCGCCTTACCTTCCACGACCCTTGCCAAATCGCCCGGCGAGGAGGAGTCCTTCAACAACCGCGTAACCTCCTCAAAATGGTTGCCAAAAACTTTGTCGAAATGGAAGACCACGGCCAAATGAACTGGTGTTGCGGTGGTGGTGGCGGCGTCAGTGCCATTGAAGAATCCCACGAATTGCGCACGACGGTGTTTAAACGCAAGAAATCTCAACTGGACGCGCTGAAAGTGGAAAAATTGGTGACGGCTTGTGCCAATTGTCGAATCATCATGGAAGAAGGTATGGAAGCCTACCAGATGGAAATGCCGATGGTCGGTTTGACAGAAATGTTGGCAGAACATTTGCCTGAAACTACCTAACCAAACCTCATGAGTTCAAAGCGACGCTTTGTCACCTGGCAAAGCGTCGTTTTGGGCTACTGAAACAATTCGTTACCAACACTTATGATTCGCCAAATTCACGACCAATTTTCCAAAGAATGGTTAGCGGAACTACTACGTCCCGTAGGCGGCAAGGTTGAAACGCAACGCGAACTGAGTGGCGAAGTGTACTATGCCGACGTCAGTGTCGAACCTTCCCCCACGGCTACCGAGGAGGCTTTTCAACGACTCGGTTTGTTAGGTCAGTTGGCCCGCCAGCCGTGCTTATTA